>JBIQHU010000073.1:0-27603 GCA_044508395.1 Mycobacterium sp. | reverse complement strand
CGTTCACCTACTGGAGAAACGCCGTGTCGATACCGACACACCTGGCGTGAGAACTGCGACAATCGCATCCCGTCCTATCGACGGTGGCCACGCGAAGGAGCGAAACGTGCTTGAGATATGGCAGCGCAAGATATGGCTGTGTGCCGCGGCAGTGCTGTTTACCGGTGGATTGGTGAACGTGACGACTCCGACCGCCGACGCCACGGTGTGCGGATCCGTCGGCGGCAGGTTTGTCGACGTCTCCGGATGCAGCGACCCGTTCTCCTATCTCAACCAGGCACTGGCCCCACCGCCTCCGCCGCCACCCCCACCGCCGGGCGCGCCGCCGCCACCCCCGCCGCCCGGCGCGCCGCCACCGCCTCCGCCACCACCTCCGCCGCCGGCCTACTACCCGCCGCCGGCGCCGAATGTCAACGTGTGCGCCAGCGTCGGCCGACGCATCAGCGTCAGCGGTTGCATCTAGCGTGAGCCCGCCCGGGTAGTCCCGTGTACCTGATCACCGGCGCCGGTGGCGGGGTCGGCAGCGTCAGCCGCACTGTCGTCGAGTTGCTGCTCGGCGACGGCGCGCAGGTGCGAGCCATGGTGCGTCGCGATGACCAACGGGCGCAACATCTCCGGGACGTGGGCGCCGACGTCGTCGTCGGTGATCTGACGCGCGCCGCGGACATCGCGGATGCGCTGGCAGGTGTCCGCCGCATGTTCTTCAACATGAGCGTCTCGGCGGACTACCTGCTGGCCACCGCGGAGGTGTGCGCGACGGCGCTGGAGCGCGGCCACCTCGATGCGATCGTGAATATGTCGCAGATGACGGTGTCGCAGATGACCCTGACCAGTACCGGAGAGTCCAAGCATCAGCGTTTGCACTGGCTGGCCGAACATGTGCTCAATTGGTCCGGACTGCCCGTGATCCACGTCCGCCCAACGGTTTTCCTGGACAATCCGCTGTTCACGATGCTCGGCGCGAGAACTGTGAAGGCTCGCGGCGTGCTAGCGCTGCCGTTCGGGTCGGGCCGCACATCGCCCATCGCCGCCGCCGATGTCGCCGCCGTCGTGGCGGCGATACTTCGCGATCCGGCCGACCACATCGGCGCGGTCTACGAACTGACCGGTCCGCAGGTGCTCGACATCGACGGTCTCGCCGCGCAGTTCGCGGAAGCGCTCGGACGACCCATCGCGGGCGAGATCCTCTCGACCGATGACGAGCGACGGCTGCTCGCCTCCTTCGATGTGCCCGAGCACGTACGGCAGCACATCGCCACGATGGCGCGGTTGCATCGCGAGGATCGCTACCACCGTTCCACCGACGACGTCGAGCGCCTCATCGGCCGACCCGCGCAAACCGTCGCACAGTACGTAGCCGCTCGTCGCGATCTGTTTGACTGATCGCGTGGACCGCACAACATTTGACCGTCTCTTCGACATGACCGACCGCACCGTGATCGTCACGGGCGGCACCCGCGGCATCGGGCTTTCGCTCGCCGAGGGTTTCGCCCTGGCCGGGGCACGCGTGGTCGTCGCCAGCCGCAAGCCCGACGCCTGCGAGCAGGCCGCCGAGCATCTGCGCGAACTGGGTGGGCGGGCCATCGGAGTCCCCACCCATCTCGGCGACCTCGGCGCGCTCGACGTTCTGGTTGACAGGACGGTCGAGGAGTTCGGCGGCATCGACGTCGTGGTGAACAACGCGGCCAATGCGCTGACGCAGCCCGTCGGCGAGATGACCGCAGAAGCGTTGACCAAGTCGTACGAGGTCAATGTCCGGGGACCGGTGTTCCTGGTGCAGGCGGCGCTGCCGCATCTGAAGGCCAGTTCACACGCCGCGGTGATCAACATGATCTCGGTCGGCGCGTTTAACTTCGCGCCGGGGACCGCGATCTACTCGTCGAACAAGGCGGCCCTGATGTCCTTCACCCGCTCGATGGCGGCCGAGTACGCATCGGCCGGGATCCGGGTGAACGCCATCGCACCCGGCCCCGTCGACACCGACATGATGCGCAACAACCCGCAGGAGGCCATCGACCGCATGTCGGTCAGCATGCTCATGAAACGCCTCGCCCAACCGGACGAGATGGTGGGCGCGGCACTACTTCTGGCCTCCGATGCCGGAAGCTATATGACCGGAACGGTGATCATCGCTGACGGTGGCGGAACGCCTCGGTAGCCTCCGCCATCACCCCGCCCGTCGAGGCCAGGATCTGGCTGCGGTTCTCGAGATGAAGCGCCGTCTCCAGGCTCGACGCCTCGAGGTTGGCCCACAGCACCTGTTTCGTCGACTCCACACCGAATTTCCCGTAACCACATAGTGTTTCAGCGATCGCCATCGCCTCGTCGACCACGGTTGCATCGGGATATACGCGCGACACCATGCCGATGCGGAGCGCCTCGTCGGCCTCGACCACCCGGGCGGTCAGGATCAGGTCGAAGGCGGGCCCCGCCCCGACAATGCGGGGCAGCGTGTAGCTCACGCCGATGTCGCAGCCGCCGAGACCCAGCTTGATGAACTGGGTGCAGAACCGCGCCGATTCCGATGCGATGCGGATATCGCAGGCCAGCGCGATCCCCATTCCGCCGCCGTACGCCGGTCCGTTGACTGCGGCGATCACCGGCTGCCGGAGGCGATGGATCCGGGCGGTCAGGTCGGCGATCCGTTCCTGCCATCGCATACCCGAGCGCGGGAACTCGGTTCCGCCACCTGCTTTGTTCGGGTTCGGATCCGTCAGGTCAAGGCCCGAGCAGAACCCTCGACCCGCGCCGGTGAGCACGACGACCCGGCAGTCGTTGTTGTCGCGGATCCCGTCGAGGGTGGCGTGCAAGTCCTCGACCAAGTCATAGGAGAGCGCGTTGAGCTTCTCCGGTCGGTTCAGTGTCAGGACGGCGATGTCGGGCCGGGGGTACGTCAATTCGAGGTGAGGCATGGGCGACACGTTAGCCCGGTGCCGGACGGCGTCAGACGGTGCTACGCCAGCCCGCGACGCCCACCACGATCATCCGCAGCTGCTTGACCGCGATGCGCCTGATCTCATCGAGCGCGACCGAGTCGTTGGCGTCCTCGATGGCTTCTGCGATCGAGATCATCGCGTTCACGATCAGGCTGGCCAGGATGTTGAGATCCTCGCCGCTCCAGGTGTTGAGCCCGGGAAAGCGGGCCAGGTCGATCGCCAGCTCCGACGTGATCAACCGGATCTCGGTGCGGATGGCGTACCGCAGCACACTCACCCCGCTGGAGCGCTCACGGCCGATGAAACGCCAGTGCTCCCGGCGTTCGTTGACGCCCTCGATCAGGATGTCGACCGACGACTCGATGACCCGGTTCGGATCGAGCCTGCCCGCCCGCGCTCCG
This sequence comes from Mycobacterium sp., assembly GCA_044508395.1. Taxonomy (GTDB): domain Bacteria; phylum Actinomycetota; class Actinomycetes; order Mycobacteriales; family Mycobacteriaceae; genus Mycobacterium. The sequence continues at coordinate 24,266 of JBIQHU010000073.1, read as the reverse complement.
CGGAGCATGTCGCGAAGTGCGCGGAACGATTCGTCGATGAGGACCAGGCCCAGCGCTTCCATCGAATCGAAGTGGCGGTAGAACGCCGCAGGCACGATGCCCGCCTCACGGGTGACTTCACGCAGCGACAGGGCGGCGAAGCTGCGGTCCTCCAGTAGGCGCAGGGCCGCGGCGACGATCGCCCGCCTGGTGGTCTCCTTGCGTTCCTCTCTGGAGAGGGTGTCGCGGGACCGGGACTTGCTTGACCTGCTCGAACGGCTCGTTCGTGAACTGGGCGTACGATTGTTCACTTTGTGAAACCTACCACAACCTGGGCAAATCTGTTGACGGAGGTCTGGTAGGCGTCGCACGGTGTACACATGTTCACCCAAACTTTGACACGCGGATGGCGAGGCAAGGTCCTCCGGTCGCCGCTGGTCGATCTACTCACCGGCCCGCACGGCGTCGACCGGTACACCGAGCTAGTCGAACCGACATGGACCGACCGCGACCCTCGCGCGAAGGTGATCGCCGTGCGCAGGCAGACGCCGCGCAGCGTCACCCTCACCCTCGAGCCGAATCAGGCGTTCACCGGTTTTTCGGCCGGACAGCACATCAACCTCACTGTCGAGATCAACGGCCGTCGCCGCACCCGGCCGTACTCTCCGGCCAGTGCCGAGGGGGCCCGGTATATCGAGCTGACCATCGGCCACCACGACGGCGGCCTGGTCTCGACGTATCTCAATCACCACGCCCGGCCGGGAATGGTGGTCGGCCTTGATTCGGTCGGCGGCGACTTCGTCATGCCGGAGGCTCCTGGGCAGGATGTCGCCGCCGCGGCGGCTCCTGCGCGACCCATCCTCTTCATCTCCGGCGGCAGCGGCATCACGCCGGTGATGTCGATGCTGCGCACCCTGCGCGCGGAGGGTGCCGATCGCGAGATCACGTTCGTCCATTACGCACGCACCCGCGAGGAGGCCTGCTATGCCGACGAGCTGTCGGCGATGGTGGGTGTGCGGGTGCTGCACGGCTACACCCGCGGCGGCGGAGGCGACCTCACCGGACATTTCGACGCCTCGCATCTCGCGATGGTCGACCCCGGACCCGGCACGGACACTTACGTGTGCGGGCCGCCGGCGCTCGTCGACGCGGTGCGTGCACACCTTCCCGGCGCGAAGTCGGAGAGCTTCGTACCTCCGGTCTTCACCGTCCCGGCCGAATCCTCCGGCGGGCGAGTGGCATTCACCGACGCGGCCGTCGACATCGTCGACGACGGCCGGCCCCTGCTCGAACAGGCGGAGGCCGCAGGCCTGAATCCGGAAAGCGGATGCCGAATGGGCATCTGCCACAGCTGCACCCGCCGCAAGACCCGCGGTGCGGTGCGCAACCTGATCACCGGCGCGGTGTCGACAACCGACGAGGAGGACGTGCAGGTCTGCGTGTCCGTTCCCGTCGGCGACGTCGACCTGGCGCTCTAACGAGAAAAGGAGTCATCTAGATGACCACTGCTATCGGCACACAACCGCAGACCATCAGCAAGACCGTCGCGGGCAAGACCGTGACGATGACCCCCGAGCAGGCGGACGCGTTCGGCCGTGAACTCGACGCGCTGAAGGAGCGGGTCATCGCCGATCTCGGTGAGCGCGATGTCACCTACATCCGTCGAATCATCAAGGCGCAGCGCGGTTTGGAGGTTGCCGGCCGAGCGCTGCTGTTCGGGGGCATCTTCCCGCCGTTCTGGCTCGCCGGCACCGCGATGCTGGGGTTGTCGAAGATCCTCGACAACATGGAGATCGGCCACAATGTGATGCACGGCCAGTACGACTGGACGGGTGATCCGGCGCTGTCGAGCAAGACGTTCGAATGGGACACCGCATGCCCGGCCGACCAGTGGCGTCACTCGCACAACTTCATGCACCACACGTACACGAACATCGTGGGTATGGATCGCGATGTGGGCTACGGCATTCTGCGGATGAGCGAAGACCAGAAGTGGCGTCCGTACTTCCTCGGCAATCCGGTGTATGCGTTCCTGCTGATGGTGCTGTTCCAGTACGGCGTGGCTTTGCACGAACTGGAAACCGAGCGAATCACCGCCGGGGAGATCTCGATCGCGGACAAGCGCGAGATCCTGGAAGGCATCTGGCGTAAGACCAAACGGCAGACGCTCAAGGATTATGTGGCCTTCCCGCTGCTGGCCGGACCCTTCGCGCCGTGGGTGTTCGCGGGCAACATGACCGCCAACCTGATGCGCAACGTCTGGTCGTACATGATCATCTTCTGCGGGCACTTCCCGGAGGACGTCCAGGAGTTCTCGATCGAGGAGACCAAGGCCGAGACGCGCGGTCAATGGTACTTCCGCCAGGTGCTGGGGTCTGCGAATCTGACGGGCGGCAAGCTGTTTCACATTTTGAGCGGCAACCTGTCGTTCCAGATCGAGCACCATCTGTTCCCTGACATTCCGGCACACCGCCACGCCGATATCGCACCCGAGGTGCAGGAGATCTGCCGCCGCTACGGCATCCCGTACAACACGGGCCCACTGCTGCGCCAGTTTGGCACGGTCGTGCGCAAGATCGTCAAGCTGGCGCTGCCCTAGCGGCTCGCCGCTCGCCGAAGGGCTCGCCGAAACTACGGTTGTTGACGCAAATCGGCCGAAATCCGTCAACAACCGTAGTCTCGCGGGGCTTTCTAGGTCTGACAGGTCGGACACCAGAAGCTGATGCGGTCGCCGCTGTTGTCGGACTTGATTGGTGTGCCGCAGCGGCGGCACGGTTCGTCGGCGCGGCCGTAGACCCATACCTGTTGGCCCCGCCGGGTGTCACCGGTGGTGGTGCGGTTGGATCGGGACCTGTTGAGCCACAGCATGTCACGTGCTCGCTGGACCAAGCGCAGCGGATCGCGGACGTCTTTGACCGGCGCCGTCGGCAGGTGGCCGAAGACAAAACACAACTCGTTGGCATACACGTTGCCGACACCGGCGAGAACGCGTTGGTCAAGCAGCGTCTCGGCGAGCGGCCGGTTCAGGTCGGCGGTCAGGTTAGCCGCTGCGGTGCGCGGCTCCCAGTCTGCTCCCAGTAGATCCGGGCCGAGGTGCGCGACGACGTCCATATCGTCGGCGCGCGGCAGGACCTCCAGTACGCCGAGGTCGATACCCGCCGCCTGAACATCGGCGGTTTCCAGGATGATTCGGATGCGGTGTCCGGCGCGACTCGGCCTGTTGACTGGGTTGACCTTCCAGCTGCCGTCCATCTTCAGATGGGAGTGGATGCTGGCCTGCCCGATCCGAATGAAGAGATGTTTACCGCGGCTGAGAACCTCGTCGACGACCTGTCCGGTCAAGTCGACCGCCGCGTATTTAGGGACGCGAATATCGCAGCGCGTCAGCCTCTTTCCTTCCAGCGCCTCGCGAAGTCGGGCCGCGGTGTGCCAGACGGTGTCGCCTTCAGGCATGCTCACCCGCGACTGCGAGTGCCCGCTCCGCCTGCTCCGCGATCCGGCCAACCAGCAGCCTTGCGCTTTCCGATTCAGCGATCAGGTCGACGGCTTCGCCCGCCCAGATCGGCACGTAGTCGAAATCCCGTCGTTCGACCGCGGCGCGGTACTCCTGCCGCACCGCATCGTCGAGCTCGGCGACGCGGTCCTGCCACTCATCGATGAATCGGTTGCGCAGCGTGCGCGCTGGATACTGCGCCGGCCAATCTGCGTTGGCGGCGACGTCGACGGCCCTGCCGCGAGTGGTGTCGCTGGCTTCGGCCGCCAGGATCGCCTTGACCTCGTCGGCGTCCAGAAGTGCTTCGGGCGTGGCTTCGAAGCGGGTTCCCAACATCGCCCCCGCGGCGCCGAGCGCCAGCGCCGCAGCGAGACCCCGACCGTCGGCGATGCCGCCCGCCGCCAGTACGGGTGTCGCGCCCGCGATGTCGACAACCGCAGGCACGAACGGCAGCGTGGCCCGGCCACCACCGTGGCCACCGGCTTCCATGCCTTGCGCCACAACCACGTCCGCGCCGACGTCCAGCGCGCGCTTGGCCTCGTCCATCGAGCAGACCTGCGCCATCAGCGGAATGCCGGCCGCCGAGATCGTGCCGGCGAACGGTACGGGGTCACCAAACGAAAGCATGATCGCCGACGGAGACTGCTCGATCGCCGCTTCGAGCACCGCAGGAGTCACACCCCAGGTGAGGAATCCGATGCCCCACGGCCTGTTGGTGGCTGCCTTCGCGATGCCGCATTCGCGTTCGAGCCAACGCTGGTTGCCACTCCCGGCTCCGATCAGACCGAGCCCGCCGCCCTCGGACACGGCGGCGGCCAGCGCGCCACCCGCGACGCCCCCCATCGGTGCCAGTACGACCGGATGCTCGATCCCGAACATCGCCGTCAGAGCTGTGCGCAGAGGCATACCTCGAACTGTAGGCGTCCCGTCATCGCAGTCGCAGACCCCTAGGTGTGCGCGCGAAGCCCGCGCCCATAAGCGCGTCCTGGACAGCGGCCCGCTGACCGTCGGTGCCCGGGTCCAGCACGGAGACGCCGTCGACCTTCTCGATGAGGAACCCCTGTACGCGGCCGGTGCTCACCAGATCGGCCAGCGCGGCGGCGGCCGCGATGTGGGCCTCGGTGTCGTCGGTGAAGGTCAGCAGCGAGCGACCGCCGCGCTCGACGAACCACACCAACTCGCCGTCGACGACCGCCACGAGTGCGCCTGCCTTGCGGCCGGGGCGGTGTGCCACGTCGGCGGCATCGTCCTCAGTGATTCGGCGGGTGGGCCACGGCAGCGCCGCCCCGTAGGGATTCGCCGGGTCGGCGGCGGCCATCACCACCGCGTGGTACTCGCGATGGTCGGGATCGACGCCGTCGAGGTAGGACCGCAACCGGTCGACCGTCGAGGCCACCGCGAACTGTGCGCCGCCCAGCGATTCGACGAAGTACCCGCGCTGGCATCGGCCCGCGTCCTCGAACGCGGTCAGCACCTTGTAGAGCATGGCGAAGCCGCCCGGCACCTCTTCCGCGGCGACGGCACCCTTGGTCAGCACTCCGTGGCGGTTGAGCAGCAATTCGGCCTGGAAGTGTGCGCGCACAGTGGATTCCGGCTCCGCGGCCGGAAGAGCCGACCAGCGGCCGGCGACCGTGGGGTCGGACGAGCGGGCCTGCGCGTGCGCGACGCTGTAGCGGCTCAGCCGCGGCGGGCGCTGACGCTGCCGGTGCGCGGGTGCGCCCCCAGCTCGCGAGCGACCGGTCGATCGGCGGGGGCCCGACAGCAGGGCCCGCACCGGAGCGAAGGTGTCACCGGTGACCCAGCCTGCCCAGATCAGTTCCCACAGCGCCTGTTTCAGCTCGTCGTTCGGGTTGTCCGCAAGCTGACGGAAGAAATAGGCTCCGCCCCGCCCGAGTGTGTCCATGATCGCGCGGTGGGTGTCGGTGAACTCGATCTCGGTGGGCGGCGCGAGCGTCAACGGCGCTGTGTCGGCCTGGTGGAACGCGATCCACCCGTCGCTGCCGCCGATCTGGCCCGCACCCGACCAGGTGACCTCGCCCGATGCCAGCAGTTCGTCGAGCATTGCGGGCTGATAATCGCGGACACGCTGACCGAATACCAACGGCTCGACCGCCGACGCCGGTATCGGCACGCCCGCCAGCTGCTCGATGACCTGGGCCAGGCCGTCGACCCCCGCGTTGTGTGTCGACCCGACCTGTTGCCACGCGGGCAGGAACCGGCCGTACGCGGCGGTGCTGACCGGCTCGACCTGCGCCCGCAGCGCGGCGAGCGACCGGCGGCGCAGGATCTTCAAAACGTCGGCGTCACACCATTCGGTGGAATCGGCTGCTGTACTGGATGTCGCCGCCGGGGCGGCTCCGGTGGTGAACTCACCGCGAATCAGCTTGCCGTCGATCGCCATTCGGCCCAGCACGTCGGCGGCGACACGCAGGCCGAGCCCGAATCGGGCGGCGGCGTCGTGGCTGGTGAACGGTCCACGCGTGCGGGCGTAGCGGCCGAGTAGTTCGCCCAGCGGATCATCGACCGATTCGGTGAACGCCGTCGGCACCCCCACCGGCACGGCCACCCCGACGCCGTCGCGCAGCAGGCCGATGTCCTCGATGGCCACCCACCACACCTGGTCGGCGAACGACACCCTCAGTGCACGTTTGGTGGCCAGTAACCCGTCCAGCCAGCCGCCCACGTCGGTGGTGGTGCAGCGTTCGGCGATCTCCGCCTCGGTCAGCGGACCCAGCACGCGCAACAGATCGGCGACGCCCTCGGCGTCACGCGCCCGGCGATCCTCGCTGAGATGTTGCAGCTGGCTAGTGGTCGTGGCGATGACTTGCGGATCGAGCAGCTCGCGCAGCTCGACGCGGCCGAGCAGTTCGGCCAGCAGCACGCTGTCCAGTGACAGCGCTGCGGCGCGGCGCTCCGCCAGCGGGCTGTCGCCCTCGTACATGAACGCGCCCACATAACCGAACAACAGGGATGCCGCGAACGGCGAGGGCATCGGGGTCTCGACCTCGACCACCCGCAGGCGTCGCTGCGCGACCCGGTGCATCAGGTCGGTGAGCGCCGGCACGTCGTACACGTCCTGCAGGCATTCGCGCACCGCCTCCAGCACGATCGGGAAGTCCGGGTACTTGCGGGCGACGTCGAGAAGCTGTGCCGCGCGCTGACGCTGATGCCACAGCGGCGAGCGCTTACCCGGATGTCGACGCGGCAGAAGCAAAGCACGCGCGGCACATTCGCGGAACCGCGAGGCGAACAGTGCCGACCCCCCGACCTCCGCAGTGACGATGGGCTCGATCTCGTCGGCGTCGAACACGAACAGATCGGCGCCTGGGGGCGGTGTTCCGGCATCAGACCAAGTGTCGGGCAGTCGCACGATAATGCCGTCATCGGACGCGGTGGGCTTCTCGTCGATGCCGTAGCGCTCTCTCAACCGGCGGGCGACGGCCAGGGCGAGCGGTCCGTGCACCCGCAACCCGTATGGGGAGTGCAGGATGACCCGCCAGTCGCCGAGTTCGTCGCGGAACCGCTCGACCACGAACGTGGTGTCGGTCGGCACCACGCCGGTCGCCTGCCGCTGCTCGTCGAGTAGCTGCCACAGGTTGTCCGAGGCGAACTCGTCGAAACCCATTGTGCGGCAACGCTCGGTGAATTCGTCGCGGCCCAGCCGAGCCAGCTCACCGGTGAACGCACCGACCGCCGCCCCCAGTTCGGGTGGCCTGCCCACGCTGTCGCCCCGCCAGAACGGCAGCCGGGCCGGCTGTCCCGGCGCGGGAATGACCAGTACCCGATCGTGGGTGATCTCGGTGATGCGCCAGCTGGTGGCGCCCAACGAGATGACGTCGCCGGGACGCGACTCGTAGACCATCTCCTCGTCGAGTTCGCCGACCCGCGAGGGCTTTTCGGAGTCGGTAGCCAGGTAGACAGTGAACAGGCCGCGGTCGGGGATGGCGCCGCCGGAGGTCACCGCGAGGCGTTGTGCGCCGGGGCGGGCGGTCAGCGTGCCCGTATCGCGGTCGTACACCAAACGCGGTCGAAGTTCGGCGAACTCGGTGGACGGGTACTTGCCCGACAACAGGTCGAGCGTCGCCTCGAAGGCGCTGCGCGGCAATGTCGCGAACGGGGCACTGCGCCGCACCGCGTCGAACCAGCGGTCGGCATCGAGTGGTTCGAGGGCGCACGCCGCGACGGTGTGCTGCGCCAGCACGTCAAGCGGATTCGCCGGCACCTGCATGGTCTCGATCTCACCGGCGAGCATCCGCTTGACGGTGACCGCACATCCGATGAGATCCGTTCGGTGCTTGGGGAACAGCACGCCCTGGGAGATCTCGCCGACCTGGTGACCGGCGCGACCGATGCGCTGCAGACCGCTGGCCACCGATGGCGGCGCCTCGACCTGGATCACCAAGTCGACCGCGCCCATGTCGATGCCCAGCTCCAGGCTGGACGTCGCGACGACGGCCTTGAGCCGGCCGCTCTTGAGGTCGTCCTCGACCTGAGCGCGCTGCTCCTTGCTCACCGATCCGTGATGCGCGCGGGCCAGCAGTGTCGGGGCGCCGTACGACGCCCCGCTGGCCATCAACTGCGCGGGAAAGCCGCCGCCGACCTTCGGGTTGTGCTCCATGGCCACGTCAACCCCAGACCGGGCGGCGTGAATCTCGTTGAGGCGCGAGGTGAGTCGCTCGGCCAGCCGCCGCGAGTTGGCGAACACGATCGAGCTGTTGTGCGCCTCGATCAGATCGACGATGCGTTCCTCGACGTCGGGCCAAATGGTGTTGTTCTCGAGGTTGGCCATGTCGGGAACGGGCACCGTCACTGACAGGTCGAACGTCTTGGCAGCGGGCGGCGACACGATGGTGGTGCGGGCCTGGCCGGACAGGAAGCGCGCCACCTCTTCCGGAGGGCGGACCGTCGCGGATAACCCTATTCGCTGGGCGGGCTTGTCGAGAAGCTGGTCGAGCCGTTCCAGCGACAGCGCCAGGTGCGCCCCGCGCTTGGTGCCGGCGACGGCATGGACCTCGTCGATGATGACCGTCTGCACCGCGGTGAGAGTCTCGCGGGCCGCCGAGGTGAGCATCAGGAACAGCGACTCCGGAGTGGTGATGAGGATGTCCGGCGGTCGGGTGATGAGCTCGCGGCGACGGGCGGGGGTGGTGTCACCGGAGCGCACGCCGACGGTGATGTCGGGTGCGGCGGTCCCGTTGCGCTCGGCGAGGCGGCCGATACCGGTCAACGGCGTCCGCAGGTTGCGCTCGACGTCGACGGCCAGTGCCTTCAGTGGCGATACGTAGAGCACCCGCGTGCCCGCGCCTGCGGGCCGCGGTTCCGACGATGCGAGGCGGTCGATGGCCCACAGGAACGCGGCCAGCGTCTTGCCCGACCCGGTGGGGGCGATGACCAATGTGTTGTCGCCGTCAGCGATGGCAGACCAGGCCTGCTCCTGGGCGGGCGTCGGCTCCGCGAAGGTGCCCGCGAACCACTGACGGGTCAGTGGGCTGAAGCGGGCGAGCGCGGTGGTGCTCATTCAGCCATCGTGCCGGAGGGCACCGACACATATCAGGGGCGTGCGGCCGCGATGGCCTCCGCCAGCGATTCCGGGATCCCGGGCACCTGCTTGACCAGGTCTAACAGGGCGTGCGTGCACGCGTCCGCGACGGTGTTGACGTCGGATGACGGATCCAGCATCCGTTGCCGGCACATCTCGAGAACGAAGGCCAGCCATCCGTAGACGACCATGCGCAGGTCGCGTTCGACCTTGGCGTCCAGCTGGTCACCGGCGAGACCGTTGACGATACGTTCGGCCTGACGGTCGTTGTCGACGTCCTCGATGCCGCGCAGCACGGGATCGGAGCGACCGATGCCCACGTGGGCCGCCCAGGCGACGTTGGGGTTCGCCTCGTAGTAGCGGAGGTAGGCGAGCACGCCCTCACGCACCTGCTCGAACAGACCCAGGCCGGGTTGAAGCGGGGCGTTGGTCGCCTCGAAGAGCCGTTCGCTCTCGGCGCTGACCACGGCGGCGAAGAACGCCCGCTTATCCGGGAAGTAGTGGTACATCAACGCGCGGGACACGCCCGCCTTCTCGGCGATCTCGTCGATGCGAACCTCGTCGTAGGGGCGCTGCCCGAACACCTCCGCGCCCAGTGCGAGAAGCTCTTTGCGTCGATCCTCGGGCGACAGCCGGCGGCGAGGTTCAGACATATCGACAGTCTAATTGACACATGTCCAACAGCGTTAGCATGGCACGATTGGGCCGTAAACTGACGCGGTGATCGAGTTGCGGGTCGAACGCACCATCGCAGCGGCACCCGAGCGGGTCTTCGACTGGCTCGCCGACCCGAAGAGCCTCAAGGCGGCGCCACTCGTCCTCGGCGCCAAGCTCGCGAAAGGCTCTTCGGAGCTGAAAGCAGGCGCAGTGCGCGTGGTCACCGGCACCGGCATGTGGTTCAAGGAGGAGTACACCGCGTACGACCCGCCGCGCAGCTTCTCCTACCTGATCCTGCGCTCGGTCCCCGGTTTCATCCACGAGGGCGGCACGTTGACGTTCACACCGCAGGGCGAAGGCACGCACGTCGAGTGGGTCACCAAATACAGCCATCCGCTCTGGTCGGGTGGCAAGGCGTTCGAGACAGTGAGTTCGCGACTGCTGCGGTGGAGCTTTCTCGCCGTCCTCGACGGCTGCGCCAAGGCGCTGGAGTCTTAGCGCGCCGATCGTGAACGCACGGCGAAAAACGCGCCCGAATTTCGCAGTGGTTTCACGTTCGGCGGGCTTGGGCGAGGAAGCGCGCTAGCCGAAGTGCACGCCCTGCGCCAACGGCAGCTCGGACGAGTAGTTGACGGTGTTGGTGGCCCGGCGCATGTATGCCTTCCATGAGTCCGAGCCGGATTCGCGCCCGCCGCCGGTCTGCTTCTCGCCTCCGAAGGCGCCGCCGATCTCGGCGCCCGATGTGCCGATGTTGACGTTGGCAATTCCGCAGTCCGAGCCGTCGACGGACATGAAGCGCTCCGCCTCACGCACGTCCGTGGTGAAGATCGACGACGAAAGGCCCTGTGGCACCGCATTGTTCAGTGTGATCGCTTCATCCAGGTCCTCGTAGGTCAACACATAGAGAATCGGTGCGAACGTCTCCGTATGCACCACCTCGGTCTGTGCGGGCATGCGGACGACGGCGGGCGCGACGTAGTAGGCGCTTTCGTCTCCGAGTTCGTGGCGTTCACCGCCGAACACCTCACCGCCGTCGGCGCGGGCCTGCTCCAGCGCCTTGACCATGTCGCGGTAGGCGGTTTCGTGGATCAACGGGCCGACCAGCGTCCCGTCGGCCGCCGGATCGCCGATCGGTAGCTGCCGGTACGCGGACACGATCCTGCCGACGAGTTCGTCGGCCACCGAGGAGTGCACGATCAGGCGGCGCAAGGTCGTGCACCGCTGTCCCGTCGTGCCTGCCGCGGAGAACACGATGCCGCGCACCGCGAGGTCCAGGTCGGCCGACGGGGTCACGATGGCGGCGTTGTTGCCGCCGAGTTCGAGCAGCACCTTCCCGAACCGCGCCGCCACCCGCGGCCCGACCTGCTGACCCATCCGCACCGAACCCGTCGCGCTCAGCAGCGCCACCCGCGGATCGTCGACGAGGCGCTCACCGATCTCACGGCCACCCTGGATGAGCCGGCTGACCTCCCGCGGGGCCCCCACCTCGTCGGCTGCGCGCTCGATCAACGCCTGACAGGCCAGCGCCGTCAACGGGGTCAGCTCCGAGGGCTTCCAGACGACGGTGTCGCCGCACACCAATGCGATCGCGGTGTTCCAGGCCCACACCGCCACCGGGAAGTTGAACGCCGTGATCACCCCGACGACGCCGAGCGGATGCCAGGTCTCCATCAGCCGGTGTCCGGGGCGCTCGGATGCGATGGTCTTGCCGTAGAGCTGTCGCGAGAGGCCGACGGCGAACTGGCAGATGTCGATCATCTCCTGCACCTCGCCGAGGGCTTCGGAGGTGATCTTGCCGGCCTCCACCGTGACGAGTGTCGCGACATCGGCCTTGTGCTCGACCAGCAGCTCACCGAGGCGCGCCACCAGCGCACCGCGGACGGGCGCCGGGGTGGTCCGCCACGACGTAAACGCCTGCGCGGCTTCGGCAATGGCGGTATCGGCCTGCTCTGGGCTGGTTTCGGCGATCGTGAACAGCACGTCGCCGGTGATCGGGGTGCTGGCCTGTAGCGCGTGTCCGCCCGGCTCGCCCAGTTCTACTCGCGAACCCACCGCCGCCAGTGCGTCGCGGACCCGGCCGCGCAGATCGTCGGCGGTGGGGAGCTGTGATTTCTGCATGGTGGTCATGATGACGCGGCTTTCTCGTAGAGATCGTAGGGATCGTGAATGTGATGACCGATCTGGCCGGCCATCCAGTGCATGCTGTAGTCCGACTCGTCGGCCCCATCGGAGGTCTGTGCGTCGGCGTCGAGATTCGATTGGAAGATTCCCGCCGCCGAGGCAGGCAAGAAGTCCTCGTAGACAACGGGTTTGGACGGATCGCCGCCGTGGTAGTACGCCAGCCCCGCCGCGGCCATCCCTTGGTGGGTGGCGGGGAAGTGGTCGGCCCACGCCGCGGCCGGATCTAGCGCCCCCATCGCTGCGTCGTACCGTTGCCTGCCCTCGGGAGTCAGCGCCACCCCGCGTGACTCGACCTCGCCGAAGCGCACGCGCAGCGTGCCGTCCGACACCACGCCGTTGTCATCGCGGAAGCGTCGCGGCTCGGCGAGGGCCCGAAACGACGTTTGCCGCAACAACACATCCGGTCCCTCGGTGCTGGGTGGGCCCTGGATCGCGTCGATCATCGCCACCCCACGCTGCGACATCCGCCTGTACAACTCGTCGATGTCGAGCACGCGTGGCGTCAGGTGATTGATATGCGTGGTGGCGACACCGGCGATATCCGCCGCCACCGCCGATACACGGCTCAGCTCGTCATACCATCCGCGGTCGATCGGTTCTCGTGACAACGCGAACGCGGCGACGGCGCCGGCAACGAACCGCTGCGCGGACTCGCGACCGGCGCCGCCATCGGCGGTGATGCGGCGCGCTTCAGCCAACAGCGCCGGGTCGAACAGCTGCCTGTCAGCCAGGCGGCGCTCGACGCGGACGCGCAGGTCGGGGGAGAAGAATCGCTGATCGGACGTCGCCAGCATGGATGTGAACACCCGAAACGGGTTGCGCTCCAACTCGTCTGCATCGATCGGCCGGAATGCCGTCGACACCACCGGAACGGGCGATTCGGCGTCGCGCAGATCGTAGAAGCCGACCGTATACATGCCGAACGCCGCGAACAACTCTGCCACGTCCGCGAGTTCGCGCGGGCTGCCGACCCGGATCGCGCCATGACGCTCTACGGTCACCCGCTCGGTCGCGCCCAGTTCGCGGTTCACTTCCGCGCTGACCTCGAGCAGCGTGGAGTAGAGCGGCACTTCGGCGGCGTACAACCGTGACAATGCCGCTGCGAACTGCGCACGCAGCTGCCAAGTCGGGACGCTCAAGCTCATCGCCAATCATCCTTGCTCGGATACAGTGCGGCCATGAGCGAACCGCTCGACGACATCGACCGGGTTCTGGCGCGCGAGTTGGTCGCCGACGGACGGGCCACCCTGGCCCATCTCGCGTCGGTCGCGGGGTTGTCGGTGTCAGCGGTGCAGTCGCGGGTACGACGCCTCGAGGCTCGGGGTGTGATCGTCGGATACTCGGCCAGGATCAACCCCGAAGCCGTCGGCAACATGCTGTCGGCGTTCGTGGCCATCACTCCTCTCGATCCCTCTCAACCCGATGATGCTCCCGCGCGCCTCGAGCACATCGATGCCATTGAGTCATGTCACTCGGTGGCCGGCGAGGAGAGCTACGTGTTGCTGGTGCGCGTCGAGTCCGCGCGGGCGCTCGAAGACTTGCTGCAACGAATCCGAACGGCGGCTAACGTACGCACTCGAAGCACCATCATCTTACAAACTTTTTACGATAGACGCGACTCTGTGCCGTAACAGTTACGGTCAGATGGTCGGAGGGCCGTAATTCTTCTGTTAAAATCGGGTCATGACCGCTGTCCTGTCGCACTCTGCCCGCGCTGCCGCCGTGGCCTCGCCGGTCGGCCCGCATGACGTCCGCGACGTGCTTTCCCGAAGCATCCTGGCCGACGGCCTGGACCTCGTCCTCGATATCGAGCGCTCGCGCGGCTCGTATCTCGTCGACGCCCGGACCGGCAAGCGGTATCTCGACATGTTCACCTTCTTCGCGTCGTCGGCGCTGGGAATGAACCATCCGGCGTTGGCGGACGACGAGGATTTCCGCGCCGAACTCGCGCAGGCCGCGGTCAACAAGCCGAGCAACTCCGACGTCTACACCGTGCCGATGGCGCGTTTTGTCGCCACGTTCGCGCGTGTACTCGGCGACCCGGCACTACCTCACCTCTTCTTCGTCGACGGCGGAGCGTTAGCCGTCGAAAACGCGCTGAAGGTGGCGTTCGACTGGAAGAGCAGGCACAACGAGGCGCGCGGAATCGACCCCGCGCTCGGTACCAAGGTGCTGCACCTGCGTGGCGCCTTCCACGGCCGCAGCGGCTACACGCTCTCGCTGACCAATACCGACCCCAACAAGGTCGCGCGTTTCCCGAAGTTCGACTGGCCCCGCATCGATGCCCCGTACCTGCGGCCAGGGGCCGACATGGACGCGGTGGAGGCGGAGTCGCTTCGCCAGGCGCGCGCGGCATTCGAAGGCAACCCGAACGACATCGCCTGCTTCATCGCCGAGCCCATCCAGGGCGAGGGCGGCGACCGCCACTTCCGGCCGCAGTTCTTCGCGGCGATGCGGGCATTGTGCGACGAGTTCGACGCGCTGCTGATCATCGACGAGGTCCAGACCGGCTGCGGTATGACCGGAACCCCTTGGGCCTACCGGCAATTGGGAGTCACTCCCGACGTGGTCGCGTTCGGTAAGAAGACTCAGGTGTGCGGCGTCATGGCCGGACGGCGCGTCGACGAGGTGTCCGACAACGTCTTCACCGTCAGCTCCCGGATCAACTCGACGTGGGGCGGCAACCTGGCCGACATGGTGCGCTCACGGCGCATTCTGGAAATCATCGAATCGGACAACCTGATAGCACGCGCGGCCGGGACGGGCCGATACCTTCTCGACCGGCTCGCCCAGCTCGCGGAGGAGTTCCCCGGCCAGGTGCTCGACGTGCGAGGTCGTGGGCTGATGTGCGCATTCAGTCTGCCGTCTGCTGCGCAGCGCGACGAGCTGCTCGCCAAGTTGTGGGATCGAGGGGTGATCATGCTTGGTAGCGGTGCCGACAGCGTGCGGTTCCGGCCGGCGCTGACGGTGTCGCGGGAGGAGATCGACGCTGCGGTCGATGCCGTGCGTGACGCGCTGCGCTAGACCTCGGTCGGTGTCGAGGGTTCGGTCAGCCGCCGGATCGTCGCGCGGAGGCGACGGAGCTCCGCTCCGCTCACCAGTTCGCAGCCGTGCAGTTCCGCGAGTTTTCGTGCAGCAGGGGTGAATTCGTGGTTGGTGACGACCATGGTCCTGACGCAATCCTGCATCGGTGCACCGGCGACCACCTCCTGCACCGCACTCGCGCCGACGGGGCGCGCCTGGCGTTTGCATTGAATGGCAAGACGATTCGGCCGCTTGCCGACGATGATGTCGACGCCCCAGTCACCGCTGAGCGGCGTCATGATGACCGGCGCACCGGCCGATCGGGCGATCCGCGCGACGTAATCCTCGAACTCGGTGCCGGTCAACACGGCGGCCGCGTCCTCGCGCGGGTGCGGAGTTCCCATGCCGACGAGCGCCCCGCGGACGAAGCGCGGCGCCGCCGCCAGGATCATCGGCGCGACGACGGCGGCGGCAAGGCTCCACAAGGGTGAGGCCCCCAGCGCCCACGTCGACAAGCCGACCGCGACCCCGGCGAGCAACAGCCACTTCAGCACCACGCGGCGAATCGTAAGGGCGCGCACCGACATTCCCGACGTGCCTCGCCGCTGGGGCGGTGGGTGGGCTGGCCAGCTGTCCGATAAGCGAAATTTCGTCCCAGCTGCAATGCTCCGTCGCAGGTAATGAGGTTAATCTGCAGTTATGACCGACGAGGCGGCCGGAGGGGAAGGGCACCCGCCCATCGAGCATGTCCCCGGTGGCGGGGATACCGAGCGCGTCGGGTCGTTCAAGTACTACTTCGCCGATGAGCGTTGGGAGTGGTCACCCCAAGTGCAGCGGATGCACGGTTACGAGGGCGATGTCGTGCCCACCACTGAGCTTGTGCTATCGCACAAGCACCCCGACGACTACGGGCAGGTGGCCGCCACACTCGACGAGATCCGCCGTACGTCGGGCGCGTTCTCCACCAGGCACCGCATCGTCGACACCCACGGCGAGGTGCACCACGTCGTCGTGGTGGGCGACCAGTTGTTCGACGACACGGGGGCGGTGATCGGCACCCACGGCTTTTACGTCGACGTGACGCCATCGGTCCAGCAACGCCACGACCAGAGCGTCACCGAGGCGGTCGCGGAGATCGCCGAGGCGCGGGCAGCGATCGAGCAGGCGAAGGGCATGCTGATGGTCATCTACCGGATCAGCGCCGACTCCGCGTTCGAACTGCTCAGGTGGCGTTCGCAGGAAACCAACACGAAGTTGCGGACGCTCGCCGAGCAGATTGTCAGGGATTTCCTTGAGCTGCGCTACGACGACGAGCTACCGCCCCGCAGCGCGTACGACCGGCTGCTGCTCACCGCGCACAACCGCGTCGCATCCTGAAGTTTATCCGCTCCGGGCGCCGGGAATTCTCTGCCACGTCTTCGCCACCCAATGGCTTCACCACCGAATACGGGAGAGTTCGTCCGTGTATCAGAGTCCTGGCCGTGTGCAACAAGACGACGCAGGAATCCGCGATGCCGTGCGGTTCGGGGCGATCGTCGCTGTCGTGGGGGTCGCGTTCCTGGTTACCGCCATGGTGTGGGTGAGTACCTGCAGCGGCGCGACGGCCGACACCGTGGCGTGCGGGGCACCCCAACGCACAATGTTGGCGCTCGGCGCGCCGGTCATCCTGTTGATCGGCGGACTGCGTGCCTTCTTCCGGACCTACCAGACCTGGCGCAGGGGTGAGACCTGGTGGGCTTGGCAGGGCGTCGGCTGGTTTCTGCTGACGATGATGCTGCTCGTAGTGAGCATGAGCATGACACCCATCGCCGGTCCCGCGTTGGTCGGAGGATGACCGCGCCGCAGTCGTCGCTGACGGCCGTTTGCGCTGGTGGCGGTCGTCGGTAACGAGGACGGGGCGCACAAGGTGGTCGCCGACTGCTTCCAGGGGCTCAACGAGTGTGCTGCGCGAACAGCAATACCCGCGCTACCGATGATGTCGGGTCTGGCACAACGCCGTCGGGTAGGCCTACCGTTGATATCAGCCCGAGCAGGGCGACTTCAGGGTACGTCGAGAGAGGAGTACCGATGAAAGGCCCGAAGGATCCCGTCGACCACGCCAGAACAACGCGACCGCACGCCGGGGAGTCGATGAAGGACAACAAGATCATGCCGGGGCTCATCGTGATCGGGGTGGCCCTTGTGCTGTTCGTGTCGTGCTTGGCGGCGTTCGCCACGCGTCACCAGGACGTCGGCCTGACGCTGGCGTTCCTCGCCGTTGCGGGGTTCATCGTCGGCGGTGGCTGGCTGCTGATCGAGCACCTGCGAGTGCGGCGGATCGAAGACCGTTGGTACGCAGAGCATCCCGATGCGTTGCGGCAGCGGCCCAGCAGTTAGAGAAGAACACGAGAAGGGCCCAGCCGAACTAATCGGCTGGGCCCTTCCGCTTTAGGTGTTACTACCGCTGCTCGGCCTCTTGGCGCTTCTCAGCAGCTTTGGCGCCACCGCGAGCCGCTTCGGCCTCGGCTTCCTTCTGCGCCGCATCCTGCTGCGCATCGGCCTTGTCCTGCTGGGCCTTGCCCTCGCGGACCATGTCGTCGCGCCCGGTCACGGTGCCAACCGCTTCCTTGGCCTTGCCTTTGACGTCTTCCACGGCGCCTTTGATGCCTTCTTCAGGACCACTGTTCTTCTCGGTCATAGTTGCCTTTCCGCTATTCGCAGTGGATTGGCCGTGCCCACTTTCCTCCAGCGGGGGCCGCGGGGAAATCCCCCGCAACCGGTGGGTACCCGAGGGGGCCGGTGCTAAACGCCCCAGGGCTGACGTGGAGGGCTATCCCTCGTAGGGCGAGAACTCGTCGGGGTCGACCTCGACCACCTCCAGCTGCTCCTGCCAGTCGGCAGGGGTGACCTCCAGCGGCGGTTCGGTCGGCGGCTCCGCGGATGCCTCGTCGTCCAGGTCCGGTTCACGGACCGGACGCAGTTGCTCGGCGGCATCGGCCGGGGGGACGTCGTCGGGAAGGTCTGTGCTTTCGCGCATGATGACCGAGGATACCCCGGAGGCAGACCCGAAAACGGTTTGGCGCTGGACGGATTCAACAGGACCTTGAGGCCCGAGTTCTAGCTCTTCGCGGCCTTGCGGATCAACTGGGCGGTGCCGCTGTCCAGAATCGCCTGACGCTTGTCCACCGCTCTGATTTTCGCGGCACGCCGGGCGGCGGCTGCGATGGTGAGACCGGACTGGTATGCCTCCACAACGCGGGGGTCGACGTAGGACCCACGGGCCACCGCGGGGGTATTGCCGAGTTCGTCGGCGACCTCCTTCATGACAGCCGACTCCACACGCTTGACCACCGATTTGTTCGCCGGAGGATCGGCGTCGACGAATGCCGCCGCCGCCAGGACCGTGCCATGCCAGGTGCGCAGATCCTTGACCGTGTACTCGTCGCCGACGAGCTCCTTGAAGCGACCATTGAGATCGTCGGCGTGAAGTTCGGTCCAGCCGGAACCGTTGCGGCACACCAGCAACCGCTCGGTGCGGTCGGGTCTGCGCATCAGCGCGCGCACCGATCGCACCACCTCGGGATCCTCGATTTTCAGGGTGCGGCGCACCCCGCTCTTGGCCGGATAGTCGAACTCGACGGCGTCGTGCGAAAGCGTCACGTGTTCGCACAGCAGTGTCGCGAGGCCGAACGAGTTGTTCTCCTCGGCGTACTGTTCTGACCCCGATCGGAAGTACCCGAGATCGAGCAGCTGCAGTGCCAGCGCGATCACGCGGTCGCGGTTGAGCCCGCGGCCACGCAGGTCCGAGGCGATCTGCTGACGCATCTCGGGGAGCGCGGCGGACATGTGCAGCGCCCGGTCGAACTTCTCTTCATTGCGCTCCTCCTGCCATTTCTGGTGGTAGAGGTACTGCCTGCGGCCGGCGGCGTCAGTCCCGACCGCCTGGATGTGGCCATTGGGATAGGAGCAGATCCAGACCTTCTTCCAGGCCGGCGGGATCACGAGGTCCTTGATGCGGCCAAGCGTCTCCTCGTCGGTGATCGGCGAACCGTCGGGGTAGTGGTACGAGAATCCGCGGCCCCTGCGCACCCGACGGAGTCCGGGGCCGCGCACCTGGCTACGTCGAAGCCGCATGTTTGGCACGTGACCAGGTGAGGGTATGGATGTCAGACCATGCCGACTCACGAACCAACACGGATAGCCCCACCTTCGGCGTCACTGCATCATCGGCGCCAGGATGATGAACGCCCCGGCGTATATCGCTACCACGATCAAGATCAGGCCAACCAGCACGAGCCCGGCCGTGACGATGATCCGGCGCAGACCTCGGGTGCCACCCGGGTCCGCGTCGCCGGGCCGGCCGTGCGACTCCACCCGCTCCATGACCGGGGAATACCCGGCCCCGCTGTTTGGCACACGTCGGCCTTGGCTGGCTCCGGATGTGTCCATGAATAGCTGGGACTCGACCTGGGGTAACCTCGCTTCAACATTGCCGGGAGGTCAAATGGCCGACGTTGCTAAGTCAAATAACGGGCACCAACGGAAGGCTGGGTCGGTCGAACTCCGAGTGGCCGCCACACTGGAAAACCTTGCGGTGCTTCGAACACTCGTCGCCGCCGTGGCCACGTACGAGGATCTGGACTTCGACTCCGTCGCCGATTTACGGCTGGCCGTCGACGAAGCGTGCACACGGCTCATTCGGTGTGCTGTTCCGGACGCGACGCTGTTGCTGGTCGTCGACCCGCAGGACGACGCTGTTGTCATCCACGCGTCGGCGACATGTAAGAGTCCCGACATTCTGGCCCCCGGCAGCTTCAGCTGGCATGTGCTGAGCTCGCTGACCGACGACGTGCGCACCTTCCAAGACGGGCATGGTCCTGAGGAAGGACAGGTGTTTGGGATTTCCATGACGACGAGGCGAGCGAGCTCGCTGCAGTGAGCCCCTCGACGTCACAGGGTTCGTCGTCGAGATCGAACTCTGAGTACGCGGATGTCGCCGACATGTTCCGCGAACTCGAGGGCGTACCCGAAGATACGGCGGCCTTCCAGCGGCAGCGAGACCGCATCGTCGAGCGGTGCCTGCCGTTGGCCGATCACATCGCCCGCCGATTCGACGGACGCGGGGAATCCCGCGACGACCTCGTCCAGGTGGCGCGGGTCGGTCTGGTCAACGCGGTGATCCGGTTCGACGTGAACGCCGGTTCGGACTTCGTCTCGTTCGCGGTGCCGACGATCATGGGAGAGGTCCGCCGCCACTTCCGAGACAACAGCTGGTCGGTGAAGGTGCCCCGCAGGCTGAAGGAACTTCATCTCCGGCTGGGCGCCGCGACCGCAGAACTGTCGCAGCGGCTCGGTCGCGCCCCCACCGCCTCGGAGCTGGCCGCCGAGCTGGACATGGACCGAGACGAGGTCATCGAGGGTTTGGTGGCCGGCAGCTCCTACAACACGCTGTCGATCGACAGTGGCGGCAGTGGCACCGAGGATGCCCCGGCGATCGCCGACACCCTCGGCGACGTCGATCTGGGACTCGATCAGATCGAGAACCGAGAAGCGTTGCGGCCGTTGCTCGAAGCGCTTCCGGAGCGGGAACGCACGGTGCTGTTGCTGCGATTCTTCGAATCGCTCACGCAGACGCAGATCGCCGAGCGCGTCGGCATCTCCCAGATGCACGTGTCCCGACTGCTGGCGAAGTCGCTAGCGCGTCTCCGAGACCAGCTGGAGTGACGTCCGCGGTTTCTTCTGAACCGCGGACAGCGCGCTGTCCAGGCCGCCGTAGAGCGGCAGGGTCGATTCGGGGTCGCAGATCTCGAGCAGCCTCGTCACCGCCGGGCTGGGCACCGAGGCCCATCTGATGGATTCTCCCGCACACCGGATGTTCAGCGTGTGTAACGCCGAAAAGCCAGAAGTGCCAAAGAATTCCACCTCGCTCAAGTCGAGTACCAGGTTCTGGATGCGATCGCCGTGTTGCATCGCATAGTCGATTAAGTCCTGTGAGTTCGCCGCGTCGATCTCGCCTTGTGCCGTGATCACCGCGGTGTTCGGCGGTAGCAATCGGGTCGCGAAGTGCGCCGTATGTGCGTCGGTGTGCTCGATCGGGTTTTCCGGCTCGGGCTGCCGGTTATGTGTCGTTGTGGACATATGTGTGACTCCATCAGTGAATACGCGATTCGTACTGTGGCTCACGTCAAAAATTTGGCCCTGCGCTATTGAAAGCCTCGCCGCAGGAGGTGCTATCCGCCCTGCACGTCGATGACGTTTGCAGCTGGCTGTTACCTCAACCTGTATCGAACCCTACGCCCTATGGCGCCCACGAACAATCGGAACGGCTCAACTGCAGGTCAAAGTGCTGGGAACGGTTGTATCGCCCGTCGGCGGGCATCAAACTGATGACATGGCACCAAAGACGGCCGGTGTGTTGCTCGCCGCTGGGGCAGGCACGCGGTTTGGTATGCCGAAAGTGCTTGCTGCGCAAGGTGAATGGCTGACATCCGCGGTCGCCGCGCTGCACCGGGGCGGTTGTGACGACGTGATCGTGGTGTTGGGCGCCGCGATCGTGGATGTACCTGCGCCCGCCCGTGCCGTCGTCGCAACCGACTGGTCAGACGGGTTATCCGCCTCATTACGGGCGGGCCTGTCCGCGGCCGATGCCGACTTCGCGGTGTTGCACACCGTCGACACTCCCGATGTGGGGGCCGGCGTGGTGATGCGGGTGCTGGCTGCCGCGCGGTCGTCGTCCTCGGGGCTGGCGAGGGCGGTATATGGCGGCGTGCCCGGACACCCGGTCGTCGTTGCGCATAGGTACTGGGCGGAGTTGCTGGACGGCCTGCATGGCGACGAGGGCGCCCGGCGCTTCCTCGCCGCGCGCCGCGACGTCGTCGAGGTGGAATGCGCCGATTTGGCGAGCGGCCGCGACATCGACGTCGATACCGATCGGGTCAGGTGATCGTCAGCCCGAGCATCGCCGACGCGAAGCGGCGAACGGATTGCTCGGCGATCTCCGCGGCGTCGTCGTGGCCCTCCCGCGCCCTGGTGCTCAACGTGGCGGCGCGCGGGTCGACCCGCACCTCGGCGAGCATCTCGCCGGTGGTCGGTTCACAGACGGCCCACGTGTAACCGGTGTCGGTCGCCCATTGCGCGGTGCAGCGTGCGATGTAGTCGGGGTCGGCCTCGCCCATCGCGGCTAATGCTGGGCGGTCGTCGATCAGCTCGTCGTCCCGCGGTGCGCGCAGATACCAGGTACCTGCATTAATCTCCACGGGCTGCACACTTCGATGGTAGGCATGGCCTATGAAGATCACAGTGATCGGTGCCAGTGGGCTGATCGGCACCAAGGTAGTCGGACTGTTGGCGGCCGACGGACACGAAGTGGTCGCCGCGGCCCGCGGTTCCGGGGTCGACGTACTCACCGGTGAGGGGCTGGGTGAGTCGCTGGCGGCCGCTGCCGCGCTCGTCGACGTCACCAATTCCCCGTCGTTCGAGGACGGGCCGGTGTTGGATTTCTTCACCACGGCGACCACAAATATCGTTGCTGCCGCAAAGAAAGCAGACGTCGGCCACTATGTCGTACTGTCGATCGTCGGTGCGGATAATCTGCCGCACAGCGGCTATATGCGCGCCAAGGTCGCTCAGGAGAAGTTGCTCACCGAATCCGGCCTGCCGTACACCATCGTGCGCGCGACGCAGTTCGCCGAGTTCACCGACGCCATCACCGGATCGCTGACGGTCGGCGACGAGGTACGTGTCCCGGACGCGCTGATCCAGCCGATCGCGGCGGACCGCGTCGCCTCCGAGGTCGCGGTCGCCGCCACCTCGGCGCCGCGCAACGGCGTCGTGAATATCGGTGGGCCCGAGAAGATTTCGTTCGAACAGATGGCGCGCGAGTCACTGGCCCGGCAAGGCGACGACACGACGACAGTGGTCGTCGACGCCGAGGCCACCTACTTCGGCACGCCGCTGCAGCGCAACAGTCTCGTGACGGTCGACTGACGGCAATTTGTGTGCGTTTGTGTGCGCTGACGAGCGATCGTCAGCGCACACAAATCACTTGATTTCGGCGAGCACCGTGCCCTGAGTGACGGCCGCACCCGACTCGACTGCGAGACCGGTGACGGTGCCTTCCTTGTGCGCCGTGACGGGGTTCTCCATCTTCATCGCCTCGAGGACCACGATCAGGTCGCCTGCGGAGACTTCCTGACCCTCCTCGACGGCGACCTTCACGACGGTGCCCTGCATCGGCGCCGTGACGGCGTCACCGGATGCTGCCGCACCGCCGTGTGAACCGCGCTTGCGGGGCTTGGGCTTCTTGCGCACGACGCCGCCGCCCGCAGGTGCCGCAGCACCACCGCCCAATGCGAGATCGCCGGGCAGCGACACCTCGAGGCGACGTCCGCCGACCTCGACGACAACCGACTGCCGCGGGATGGTGTCTTCCTCTTCGATGGGATCGCCGCCGGTGAACGGCTCGATGGTGTTGTTCCACTCGGTCTCGATCCAGCGGGTGTGCACGTCGAACTTCTCACCGTCGCCGATGAACGCCGGGTCTGACACCACCGCGCGGTGGAACGGGATGACGGTGGCCAGGCCTTCGACGGTGAACTCGGCCAGCGCGCGCCGCGAACGGGCCAGCGCCTCTTCGCGGGTGGCGCCGCTGACGATCAGCTTGGCCAGCATCGAGTCGAACTGGCCGCCGATCACCGAGCCGGTCTCCACGCCGGAGTCCATGCGCACGCCCGGGCCGGTGGGGGCGACGAACTTGGTGACCGGGCCGGGGGCCGGCAGGAAGCCGCGGCCGGCGTCTTCGCCGTTGATGCGGAACTCGAACGAGTGACCGCGCGGGGTGGGATCCTCGGTGATGTCGAGGGCCTCGCCGTTGGCGATCTTGAACTGCTGCAGCACCAGGTCGATGCCCGCGGTCTCCTCGGTGACCGGGTGTTCGACCTGCAGGCGAGTGTTGACCTCGAGGAACGAGATCAGACCATCCTGGCCGACCAGGTACTCGACGGTGCCGGCGCCGTAGTAGCCGGCCTCCTTGCAGATGCGCTTGGCGGACTCGTGGATCTCCTTGCGCTGCGCGTCGGTCAGGAACGGCGCGGGCGCCTCCTCGACGAGCTTCTGGAAGCGGCGCTGCAGCGAGCAGTCGCGGGTGCCCGCCACGACGACGTTGCCGTGCTGATCGGCGATCACCTGGGCCTCCACGTGGCGGGGCTTGTCCAGGTAGCGCTCGACGAAGCACTCGCCGCGACCGAACGCGGCGACTGCCTCGCGGGTGGCCGAATCGAAAAGCTCGGGGATCTCCTCGATCGTGCGGGCCACCTTCATGCCACGACCGCCACCGCCGAACGCCGCCTTGATGGCCACGGGCACGCCGTACTCCTTGGCGAAGGCGACGACCTCGTCGGCGTCCTTGACCGGGTC
>JBIQHU010000072.1:0-28025 GCA_044508395.1 Mycobacterium sp. | reverse complement strand
GGCGCGGCCCGCAACGACTCCGGCCTACCCGAGGACGAGCTGTCGACCGCCGACTGGGTGCGGAAGTACACGAAAAACGAAGGCGTGCACGGGATCTTCCGCAACATGTGCGCCTCGATCTTCGCCGTCGGGTCCGAGGACCTGCCCGCGCGGGTCTTCCTGACGTACTTCACTCGCAAGAGCGCATTCAAGCGCTTCGGCTTCCACCCGGAAGGCACCATCGGGCTGTGGAAATCGCTGGCGGCGGCATTCGAGCGGCACGGCGGCACCATCTGGCTCTCCACGCCGGCCACCCGGATCCTCACGGACGGCGGGAAGGTCACCGGCGTGGAGGTGCTGCGTGACGGACAAACGGTCCAGGTGAACGCCTCGGTGGTGGTCAGCGATGTCGGCCCCTCCTCCACCGTGACGCTGCTGGGCGCCGAGGACCTGCCCGCCGACTACCAGGAGCTGGTGAAGCGCGGCGACCGGCCCACCTCGATGATTTCGGTCAACTTCGCCAGCCGGGAGCGACTGGTGGAAGTTCCAGGCATGCTGAGCTTTTCCAAATCCCGCCGCCTGGCCTACATCGCGAACTTCACCGACCTGTGCCCGGAGATGGCCCCGAAGGGCTGGAACCTCTACGTCGGAACGTCGGTTCCCGACAACCCGCTCGGCGACTTCGATGAGGAAGCCGAGACGGAGATCCTGTTGCAGGACCTGCGCGACAACATCGACAACTTCGACGAACGGACCCGCATTCTCAACGTCGCCGTGACCCGGGACGGCTGGCCTCCGCAGCGCGCGGTCGCCGGATTCGATCTGCCCCACGACACCCCTATCGAGGGCCTGTGGAACGTCGGCGACGGGGTCAAGGAATACGCCAATGGCGGCACCACCGCGTGTGCCGAGACCGCAAAGCTTGTGGTGGACAAGATCGTTGCGGCATATCAGCCCGTAGCGGTGCACCCATGACTCGCAGCAGCGTGCTTCTGGTGTGCGGGTGGTGCGGCCCGCTCACCCTCCTCGTGACGTTGGTCGGCTGGCTGATCGCGCGTGTCCTGCCGTTCCCGCTGGGACCGTCGAACTCTGCTGACGAAGTGGTCGCCTTCTACGGTGCCGGTACGCACGTCTCCATCGGATTCGCGGTCGCCACCATCGGCATCTCTCTGGTCACACCGCTGGTGGGCGCGATCTCGCACCTGATGCTCACCGGCTCACGGGAAGCGCGGCTGCTGTCGTTGGTGCAGTTGGTCTCCGGGTCGGTTACCGCGGTGATGCTGTTGGTGCCGATGCTGATCATGGCGGTCGCCGCGTTCCGGCCAACCCGGGATCCCGAGTTGACTGTCCTGCTCAATGATCTGGCGTGGCTGTTGTTCATCCCACCCGTCATGCCGTTCATCATCCAGAACCTCGCGATCGCCGCTTCGGCATTTCGCGACCCTCGCTCACCGTTTCCTCGATGGCTCGGATACCTCAACTGCTGGATCGGCTTCACCTTCACGTTCGACGTTCTCGCGCTCGTCTTTCACCGTGGACCTTTCACGTGGAACGGGGTGCTGATCTTCTGGCTGGCGCTCACGACCTATTCGGTCTTCCTGCTGGCCATGGGTCTGTTGGTGCGGTACCGCGCGATCGCGGACAACGCTGTGGAGGACGACACTGTCGAGGAACCCGCCGTCGAAGATGTGGGGCTTACCGTATGACCACATATGCCGATCGGGCGGCACAGCCGCGGCAGCACCGCCTGGCCAGTGACACCCCGTTCTGGGGGTTCATCTTCGCCGACATGACGGTGTTCGTGTTCTTCTTCGTCGCCTATCTCTGGCAGTTCGGCAGCCACCGCAGCGAATTCAACTCCGACGCCGAGCATCTCGTTATTTGGCTGGGCCTCGTCAATGCGCTGATACTGCTGACGTCCTCGTGGCTCGTCGTGCGCGCTGTACAGAATCATCGCGCGAGCATCGACGCGCGCGCGTTGATTGGGTGGGCACTTACGCTCGCGACGGCGTTCGTCGTCGTGAAGTGCTTCGAATATGCGATCGAGATCGGTGCCGGCCACACACTTACGTCGTCGACCTTCTTCATGTACTACTTCGTGCTGACCGGCCTGCACCTGATGCATGTGGCGATCGGCAGCGTCCTCCTGACGACCTGGTGGCGCGCCGAGCGGGCGGGGCGACCGGTCACTCCGCGGTTCGCCGAGAGCGCCGGCGGCTACTGGCACATGGTCGATCTGCTCTGGATTCTCATCTTCTCGTTCGTCTACATCGGGAGTCACGCATGATCGCAGCGCGCCGACGGGTCAACGTCGTCTATGCCGTACTCGTGGTGCTCACCTTCGTCGCGCTGGTCTTCACATCGGGATCGGTTCACGAGGTGCTCAGCCCGCGCGTCGCGGCCGCCTGCGCCGCGGTGATCGCCTTCGGCAAGGCGGCGCTCGTCGCCATGGACTTCATGGAGCTCAGGAGTACGCCCCCGCAACGGTGGGTCCAGGCGTGGTTCGTCGTCGTCGGCGTGGTCTGCATCGTCTTGATCCTCCGATGAGAAACCGATTCGTCGACTGTCGTAAGTTGACTTATGGGACCGGGGGTGTGACCATACTCATATCCGGTTTTGAATATAGAATAAATTAAGGAGAACGATGGGGTTCACCAATTCTTCTGAGGTCACGCGGTATATCGGCGGGATTTTCGAGACGGCGTTCAAGGACGCCGAGATCGGGCCCAAGCTGGTCGACACCGGGCTGGTCATCGCGTTCGACTTCACCGATCCGGAGGCCGTGGTGGTCATCGATATGGCCAACCGCAGCGTCCGGGAGGGCCTGGACGGAGGAGCGGCGCCGACGGCGACCATGTCCATGACCGCAGACACCGGCAACGCCTACTGGCAGGGCAAGGTCAACCTGCCGCTGGCGATGGCGAAGCGGAAGATCAAGGTCGAGGGAGACATGGCCAGCCTTTTGAAGCTCGCACCGTTGGGCAAGAAGCTTTATCCCGTGTATATCGATCGGCTCAAGAACGACGGTCGCGACGACCTGCTGGTCTGACCCAATGTTCCCAGGCACGCACGCGTCCTCCAGGCCCGATCACCCGGCGATCGTCATGGCCGGTTCCGGTGCGGTCACCACCTACGCCGAACTCGAGCACCGCTCCGCGGCGGTGGCATCGGCCCTGTACGACATCGGCCTGCGCCGCGGAGACGTGATCGCGCTGCTCTCGGACAATTCCGCGGCCGCCCTCGAGATCTACTGGGCGGCAATCCGGTCGGGGCTCTACATCACGGCGGTGAACTGGCACCTTGCACCCGAGGAGGCCGCGTACATCGTCAACGACAGCGGCGCCCAGGTGTTGTTCGCCTCGGCCGGGATCTGCCACCTCGCCACCGAACTGGTTCCGCTCACGCCGTCGGTGCGCAAGCGGTACGCATTCGGCGGACCCGTCGTCGGCCATGAACGCTACGCGGAGCTGCTGGACCGCGACTGGCCGGCGCTACCGGGGCAGCCCCGAGGGGCCGAGATGCTGTACTCGTCGGGAACGACGGGACGGCCCAAGGGGATCAAGCCGCGGCTGTTGGACATCGAGGTCGATCAGCCCGGCGACCCGCTCATCGGCATGTTGGAGCATGCGTTCGGGATAACGCCCGACGACGTATATCTATCCCCTGCGCCGATCTATCACACGGCGCCGTTGAAGTGGTGCGGCGGCGTTCTGGCCCTCGGTGCCACCGTCGTCCTGATGGAGCGTTTCGACCCCACCGAAGCGCTGGCGGCGATCGAGAAGTATCGCGTGACGGTCACCCAGATGGTGCCGACGATGTTCATCAGGATGCTGCAGCTGCCCCCCGAAGAACGCGAGCGGTACGACGTGTCCTCGCTGCGGTTGGCTGTGCACGCCGCGGCACCCTGTCCGCCCGACGTCAAGGACGCGATGATCGCCTGGTGGGGTCCCGTTCTCGTGGAGTACTACGGCGCCACCGAACAGCACGGCACGACGGTCATCACGACACCGGAATGGCATCAGAAGCGCGGCTCGGTCGGCCGGGCAGCACTGGGCGTCCTGCACATCTGCGATGACGACGGCACGGAGCTGCCGAACGGCGAGATCGGCACGGTGTACTTCGAGCGCGACGTCACTCCGTTCGAGTACCACAACGATCCCGCCAAGACGGCCGAGTCCCGGCACCCGCAGCACAGCAACTGGTCCACCGTCGGGGACGTTGGCTACGTCGACGAAGACGGATATCTGTTCCTGACCGACCGCAAGGCGTTCATGATCATCTCCGGCGGAGTCAACATCTACCCGCAGGAGATCGAGAACCTGCTGGCGCTGCACCCGTGCATCGCCGACGTGGCGGTGATCGGTCTGCCGCATCCGGAGATGGGGGAACAGGTCAAGGCCGTCGTGCAACTGCGCGATGGGATCACCGGCTCGGACGAGCTCGAGCAGGAGATCATCGATTATGTGCGCCAACGGATTGCGCACTACAAGGCGCCGCGCTCGGTGGACTTCGCCGACGAGCTTCCACGTACGCCCACGGGGAAGCTGGCCAAACGACTTCTCATCAACAGATATCTGGAGGTCTCAAAATGACTGCAGTACAGGCCCAGACCGCACGCCCGCCGTACGACCCGGTGAGCATCTCGCCGACCAGTTTTTGGGCGCAGACCGCAGACGAACGCGAGAAATCCTTCAAGATCCTTCGCGATGAACGCCCGGTGAGTTGGCATCCGCCGATCGAGGGCACCGTCATGCCGGCGCCGGTCGATGGAATCTGGGCGATCACCCGCGCCGAGGACATCGCTTACGTGAGCAAGAATCCCGAGATCTTCTCCTCGGCGCAGGGCGTCCAGATCGAGGCCATCCCACTGGATCTGCTCGATGCCGCCGAGTCCTTCCTCGGCATGGACGGTGAGCGGCACTCCAGCCTGCGCCGGCTGATCAGCTCGGTGTTCACCCCGCGTCAGGTCGCCAAGATCCAGGACCAGGTGACGGCCCAGGCTGTCCAGATCGTCGACGACCTGTTGAAGACCACCAGCGGTGACTTCGTCGAGCAGGTTTCGAAGCGGCTGCCCATGTGGACGATCTACGAAATGGTCGGTCTGCCGCCCGAAAAGCGCGATGAGGCGGCGCATTACGCCGACGGCATGGTGTCCTGGGCGGATGCCGACGTGGCGGCGGGCAGAGAGCCCGGAGTGGTCGTCACCGAATCCCTGGTGGGCCTGCTCACCATCGGGCTGGAATTGGCCGAGCAGCGCCGCGAGGCGCCCACCGACGATCTGATGTCCAAGTTGGTGCAAGCCGAGATAGACGGTCGCAGCCTGACCGACGACGAACTCGGCGCCTTCTTCGTGCTCCTCTCCGTGGCAGGCAACGACACGACCCGCAACACCATCACGTTCGCCACCATGGCGCTGCAGCAGTTCCCGGAGCAACGGGCGCTGTTGGCGGAGGATTTCGACGGGCGCATCGCCCTGGCCGTGGAGGAGTTCGTCCGTTGGGCCAGCCCAGTCATGACGTTCCGTCGCACGGTCACCCGGGACACCGAGTTGCACGGACAGCAGCTGCGTGAAGGCGACTGGGTGGTCATGATGTACTCGTCCGGAAACCGTGACGAGCGCGTGATCGAACATCCCTACACCTTCGATATCCTGCGTAAACCCAATCCGCACATCGGCTTCGGCGGTGGCGGACCCCACTTCTGCATGGGTGCGTTCCTGGCGAAAATGCAGCTGACGGCGATGTTCCGGGAACTGATCTTCCGTGTGCCCAACCTGCGGGTCGGCGAGCCCGAGTACCTGACGGGCAACTTCGTGCACGCCGTGAAATCCCTGCCCTACACCCTCGACTAGGAGCTCTGCCACATGTCTGAATTCGCTGGAAAGCGTTACGTTGTCACCGGCGCCGCCTCCGGAATCGGCGATGCGACTGCACGCAAGCTCCTGGATGCGGGAGCGTTGGTGTATTCCTTCGATCGGAACACTCCCTCGGCGGCGGTCACCGAGCACATCACCGTCGATCTGGCCAACCCGCGCAACATCGACGCCGCGCTCGAATCGCTTGAGGGCGAGTTCGACGGGCTGATGAACATCGCCGGAATCCCCGGTACCGCTCCTGCCGATCTGGTGATGGCGGTGAACACATTCGCGGTGCGCCATCTGACCGAGGCGTTCTTCGAGCGGCTGGTGCCGGGCGGGACGATCACCATCGTGTCCTCGACCGCAGGTTTCGGCTGGCCGCTGCGCCTGGAGGCGATCCGTGATCTGCTCGCCACCGACACGTTCGAGGACGCACAGGCTTGGTTCAAGGCAAACCCACAGCAGGGCAACGCCTACAACTTCTCGAAGGAAGCCACCACCGTCTACACCATGAGCATGGGACTTGCGTTGGCGCAGATGGGTTTTCGTATCAATGCGGTGCTGCCCGGGCCCGTGGAGACGCCCATCCTGGCGGACTTCGAAGAATCGATGGGCAAGGACACCCTCGACGGTGTCAAGGAACTGCTGGGACGCCACGCATCTCCGGACGACATTGCCGACGGGGTGATCTTCCTGGCCTCGGACGCGGCGCGATGGATCAACGGCCACCCGCTCGTGATCGACGGCGGCATCAGCGGTGCCGTCGCATCCGGAGTGGTCGCCGCCCCCGAAATCTGAGGAATACATGACTCTTCACCTGCAAGCCGAAGTTGCCGGTTCGGCAGTGGCCGCAGACCTGCGCAAAGTGTTCGAGACGGGTCGTACTCGGTCGGTGCAATGGCGCCTCGATCAGTTGGCGGCCATCGAACGGCTCTGTGACGAACAAGAGCCGGCCATCGCCGCGGCCTTGGCCGAAGATCTAGGCCGGCCGGCGCACGAGGCGTGGCTCGGTGACATCGCGTCTACAAAGGGCGAAGCGGCATACGCGCGTAAGCATCTCCGCAAGTGGATGCGCCGTCGCCGTCAGCCGTTGCCGTTGGCGCAACTGCCCGGACGGGGGTGGGTGCAGTACGACCCGCTCGGGGTCGTCCTGATCATCGGCCCGTGGAACTACCCGGTGTATCTGAGCCTCGGCCCCCTGGTGGCAGCCGTCGCGGCGGGCAACTGCGCGGTCATCAAGCCCTCCGAGCTGGCGCCGGCGACCTCGGCTCTGCTGGCGCGGCTGGTTCCGCAGTATCTCGACGGGGACGCGATCCGGGTTGCCGAGGGTGACGCGCAGACCACGCAGGATCTGCTGGCGCAGGGATTCGACCACGCGCTGTTCACCGGCGGCACCGAGGTGGGCCGAAAGATCATGGCCGCCGCCGCCCCGACGCTGACCCCGGTGACGCTCGAGCTGGGCGGAAAGAGCCCG
Organism: Mycobacterium sp.; assembly: GCA_044508395.1. GTDB lineage: Bacteria > Actinomycetota > Actinomycetes > Mycobacteriales > Mycobacteriaceae > Mycobacterium. The sequence goes on along the minus strand of JBIQHU010000072.1, from coordinate 20,715 downwards.
GTGATCGTGACTGCCGACGCCGACCTGGACGTGACGGCGCGCAGGCTGGCCTGGGTCAAGATGCTGAACTCCGGTCAGACATGCATAGCACCGGATTATGTGCTGGCCGATGCGACCATCGCTGACGAGTTGGTGAGCAAGGTTGTCAAGGTGATGGCCGAGTTCCGCAGGGCAGAGCCGGACCCATCGCTGCCCATCGTCAATCAACGCCAGTTTGACCGACTCGTGTCGCTGATCGCCAGTACCACGGGAACCGTTGTCACCGGGGGAGATTGGAATGTGGACAGCTTACGGATCCAGCCGACGGTCATCGTCGATCCGGCACCGGTCGATCCCGTAATGGGCGAAGAGATCTTCGGCCCGATACTGCCGGTCCTCCGAGTGGATTCGATCGATGCTGCCGTCCGGTTTGTGAACTCACGCCCGAAACCCTTGGCACTGTATGTATTCACGGGCTCGCAGCGACGTGGACGCGAGATCATCGACTCTGTGCCCTCGGGTGGCGCCGTCATCAACCACATCGCCATGCACTGCCTGGTTCCGCAGCTGCCGTTCGGCGGAGTCGGCGCGAGCGGGATGGGTGCTTATCACGGACGGTGGGGTTTCGAGACGCTCAGTCACCGCCGGGCGGTGCTGGCGAAGCCCGCCAAGCCGGACCCGTCGCTGCTGTATCCGCCGTACACGGATCGGGCGCTGCGCATCATGCGGAAGTTGATGTGATGAAGCCGCGTATAGACCACACCAAGTGCTCGGGCATCGGGATGTGCGAGATGACGGCACCGGCGGTATTCGAGGTCGGAGAGGACGGCCTGGGCGTCGTCATCGACGAGAACCCACCGGAGAGTGAGCGCGCAGCCGTCGAGGAAGCGATCGCCAACTGCCCCACGGGCGCAGTGTCTTTCGTCGACTGATCAGGAGGCTGCTAACGGGTTGATCGCATGCACGTGTGGTGCGGGTGATCAACCCGTTAAGCCAGCGCTGTCCATCGAGAACTAGTCGGAGAACACGACCTTGACCTTCGTCATCACCCAGAACTGCTGCACGGACGCCAGTTGCGTACCGGTGTGCCCGGTGGACTGCATACGCCCCATACCCAACGGCACCGCCACACCGATGCTCTACATCGATCCGGACGCCTGTGTCGACTGCGGGGCGTGTATGGCCGAGTGTCCGGTCGGCGCGATCTACCACGAGGACGACCTGCCCTCAGGGCAGCGCAGGTTCCTCGATATCAACGCGGCCTACTTCGGCAGGGCCGCGCTGAAAGTGCGTGACGTGCAGGCCAAGCCCGCCCCCCGCCCCCTCGAGCGGGGTGCGTTGCGCGTCGCGATCGTCGGCTCGGGACCCGCGGCGTGTTACGCAGCGAGCGAACTCGTGCACACACCGGGTGTCGAGGTGCACATCTTCGATCGGCTGCCGACGCCGTTCGGCCTGATCCGGTCCGGGGTTGCCCCCGACCACCAGGCGACCAAGCAGATCGTGTCGGTGTTCGAGCCGGTGCTGGCCAGCGACCGGGTCACCTGCCATTTCAATGTCGAGGTGGGTCGCGACGTCACGCACGCCGAACTGACCGAACACCACGACGCGGTGATCTACGCGGTGGGCGCCTCGCGCAGCCGTGATCTCGGGATCCCCGGCGAGAATCTGGCCGGGCACCATGCCGTCGCCGACTTCGTCGCCTGGTACAACGGACACCCCGACCACACTCATCACGAATTCGACCTCGCCACGCCCCGCGTCGTGATCATCGGTAACGGCAACGTCGCGCTGGACGCCGCACGCGTCCTCGTCTCCGATACCGAGACGCTGGCGCAGACCGACATCGCCGACCACGCGCTGCGCGCACTAGCCGCGAGCGCGGTCCAGGAAGTCGTGCTGCTGGCGCGGCGCGATGCGGCCCACGGGGCCTTCTCGGTCGGCGAGCTGATCGCGCTCGGGGAGCTGCCCGGCGTCGACGTGGCCGTCCGGGGTGAGCTCGGGGAGCGCCCCGATGACGATCTCGACGGTGCGCTGAAGTACGACCTGATCACCGAGTACGCGATGCGACCCCGCACCCCGGGGAATCGGGTTGTGGCATTGGTGTTTTCGGCGCCTCCGCTGGAACTCGTCGGCACCGAGCGTGTAGAGGGTGTCCGCCTGGAGTCCGGAACCATCGAGACCGGCCTGGTGTTCCGCTCGATCGGTTATCGCGGCGCGGCTATCGACGGTGTGCCGTTCGATGAGACCGCGGGCCACGTGCCCAACGACGAAGGACGGGTCCTCGACGATGGTGAACCGGTACCCGGTGTGTATGTCGCCGGGTGGATCAAACGCGGTCCGCGGGGCGTGATCGGCACCAATCGCACCTGCGCGCAGGAGACCGTCGGCCATCTGATGGAGGACTTCGCGGCCGGGAAACTGCGTCGAACGTCGGACGACGCCATCGGCGACCTGTTGACCAGTCGCGGTGTACGGGTGGTCGATTGGGCAGGGTGGTTGGCGATCGACGCGGCGGAACGGGCCCGCGGCGCCGCCACGGCGCGGCCACGCGCCAAGTTCGTGGAAGTAGGCGAACTAGTGGGGGCCGCGCGGATGTGACCGCGCGGCCCCGCCGCAAGAATTCTTGGTGGTCTGTTACGCCACCACGTCGCGACCGATGATCTCCTTCATGATTTCGGTCGTCCCGCCGTAGATCGTCTGGACGCGCGTATCCATGTACGCCCGGGCCACCGGATACTCGGTCATGTAGCCATAGCCGCCGTGCAACTGCAGGCAGCGGTCGAGAACACGCTTCTGTAGCTCGCTGACCGACCACTTGCCTTTGGCGGCGTCGACCGCGGTCAACTGGCCCGCGTTGTAGGCGAGCACCGACTGGTCGACGTAGCACTGGGCGATGTCGATCTCGGTTGCCATCTCGGCAAGTTCGAAACGCACGTGCTGCTTGTCCGTCAGTGGCGCACCGAAGGCGTGCCGCTGCTTGCAGTACTCGACGGTCATGTCGAAGATCGCCCGTGTGGTGGCGATTGCCATGGCGGACACCCCGAGCCGCTCACGGGGCAGATGGCTCATCAGATACTGCAGGCCGTAGCCTTCCTCGCCGATCAGGTTGGCGGCGGGAACCTCCGCGTCGCGGAAGTACAGTTCGGCGGTGTCCTGTGCGGGCAACCCGATCTTGTCCAATTTGCGGCCTCGCTCGAAACCTGGCGTATCGCGTTCCACCACAAACAGACTCAGGTCATGCGAGCCCCCCGCCGAGCCCGTTCGCGCGGCGACCACCACCAGGTCGGCCATGATGCCGCTGGAGATGAAGGTCTTCTGCCCGTCGAGGATCCAGCGATCTCCGTCCCGCTGCGCGGTGGTGCGGATGCCGCGTAGGTCGCTTCCTGTTCCAGGCTCGGTCATCGCGAGTGCGCCGATGATGTCGCCGGTCGCAAAGCCGGGCAGCCAGCGCTGGCGCTGCTCGTCAGTGGTCAGGTCGAGCAGATAGTGCAGGACGAGGTCATCCTGCAGGCTGACCGTCAAACCGAAAGAGAGCGCATTGATTCGGGCGACCTCCTCACACACCACCATCCGGTAGCGGTAGTCGGGTTCGCCGGAGCCGCCGTACTGCTCACCGATCTGCAGGCCGTAGATCCCCGCCTTCGCCGCACGGGCGAACACCTCACGGTCGATCCACCGGTCCGCGTCCCAATCATGCTGGTGCGGAACCACTTCGCGGACGAGGAACTCGCGGACCGTCTCGCGGTACGCCTCGTGATCGGACTCATACAGGGTGCGGAGCATGCCTCAGATCCGTTCGATGATGGTGACGTTCGCCTGCCCACCGCCTTCGCACATGGTCTGCAGGCCATAGCGGCCGCCCGTGCGTTCCAGCTCGTGCAGCATCGACGTCATCAGCCGGGCGCCGGTGCAGCCGATCGGATGGCCGAGCGCAATCGCGCCGCCGTTCGGGTTGACCTTGGCCGGGTCGGCGCCGATCTCGGCGAGCCAGGCCAGGACCACGGGAGCGAACGCCTCGTTGATCTCGACGACGTCGATGTCGTCGATCGACATGCCGGTGCGCTTGAGCGCGTGCTGGGTGGCGGGGATCGGGGCGGTCAGCATCATCACCGGATCGGCTCCGCGAACCGACATGTGGTGGATGCGGGCCCGCGGGGTCAGGTTGAACCGGTCGACGGCGTCCTTCGAGGCGACCAGCAGCGCCGCTGCGCCGTCGGAGATCTGGCTGGCGACAGCCGCGGTCAGCACCCCACCCTCGACGAGGGTGGGCAGCGTCGCCATCTTCTCCAACGACGTGTCGGCCCGGGGCCCCTCGTCGACAGTCGCGTCCGCGAAGGGTGTGATCTCACGTGCGAAGTAGCCGTCCGCGATGGCTGCCAGGGCGCGCCGATGGCTTTCCAGGGCGAAACGCTCGTTGTCTTCGCGCGACAGCTTCCAGTGCGCCGCAATCAGTTCCGCACCCCGGAACTGGGAGATCTCCTGGTCGCCATACCGGGCCCGCCAGCCATCACAACCGGTCCACGGATCGCTCGAGCCGAACGGCTCACCCGCGCCGAATGCCGACAGGATCGGGTACTGGCTCATCTTCTGGACGCCTCCGGCCACGATCAGATCGGCGGTGCCGCTCATCACGCCCTGCGCGGCGAAATGCACTGCCTGCTGGGCTGATCCGCATTGCCGGTCGATGGTGACACCGGGAACCGATTCGGGCAGTCCCGCAGCCAGCGCTGCGGTACGCGCGATGTCACCGGCCTGGGATCCGATGTTGTCCAGGCATCCGAGAATCACGTCGTCGATTGCGGCGGGGTCGATGTCATGGCGCCCCACCATCGTTCGGATGACGTGCGCGGCCATATCAGCGGGATGAGCCCCGGAAAGTCCGCCGCCCCGCTTCCCGACAGGAGTGCGGACAGCGTCGACAATGTAAGCTTCGTTCATCTGCTTAATTTAACATAGAATCAAAACTTGAGGAAAGCCCGAGCGGGCTAGCGGCGCGAACCGTTGGTGCGCTTACGGCGAGCCGGCGCGGTTGCCGGACTCAGGCCGGCGCGGACGATGCTCTGGGCATTGGCCACGACGGTGTCGACCGAGGCCCGTCGAGGATTCCACCACTCCGCGGACCAGTTGAGGGCGCCAAGCACCAGTGCCAGTGCGATCCGGGTGTCGAGGTCCGACCGCAGCTGCCCTTCATCGGCGGCCTCGGTGAACAATTTCAGCCACAACGCGTTGTAGGCGTTGGCTTCCTTCTGCGCCCTGGTACGCAGATGCTCCGGAATCTGACCGGAGTTGCGGATAGAGGCCGTGGCGTAGTCGGAGAGCTCGAGTTCGTGGCGCAAATGTGCGTCCACCGCGGCCATGATCTTCTCGATGGGCTCGGTGCCGTCGGGCAGATTCTCGAGCGTCTCCTGGAGATGGCGACGCATGTCCCCGATACCCGCGTACATGACCTCTTCGATGAGGTCCTCGCGCGAGGGGAAGTAGTAGTAGATGGCGGGCGCCTGCAGGCCGGCGTAGTCCGCGACGTCGGTCAGCCTGGTCCCGGCGTAGCCCTTGACACTCAGGACATGTGCTGCCGCGTCGAGGATCCGTGCCCGGGTGCGCACGGATTTCGGATCTGATTCATCGGGGGTCTGTCTGCGGCTGCCTGCGGCCATAGGACAGATGCTAGTGACGAGACGTCAGATTGTGCCTCGCGAAACCAGCTGGGCGGCGATTACGTTGCGCTGGATCTCGTTGGTTCCTTCGCCGACGATCATCAGCGGCGCGTCACGGAAATAGCGTTCGACGTCGTATTCGGTCGAGTAGCCGTAGCCACCGTGAATACGCACGGCATTCAGGGCGATTTCCATCGCGACCTCGGAGGCGAACAGCTTCGCCATGCCGGCCTCCATATCGCAGCGCTCACCGCTGTCGTATTTCTCGGCCGCATACCAGGTCAGCTGGCGTGCGGCGGTCAGCTTGGTCGCCATCTCGGCCAGGTAGTTGCCGATCGATTGGTGTTTCCAGATCGGCTGGCCGAAGCTCTCCCGTTGCTGGGCGTAGGCCAGCGAGTCCTCCAGCGCGGCTGTGGCCACCCCAAGCGCCCGTGAGGCCACCTGGATACGCCCGGTCTCCAGCCCCTTCATCATCTGCGCGAAACCCTTACCGGGGGTGCCGCCGAGGATGGCCGCGGCCGGTATGCGGTAGTTGTCGAAGGCCAGCTCGCACGATTCGACGCCCTTGTAGCCGAGTTTGGGCAGATCCCGCGACACCGTCAGCCCCGGGCCGTGCTCCACCAGAACGATCGAGATGCCCTTGTGCTTGGGTGAGGCGTTCGGATCGGTCTTGCACAGCAAGGCGATCAACTGTGAGCGTCTGGCATTGGAGATCCACGTCTTCGCACCCGAGATCACCAGATCGTCACCGTCGGCCTTGGCCACGGTGGTCATCGCCTGCAGATCCGAGCCGCCGCCGGGTTCGGTCAGCGCCATCGTCGCGCGCACCTCGCCGGTGGCCATCCGCGGCAGATAGGTCTGCTTCTGTTCCTCGGTGCCGAACAGGGCGAGCAGCTTGGCCACCACGGTGTGCCCACCCATCGCCCCGGCCAGGCTCATCCACCCGCGCGCCAACTCCTGGGTGACCTGGGCATAACACGGGGTCGAGACCGGCGACCCGCCGTACTCCTCGGACACGGCCAAGCCGTAGATCCCGATCTGCTTCATCTGCTCGATCCAGCGCTCCGGATACGCGTTGGCGTGCTCGACTTCCTGCACGGTGGGCTTGACCTCGCGGTCGATGAACTCCCGCACCGTCTGAACCAGGAACACCTCTTCGTCACTGAGCGTGGTCATCTGAACAGCATAGGCAGATTTTACTACGGATTAAAATTTGGGTTTCTGGATAAGCCTAGGCGTTGGCGCCCAGGCCGTGTCGGATCAGTGATTGCGCGTTGGCGACCACCGCGTCGATGGAACCGCGCCGGGGATGCCACCATTCGACGGCCCAGTTGAGGGCGCCCAGGACGAGCATCTGCGCGATGTAGAGGTCCAGATCGGCGCGTAGTTGGCCGTCGCGGGCCAGATCGTTGATCAGCTTGCGCCAGATCTCTCCGTAGCGCTCCTCTTCGAGGATCTGGCGTTTACGGATCGTGAGGGGCACCTGACCGGCGTTGCGGATGGATGCGGTGGTGTAGTCGGAGATCTCCAACGCATGCCGTAGGTGCGCCTCCGCGGCGGTCAGGAGGCGCTCCATCGGGGGTGTGCCGTCGGGAAGTTCGTCCAGGACCGCGGCGACGTGCTCGCGCATATCGGCAATGCCCACCCACATCACTTCTTCGATGAGGTCCTCGCGCGAGGCGTAGTAGTAATAGATGGCAGGGGCGCGCAACTCGGCCCGCTCCGCGACGTCGGTCAGGCGCAAACCGGCATAACCCTTCGCGGACAGCACGTGTGCAGCAGCATCCAGAATGCGGGCCCGCGTGAGGGCGGATTTCGAGTCCTCACCCTGGATCGGGGGGTTTGCCATCGGACCATCGTACGGCGCACCGTCCGTCTTGCCTTCGCGCACAGCATGATTGCGCGCGGTCGCCGTACTGAGTGCTCAGCGGCAGAATTCGACGACGACTTTGCCGAGGGGGCGGGTTATTCCGGGCGCTCACCCCGAAGCTGTTCCTCGACGGCGGCGAGGATGTCGTCGGAAGCCTCACGAAACAGCGCAAGGCGCTTCTTCCCCAGCACGTCGACGAAGAGCTCGCGGACCCGGGCGGCGTTGGCTGGGGCGGCCGCCTCGATGGCCGCGCGGCCGTCCGGGGTCAGCACGACGGACGGGAAGCGCGCATCGCCACCCGGATCGACCTCGCGGCGGACAAGCCCCCGTTTCTCCATTCGGCTGAGGTGATGGGACAGCCGGCTCTTTTCCCACATCGTGGCGCGACCGAGCTCATAGGCACGCATTCGGCCCTGGGGAGATTCGGAGAGATTCACCAGGACCTCGTAGTCGGAGCCCGACAGATCGAACTCGCGCTGCAGGGATCTAGCCAGATGGCGTTCGAGGAGATGATGCATCTCGACGAAGCTGCGCCAGGCGGCCTGTTCGTCGTCGTCGAGCCCCTGCTTATCAGCCATGAATCCGAAGTCTAGCCGCTCAAGTTGACATATCAACCAGATGGGCTACGGTTGGTTGGGTTGACATATCAACCTGAAGGGAGAATTGCGATGGCGACCAGGAAATTGATCGCGGTGACCGGGGCGACGGGCTCGCAGGGAGGAGGCCTCGTCAGGGCGATCCTCGAGGACCCCGAGGAGCGGTTCAGCGTGCGTGCGCTCACTCGCAATGTGCGCTCGACCGCCGCGCGCAGGCTGGCCGATGCAGGTGCAGAAGTGGTCGAGGCCGATCTCGACGACGGCCGCAGTGTCCGTAGCGCCTTCGAGGGGGCGCACGGCGCGTTCGTCGTCACCAACTACTGGGCCGAGTTGTCGGCGCAGGACGAGGCCCGACGGACCCGGGCAGCCCGGGAACTCGACCAAGCCGATACCGCTGCGCTCGCAGCCAAGCAGGCAGGCGTCGAGCACGTCGTCTGGTCGACGCTGGAGGACACGCGCGACCACTTCGGCACCGATGACCGCATACCCACTGTCGACGAGCGGTTCAAGGTGCCCCATTTCGACGCCAAGGCCGAGGCGGATGCCGTGTTCCGCGAATACGCCGTGCCGACAACGTTTTTGCGCACCACCCTGTTCTTCGAGGGTTTCACCGGCGCGTTGGCGCCGGAGCGCAATGGCGATGGCAATCTCGTTCTCACGGTGCCGATAGCCGACAAGCCGATGTCAGGCATCGCCGTCGAGGACATCGGTAAAACCGCACTGGAACTCTTCGCGCGCGGTGAACAATACATCGGCGCGACCGTGAGCACCGCAGGCGATCATCTCACCGGTGAGCAGTACGCGGCGGCCATGAGCGAAGCGCTGGGTGAGACGGTGACCTATGAACCCTTGGAGTGGAACACCTTTCGCGCGTTGGGATTCCCCGGCGCGGTCGAGATGGGCAACATGTTTCAGTACTACGCAGAGAACTCCGCGCGCTTCGTCGGTGACCGCGAGCTGGCCAAGGTACGCGAGTTGAATCCGGCGCTACAGTCGTTTCGGGACTGGCTCGCACTGCATGGCAACGAATTTCAGGTGCCGGCCCGCTAGTCATTCCGGGCGTCGCGGACGTGTGGCGCGCGCAGTCCAAGCGTGCGCCGTCCGGCCGCGATGAGATGGTCGCGGAGTGTCGCCTCGTCGATGTCCCCGTAGTCGACCCCCGCGGCGGAGGCGATCCCGGACATGACGAGTGCCGCCTTCACCTGGCCGCCGAGACCGGGCTCGACGTCGGCGAGCAAGGCCATCTGGCGTGCGACGATCCCGCTCCATTCCGGTCGCGTACGCAACAGCGCGGCGACGCCGGGATCTCCGGTGAACAGTGAAATCAGGTCGCGGTTCGACGCGGCCAACTCGGCGTAGCCGACGAGCATGTGGTCGGCGCGAGCGCGCGGTGTGCGGTGGCGTTCGGCGGCGTCGATGAGTGCGGTTACATCGGCAACCAGCGGTGCCATCACGGCGCTCAAGAGTTCGTCGCGGGTGCGGAAATGGTGGTAGATCGCGGACTTGGTCAGCCCGAGTTCGTCGGAGATCATCTGCAAAGACGTGCCGGCGATGCTGTGTTGCTGGAACAGCTCGATCGCCAGATCGATGAGGCGCTGCCTGGTCGGAGCGCCGGCGTCCGTTGAGGTCTTGCTCACAGTTCGTACTTTAGCTGACCAAACGTACAGGAGCCTCCTGTACGTTTGGTCAGTAATTACCTTTACGATTGGTCAGGAGCGCGGATGACGACCACGGACATCGGCATCGACGCGGTGGCGCACGGTCCCGTGCACGACCGGCGGTTCGACTATGTGCCCACCTACATCCTGCGCGGGCTCACCGATCTGCACGTGGCGGTGCGTTGACATGAGAATCTCAGTCGACGACGACGCGTGTGCTGGCCACGGTACCTGCACTACGGTGTGCCCCGAGGTGTTCGTCATCACCGACGACGGCTACGCCAAGGCGATAACCAAAGAAATCCCAACGGCTTTCGAGGCAGCGGTGGCCAACGCCGTCGAGAGCTGTCCCGAACACGCCATCCACGTCATGGAGGAGAACCGTGTCCACTGACTTCGACAAGAAGGACCGAACGGCATTTGACCTGTCCGACAAGGTCGTCGTCGTGGTCGGCGCGGGACAGAGCCCCGGCCCCGGGATGGGTAACGGTCGGGCGATCTCGATCCTCGCCGCTCGCCACGGCGCCGAAGTCGTGGCCGTCGACCTGAACCCCGCAGCGGTGAAAGAGACGGTCGAGATGATCAAGGCCGAAGGCGGCAAGGCGTATGCGATCGAAGCGGACGTCGCCGACAAAGACGACTGCCAGCGTATTTTCGACACCACCATGGAGACCAGCGGTCGCGTGGACGGCATGGTCTACAGCGTGGCGACGAATCCGCCGTTCGACTTCGAGACGAACTCGATGGCCGTGGCGGACTTCAACCGCGGCATCAACGTCAACATGCTGGGCTGCTACCACTGCAATCTCTTTGCCGCACAGTGCATGGAGCGCAATTCCGGCGACACCACCGGAAGCATTGTGAACATCTCCTCGATCGCGAGTGTCAAGAACGAGCTCGGCCTGAACATCGGCATCATGCCCTACGCGCTGGGCAAGTGCGGGCTCAACCAGATCACCGAGCTGGCCGCCGTGCAGTACGCCGAAGCAGGTATCCGTGTCAATACGTTGATGCTCGGTCCCATCAACTCGGTTCTCGCCAACCAGGACACCCAATCGTTGTTCGGCGTGGACGCCGAGGAGGCGACTGCCAAGCACAAGAAAACCGTCAAGCTCAAGATGGGCCGAGCCAGCGTCTGGGAATCGGCTTACGCCGCCCTCTATCTGCTGTCTGACGAGTCGCGGTTCATGACCGGCCAGCAGATCCGGCTCGACGGGGGCGCCACCCTGGTCCGGTGAACCGTCCGGCACTGCCGTCAGGTTTCGCTGAAGAATCGCCGGAGCTGATCGGCGATGACCGCGGGCTCGCCGCCCTGGTCTTGCGGACCACCGTGATTGAGCCCGGGTAGCTCCACACGAGTGGCGCTCGGCAGCACGGTCTGTAACGCATCGAGGGTGCCGGTGAAAAGTGTTGGGGCGCCGGTGCCGCAGAGCAACAACACCTCGGCGGTCACGTCCGCGAAGTCGGCTAGATGGCCCTCGGTGGCTTTGACCACGTTCAGTTCCTCTTTCCAGGCGACGATCAAGTCGCGTAGCGCGGCATCGTCACCCGTGACGCGCTTGGCGTCGGCCCACAGCAGCAGGCGGCACATGAGCGGCAGCGTCATGATCCTGCCCAGGAGCCGAAGCGGTGCTGCCACCGCCTGCGCCCTGGGGTCCGCGTCGCTCGCATCCTTGGCCAGACTCGCCATCGCACCCGCGATGTCGCCGCTGTCCACGAGGCGTTGTCCCCGGCTGATCGTCGCTCGGAATTCGTCGAGGCCGGGCTGTCCGACGAACAGGACGGGTTCGAAGAGCGCGACCTTGCGGATCGACGGGATGGACATGGAGGCGTGTAACGCGAACAAGCCACCGTCGGCGGCGCCGAAGACATTCTGCGCGCCCGTCGCGGCGATGATGGCCGCGAGGTCTTCGTCCTCGCGCTCGATGCAATAGTTCGGCCCGTAAGGCGCGCTCATTCCGCGGCCGCGGCGGTCCGGCATGTAGACGGTGAACTGATCGGCCAGCGCGCCGGCCAGTTTCATGTAGTGCTGTGATGCCAGCGCCCCGCCGTGTTGAAGCACCACCCCGGGACCCTGGCCAAGCTGCCGAAAGCCCAGACGCGTACCGTCTTTGGAGGTTACCGAGCCCGTTGCGTACGCAAGGTTTTTGGTCCCCGGCATGTCGATTCCTCCCGATCACCTAGACCAGTCATTGTGCTTCAGTGCGCCACCCGCGTCGGCGTTTCGATAACAATTCGAAACCTGTTGTGTTGCAACATGAGACATGGCCAGCTGTGAGGCCGATCGCTGACCCTATTGTCACAAGGTGCACCGCAGAACCGCTCTGAAACTGCCGTTGTACCTGGCAGCGGCCGCGGCACTGACCAAGATGCCCATCGCTTCCGCTGCGGAGGGGCGATGGTCGACTGAGCGTGTCCAGGCCTGGTACGAGGCTCAGGACTGGCTGCTCGGCGCGAACTACGTCACCTCGAACGCCATCAACCAGCTCGAGATGTTCCAGGCGGGCACGTATGACCCGCGACGCATCGACGGCGAGCTCAGCGTGGCCAGACGCATCGGTATGAACACCATGCGGGTGTTCCTGCACGATCAGCTCTGGGCGACCGACCGGGCGGGGTTCAGCAGTCGGCTCTCCGAATTCGTTGCGATCGCCGCGAGCCACCGCATCAAGCCGCTCTTCGTGCTGTTCGACTCGTGCTGGGATCCGGTGCCGAGGGCGGGACGGCAGCGCGCGCCGATCAAGGGCGTGCACAACTCCGGCTGGGTGCAGAGTCCGGGCGCGCACCGGTTGAAGGACCCGGCCTACACCCGCGTGCTGCAGAGCTACGTCACCGGCGTCGTGGGCATGTTCCGCAACGATCCTCGCGTCCTCGGCTGGGACGTTTGGAATGAGCCGGACAACCCGGCGCGCGATTACCGCAAGGTCGAATACCCGGGCAAGCTAGAGCTCGTCGAGGCGTTCCTGCCCCACGTCTTCCAATGGGTGCGGGCCGTCAATCCGGTTCAACCATTGACCAGCGGTGTGTGGCAGGGCCACTGGCGGGACCCGGCCGGCCGCAGCGCGATCGCCAGCCTGCAGCTCGAGCTTTCGGACGTGATCAGCTTCCACAGCTACGGCGATCCCGGCGAGTTCGAGGCCCGCATCGATGAGCTCACGCCGCTGGGACGGCCCATCATCTGCACCGAGTACCTGGCCCGACACCTCGGCAGCACCGTCGAGGGGATTCTGCCGGTGGCCAAGAGGCGCAAGGTCGGCGCGTACAACTGGGGGTTCGTCGCCGGGCGGACGCAAACCTACTATCCGTGGGACTCGTGGCAGAAGCCGTACACCTCGCTGCCCGAGACGTGGTTCAGCGATCTGATCCACCCCGACGGACGGGCCCACGACGACAACGAGATTCGCTTCATTCAGAAGCTCGCGGGAGTGGCCCGCCCCACCTGAGCGTTGATTGATCAGGCATGCGGGGGTATCGACAGTCACCTGCGATGGCGCGATGCTGGGAGAAGTCACGGTGGGCAGGGCATCGCGGCAACCGGATGTCGAGACCACCACGACGGCTCCGTCCCATGGGTGAGCGACCGACCGGAGTCGCCCCACTGATAGGGAGAAGTCATGGCCAAGTGTCTGTTCCTCAAGCACTACCGGGGCGCGCCGGCGTCGGTCAACGATGTGCCGATGGACCAGTGGACGCCTGCCGAGATCGAGGCGCACATCCAGTACATGCAGGACTTCGCCGACCGGCTGAGAGATAGCGGCGAGTACGTCGACAGCCAGGCATTGATGCCCGAGGGCGCCTGGGTGCGCTACGACGGTGAAGGCAGGCCACCGGTAACCGACGGCCCCTTCGCCGAGACCAAGGACCTGATCGCGGGGTACATGATCATCGACGTCGACTCCTATGAGCGTGCCGTCGAACTGGCCGGTGAACTGTCCGCGGCGCCCGGCGCGGGCGGCAAGCCGATCCACGAGTGGCTCGAAGTGCGTCCATTCATGAGCGGCACCCACCTTCCTGCCGAGTGATGTCGGCCGACGCGGTCGACCAGGCCCAACTCCGGGGCCTGATTCCAGGCGTCCTGGCAGTACTGGTGCGCCGTGGGGCCGACTTCGCGACCGCTGAGGATGCGTTGCAGGAGGCGCTGATTCGCGCCGTCGAGACATGGGCCGATCGGCCGCCCGATGACCCAAAGGGCTGGCTGATCACCACCGCGTGGCGGCGCTTCCTCGACCTCACCCGATCGGATGTCGCCCGTCACCTCCGTGAAGAGAAGGTGTCCAACGAGCCGGCGCCGGGACCGACCGAATCCGCGGACGACACCCTCGAGCTCTACTTCCTGTGCGCACATCCGAGCCTGACACCGTCATCGGCCATAGCGCTGACGCTGCGCGCCGTCGGGGGGCTGACCACTCGACAGATCGCGCAGGCCTACCTCGTGCCCGAAGCGACGATGGCCCAACGGATCAGCCGGGCCAAGCGGACCGTCAGCGAGGTCCGGCTCAATCGTCCCGGCGACCTGCGCACGGTGTTGAAGGTGCTGTACCTGATCTTCAACGAGGGGTACAGCGGCGACATCGACCTCGCCGAGGAAGCGATCCGGCTGGCCCGCCAGCTGGCCGGGCTGACCGAGGACGAAGAGGTCGCGGGCCTGCTCGCGCTGTTTCTGCTGCATCATGCGCGGCGGCCGGCCCGCACCCGCGCCGACGGCAGCCTGGTGCCGCTGGCCGATCAGGACCGTACGTTGTGGCACCGCGACCTGATTGCCGAGGGCGTCGTGGTGCTGCAGGCTGCGCTTGCCCGCGACCGCCTCGGCGAGTACCAGGCGCAGGCCGCGATCGCGGCGCTGCACGCCGATGCGCGGAGCGCCGGTGAGACCGACTGGGTGCAGATCGTCGAGTGGTACGACGAGCTCGTCGCCCTCACCGACAGTCCGGTGGTACGGCTCAACCGTGCCGTCGCCGTCGGCGAGGCCGACGGGCCACAGGCAGGACTGGCGGCGCTCGCCGAACTCGACTCGACGCTGCCGCGCTACACCGCTGCGCTCGCCTATCTACGCGAGCAGGCAGGCGAATTCGACGCGGCCGCAGATCTTTACGCGCAGGCCGCCACGCAGGCGCCCACCGTCGCCGAACGCAACCACCTCACCATGAAGGCGGCCACGCTGCGCCACCGGATCACGTAGCCGATGGCTTCTCGACTTCGTCGTCGGGCAGTGGAAGCACCTCTGCGCCAGGTGTGGCGGGTCACTGGTCCGCGGAGCGATTCCCCTGATGCACCTGCGATTCCCAGGTGTAGGGCTCCTCGGGATGGCCAGATCCGCCGAGGTTGAACGAGCGGTCGCTCCGATTGGCCCGTGCGATCGTCGCCAACCATGTTCCGACCGTGCTGAACCGATTGCGCACCCCGGTGAGGAACGCGATGTGGATGAAGCCCCAGCCGAGCCAGCCCAGGGCGCCGCTGACCTTGGCCGGCCCGACCTGCAACACGGCGTGGCCCCGGCTGATGTACGCCGCTGACCCGAGGTCGCGATACCGAAAGGCCTTGCGCCCGCGCCCATCGAGGTCCCGCCGGATGCACGCGGCGGCGTGCAGTCCGCCCTGCATGGCATTCTCGGCCACGCCCGGCAGGCCGTCACGCCCGGCCAGGTCGCCGATGACGAACACCTCGGGGTGTCCGGGTACCGACAGATCGGCGTTCACGAAAATGCGCCCTGACCGGTCGGTGTCGGCGCCCAACGCTTCCGCGGCATGTCGGGCGAAGGGCACCGCCTCGACACCCGCCGTCCAGAGCACCGTGCGCGTGGCGTAATCCCTTTTGGGGCCACCGTCTTTCGGGCTCACCGTCACCCCGTCGCGTCGGACGTCGGAGACGTGCACACCGAAGTGCAACTCGACGCCCAGCTCCTCGAGCACCCGCGTCGCCCGGTCGGTGAGCGCCGGGGCGAAGCTCTTGAGCACTCGGTCGCCACCGTCGAACAGCAGCACCCGAGCTTCTTCGGGCTCGATGCTGTGAAATTCGTTGGCGAGCGAGCGGGTCGCCAGTTCCCTTATTTGCCCGGCTAATTCGACGCCGGTGGGCCCTGCCCCCGCGACGGCGAAGGTCAGCCATTGATCCCGCTCTGGACCGGCTGGCAACGACTCGGCGATCTCGAACGCTGCGAACACGCGACGCCGAATGCTGAGCGCGTCGTCGAGCGTCTTCATCCCGGGCGCCCAGGCGGCGAATTCCTCGTTGCCGAAGTACGACTGGCGCATCCCGGCCGCGATGACGAGGTAGTCGTAGTCGAGGTCGAACTTCGATTCGTCGGGGCGACGGGCTGTGACGCGCCGCGCGTCGGGGTCGAGTCGGACCGCCTCACCGAGTAGCGTCTGGACATTGCGGTGGCGCTCGAGTTCCTCGCGCAGCGACCGGCTGATCTGCCCGATGCTCAACGTACCCGTCGCGCATTGGTATAGCAGCGGCTGAAACACGTGACAGGCCGTGCGGTCGAGCAGCGTCACGTCCACGTCCACCCGTCCGAGTCGGCGGGCACAGAACAACCCGCCGAACCCGCCGCCGATGACCAGTACCTTGGGACGATCGCCGCACGTCGAATCAGTCCCCGGACGAGTCTCCATGGCTAAGCCGTACCCGCTGCGGCGACTTTATCCACTTGCCCAGGCGCTAGTTGGTCGCCGGCGGTGTGGTCCGGCCGCATGGGCCTGCCGGTTCCCAGGTGTTCATTGCGATCTCGAGCTCATCGGAGTCCAGGGCGGCCACCGGAAGCGGATCCTGGTCATCGCGTTGACGCATGCCGTCGAGCAGAAGGCCGACGTAACGACGCCACAGGCCGCTGTCGACGTGGCCGGCGAACTCGCTGACGGTGCCGGACAGCAGGCCGCAGATCGGCATGTCGGTGGATGACAGATCGGCACGAAGGTGGCCGTCGGCCTGGGCGCGCTCAACGAGCTGACCCTGGAGCGGCTTCAGTCGTTCTTGCGCGGCCCGAACCCGCTCGCCGCCATAGGCCTTGCTGAACGCGATCTCGCGCAGCCCGCGGTCGGTGGCTGTCATCTCACACATCCGCTCGATGTACCAGGAGAACCCTTGCCACGAATCCGGTTCGCGCAGAGCTTCTTCCGCGAGGTCGGCGAGTTGGTGCATGGCGTCTTCGAAGAGTGCCTCGAGCAACTCCTCTTTGGAGCAGAACCTGCGATAGATGGTGCCGACGCCGACACCGGCATGGTGGGCGATGTCGTTCAGATGCGGTTCTAGGCCCCTCGTCGCGAAAAGATCGCGCGCCGCGGCGAGGATGCGTTGCCGGTTACGCTCGGCATCCTTTCGCAGCGGGCGATCCGCTTCGGTCGAGGTCTCCATCGCGCCGAGTGTAATCAAGACAACAGCAGAAGTGGATCAACTTCATCCATTCGGATTGATGTTATCCACTTAGTTGGTTAGGTTATCTGTCTAGCCCGTGCTCGGCCACCACTTCCGCCTGCCGTCCTCAATGCCGAAAGGCCACGCGATGTCCGTTGTCAACGACTGCCGCCCGCCCGTGGCTGCTCCATCGCCGCAGCTGGCAAGCAGTATTTGCGAGGCGCGGCGATGACCCGAGTGCTTCGGCGGGCGTGGCTGCCGATCCTGATCGTGGTCGCGGTCGCCGCGGGTGCACTCGCGGTCAGCCAGCTTCGCTCGGTCTTCGGCGCGCATCCGGTGGTCGTCACGCCGATCGGTGCGGGGACCGCCGAAGACACCAGCCCCAAGGTGGTGGTCTACGAGGTATTCGGGTCGGGCAACTCTGCCGTCATCAACTACATGGACCTCGACGGCAAGCCGCAGCGCGCGCCGGACGTCACGCTGCCCTGGTCGATCTCGCTGGAGACGACCGCGGCGGCCGCGTCGGTGAGCCTGCTGGCGCAGGGCGACGGGAACAGCATCACCTGCCGGGTCACCGTCGACGGCGAGGTCAAGGACGAAAGGACCGCAACGGGCGTGAATGCCGAAACCTACTGTTTGGTGAAGTCGGCATGAGCGCCACGGTGGAAGACCCGACCGACGTCACCACCGACGCTCTTCCGGTTGCCCGGCACCGGGCCCAGTCGCGGCTGCCGCGCCTGATCCGGAAGTTCGCCGTGCCGATCATCGTGGCCTGGATCGCGATCATCGCCCTGATGAACACCGTGGTGCCGCCACTAGATGAGGTCGGCAAGATGCGCGCGGTGTCGATGAGCCCGTCGGACTCGCCGTCGATGATCGCGACCAAACGCGTCGGCAAGGTGTTCCAGGAGTACGACACCTCCAGCTCGGTGATGATCGTGCTCGAGGGCGACGAACCCCTCGGCGCTGAGGCGCACCGCTTCTACGACGACATGGTGGCGCGGTTGCGCACCGACACCAAACATGTGCAGCACGTTCAGGACTTCTGGGGCGACTCGCTGACCGAAACCGGTGCCCAGAGTGTGGATGGTAAGGCCGCCTACGTCCAGGTCTATATCTCCGGCGACCAGGGTGAGGCACTGGCCAACGAATCGGTGAAGACGGTGCGCGAGATTGCCTCGGACGCAGGCGCTCCCGAGGGCCTCCACGTGTTCGTGACCGGTCCGTCGGCACTGAGTGCCGATCTGACCGTGGTCGGCGACAAGAGCATGAAGACCATCGAGTTGTTCACCTTCGCCGTCATCGTGATCATGCTGCTGATCGTCTATCGATCCGTGGTGACCACGGCCGTCGTGATGACGATGGTGGCACTGGGATTGTTCTCGGCCCGCGGCATCATCGCGGTGCTGGGCTATCACGACGTTTTCGGGCTCACCACGTTCGCGATCAACATGGTGGTGACGATGGCGATCGCCGCGGCCACCGACTACGCGATCTTCCTTATCGGCAGATACCACGAAGCGCGCCGAGCCGGCGAGGACCGAGAACGCGCGTACTACACGATGTTCAGCGGAACGGCGCATGTGGTGCTGGCTTCGGGTCTGACGATTGCCGGGGCCAGCCTGTGCCTGTACTTCACCCGCCTTCCGTACTTCCAGACGTTGGGCTTGCCACTGTCGATCGGCATGACGATGGTGGTTGCGGCGGCGCTGACCCTCGGACCCGCGATCATCACGGTGTGCAGCCGCTTCGGCAAGGTGCTGGAGCCCAAGCGGATGGGACAGTCCCGGCTGTGGCACAAGGTCGGCACCGCCACGGTGCGCTGGCCGGGTGCGATCCTCGTGTTCGCCATCACGGTGGCACTGATCGGGCTGCTCGCCCTGCCGGGATACCACACCGCCTACAACGACCGGGACTACCTGCCCGACGATGTCCCGGCCAATGTCGGATACGCCGCTGCGGACCGGCATTTCACCCAGGCCAAGATGAACCCGGATCTGATGCTGATCGAGACCGACCACGATCTGCGCAACCCGGCGGACTTCCTCGTCATCGACAAGATCGCCAAAGCCCTTGTCCGCGTGCACGGTATCGCGCAGGTCCAGACGATCACCCGGCCGGACGGCAAACCGATCGAGCATTCGACGATCCCGTACACGCTCGCCCAGAGCGGCACCGGGCAGATCATGAACAACGACTACATGCAGCGGAATCTGGACAATCTGCTGCACCAGGCCGACGACCTACAGGTCAGCATCGACGCAATGACCGAGATGATGAGCATCCAAGGCGAGTTGGCTGCCGTGTCACAACGGATGGCCGACAAGATGGCCAACACCTCGGACCACATGGGTGATGTGCGGGATCACCTGGCCGACTTCGACGACTTCTTCCGGCCGATACGCAACTACTTCTACTGGGAACCGCACTGCTCCAACATTCCCGTCTGCTTGTCCATGCGGTCGATCTTCGAAAGCCTCGACGGCATCAACGTCATGTCCGACGACTTCGCCGACATGGTCCCCGACATGCAGCGCATGGCCGAGTTGATGCCGCAGATGGTCGCCGTGATGCCGGCCCAGATCCAGACGATGAAGAATCAGAAGCAGATCATCCTGAACCAGTACCAGATCCAGAAGGCACAGCAGGATCTGAACATGGCCCAGCAGGAGGACTCGACGGCGATGGGGGATGCATTCGACACGGCCCTCAACGACGATTCGTTCTACCTCCCGCCGGAGGCGTTCACCAACGCCGACTTCCTCAGCGGCATCAAGCTTTTCATCTCACCCGACGGTCATGCGGTGCGGTTCACGATCATCCACCAGGGCGATCCGCTTACCCCGGAAGGCATCTCGCGTATCGAACCGCTGAAGGTCGCGGCCGCCGACGCCATCAAAGGCACCCCGCTGGAGGGCTCGACGATCTATCTGGGCGGCAGCGCGGCCACCTACAACAACCTGCAAACCGGTGCGAACTACGACCTGCTGATCGCGGCGGTGGCGGCGCTGATTCTGATCTTCCTGATCATGACGATCCTCACCAGGGCGGTGGCCGCCGCGGCCGTCATCGTCGGCACGGTCGTGCTCAGCCTGGCCGCCTCCTTCGGACTGTCAGTGTTGTTGTGGCAGCACATCATCGGTATCCCGCTGCACTGGATGGTGATGCCGATGGCGGTCATCGTGCTGCTGGCCGTCGGCGCGGACTACAACCTGCTGCTGGTCTCCCGGATGAAGGAGGAGATCCACGCCGGACTGAAGACCGGAACCATCCGCGCGATGGTCGGCACGGGCTCCGTCGTCACCGCCGCGGGTCTGGTGTTCGCGTTCACGATGATGTCGATGGGTGTGAGCAAGTTGATCACCATCGGTCAGGTCGGTACCACCATCGGGCTCGGCCTGCTGTTCGACACCTTGGTGGTGCGCTCGCTGATGACCCCGTCGGTGGCCACCCTGCTGGGCCGGTGGTTCTGGTGGCCGAAATGGGTGCGGCCGCGGCCGGTCGCCAGCCCCTGGCCGAAACCGATCCAGCGGGAGCCCGACCAGGTACTCGTCTAGTTGTACCGGGTCATGACGTTGGTGTCAGTCGGCTGATCGGTGGGAGGC
>JBIQHU010000258.1:0-3406 GCA_044508395.1 Mycobacterium sp. | reverse complement strand
CCACCCACTCTTAACCGGCTAATCCGGGTGACTCGGATGGGGGGAACTGCCCATTTCCTGCAGTTTTGCGCCCGGATCGAGCCAGATGCGATATGCACATCTCATGACGAAAGAGCTGTCTGCTGCCGTCGATGGCGGTGTGTGGCAGTTGCGTGGGCCGGCCGCCGAGCGGTTCGGATTGGTCAACGACTTTCTGGGACATCTGGCTGACCGCAACTTCTCTGCCCATACCTGCCGGGCCTACGCGTACGACCTGCTGGCGTTCGCGCGGTGGCTGATTGACGAGCAGGTGGAACTAGCAGAGGTCAATGTTGATGTGCTGCTTCGGTTCCTGACTGCGTGTCGGGAGGCGACGCTGCCGGGCCGACCGGGTGGCAACGTGTATTCGATCCGCGATGGCCGCAATCAAGGGTATGCACCTGCAACGATTAATCGGAGACTGGCGGCGATCTCCAGTTTGTTCGCATTCCAGGAGATGCGCGACCCCGACGCGCGAAACCCGGTCAGTGGGGGTCGTTCGGCCCGATTGCGTTCGCGTGGAGAGCGTTCCGGCCTGTTGACCCATATCGCCAAGCCGAAGTCACGTTCCCAGCTGAGGGTCCGTGAGCAGCGGCGGCTGCCGCGCGGGTTGACCCGACAGGAGTCTGCGGCGCTGCTGGGCAGCTTCCGGAGCTGGCGCGATCGGTCCATCGGTGGCTTGATGCTGATGTCGGGGTTGCGGTCAACAGAAGTCCTGTCAGTGCGCGTTGCCGATGTGGATATCGCCCGACGCTGGGTTCGGGTGCTCGGCAAGGGAAGCAAGGAACGGTCCGTACCGATCGACACCGACGTTGCCGGCGCGATCCAAACTTATCTGCTGGTCGAGCGCCCCGAGACAGATGCCGAGGCGTTGTTCGTCGTCGCCAAGGGCGTTCATCGCGGACAGCCGCTGACCGCGGCGGGACTGCGCACGGTATTTCGCTATCACCGTGAGCGTTCCGGCGTCAGCGCCGGGCATCCACATGCGTTACGGCATTCGTTCGGCACGGCGCTGGCTGAAGCCGGGGTCGATCTGTCGGTGATCCAAGCACTGATGGGCCATGACCATGCTGATTCCGCCGCCGCCTACATCCATTTGGCCCCAACGTTTCTGCGTGAGGAGTTCGATGCCGCCCGTGCTCGCTTACGTTCCCGCTCCTGATGCTGACCTGCTCACCGATTACGACGCGCACTGCACGCGGCTGGGATTGACCAGTAGGAACCTCCGGTCGGCAGCACGAACGTTCCTGCGATGCTGGCCCGATCCACAGCAATGGGCCGGGGAACCACTGCAGACACGGTTGTCGGCGTCGCATACCACCCGCTGCTTTGTGACGTTCTTGATGCTGGCTGGGCACCTGCGGCCCGGATACGACTACTTGATCTGCCGCAAACTGTCCGTCTTTTGGCGCCACATGCCGCCCGGGCTGCTTGCGCAGGACCTTGCCCGGTTCCTGGGTGCCGCCGAAGAACTTGGCTTCACCGAACGCACCCGCAGCGCATCCGCGTCGCAGGTCATCGGTCGGCTCCTCATTCAGACAGGGAGACGACTGGATGCGCTCACCAACAACGACTTTGATGATCTACTAGCTGCAAGTGCGGCTCGCCGCGGCGCTGATAAACCCAGCCGCCACTACAGCAGCGGTGCCCACACCGCCCGGCAGGTGATGTTTCACCTTGGTGTGTTCACCGACCAGCCAGTCAACGCGACCAGCCTGCTGCGGCAAAGCTTCGCCCAGCGGATGCGGGATGCGAGTCCGTCGCTGCGCGGGTCGTTTGTGGCCTACCTTGATCGGTTGACCGCCACCCATAGCCGCGGCACGGTCGCTGGCACCGCAACCCGGCTCAACCACTTCGCCGCCCACCTGTATGCGGTTGATCCGACATTGACAACTCTGGCCAATTTGGACCGACGCCGCCACATCGAGACTTACCTGACCGCTACCGCCGAGGCAACCAATTCGCGCACGGGCGCACCGATTCAAGCCTCAGAGCGTCGCGGTCGGGTCTTGGCAGTGCACTGCTTTCTCAACGACATCGCTGAGTGGGGTTGGCCGGAGGCACCACCTCGGCGGCTGGTATTCCGCTCCGACATTCCGAAGCTGCCGCGAGCTCTGCCGCGCTACCTCACCCCGGACCTGGATCGGCGGCTGACTCAGGCACTGCAAGCCTGGCCAGACCGGCTGCCGGCTGACGCGCTGCTGTTGCAGCGGGCGACCGGATTGCGTATCGGTGAGCTCGTCGAACTCGAACTCGACAGCGTCCACGAAATCCCCGGCCAAGGCGCATGGCTGAAAGTCCCACTGGGAAAGCTCAATACCGAACGGATGGTGCCCCTCGATGACGACACTGTTGCCCTCATCGATCGGATCGTGGCCCACCGCTCGCCTGGGCGGCCGTTACCGCACCCACGCACAGCACGCCCTACCGACTACCTGTTCACCCACCACGGTCGGCGCCTGACCGTCGATCACATCCGCGACGTGCTGGGCCGCGTGACCACCGACGCCAACCTGCCGCATATCACCCCGCACCAACTGCGCCACACCTACGCCACTGCCTTGGTCAACGCTGGTGTCTCGCTGCAGAGTCTGATGGCTCTGCTCGGGCACGTCTCGGCTGAGATGAGTCTGCGCTACGGACGCCTCTTCGACGCAACCGTGCGCACCGAATACGAACGTGCGCTGACCGCGGCGAAGGCCCATCTGGGAACCCTGCCCACTGGTCCACCACAAGGCCGGATCTCGCTGCCGATCGTCGACGGCGACTGGAAAGACGCACCAGCCATCAAGGCCCGCCTGGCCGGCGGTTTCTGCATCCGTGCCCAAGTCCAAGGCCCGTGCGCCTACGCCAACATCTGCGAACACTGCCCCAACTTCCGCACCGACACCGGCTACCTGCCCGTCCTGGCCGCTCAGCGCGCTGACACCGAAACCCTGGCTCGCGACGCCGAAGCCCGTGGCTGGACCGAGGAAGCCGAACGCCACCGCCGACTCATCGCACGCCTGGACGCCCACATCAGTCAGACGCAGACCGGATGACACCCCAACAACGGCGTCAGCAAGTCGAAGATGCCTGCGCAGCAATCATTCTCGCCGGCAGACAGGTGACCTTCGATGACGTTGCGGCCCGCACCGGAATTGGTCGAGCCACCCTCTACCGCAACGGTGACCTACGACAGATCATCGAAGAGCATCGAGCCCGCGGCAAGGAAGCACACACCCTGACCGGACTCACCACCGAGATCGCCCACCTGCGCATTGCGATGGATGCCCTCGCCACCACCGTCCGGCGCCACGAAGAAGAAATCCGACGACTACGACAACAGAAAAACTAGACACCCCCGGCACCCGCCGCAGACTCGGCCCAGATTAGCCGGATAACCGCA
>JBIQHU010000071.1:0-28346 GCA_044508395.1 Mycobacterium sp. | reverse complement strand
TTCTACGAGGAGGGCATCGACGACCTGATCAACCTGATCGGCGTGGACCAGGTGCTGTACGGCTCCGACTGGCCGCACCCTGAGGGGCTGGCCGAGCCAACGCACTACGTGACCGCACTCGAGCACCTCTCGATGGAGGACCAGGCGAAGATCATGGGCGGCAACCTCGGTCGCCTCGTCACCGTGTGACAGGTAGCCAAACCTGGGAGACCATCCCCGAGATGGTCTTGAGCGCGGCGGACCGCTTCGGCGATGCGGAAGCGGTCGTCGACGGTCCGCTGCGCCTCACCTTCACCGAGGTTGTCGATCAGATTCGTTGTGCGGCAGGCGCTTTCGCTGATTTCGGAATCGACAAGGGCGATCGGGTAGCCGTATGGGCACCGAATTCGGCGGAATGGATCATCGCTGCCTTTGGGATCATGACGGCCGGTGCGGTACTGGTCCCGGTGAACACCCGGTTCAAGGCGGAGGAGGCCGGCGACATCATCGTCCGCAGCGGAGCCAAGGCCGTGATGATCCAGCAGGGCTTCCTCGGGCAGGACTACGTCGCGCCCGAAGGCGTACCGGTCCTTGATTTGAAGTCCGACTTCCTCTCCGGTGGTTCGCCGTTCGAGGCTGATGGTCTGCGGGGCACAGACATCTCCGACATCATCTTCACCTCGGGCACGACGGGTCGGCCCAAGGGCGCCGAGATGAATCACCTCCAGACGCTGCGTGCCTATGAAGAGTGGGCCACTCTCGCGGATCTCCGTGAAGGAGACCGCTATCTGATGATCAACCCGTACTTTCACACATTCGGGTTGAAGGCGGGCCTGGTCGCATCGTTCCTGCGCGGTGCCACGATGGTGCCGTTGGCGGTGTTCGACGTCGATAGGGTGGTGGAAATCGTTGAGGCCGAACGCATCACGATGCTACCCGGGCCGCCGACGCTGTATCACTCGCTGCTGACCGTCACCGATAAATCCAAGCTGGCCTCCCTGCGCGCCGCAGTGACAGGTGCCGCGGACATCCCTGTCGAACTGATCCGGCGAATTCGTGACGACCTTCCATTCCAGTCGCTGATGACGGGCTACGGGCTCACCGAGGCGGGCAACGTCACGCTGTCTCGGCCCGGTGATTCACCCGAAGACGTCGCATGTACGGCCGGCCTGCCGTGCGAGGGCGTCGAGGTGCGCATCGCGGACGACGGCGAGGTCCTGGTACGCGGCTACAACGTCATGCAGGGATATCTCGACGACCCCGTCGCGACCGCCGAGACCATCGATCCGGACGGCTGGCTGCACACCGGCGATCTGGGCACGATCGACGATGCGGGACGACTGCGGATCGTCGGCCGCAAGAAGGACATGTTCATCGTCGGAGGCTTCAACGCCTACCCCGCCGAGATCGAAGGCTTCCTCCTGGAGCATCCGGCCGTCGCGCAGGCCGCGGTTATCGGGGTGCCCGATGAGCGGTTGGGGCAGGTGGGCAAGGTGTTCATCGTGACGAAGGAGGACGGGCCGGCGATCAGCGCCGACGACCTCATTGAGTGGAGCCGAGGGCGAATGGCGGGATTCAAGGTGCCGCGGTATGTAGAGTTCCTCGACAAGCTGCCGTTGAACGCCACCGGCAAGGTGATGAAGGACGACTTGCTCAAACGACAGGGCTAAGCGTGCGCACAGCGCGTAAATAGCATTTCCGCAGGAAGGGCGGCGTGATCTAGGCCTGCGGCGGGAGGGTATCGTCGCGGCGATACGCAAAAATGGAAAATGGCATTCTCATGAGTAGTGGGCATAACGGACAAGGAGGTCGCCGTGCCGTCATTCAGGCGCCGCGCGTCAGCGACCGACACTGATCACGTCGAAGAACCGGCCGCCACCGTGGACGACACCATGGACGACACCATGGACGACACCAGGGTCGACGCACTGACGCTGGCCGAGGAGGCCGAGGCCGAAGCGGCAGAGGCCGAAGCGATCGCCGCCGCGGCGCGCGCGAGGGCTCGGGCGATCCGGCTACGTCGGGAAGCGGAGGAGGCCAACAAGGCCAAGGAAGCCTCCGAGGCCAAGGAAGCCGAATCGAAGGCTGAAGCCGAGACAGATGAAGCGGCCGACAGCGAGACCATCGTCGCCGAACCGGACGACACGGCCGAAGTCGACACCGCAGGCGAGGACACCCCAGTCGGCGTGAAAGACGTCGACGAGAAGGACGTCGACGAGAAAGAGGACGACAAAGACAAAAAAGAGGCCGCGCCGACCGGACGCCGGTGGGGTCTCGTCCTCAGAATCGTGGCGATGACGCTGGCGATTCTCGGCACCGTCGCACTGCTGGCCGCCAGCGGCTACATGATCGTGCAGCACCGCAAAGAAAACGACCTGCAGAAGCTCAACGCGGAGTATCTCGCGGCGGGCCGGCAAAGTGTCGTGACGCTGATGTCGCTGGACTTCAACAAAGCGCAGGAAGACGTGGATCGCATCATCGCGAACTCCACCGGACAGTTCAAAACCGATTTCGAGAATCAGGCCGAGGATTTCGTCAATGTGGCCAAGGAGTCGAAAGTGGTCACCGACGTCACCGTCACGGCCGCCGCCGTCGAGTCGATGTCCCCCGACTCCGCCGTCGTACTGGTGGCGGCAACCTCACGCGTCACCAATGCCGCAGGCGCCAAACAGGAACCACGCGCCTGGCGGCTGTCGGTCAACCTCGAAAGGGTCGACGACGGCCAGGTGAAGATGTCGAAAGTGGAGTTCGTACCGTGAGCACCGACGACAACGCGGCGAAGACGGCCGCGCCGGAAGACGAGCGCACGCTCGACGAGAGCAGCGAAGCCGTCGAGGTCACCGAGTCCGCCGAGATCGCGGAAGACTCGAAGGCGGAGGACTCCGAGACGAACGACAAGCCCGCCCGTCGCACGATCGGTGACCGGCGATTGCTCCGCGCGGCACGCCGCAATCTCGGCGTCATCGTGGTCACGGCCGCACTTGTCATCTCTGCAGGACTGGCGACGGGTTTGTACTTCTTGCAGTACAAACCTGGTCAGGAGACCAATGCGGCTGCGGCGAATGTCGCCCTGGAAGCCGCCAAGAACGGCACCGTCGCGCTGCTGTCGTACTCGCCCGAGTCTCTCGACAAGGACTTCGCCAACGCAAAGTCGAATCTGACCGGTGACTTCCTTTCGTATTACACGCAATTCACCGAGCAGATCGTCACCCCGGCGGCCAAGGAGAAGCAGGTCAAGACCGTCGCCGTCGTTGTTCGGGCCGCGGTGGCCGAGATCCATCGTGACTCCGCAGTGGTGCTGGTGTTCATCAACCAGACGACCACCAGCAAGGAGAATCCGGACGGGGCGTTCGCCGCCAGCAGCGTCAAGGTCGGCATGAAGAAGGTCGACGGCCGCTGGCTGATATCCGCCTTCGACCCCGTATAGCGACGCGCGGGTCAGTGGAGCTCTCCGGGGTTGTGCCGCTGCCGATTTCGGTCGCGGACAACAGGGCGGCGTTCCTGCCGCTGAGAGCTGCATCGCCGCTGGTCCGCGTCGTAGCGGTGGTGCTCGTAGCGGTTGCGGAGCCGGAGCGCGTCGTCGTTGCCGCAGCGGAATCTCTCGTCGACGATGTACGCGGAGCCCTCGCCGCCGGCGGACTAGCTGCGGTGACCGTCGTCGCGGTCGGCGGTGCGGCTACCCGAGCGGACTGCCTGAGAGCCGGCCTGGAATGCCTACGACAGGCATCGTTTTCGACAAGTCACGTACTCATCCATGACGTCTCGCGTCCCCTCGCATCCGCCGACATCGCCAACCGAGTCACCGCAGCCATGCGTGATGGCGGCACAGTCGTGATGCCGATGCTCGCGGTCACGGACAGCGTCAAGACCGTCGATGTGCGCGGTTCGATCACCGCCACTGTCGATCGGTCGAAGCTACGTGCTGTGCAGTTTCCTCGCGGTTACCGCGTCGCCGCGCTGGCCGAGGTGCTCGCAGCGCGCCCGTCGGACGATTTCGACGAGGTCGCGGCGGCCATCGGTGTCGCCGGACCCATCACCGTGGTCGAGGGCGAACCCGATGCGTTTCGCGCCGAACTGCCCCGGGACGCCGAGTTCGTGGAGGCGATCATCGCGAGCAGGGAGTAGGTCCCTCACCGCGCATGAGAAGCCTTTCGGCGACGGCGATGTCGGCGGCATAGGTCACCTTGAGGTTGCGCTGTTCGCCGCGGAACGTGCGCACCTCGACGTCGGTGAAGGTCTCGACACATGAAGATGTGTCGGTGCCCTCGAAACCCTCGCGAGCTGCGGCGCGGTAAGCCTGCAGCAGTGCCGCCGCGCGAAAGGCCTGCGGGGTCTGGACGCGGACCAGCGCGCCGGGTTCGCTTACCGGTTCGAGGTCATCATCGCCGCGGGCGCGAACGACATCGTCAAGAGGAATTGCCGGGATCGCACCGCCGGCATCGCGGGCGAGCCTCAGCGCGGTGGCGAACATCTCGGGACCGGCGACCGGCCGTGCAGCGTCGTGGATGGCGACGACGTCGACATCTCCGGATTCGATGTCGGCGGCCAAATACTGCAGCACGTTGAACTCCGACTCGTGCCTGCTGTCCCCGCCCTCGACGAACTCCACTGTCGCCGAGGGCAATTCCCGCAGTAGCGTGTCCCGCGCCAGGTCACGCTCACCGCGTCGGAACACCAGCACGATGCGGGCGATCTCAGGCACCTTGGTCAGCGTGTCGATCGACCAGGTCACCATCGAGCGGCCGCCGATCGGTAGATAGGCCTTGTTGCCGTCAGCGCCGACCCGGGTGCCCAGACCGGCGGCAAGCACGACCGCCACAGCGTTGGACACCCGTGTCGCGCTCATCGTTCACATCTTGTCACTGCGCGCCGTGCGTCCGCTCAATTCGCCAGGTCGAAGGCGCTGCGCACCTTGGTCGGCGTGATGCGCACGACGAGTTCGCCTGGCACTCCGTTCCGGCGGCCGTATTCCTCGGCCCGGTCCGTGCCCATGTACCGGCCCCCGGCGCGGGTCGCGATGTCGAGCAGCTCCTGCGGATCCTCGCTTACCGAAGCGACGCCCTGGATCTGCACGAACGAATAAGGCGGATGTGGATCGTCGACACACAGGACGACACGTGGATCCCGGACGAGTGCCCGCCCTTTGGCGGTGTCCTTGCCGGTGTTGAACGCCAGCTGTCCGTTGTCCACGACGAACCACACGGGGGCCACCAGGGGTCTGCCGTCGGACGCCAAGTAACCCAGCATCCCGGTGCGGGTCCCTTCGGACAGGAAAGCGATGACGTCATCGGAGAGTCGGGTCACTGCTCCAAGGTAGGACGGTGCCGGCTCGCGGTCGACCATCAGTCATCTGCGTGACGGTCGTATTCCATCTCTCCGTCGGGCGGTGCGGTGAAATGTAGCTATGAGCGACGCGCACGAGCTACCGATCACCATCCGGCACCCGGTTCGCCGGATGACGGGCCGTGACCCCGACGAAGTGCATCGGGTCGCCACGCCGCTGGAGCTGCTGTTCGACCTGACGTTCGTCATCGCTTTCGGCATCGCCGCCAACGAGTTCGCCCACCAACTGGCCGAGAACCATGTCGGCGCCGGTCTGCTCGCCTTCACACTCGCGGCGTTCTCGGTGTGCTGGGCGTGGATCAACTTCAGCTGGTTCGCGTCGGCGTACGACACCGACGACTGGGTCTACCGGCTGATGACGATGCTGCAGATGGTCGGCGTCATCATCATGGCGTTGGGCTTTCCATCGATGTTCACCTCGGTCGAACACGGTGGCCACGTCGACAGCCGGGTGATGGTGGCCGGATATGTCATCATGCGAATTGCGTTGGTGGGGCAGTGGTTACGGGCAGCCGTGCAGGATCCCGCGCGTCGCTCAGCCTGTTTGACCTATGCGCTATGGGTCACCGTCGCACAGGTGGGTTGGATCGCAGGGGCTATGGTGCACAAGTCGATTCCGGTGACGTTCGCCATGGTCGCTGTGCTGATCGGAATGGAGACCCTGGGCCCGGTCATCGCCGAGTACCGCGCCGGTGGCACTCCGTGGCACGCACACCATATCGCCGAACGCTATGGCCTACTGGCGATCATCGCGCTCGGCGAAGGGGTGGTCGGCACGGTGGCATCCCTGTCGGCGGTGGTCAGCGAACAGGGCTGGTCGTTCGATTCCGCGTTCGTGGTGGTGGCCGGGATCGGGCTGACATTCGGCATGTGGTGGTCATATTTCGTGGTGCCACAGGCGGAATTGCTGCGTGCTCACCGCGAGCGGTCCTTCTGGTTCGGCTATCTGCCGATCGTGATGTATGGCGCGATCGTCGCGACCGGCGCCGGGCTGCACGTCGCCGGCTATTACATCGAGCACCACTCCAAGCTGAGTTCCGTACAGACCGTGCTGGCGGTCGCGCTCCCGGTCGGGTTGTACATCGTTTCGATCTACGCGCTGTACTTCGTGATCGTGCGAAAAGTCGCACTGTTTCACGTCGTGCTTCTCGTCCTCAGCGCGGTGGTGCTGGCGATTGCCGTGTGGTTGGCCCAAGCGGGGTTCTCGATGGCCAACTGTCTACTCGTCGTGACCCTGGCGCCCTTGGTGACCGTCGCGGGCTACGAGGTAGCGGGCCATCGGCACGCCGCCCCGGACATCCTCGAGGCGCTGGCGGGCGGTCGCTAGCGAGTTTGCGCCGGGCTCGGGTCGAAACTCTCGATCAGCATGCCCGCGTTCTCGGCCCTCATCACGGCGCGCGCCTTGCGGCGGGTGATGAGGATGCCGACCACGGCAAGCGTCCAGACGACGTACTGAACCGTCCACGCCACCCGGAACGAGTCGAACGAGATTTCGCCCATCGCGTCGAGGATGACGCCCATGAACTGCATGACCAGCAATGAGGCAATGAAGCCGCCCATGTTGACCATGCCCGAGGCGGTGCCCAGCGTCGCGCGAGGATTGAAGGTGCGCGCGAAGTCGAAGCCGACCATCGAGCCGGGGCCGCCCACCGAGATCACGATGATCAGGAGAACCAGCAGCCACAGCGGGGCGGGTCTGGGAAGGGCCAGGACCACGGACCAGATGATGGCGTTGCTGGCGATGATGCAGAGCACCAACCGCGACCTGCGGTGCGGAACGCGGCCGGTGAAGATGCCGATCACGATGCCCGCGGTGATGGCGGCGACGACCGAGAGCGTCAACAGAGTTCCCGCAGCGGTAGCCGAAAGACCCTGGGCCACCGTCAGATACGGAACACCCCACATCAGTGCGAACACCGTCACCGAGAACTGGGTGCCCATGTGAGTGAAGAACCCCAGCCGGGTTCCGGGCCGTAACCAGACCGTCTTCACGCTGGCCAGAACCTCGCGCCCAGACGTGGCCTCGTGCTCGACGATGCGGCCCTGCGGGGTGTCGTGGACGAGAAGCAGTGTGAGAACGATGGACAGCAGTCCCACCGCGGCCACCGACACATAGGCGGTCGTCCAGCCCGCCCCGGCGAGCAGGGCGAAGAACGGGATCGCCGACAGCACCTGGCCGAGCTGGCCACAGATGCCGGTGAGCTGCGTGACCAGCGGCACCTGTCGAGGTTTGAACCAGTGCGGAACCAGGCGCAGGACGGAGATGAAGGTGAACGCGTCGCCAAGGCCGACCACAGCCCGCGCGCCGATTGCCGTCGGCAGGGATTCGGTGAACGCCAGCACGAGCTGACCCGAGGCCATCAACGTGGCACCCGCCACGATCAGTGTCTTGGAGCCGAACCGATCGAGCAGTAGCCCCGCCGGAACTTGAGCGCCGGCATACACGATGACCTGTAGTACGACGAACGCCGACAGCACGGTGGGGCCTGCACTGAAGCGGGCGGCCGCGTCAAGACCGGAGACGCCCAGGGTGGTGCGGTCGAGGACCGCGACTATGTATGCCAGGAGTCCGGTGGTCCACACGATCCACGGACGCACTCCGAACCTCTGACTTTCCGATTTGTCTCGATTTGTCTGAATTTGGCTGCTTTCCGCCAAATTCATCGTCCCGCAATGACGGTCTCGAACGCCAATCGTTTAGTCGTGAGGTGGCTCGTCATTGGCAAACGAGTTGGCTGTAACTTAACGAGACCGTCGGTATCGCGGTTACCAGCACGTCAAAATTTGCTGATGACGATATGTGAGTTGATTAGCTGTTGGCATCCACCTATACGGGTGGGGTGTTCGCTCGGGTGTTGAACGTCACGCTAGAGTGGGGGCATGAGCCGTCGCGGTCCTCAGCCCGTCCGCGCCCCGGTCCAGATCGGGGTGCGCTGTATTGGCTGAGTACCGCCTTGACGAACTGGCGAAGATCTCCGGAGTCAGTGCCCGTAACATCCGTGCCTACCGAGAACGAGGGTTGCTGGATCCGCCACGCCGGGTCGGCCGTGCGGCGCTCTACGACGACTACCACTTGTCACAGCTACGCACCATCACGCAGCTGCTGCACCGGGGCTTCAACTCGGCCCACATCGCCGAGTTCTTCGCCAGCATGCGTCAAGGCGGCGACCTGGCCGACATCCTGGGAATCCAGCGCGCCCTCCTGGGGCCGCGCGCCGACGGATACCCCGAGGGTGTGTCGGACCAGAGGACTCCGGGGGACGGCGAGTCTGTGTCGACCGCACCGCACGTCATCGACATCGATCCGGGCAGCAGCGAGGCGGGCAAACTGATCGCCTCCGGCCTTGCCGAGATGCGCAAGGGCCGCGTTGTCTGTCTGGATCCGAGGATCGCCGAGATTCTGGGGCGAACCACGGACCAACTGCCGTACGTTCGCGCCCTGCTACAGATCTGCGATTCGACTCGCAACACCATCGATGGCCTGGCGGCCGCTTTCCTCCAGGCGCTTGACCAGTGTGTCGAGGCGAAGTTCGGGAATGACCATGTGCTGCGAGGAAGCGAGATCGTCGAACTGGGCCGGACCACGCAGGATTTCCGTGATCTGTGGGACCGGGTCGTGTCGGATCGGCTGAGCGAATCACTGCAGCGCCGGCAGTCGGCTGCCGTGTCGCGCTACACCACCGGGGTTCTGAGCGAAGCCGGGCGACAGTAACCCGGCTACACCCTGGTACCCGCGGGGTCACCGCCGAAGCGTTGAGCCAGCCACACCGGAATGATTGCGACGATCGTCAGCGCGGCGGCTACCACGTTGATCACAGGTGCCTGGTTGGGGCGGAACAGGTTTCCGAAAATCCAGATCGGCAGCGTCTGCACCGTCGGTCCCGCGGTGAAGGTGGTGACGACGATCTCGTCGAAGGACAACGCGAAGGCCAACACCGCGCCCGCCACCAGCGAGCCTCGCAGCATCGGGAATGTCACGTAGCGGAACGTCTGCCACGGCGACGCACCGAGGTCGGCCGACGCGTCTTCCAAATGGCCGCCCATCCGACGCAGTCGCGCCTGGGTGTTGTTGAAGACGATGACGATGCAGAACGTGGCGTGACCGATGATGACGGTGGCCAGGCCGAGTCCCACGCCCAACGCGGAGGTGAACGTCGCGTTCAGGGCAATGCCGGTGACGATCCCGGGCAGCGTAATCGGCAGTACCACAAGAAAACTCACCACATGTTTGCCGAAGAAGTCGTAGCGCTGCACGGCGACGGCGGCCATCGTGCCCAGCACCAGCGCGATGGCCGTGGCGCCCAGGCCGACCACTGCCGAATTCGCCAGCGACCGCCACATGCCATGGCTGTTCCAGGCATCCGACCACCAGTGCAGGGTGAAACCGGTGGGGGGAAAGGCGAACGTGCGCGAACTGTTGAAGGCGTTCACCACCACAAGGAGCAGTGGCACGTAGAGAAACAGCAGTACCAGCAGTGTCCATCCCACTACCAGACGGCGGGCGGCGGGCGACAGCATCAAACGTTCTCCAATGCGCCGGTGCGCCGCATCGCGAGCAAGTAGGCCACGATCGCCAGCAGCGGGATGACCGACAGCGCCGCGGCCAGCGGCTGGTTGTTGGCGGTGACCAGCTGACCGTAGATGATGTTGCCCAGCAGTTGGGTCTTGCCACCGACGATCGTCACCGCGATGTAGTCGCCGAGCGACAGCGAAAACGTGAAGATCGAACCGGCCGCGATACCGGGGAACACCAACGGCGCCACCACCATTCGGAGCGTCGCCGCATCAGAGGCGCCGAGATCGGAGCTCGCATCGATCAGCGAGTCCGGCACACGGGAGAACGCCGCGAAAACCGGGATGACCATGTAGGGCAGCCACAGATAGGTGAGCGTCACGATGGTGGCGACGAGCCCGTAGCCGGGGGTGTAGTCCGTCGCCCACGACAGCGGCCCCTCCGGGGACAGCAGCATCCGCCACGCATACGCCTTCACCAGATAACTGGCCCACAGTGGTGTCGTCACCGCCACCACGAGCGCCAATCGCACGCGCGGCGAAGCGATCTTGGCCATGTAGAACGCCAGCGGCACCGCGAGCACCGCGCAGATCACGGTGACCGTCAACGCCACCGATACGGTCCGCACCGTCGCCGCTCGGAAGACGTCATCGGTCAGCACCCGTGCGACGTTGTCCAACGTGAACGAGTGCACCACTGCGCCGGTGAAAGAGTTGGTGCTCCAGAAGGCCGAAACCAAAAGTACCGCAAGGGAGCCGAGATATGCGACGACCAGCCAGGTCAATGGCGGTGCAAGCAGGAGTGCGAGGCTGATGCGCCGCCGTACCGACACCGAATGGGCGACCCCGCGCGGCATCACCCCTTGATTTGCTGCCACTTGTCGACCCACTCGTTGTAGGCCGTGCAGTTGTCACCGCTGCCGTCGACACAGTTCTTCTGCGGTGTGGTCCAGTAGTGGATCCTGGATGCGAAACTTTCGTCGGTGGCGTGGTAGATGTCGCAGAAGTCCGCTTGGGTGGTGTGCTCACACGCCTCGGCGTTGGCGGGCGCCTCACCGAAGAACTCGGCGACCTCCGCGTTGACCTCCGGCGAGGTGATCCAGTCCATCCACTTGTACATGCAGTTGGGATGGGCGGCCTTCGCCGAGATCATCCAGGTGTCCGACCACCCGGTCGAACCCTCCTTAGGCAGAACCGTGTTGACCTGCACCCGGTTTCCCGCGCCGATCGTGTTCGCGATGACCTGCCATGTCGTCCCGATGACCGAGGTGCCGGACTCGAATGCCTGCACCTCTTTGGTGTAATCCGACCAGTACTCGCCGATGTTCTCGCGCTGCTTGATGAGCAGTTCGGTTGCGGCGTCGAGCTGTTCGGGCGTCAGCGAATACGGGTCCTTGATGCCGAGTTCGGGCTTGGTCTTGGACAGATACAACGCCGCGTCGGCGATGTAGATGGGGGAGTCGTAGGCGGTGACCTTGCCCCGATACTTGCTCGCGTCGTCGAACACCGCCGACCAGGAGTTCGGTGCGTCGCGGACGACCTCGATGTTGTACATCAGCAGATTGGCTCCCCAACCGTGGGGGATCCCGTACATCTGCCCGTCCACCGAATTCCACGACTTGTCTTTGAGGAACGACGAAATGGAGGCGTAGTTCGGAACGAGATCGGTGTTGACCGGCGCCACATCGCCGGCATAGATCAGTCGAAGCGTCGCATCGCCGGACGCCGACACGCCGTCGTACTGACCGCTGCGCATCAGGGCAACCATCTCGTCGGAGGTGTTGCCGATCTTCACGTTGGTCTGGCATCCGGTCTGCTGCTCGAAAGGCGTGACCCAGTCGGCCGTGCTGTCGTTCGACCCGTCCTCGGCGTAGCCCGCCCACGCGATGAGGTTCAGCTCCCCCTCACCGTCGCCGACGGCGGACAGTGGCTCCATCTTCGGCGGTTTCTCGCCGGTGCTTGATTGTTCGGAACTGCAGGCGGTGGTGCCGGCCAGCACGAGTAAGGCGCACGCGGTGAGCGCCAGGGCGGCCCGTGACTTCGACGGCATTCGTCACTCCTCTTTCGTCAGGGTGTGCACGGCTTTGTCCGGCCATGCCAACGTTATTGCGCTGCCGTGCTGCAGGTCTGGAGGTAGCCAAGTACTAGCGGTCAGAACCGTGGCGGTCAAGGTGACGCCGACCTGCGTGTGCGCGGTGATCCGGGTGGTGGGACCGGCGTAGATGAGCTCCGCCACCGTCGCGGCGACCGTTCGCACGCCGGGTACCGAGTCGGTGCCGGCCGCGAACACGCCGATGCGCTCGGGCCGGACCACGAACATCCCCGGGCGTCCCACGAGCGCTTCGGCGGCGGCGCCGTCGAGCACGTTCGAGGTTCCGACGAAATCCGCCACGAATCTGTTCACCGGGTTTTCGTAGACGTCGCGTGCCGCGCCGATCTGCTCGATGCGTCCGTGATTGAACACGGCCAACCGGTCGCAGACGCTCAGTGCCTCGTCCTGATCGTGGGTGACGATGACGAACGTGATGCCGACTTCGCGCTGGATCGCCTTGAGCTCGATCTGCATCTGTTCGCGGAGTTTGAGGTCCAACGCGCCGAGCGGCTCGTCGAGCAGCAATACCCGTGGTCGCCCGACAAGTGCCCGCGCCAGTGCCACGCGCTGCTGCTGCCCGCCCGACAGCTGCGCGGGGCGTCGGCGCGCGTGCTCGGTCAGCCTGACCATGTCGAGCGCATCGGCGGTGCGCCGCCTGCGCTCGGCCTTGGGTACGCCGCGCACCTTCAAGCCGTATTCGACGTTCTGGGCGACGGTCATGTGCGGGAACAACGCGTATTCCTGGAACACGGTGTTGACGTCCCGGTGTCGCGCGGGCAAGCCAGTGACATCGACGCCGCCGAGTTTGATCACGCCCGAGGTCGGCTGTTCGAATCCCGCGATCATGCGCAGGACGGTGGTCTTGCCCGATCCGGACGGGCCCAGGATCGCAAACAGCTCGCCGTCGCCGACGGTGAGGTCGGCACCGTCGACGGCCACGACCCCGGTACCGAACTCCTTGCGGACACCGGTCAGCTCGACCTGCGGATTCCGAACCGCAGTCGGCACATTCACAGCGGAATCTGCGCCGATCGTGTCCGAAGGCATGGCTAATCGTATGGATTCGCAGGCTAGGGCCGCCACTGCAACGACGAATTCCCAGGGTCCGAATTCGCTCGGCTACCAAGTCGAGTCCGCGCGATTCGCACAGACGGGAGGGAAAATCTTGATGCAGCTGTGACCAGTGGCGCTGGGGTGAAATCTGATGCATTTGTCGTACTCTGTGGCACGTGTCAATTTCCCGGCGTGACGTGCTGAAAGGCGCCGCGGCGGTGCCTGCCGCTCTCGCGGTCGGCGCCGGTCTGCAGGCGCTGACGTCAGCAACGGCGTCCGCGGCGCCGCTGGGCATCCTTCTCGACTACGCCGCTGGGGTCATCCGTGCCAGCGACATCCGCGCCGCAGGCGCCCTGGGTGCGATTCGGTACGTCTCGGACCGTCGACCGGGCGGCCAATGGATGTTGGGAAAGCCGATCCAGCTTGCCGAGGCGCGTGATCTCTACCAGAACGGGCTCAAGATCGTGTCCTGCTACCAGTACGGCAAGCAGGACACCGCGGACTGGCTCGGCGGGCAGAACGCCGGTGTGGCACACGCCAAGCGGGGCTGGGAGTTACACGTCGGTGCGGGGGGCTCCTACGGCGCGCCGATCTACGCGTCGATCGATGACGATCCGACATACGAGCAGTACAAGCAGCAGGTCGCGCCCTACCTACGCGGCTGGGAAGCGGTGCTGGGCCACCAGCGAACCGGCGTTTACGCCAACTCCAAGACCATCGAGTGGGCCGTGCAGGACGGGCTGGGCGCCTATTTCTGGCAGCACAACTGGGGCTCGCCGGGCAAGATCGCCCATCCGGCCGCGCATCTGCACCAGGTCGAAATCGACAAGCGATCGGTCGGGGGAGTCGGCGTCGACATCAACCACATTCTGAAGCCCCAATTCGGGCAGTGGGACTGAAAACATTACCGACGAGTAAGTAGCGCCAGCAAACTTTCCGACGTCGCCGGCACCGTCGGTGAGACAAATCTCGTCTGTGTGTCGCCTCACTACGCCACGGCGTCGCCCGTCGAAAGCGCCGAGAATTTTATGTAACGATTCTATAACAGTACTGCTTTGATCTGCGCAGTTGCCCTTACTCGACCGTAACCACCCGCATGCAGGACGTTTGTCCCGGAAGGGTTCCGCCCGGTTGAAGGTCCGCGTTATCCAACGGGCTGTTACCCATGCGTAGAACTCGCTAGTAACCATTTTGGGGGCGAAAATAGGGTCGTCTCTTATGACACTCTTAGTACGGCTGGAATGTCCGCTGGACCGGATGAACGAGTCGGATTCGACGCTGAATCGCAAGGCCCCGCACGGGAGCGTGGGCCGGCTGAGCTTCTAGAGACGACACGGCCGCCACAGACGACGCGCGCAGACAGTACCGAGGAGAACACGACACGTGACGATCAACGAGCAGCACCGGGTGACCACCGACTCAACCACCGAGCGTTCGGGAGCCCGTCCCGCCGCGCATGCGCTCGTCGATCGGTTGAACGCCGGTGAGCCGTACGCCGTCGCGTTCGGGGGCCAGGGTGCGTCCTGGCTGGAGAACCTCGAAGAGCTGGTCAGCTCCGCTGGTATCGAGTCCGAACTCAGTGAGGTGGTCGGCGAGGCCGAGCTGCTGCTGCAGCCCGTGGCCCGCGAGCTGGTCGTCGTGCGGCCGATCGGCTTCGAACCCCTCCAGTGGGTTCGTGCGCTCGCCGCCGAGGAGCCCCTACCGGCCACCAAACAACTCGTCACCGCCGCGATCTCGGGTCCCGGCATCCTGCTCGCCCAGATGGCCGCCATCCGCGCGCTCACCAGGCAGGGCCTGGATCTGTACAACACCCCCCCGGTGGCGATGGCGGGCCACTCGCAGGGCGTGATCGCATGCGAGGCGCTACGGGCCAAGGGCGCGAAGGACGCCGAGCTGCTGGCGCTGCTGCAGCTGATCGGCGCGGCAGGCTCGCTGGTGTCGCGTCGCCGGGGCATGGTCGGCCGCGGTGACAAGACGCCGATGATGTCGGTGACCAACGTCGACCCGGAGCGCATCGGCGAACTGCTCGAGGAATTCAGCAAGGACGTCCGTACCGTGCTCCCGCCGGTGCTGTCGATCCGCAACGGCAGGCGTTCCGTCGTCATCACCGGGACGCCGGAGCAACTCGGCCGGTTCCAGCTCTACTGCAGCAAGATCACCGAACGCGAAGAGGCCGAACGGAAGAACAAGCTCCGTGGCGGCGCCGTGTTCGCGCCGGAGTTCCACGGGGTGCAGGTCGAGGTCGGCTTCCACACCCCACGCCTGGCCGACGGCGTCGAGGTGGTCGACCGCTGGGCCGAGAAGTGCGGCATCGACGCCGAGATGGCCCACGAGATGACCGAATCGATATTCGTCCGCCCGATCGACTGGGTGGCCGAGGTCGAGCGGCTTCATGAGTCGGGCGCCAAGTGGATCGTCGACCTTGGACCGAGTGACACCGTGACGCGCCTGACGGCACCGGTGATCCGTGGACTCGGCATCGGCATCGTGCCCGCGGCCACCCGCGCCGGACAGCGCAACCTGTTCACCGTGGGCGCCGAGCCCGAGGTGCTGGCGCCGTGGTCGAGCTTCAAGCCGACCACCGTGAAGCTGCCCGACGGTTCGGTGAAGCTGTCCACCAAGTTCACCCGGCTGACCGGACGGTCGCCGATCCTGCTCGCCGGCATGACCCCCACGACCGTCGACGCCAAGATCGTCGCCGCGGCCGCCAACGCGGGCCACTGGGCCGAGCTCGCCGGCGGCGGTCAGGTGACCGAGGAGGTCTTCGCCGCCCGCATCGCCGAGCTGACGAACCTGCTCGAGCCGGGTCGCGCGGTGCAGTTCAACGCGCTGTTCCTGGATCCCTATCTGTGGAAGCTGCAGGTGGGCGGAAAACGCTTGGTGCAGAAGGCACGTCAGTCCGGCGCCCCGATCGACGGCGTGGTCGTCAGCGCCGGCGTCCCCGATCTCGAGGAGGCCGTCGAGCTGATCGACGAGCTGAACTCCGTCGGCATCAGCAACGTGGTGTTCAAACCGGGCACGGTTGACCAGATCAAGGCGGTCATCAAGATCGCGACCGAGGTGCCCGACAAGGACGTGATCGTGCACATCGAGGGCGGGCGCGCGGGCGGTCACCACTCGTGGGAGGACCTGGACGACCTGCTGCTGGCGACGTACGCCGATCTTCGGAAGCTGACCAACATCACGGTCTGCGTCGGCGGCGGCATCGGCACACCGGAGCGCGCCGCGGAGTACCTGTCGGGTGCCTGGGCCACTGCTTACGGATTCCCCGAGATGCCGGTCGACGGGATCCTCGTCGGAACCGCGGCGATGGCGACCCTGGAGGCCACCACCTCACCGGCCATCAAGCAGATGCTGGTTGACACCACCGGTACCGACGACTGGATCAGCGCCGGAAAAGCCAGCGGCGGCATGGCTTCCAGCCGCAGCCAGCTGGGCGCCGACATCCACGAGATCGACAACACGGCGTCGCGGTGCGGTCGCCTGCTCGATGAGGTCGCCGGTGACGCCGATGCCGTCGCGGCGCGTCGTGACGAACTGATCGCCGCCATGGCCAACACGGCGAAACCGTACTTCGGCGACGTCAGCGAGATGACCTACCTGCAGTGGCTGAACCGCTATGTCGAGCTGACGATCGGTGACGGCGACAGCACGGCCGATACGGCGTCGCCCGACAGCCCGTGGATCGCGGACACCTGGCGCGACCGGTTCGCCGAGATGCTCAAGCGCGCCGAGGCGCGCCTACATCCGCAGGACTCCGGCCGGATCGAGACGCTGTACGCGGACACCCCCGAAGGCCAAGCGCTGCTGGACAATCCGCAGGCCGCGATCGATCGGCTGCTGGAGCGCTACCCGGACGCCGAGACGCTGAAGCTGCACCCGGCCGATGTGCCGTTCTTCATCACGCTGTGCAAGACGATGGGCAAGCCCGTCAACTTCGTGCCCGTCATCGACAAGGACGTGCGTCGGTGGTGGCGCAGCGACTCGCTGTGGCAGGCCCATGACGCCCGCTACAGCGCCGACCAGGTGTGCATCATCCCCGGCACCCAGTCGGTCGCCGGGATCACGCGGGTCGACGAGCCCGTCGGTGAACTGCTGGATCGCTTCGAGCAGGCTTCGATCGACGAGCTGCTCGCCGAGGGTGCCGAGCCGATGCCCGTGGTGTCCCGCCGCCAGGCCCGCGACGACGTCACCGGTGCGCTCGCGGTCGTGCTCGATTCGCCCGACGTGCTGTGGGCCGGCCGGATCGCCATCAACCCCGTGCACCGTATCGGCGCGCCGCAGGAATGGCAGGCCAACGAAAACCGTAGTGCCACACACCCATCCACGGGCGCACGGCTCGAGCTGACTGCTGAGGGCTCGGTCACGCTCAGTGTGCCGCTGAGCGATATCTGGATCGACATCCGATTCACGCTCCCGCCTTGCACCGTCAACGGCGGCATGCCTGTCGTGACCGTCGAGGACGCGTCGAAGGCCATGCGTTCGGTCCTCGCGATCGCCGCGGGTGTCGACGGTCCCGACGCGCTGCCGCCGGTGCACGACAACACCTCGACGGTCACGGTCGTATGGGATCCCGAGCAGGTGGCCGACCACACCGGCGTCACCGCGACGTTCGGCGCACCGCTGGCGCCGGGTCTCACCCTGGTGCCCGATGCTCTCGTCGGCCACTGCTGGCCCGCGGTCTTCGCCGTCATCGGTGCTGCGGTCACCGATGACGGTGTCCCCGTGGTCGAGGGTCTGCTGAGCCTGGTGCATCTGGACCATGCCGCGCATCTGCTCGCGCCGATGCCGACGACGACGGCCGAGTTGACGGTCACCGCCACGAGTTCGGCGGCCTTCGACACCGAGTACGGCCGCGTGGTGCCGGTCGCCGTCCAGGTCTCGGATGCCGACGGCACCGTCCTGGCGGAACTGCAGGAGCGGTTCGCCATCAGGGGCCGCACCGGTGGCGCCGAACTCGACGATCCGCCGCGTGCCGGTGGTGCGATCACCGACAACGCGACCGAAACGCCACGTCGTCGTCGTCGCGACGTCACCGTCTCGGCACCGACCGACATGCGGGCGTTCGCGGTGGTCTCCGGCGACCACAACCCCATCCACACCGACCGTGCCGCCGCACTGCTGGCCGGGCTCAAATCGCCCATCGTGCACGGCATGTGGCTCTCGGCGGCCGCGCAACACGTCGTCGCCGCGACCGACGGCAAGCCCGCTCCGCCGGCCCGCGTTGTCGGCTGGACGTCGCGATTCCTCGGCATGGTCCTGCCGGGCGATGACATCGAATTCCGGGTCGACCGGGTCGGAATCGACCGTGGTGCAGAGATCGTCGAGGTCGCCGCGCGGGTCGACAACGAGCTCGTGATGTCGGCGACCGCACAGCTGGCGGCCCCGAAGACCGTCTATGCGTTCCCCGGCCAGGGCATTCAGCACAAGGGCATGGGTATGGAGGTGCGCGCCCGGTCCAAAGCCGCACGCAAGGTGTGGGACAAGGCGGACAAGTTCACTCGCGACACATTGGGCTTCTCCGTGCTCCACGTGGTGCGGGACAACCCGACCAGCCTGATCGCCAGCGGCGTGCACTACCACCATCCCGACGGCGTGCTGTTCCTGACGCAGTTCACTCAGGTGGCCATGGCGACCGTCGCCGCCGCTCAGGTCGCCGAGATGCGTGAGCAGGGCGCCTTCGTCGAAGATGCGATCGCCTGCGGCCACTCCGTCGGCGAGTACACCGCGCTGGCCTGCGTCAGTGGCGTCTACGAGCTCGAGGCGCTGTTGGAGGTGGTTTTCCACCGCGGCAGCAAGATGCACGACATCGTCCCGCGCGACCACCTCGGCCGGTCCAACTACCGGCTGGCCGCGATCCGGCCGTCGCAGATCGA
Source organism: Mycobacterium sp. (assembly GCA_044508395.1). GTDB lineage: Bacteria > Actinomycetota > Actinomycetes > Mycobacteriales > Mycobacteriaceae > Mycobacterium. The sequence continues at coordinate 9,491 of JBIQHU010000071.1, read as the reverse complement.
CCTCGACGATTCCGAGGTAGTCGACTTCGTTGCCGAGATCTCCGAGCGCACAGGTGAATTCCTGGAGATCGTGAACTTCAACCTGCGCGGCTCGCAGTACGCCATCGCCGGCACGGTGCGCGGTCTCGAGGTGCTGGAGGAAGAAGTCGAGAAGCGTCGCGAGATCACCGGCGGCAAGCGCTCGTTCATCCTGGTGCCGGGCATCGACGTGCCCTTCCACTCGTCTGTGCTGCGCGTCGGCGTCGCCGACTTCCGCCGCTCGCTCGAGCGCGTCATGCCGGACGACCAGGACCCGAGCCTGATCGTCGGCAGGTACATCCCGAACCTGGTGCCACGTCCGTTCACGTTGGACCGCGACTTCATCCAGGAGATCCGCGATCTGGTGCCCGCCGAACCGCTCGACGAGATCCTCGCCGACTACGACACGTGGCGGAACGAGAAGCCTCGCGAGTTGATGCGAAAGGTCGTCATCGAGCTGCTGGCGTGGCAGTTCGCAAGTCCGGTGCGCTGGATCGAGACGCAGGATCTGCTCTTCATCGAGGAGGCCGCGGGCGGTCTCGGCATCGAGCGGTTCGTCGAGATCGGCGTCAAGTCGGCTCCGACGGTCGCCGGCCTCGCTGCCAACACGCTGAAGCTGCCCGAGTATTCGCACAGCACAACCGAAGTGCTGAACTCGGAGCGCGACGCCGCGGTGCTGTTCGCGACGGACACCGACCCGGAGCCCGAGCTCGATGACGACGTCGAGGTCGACTCGGCACCCGCACCGGTGGAGGCCGCCGCGCCCGTCGAGGCCGCACCCACCCCGCCCGCCCCTGCGGCGCCCGCCGGCGCTCCGCGTCCGGACGACCTCGTCTTCGACGCGGCGGACGCCACGATGGCGTTGATCGCGCTGTCGGCGAAGATGCGCATCGACCAGATCGAAGCGCTGGACTCCATCGAGTCCATCACCGATGGCGCGTCGTCACGGCGCAACCAGCTGCTGGTCGACCTCGGCTCGGAGCTGAACCTCGGTGCCATCGACGGCGCAGCGGAGGCCGATCTGGCCGGGCTGAAGGGACAGGTCACCAAGCTGGCCCGAACCTACAAGCCTTACGGCCCAGTGCTTTCCGACGCAATCAACGACCAGCTCCGTACAGTCCTCGGGCCGTCGGGCAAGCGGCCTGCGTACATCGCCGAACGGGTCAAGAAGACCTGGGAGCTCGGCGACGGCTGGGTCAAGCACGTCACCGTCGAGGTGGCGCTGGGCACCCGTGAGGGGTCGAGCGTGCGCGGAGGCGACCTGGGCGGCCTGCACGCCGGCGCTCTCGCCGACGCGGCGAGCGTCGACAAGGTCATCGACGGCGCGGTCTCGGCGGTGGGCGCACGCCACGGTGTGGCCGTCACGCTGCCTGCGGCGGCCGGTGGCGGGGGAGGTGTCGTGGACTCCGCGGCACTCAGTGAATTCGCCGAGCAGGTGACCGGTCCCAACGGTGTGCTCGCCTCGGCGGCGCGTCTGATCCTGGGCCAGCTGGGCCTCCAGGCCCCGGTCAGCACGCCGGAAGCGACGGACGCCGAGCTCATCGATCTGGTCACGGCCGAATTGGGTTCGGACTGGCCGCGTTTGGTGGCACCGACGTTCGACGGCCGCAAGGCGGTCTTGTTCGACGACCGCTGGGCCAGCGCACGTGAGGATCTGGCCAGGCTGTGGCTGCTCGACGAGGGCGAGATCGACGCTGACTGGCAGCGCCTTTCCGAGCGGTACGAAGGTGCCGGACACATTGTCGGCACCCAGGCGACCTGGTGGCAGGGCAAGGCGCTGGCGGCGGGACGCAACATCCACGCCTCGCTGTACGGTCGCGCGGCGGCCGGAGCGGAGAACCCGGGCAAGGGTCGCTACACCGACGAGGTCGCGGTGGTGACCGGTGCGTCGAAGGGCTCCATCGCGGCATCCGTGGTGGCCCAACTCCTTGACGGCGGGGCGACGGTCATCGCGACCACGTCCAAACTCGACGACAGCCGGTTGGCGTTCTACCGCGATCTGTATCGGAACAACGCCCGGTACGAGGCGCAGCTGTGGGTGGTGCCTGCAAACATGGCGTCCTACAGCGACATCGACGCACTGGTCTCGTGGGTGGGTACGGAGCAGACGGAAAGCCTTGGGCCGCAGTCCATTCACCTCAAGGACGCGCTGACGCCGACGCTGCTGTTCCCGTTCGCGGCTCCGCGAGTCGCGGGCGACCTGTCCGATGCCGGTTCGCGTGCCGAGATGGAGATGAAGGTTCTGCTGTGGGCCGTTCAGCGGCTCATCGGTGGGCTGTCCCATGTCGGCGCCGAACGCGATATCGCTGCGCGGCTGCACGTGGTGCTGCCCGGGTCGCCGAACCGCGGCATGTTCGGCGGTGACGGCGCCTACGGCGAGTCCAAGTCCGCGCTCGACGCTTTGGTCACCCGGTGGAAGGCCGAATCGTCGTGGGCGCAACGGGTTTCGTTGGCACACGCGCTGATCGGCTGGACCAAGGGCACCGGGCTGATGGGCCACAACGACGCCATCGTGGGTGCCGTCGAGGAAGCCGGCGTCACGACGTACACCACCGAAGAGATGGCACGGATGCTGCTCGATCTGTGCGACATCGAGTCCAAGGTGGCCGCTGCGCGTGAGCCGCTGGAGGCCGACCTGACCGGCGGACTGGCCGAGGTCGAGCTCGACCTCGCCGAGTTGGCGGCCAATGCACGCGACGAACAGGCTGCAGGTGGAACGGAGACCGTGGACGAGGAGCAAGACGATCACGGCACGATCCGTGCGTTGCCGTCGCCGCCGCGCGGATACAAGGCCGCACCGCCGCCGGAGTGGAACGACCTCGACGTCGATCCCGCCGATCTGGTGGTGATCGTCGGAGGCGCCGAGCTCGGACCGTACGGGTCGTCGCGCACCCGGCTCGAGATGGAGGTCGACGACGAGCTGTCGGCCGCCGGCGTGCTGGAGCTGGCGTGGACCACCGGCCTGGTCAAGTGGGAGGACGATCCGACCCCCGGCTGGTACGACGTCCAGACCGGCGAGCTGGTCGACGAGGGCGAGTTGGTGGAGCGCTACCACGATGCGGTCATCGAGCGCGTCGGCATCCGCGAGTTCGTCGACGACGGTGCGATCGATCCCGATCACGCGTCGCCGATCATGGTTTCGGTGTTCCTCGACAAGGACTTCTCGTTCGTCGTGTCGTCGGAGGCCGAGGCCCGGCCGTTCGTGGAGTTCGATCCGGAGCACACGGTCATCGCGCCGGTCCCGGACAGCAGCGACTGGCAGGTCACGCGCAAGGCGGGCACCGAGATTCGGGTGCCCCGCAAGACCAAGCTGTCCCGTACGGTCGGCGCACAGATCCCGACGGGTTTCGACCCGATGGTCTACGGCGTTCCGGCGGACATGGTGTCGTCGATCGACCGGTTGGCGCTGTGGAACCTCGTCACGACCGTCGACGCATTCCTGTCGGCCGGGTTCACCCCTGCCGAGCTGATGCGCTGGGTGCACCCGAGCCAGGTGGCCAGCACGCAGGGCACCGGCATGGGCGGCATGACGTCGATGCAGACGATGTACCACGGCAACCTGCTCGGCCGGAACAAGCCGAACGACATCCTGCAGGAGGTCCTGCCGAATGTCATCGCCGGACACGTGGTTCAGTCCTACATCGGCAGCTACGGGGCCATGATCCACCCGGTCGGCGCCTGCGCCACCGCGGCCATCTCGGTCGAGGAGGGCGTGGACAAGATCCGCCTCGGCAAGGCCGACTTCGTCATCGCCGGCGGCTATGACGACCTGACGCTGGAGGCCATCATCGGCTTCGGTGACATGGCGGCGACGGCGGACACCGAGACGATGCGCGCCAAGGGCATCAGCGACTCGAAGTTCTCCCGCGCCAACGACCGTCGTCGGCTCGGGTTCGTCGAAGGGCAGGGCGGCGGAACGATCCTGCTCGCGCGTGGCGACCTTGCGTTCGAGATGGGACTGCCGGTGTTGGCGGTCGTCGGGTACGTGTCGTCCTTCGGTGACGGGATCCACACGTCGATCCCCGCCCCGGGGCTCGGTGCGTTGGCTGCCGGTCGTGGCGGTAAGGATTCGCAGCTTTCGCGGGCACTCGCGAAGCTGGGTGTCGGCGCCGACGACATCGCGGTGGTGTCCAAGCACGACACCTCCACGTTGGCCAACGACCCGAACGAGACGGAGCTGCACGAGCGGCTGGCCGACGCGATGGGCCGCTCGCCGGGTGCGCCGCTGTTCGTCGTGTCGCAGAAGAGCCTGACGGGTCACTCGAAGGGTGGCGCGGCCGCGTTCCAGATGATTGGGCTGTGCCAGATCATGCGCGACGGCGTCATCCCGCCGAACCGCAGCCTCGACTGCGTCGACGACGAGATGTCCGGTGCCGAGCACCTCGTCTGGCTGCGCGACAGCCTGAAGTTCGGCGACAAGTTCCCGCTGAAGGCCGGTCTGATCACCAGCCTCGGGTTCGGTCACGTGTCCGGCCTGGTTGCCCTGGTGCACCCGCAGGCGTTCATCGCCGCACTGAGCCCCGATCAGCGTGAGGACTACAAGCGTCGCGCCGATGCTCGGGTGCTTGCGGGTCAGCTGCGGCTGGCGTCGGCGATCGCGGGTGGACGGCCGCTGTACGAGAAGCCGTCCGACCGCAGGTTCGGCGGGGAGACCTCCGAGAAGGCACAGGAAGCCGCAATGCTCCTCGACGATGCGGCGCGGCTCAGCGAGGACGATGTATACACGGCCTGACGGCAGTGATATAGCGTGCTGCCCATGGCGGTAGTCGGTGTAGGGATCGATCTGGTTTCCATCCCCGACTTCGCCGAACAGGTCGACCAGCCGGGGACGGTGTTCGCCGAGACGTTCACGCCCGGTGAGCGTCGCGACGCCGCCGACAAGAGTTCCTCGGCGGCGCGGCATCTGGCGGCGCGATGGGCGGCCAAGGAGGCTGTGATCAAGGCGTGGTCGGGGTCGCGGTTCGCCAAGCGGCCGATGCTGCCGGAGGGCATCCACCGCGACATCGAGGTTGTCACCGATATGTGGGGCAGGCCAAAGGTGCGGCTCACCGGCGCCATCGGTGAGCACCTGAAGGACGTGACGATTCACCTGTCGATGACGCATGAGGCTGACACGGCAGCCGCCGTGGTGATCCTGGAGACCCCCTAGCTCCCATTCGGCGAGCTGGGGCGCACCCGTACCTCGGCGAGCAGACGCAAATGGCCACGATTCACCGGCGTGTCGTGGCCGCTTGCGTCTGCTCGCGGGGAATCGGTGACCGACTAACCTCGAACTATGAACGATTTGGTCCAGCGGGTGCGCGACGTCCTGCCCGCGGTGCGACGGGATCTCGAGGACCTGGTGCGCATCGAGTCGGTGTGGGCCGATCCGGCACGCCGCGGTGAGGTGTTTCGCAGCGCCGACGCCGTGGCAAAGCTGTTGACTGAGGCGGGCTTTGCGGACGTACAGATCGTCAGCGAGGGCGGCGCACCTGCCGTCATCGCCCGGCATCCGGCGCCACCGGGTGCACCCACCGTGTTGCTGTACGCCCATCACGATGTGCAGCCGGAGGGCGATCACTCGCAATGGCATTCGCCGCCGTTCGAGCCCACCGAGCGCGAGGGCCGCCTCTACGGGCGAGGCACCGCCGATGACAAGGCGGGAATCGCAACACATTTGGCGGCCTTCCGCGCCCATGGTGGCAACCCGCCGGTAGGGGTGACGGTGTTCGTCGAGGGGGAGGAGGAGTCGGGATCGCCGTCGCTGGCCCAATTACTGGCGGCGCACCGGGACGCGCTGGCATCTGACGTGATTGTGATCGCCGACTCCGACAACTGGAGCACCGATGTGCCGTCGTTGACGGTAGCGCTGCGCGGACTCGCCGACTGTGTCGTCGAAGTGGCAACGCTGGATCACGGCCTGCACTCTGGATTATGGGGCGGTGCCGTCCCCGATGCGTTGACGGCGTTGGTGCGTCTGCTGGCTACTCTGCACGACGATGAGGGCAACGTGGCTGTGGAGGGGTTGCACGAAGCCGAAGCGGCCGACGTCGACTACCCGGCTGAGCGGGTCCGCGCGGAGGCCGGCGTGTTGGACGGTGTCCGCGAGATCGGTTCCGGCTCTGTGCCGCAACGACTTTGGGCCAAACCGGCGATTACCGTGATCGGTATCGATACGACGCCCATCGACAAGGCGTCGAACACCTTGATTCCGCGGGCACGGGCGAAGGTGAGCATGCGTGTCGCGCCGGGTGGCGACGCGGAAATACACCTGGCGGCTCTGACGCGCCACCTCGAGCGGAATGCGCCGTGGGGCGCGCAGGTGACCGTCATTCCCGGCGAGGTCGGCCAGCCGTACGCGATCGACGCCACCGGGCCGGTCTATGACGCCGCCCGCTCGGCGTTCCGGCGAGCCTGGGGCACCGACGCCGTCGATACCGGAGTGGGAGGTTCGATCCCGTTCATCGCCGAGTTCGCGAAGGCGTTTCCCTCGGCCAAGATCTTGGTGACCGGTGTGGAAGACCCTGCGACACAAGCGCATAGCGTCAACGAAAGCCTGCACCTGGGAGTGCTGGAACGCGCAGCGACCGCGGAAGCGCTGCTGCTGGCGAATCTGGGGTCAGACGGACAGGTCGCGTCGTAGTTTGGCGACATGGCCGGTGGCGCGGATGTTGTACTGTGCCACCTCGATTTTGCCCTTCTCGTCGACCACGAACGTCGAGCGGATGACGCCCTCGACCTTCTTGCCGTACATCGTCTTCTCACCGAAGGCGCCCCACGCGGTCAGCACCGTGCGGTCTGGGTCGGACAGCAGGGGGAAGGTCAGCTTCTGTTGGTCGCGGAACTTGGCCAGCTTGGCCGGCTTGTCGGGCGAGATTCCGACGACATCGAGCCCGGCGTCGTTGAGTTCGCGCAGATTGTCGCGGAAGTCACAGGCCTCTTTCGTGCAGCCAGGCGTGGATGCGGCGGGGTAGAAGTACACGATGACCTTGCGGCCCTTGTAGTCGGAGAGCTTGACGGTCTTGCCGTCGGCGTCGGGCAGGCTGAACGACGGGGCTTTGTCGCCCACCTCGAGTCGCGGAGTCTGTGGCACGCGTGCGCATCCCTTCTCGTGGACCGGTTCACTTCGATTACTGCGAGCTGATCTAGGGTAGTTCCGCAAGGCACCGGACTTGGCGCAGGGCTTGGAGCTTATGGGAGGTGGACGTGGCGGACCGCGACCCCGACACGATCAAGAAGGAGATCGACCAGGCTCGTGACCAGCTGGCGTTGACCGTCGACTCACTGGCTGAGCGCGCAAACCCGCGTCGACTCGCCGACGACGCCAAGGCCGGATTGGTGCGGTTCGTCAAGAAGCCGGCCGTGGCCGTGTCGCTGGCAGGCGTCGGTACCGTCGTGATCGTGCTCGTAATACGCCGGATCAGGCGGCGCTGAGGCGGGTCGGCTCAGCGCCGACGGGCCACGCGGAACAGTTCGGAGAACCAGGAGCTCGGCGGATTGGCCACTCGGCCGATGCGGCTGCAGTTGTAGACCGCGGTCGGGCCGTGCGCAGTTACCTCATCGTCGGCCAGTGCGTCACCGACGCCGGCTCCGAACGATGCGCCAATCTGCGCCATCAGCTAAGTCCCTGTCTCGTAGTTCACACTGTCACCACCCGGCCGTGGCCTGGTTTGTCAGCTAACCCGGACTCTAACATCATTGGCGGTCTTTGTGCAGCTTGAAACCAGAGAACCTGCGTGCAGAGTTGCCACCGCAACGAACATTCGCCCAGCGTGATCCGTCGCCTAGATAGGCTCAGTTATGTCCCAGCACACACGCAGCAGGTCAAAGGGCGGGCCAGGCGAAGTATTTACGCAAACGTAAGCCGCAACCGCCCGGAGCGGTCCGTTCGGAGGGCTGAAGGATGGTGCGGGGAAGGTAGCCTCCAGCAGACCGCGGAGGACGTGAGTGCGCCGTCAGGGTTTCGAACCCCGGACCCGCTGATTAAGAGTCAGCTGCTCTACCAACTGAGCTAACGGCGCTGCGTGTGCGACAATAACAGGCCCCGCGGCACAGGGTGAAATCCGCACCCGCCACCGCTGGAGGGCAAAGTCGTCTTAGGTGCTTCCAGTCGCGGCTGCCCCTAGACTATTGCCAGATAATCGTCCCTTCGTCAGGTGGAGCAAACAATGTGGCAGGTCAGGTCCGAGGCCGGTCCGCGTCGCAATCGGCGATGGCTCACGGCCGCTCTGCTTGTTCCTGCGATCGTGCTCGGACTGTCGGCGTGCAGCACCAAGTCCGCGCCGCCGGCGCCGCAGGTCATCGCTGACAAGGGCACCCCCTTCGGCGACCTGTTGCTACCCAAGCTGGCGTCGACGGTGAAGGACGGGGACGTCGGCGTGACCACCGCGGTGCCCGTGACGGTGAGCGCCGAGGACGGCGTGCTGGGCGCGGTCACCATGGTCAACGAGGACGGCGACCCCGTAGAAGGCAAGCTCAGCCGCGACGGGCTGCAATGGGCCACCGCCGAACCTCTCGGGTACAACAAGCGCTACACGCTGACCGCGGAAGCCCTGGGGCTCGGCGGTGCCACTTCACGGCAGATGACGTTCGAGACGCACTCGCCGGAGAACCTGACGATGGCGTACGTGGTGCCCAGCGAGGGCGAAGTGGTCGGTATCGGTCAGCCGGTTGCAGTTCAGTTCGACGAGAACATTCCGAACCGGGTGGCTGCGCAGCAGGCCATCAAGATCACGACCAATCCTCCCGTGGAGGGCGCGTTCTACTGGCTCAACAATCGCGAAGTGCGTTGGCGCCCAGCGAATTACTGGAAGCCGGGCACGACGGTCGAGGTGGCCGTCAAGACCTATGGCGTCGACCTGGGTGACGGTTTGTTCGGTCAGGAGGACATCACCACGCACTTCACCATCGGCGACGAGGTGATCAGCCGCATCGACGACAACACCAAGACCATGACGGTGACGCGCAACGGCGAGGTGATCAGGACCATGCCGGTGTCGATGGGCAAGAACAGCACCCCGACCAACAACGGCACGTACATCGTCGGTGACCGTCGATCGCACATGGTGATGGACTCGTCCACGTATGGCGTGCCCACCAACTCGCCGAACGGCTACCGCACCGAGGTGGATTGGGCCACCCAAATCTCCTACAGCGGGATCTACGTGCACGCCGCGCCGTGGTCGGTGGGCAGCCAGGGCTACAGCAACGTCAGCCACGGGTGCGTCAACGTGAGCACCAGTAATGGGCAGTGGTTCTACGAGAACTCCAAGCGGGGAGACGTCGTCGAGGTGGTCAACACCGTCGGTTCGACGCTGCCCGGAACCGACGGATTGGGCGACTGGAACATCCCGTGGTCACAGTGGAAGGCCGGGAACGCCAACCTCTGACGCGCAGCAGGTGCCTTGAAAAGACGCGTCATCTAGGCAGATAAAACACCGCCCGGCCTGAGGTTTCAGGCCGGGCGGTGTCTCGTCGGGTGGCTGACGGGACTC
>JBIQHU010000257.1:0-3476 GCA_044508395.1 Mycobacterium sp. | reverse complement strand
CGCGTCAGACTGTTGTGACCGCCGCCGCGCCACTTACGCTCCTGCGACTTCGGAATGTACACCGTACGCTCGACCGCGTGGTAGTACATGCAGATGCCCGGCTGAATTCGCCGGCTGACGTTGGCACGGGTCACGACCACACCGTTGTCGTTGTAGACCTCGACCCAGTCGTTATCCTCGATACCCACCTTCTCCGCATCCCGGTCATTGATCCACACTGGATCCATGCCGCGAGACAGCATCAACATGCGGTGGTTGTCCTTGTAGGTGGAGTGAATGTTCCACTTACCATGCGGCGTGATGTAGTTCAGCACCAGCGAGCGCTCGTCCACCAGGCTCTTGACGATATCGCCGGTCTTACGCGGGTTGAGCCGCGGCTTGTAGGTCGGGATGTGCTCGCCGAAGTCGAGATACCACTGATGATCGAGGTACAGCGATTGCCGGCCCGTCAATGTACGCCAGGGCACCAGGCGCTCGACGTTCATGCACCAGGCGGAGTAAGCGCGGCCATCGTTGACCAAGCCTGTCCAGCACGGGCTCGTGAGAATCCGTCTCGGCTGACGCGTCAGGTCGTAGAAGGTCGACGAGACAGCTCTGGTAGGTTCAGCGATATCAACCAGCGGGAGACCGACGTGATGCTCCTCATTATGGAAGCCCTGGTAGCAGACCTCACCGTTCGCTTCCGGCGCACACATCAGCAACGTGTTGCAGGCGTCGAGAACGTCTTCAAGGCTCGGGTAGCGCTTGCCGCCCCACTCCACGCACCGCATATGCCGCGGATCAGGCATCGGCATGACCGGATTGTCGAGCATCTGGTCGTACTGCTTCTTGATCGGAATTTGCACACCGACCGCGGAGACACCATCCTCCCGCGCCTTGGGGCCGAACGAGATGAACTTGTTGTACAAGTTCGCGTAGTCACGTTCGACAATCCGGATGTGAGGCATGGACTTGCCCGGCACCGGCTTGCACTCGCCCTCGGCCCAGTCCAGGATTTCCGGCTGTGCCAATTCGTCGGGAGTGTCGTGCATCAGCGGCTGAGCGACCACGTCGCGCATCGGCTTGGAGAACGCCAGCGGAGACAGCTCGCTGACCTTCTTGGCGATCAGCTTGAAAATCTCCCAGTCGGTCTTCGATTCCCACACCGGCGGAACCGCCTGCCCCAGCACGTGCAGGAACGAGTGCAGGTCCGTCGTGTTCAGGTCGTTCTTCTCGTACCAGAACGCCGTCGGCAAGATGATGTCGGAGTATAGCCCCGTCGTGTTCATCCGGAAGTTGATGTCGACAACCAGATCGTACTTTCCGCGCGGAGCGGTCTCGTGATACTTGACGCTCGTCGACTTGCCCTTCGCACGATCTTCCGCAACCACGTTGTCATGCGCACCGAGATAGTGGCGCAGGAAGAACTCGTGCCCCTTGGCGCTCGACTGGATCGCGTTGCCGCGCCAGATGAACCACACACGCGGCCAGTTCTCCTGAGCGTCGGGATCGTCGATCGCCAAATTGACCTTCTTGCTGGTAACCTGGTCGACGACGTAAGTCGCGATATCTTCCGTGGTCTTCGCCCCACCACGCTCAGCGTCTGCCACGACCTCGATCGGATTGCGGTTGAAGTGCGGGGCAAACGGCATCCAGCCACAACGTATCGCCTTCGACTGGAGGTCGATCGCGTGACCCTTGGCCCAGCGCGGGTTCGGCGCCGTCAGGCCGTACTCGGTGAACTCCTGCTCGTAACGCCACTGGCAGCTATGGGCATAGTGCCAGGTCGACGACTGCACAAGCCGGGGCGGCTTGGACCAGTCGAGAGCCAGAGCAACCGTGGCCCACGGCGCAACCGGCGCGAGTTTTTCCTGGCCGACGTAGTGGTTGATGCCGCCGCCGTTGACGCCGCAGCAGCCGCACAGGATCAGGGCAACCGTCGCCGACCGGTAGCAGAGGTTGTTGTAGTAGAAGTGGTTGGCGCTGGCGCCCACGATCACCATGGACTTGCCGTTGGTGAGTTCCGCGTTGGTCGCGAACTCGCGCGCAAACCGGATCGCGGTCTCGCGGCCGATACCGGTGTGACGCTCCTGCCACGCCGGCGTGTAGGGCGCGTCTTCATCGTCATAGCTGGTCGCGAACGAGCCTTCCAGCCCGCGGCTGTGACCGAACTGCGACATCATGATGTCGAAGCCGGTGGCAACCAGCACATCGCCCTTGTCCGTCGCGATCCGCTTCACCGGAACGCCGCGCGAGACGACACGGCCGTTCGCGAAGTCGTCGAAGCCGACCTGAACCACTCCGTCGGATTTATCGATGAAGCTCAGCACCGGATCAATCGGGCTGTTGTCGAGCGTATCCTCCGCCGACAGATTCCACTTGCCGTGCGTGGATCCCCAGCGATCGCCGACCTGACCCTTGAACGCCCGCGTCTCGCCGGTCTTCTCGTCGAGGACGAGCATCTTCCAGTCGCCGTTCTCGACGTCCTGGTAGCGCGCAACACGGTTGGCACGCAGCAAGCGTCCGGTCTTGTAGGTATTGCCGTTGGGCTCCAGCTCGACCAGGAACGGAAGGTCGGTGTAGCGCTTGACGTAATCGATGAAGTACGGGACCTGGCGGTCGATGTAGTACTCCTTGAGGATGACGTGGTTGGCCGCCATCCACAGCGCCGTGTCCTGTCCGGCCTGGATCGGAATCCACTCGTCGCAATACTTGGCGATCTGACTGAAGTCCGGCGCAAGAACCACGAACTTGGTTCCCTCGGTGCGCGCTTCGGAGATGAAGTGCACGTCCGGGGTGCGCGTCATGTTCATATTCGCAGCCATCGAAACGATGAACTTCGAATTGTACCAGTCGGCGCTCTCGCACACGTCGGTCTGATCGCCCCAGATTTCCGGGAACGAGGTCGGCAGATCGGCGTACCAGTCGTAGAAGCTCATCGAACAGCCGCCGAAAAGCGACAGGAAGCGCGTGCCGGCCGCGAACGACAACATTGACATCGCCGGGATCGGCGAGAAGCCCATCACCCGGTCCGGTCCATGCTTGCGCGCGGTATACAAACAAGCCGCGGCAATCATCTCACTCAATTCTTCCCACTTGGCGCGGCGAAAGCCACCCTTGCCGCGCGCCTTCTGCATGCGCAGGCGCTTCTGTTCGTCTCCGACCAGCGAGGCCCAGGCCTGCACCGGATCCGGGAACGAGGCCTTCGCCTCCTTCCACATGTCGTAAAGCGGACCGCGGACGTAGGGATACTTGATCCGGATCGGGCTATAGACATACCAGGAGGCGGAGATGCCGCGCTGGCAGCCACGGGGTTCGTAAGGAGGCAGGCTGCGCTCAAGCAGCGGATAGTCGGTCTGCTGCATCTCCCAGGTGATGATTCCGTCCTTGACGTAGATCGCCCAGGAGCAGCCGCCGGTGCAGTTCACGCCATGCGTGCTGCGGAAGACGTTATCGTGGGACCAGCGGTTGCGGTAGAACTCTTCCCACTTGCGCTC
>JBIQHU010000256.1:0-3488 GCA_044508395.1 Mycobacterium sp. | reverse complement strand
TCACCTATTCGCGCTCACCACGCCGTTCACAACCTGTCAAAGAGCTACAGCTAGCCCACGGCCGCTACCGGTTCGGGGGCCATGCGCGCCCATATCGTCTCGAGGGCCGCGAGCACATCCGAACTCGTGGCGTGCGCCCCGAAAACACCGCCCTGCATCGTGATCATCTTGAGCGCGGCAAGGTGATTCGCGTAATCGGTTGCGCCGGTCGCATCGGACACCAAGAGGCACTCGTAACCGCGGTCGTTGGCGTCGCGCATCGTGGTGTGCACGCAGACGTCGGTGGTGATGCCGGTGAAGATGATGTGCGTGATCTGGTTCGTCCGCAGGATCAGATCCAGATCCGTCGCGTAGAAGCTACCCTTCCCGGGTTTGTCGATCACCAGTTCGCCTGGCAGCGGAGCCATTTCGGGCACCAGTTCCCACCCCGGCGCACCCCGGGTCAGGATGCGTCCGCACGGACCGACCGATCCGATCTCAGCGCCGATCTGAGCCGACCGCCATCTCTTGTTCGGCGGCAGATCCGACAGATCCGGCCGGTGCCCCTCGCGGGTGTGGATGATGAACAATCCGGCGTCGCGTGCCGCATTGAGCACCCGCTGGGCCGGGCCGAGCGGCGTGCGGACCAGGGACAGGTCATAACCCATCCGGTCGACATAGCCGCCCTCACCGCAGAAGTCGACCTGCCAGTCGATGTTGATCAACGCGGTGTGCTCGGCGGCAATGTCGCCGTCGTAAGGCCACACATAGGGTTTGGCGTCGATGGTCACCGGGGTCGTCATACGGGCTTCTCCACTCAGGGCCGTCGAATTGTCACTTGTATACAGTCCGTGGGCCGCTGACGCGGTCGCTGGCGGTTAGAGCCGCGTGAAGATTTCGTTACGAGGCCGGTGCGCTTGCGATCAGATCGATCCGAGGTCGGCGGAGAGCCAGTGCGCAGGCTTCATGAAGATGGCGACGCCCTCGCCGTGCTCGCGGCGAGCGAACTCCAGATAGCCGTCGACTTTTTCGGGCGGCAGATAGCGCTTGACCATCTCGACGAGTTGGTCGTCGGTGGCCGGCTCGATGCGGCTGACCGGACCGTCGACCGCGACGTATCGCACCGTGGGCTCGAGGCGCTGGGCCATCAACGTGAACTCACCCTGCGACTCGATCAACCGGTGCTTACGCGAACCGTTGCCGGTGTGCACCCACAGTTCACCGCCGGGACTGTACTGATACCAGATGGGCACGGTCACAGGTCCGCGCTTGTCGCCTGCGCTCACCGACAGCGCCCCGATATGCGGCTCGGCCAGAAACTGTTCGCGTTCTTCTTTCGAAAGGGCCATGATGCCCACGCTAGACCCGACGTCCGTCGGGCCGGTGGGCTTACGTCAGCAGCCGATGCGCGAGAAGAACGCCACGGCGACGAGGCCGATGACGAAGGCCACCTGTGGCTGGCCCATTGCCAAGGTGCTCGCGACGCCGGCGATCGCGGCAATCGCAATGACTACGAGCAGCAGCACATAGAACCATCGAACGTGGTGGTGGGCAGCGCCGCCGGGCCGCACATGGTGCGATTCCAACCCCGTCATCGGGTCACGGACCACATCCGCCTCCTTGTGGCTCACATCACATGAATGCTGGCTTGTGAGCCACACCATACAACACCTGACGGCGAACGCATATGCCCATCGGAAGATGTCGTCATTGCAGGCTGATAACGGGCCTACCACCGCTTTTGTCATGGACACTTCGACGTGATCCTGCCGCAATTCCAGAGATGAGCTAACAAATGACGGACCTTTGCCAGCTGCCGGCTCAAGAGCTGATTCGTCTGATGGCGGGCGGGACGGTTTCGTGCCGGGAGGTCATCGAAGCGCACCTCGCACGCATCGACGCGGTCAATCCCGCGCTCAATGCGCTCGTGGCGGCCACCGATCCCCAGCAGTGCCTGGCGGCCGCCGCTGAAGCCGACGATCGTGTCGCGCGCGGCGCTCCGCTCGGCCGCGCCCACGGGCTGCCGATCGTGGTCAAGGACGTCATGAAGGTCGCCGGCCTCGAATGCTCCGGCGGCAGCCCGATGCTGCGCGCCACCGCCTCCGACGACGCGACGGTGGTGGCGCGGCTTCGCAACGAGGGTGCGATCGTGCTCGGTCTCACGAACGTCCCCGAGATGGGCCGCGGGGGCGAGTCGAACAACAACCTCTACGGCCGCACCAACAATCCTTTCGACCTGTCGCGGACGCCGGGTGGCAGCAGCGGCGGTTCGGCGGCGCTGGTGTGCGCGGGCGGTGCCGCGCTGAGCGTCGGGTCGGACGGCGGCGGCAGCATCCGACAGCCGTCGCACAACACTGGAATCGCCGGCCTCAAACCGACCCACGGGCGAATCCCGCGGACCGGCAGCGTCTTCGGCGATGCGCTCGGTATCTTCGGGCCGTTCAACTGCTACGGCCCCCTGGCGAGGTCCGTGGCGGATCTGCACCTGGGCCTGTCGATCATGAGCGGTCCGGATCGGCGTGATCCCTATGCGGTGCCCGCACCGCTCGGCGATCCCGGCGACGTCGACCTCGCCGGGCTTCGGGTCGCCACCTACCTCGACGACGGCATCTCGCCGCCCGCCGACGATGTCGCCGCCGTCGTCGGCGACGCGGTGCGGGTGCTGACGGACGTGGTCGGCCTCGTCGAGCACAACGCGCCGCTGTGCCTTGGCCGCACGATGGAGCTGTTGTGGGAGTCCGTGTTCCTCGGCGGCGACCGCGGCGAAGGGTTCGAAGCCGAACTGGCGGCGATCTGTGCGACCGACCCGTCGGAGGAACTCGCCGAATTCCTCAAACAAGCACGACTGGTCGACTTCTCGCTGTCCGAGGCGCGGCGGCGGCTCACCGAGATCGACGCCTACCGCATCGAGATGCTCGAGTTCATGGCGGACTACGACGTGATCATCGGGCCCGCGATGCCGACCGCGGCCAAGCCGCACCACCACGGGCTCGTCGAGATATCGGACTTCTCCCACCTGATGGCACACAACCTCACCGGCTGGCCGGCCGTCGTCGTCCGGTGCGGCACCTCGAACGAGGGTCTGCCGATCGGTGTGCAGATCGTGGCCAGGCCTTGGGAGGACGCGACGGCGCTCGCGGTGGCGGGCCGGCTGGAAACGGCACTGGGAGGATGGCGTCCCCCGGCGCTGGTTGCATAGAGTCGGGAGCCATGCGCTTCGGACTGTTCATCCCACAGGGCTGGCGACTCGATCTCATCGACATTCCCCCGAATCAGCAGTGGTCGGTGATGCGTGACCTCGCCACGTACGCCGACGGCAGCGACGCGTGGGACTCGTTGTGGGTCTACGACCACTTCCACACCGTCCCGGTGCCGACGGACGAGGCGACGCACGAGGCGTGGTCGTTGATGTCGGCCTACGCCGCGGTCACGTCGCGCATCAAGCTCGGCCAGATGTGTACGGCCATGGGCTATCGCAACCCGGTCTATCTGGCGAAGGTGGCCGCCAC
>JBIQHU010000070.1:0-28733 GCA_044508395.1 Mycobacterium sp. | reverse complement strand
CGGTCACCCGGTGGGCCGCCGGCCTCCTCAGCCTGGTGCTCGCGGTGTGGGTGGGGCTGGCCGCGTTCTTCGGCCCACAGAACGCCGACAATCCGCTGCCCGGCGTGTTCTACGTGCTGCTGTGGGTCGGCCTGGTCGCGGTGTCGCTGGTGCTGGGACCGGTGTGGCGCGTCCTGTCGCCAGTGCGCACAGTGCACCGGCTGCTCGGCGGCAGGTCGCTGCGTGGCTATCCGGAAGCTCTGGGTTACTGGCCCGCGGCGCTGGGTCTGTTCGCGTTCGTGTGGCTCGAGCTCGCCAGCCCCGATCCGGGATCGCTTGCCGCGATACGGCTTTGGCTGCTGATCTACCTGGCCGTCACCCTCGCGGGAGCGCTGTGCTGCGGCACGCGGTGGTGTGCGCGCGCCGACCCGTTCGAGGTGTACAGCATGGTGGTGTCCCGGCTGTCGGCGCTTCGGCGCAACCGCGGCGGCCGCATCGCGATCGGCAATCCGTTCGACCATCTGCCATCGCTGCCGGTGCGCCCAGGCATCGTCGCGGTGCTGTCGGTGCTGCTGGGGTCGACGGCCTTCGACAGCTTCTCCGCACGCCCGCAGTGGCGCACCTTCGTCGAGGAGACCGCCGGCTCCGCCGCCACGCTGATCAACACCGCGGGTCTGGTCGTCTTCGCCGGCGTGGTGGCGGCCACGTTCTGGCTGGCCGCCAGGGCGACGGGAGGAGTCGATCGCGAGCAACGCCGCCGGCTGCCGGGGCAGATGGCGCATTCACTCATACCGATCGTCGTTGGCTATGTGTTCGCGCATTACCTGACGTACCTGGTCGAGCGGGGACAGCAGACCGTCTACCGGCTGGCCGGCATGGCGGCCGACGTGAACTATTTTCTCTCCCTTCACCCTTCGCTCCTCGCGAGCATCAAGGTCGGATGCGTGGTGGCCGGCCACATCGCGGGGGTGGTCGCCGCACACGACCGTGCGCTGCGCCTACTGCCCAAGGCGCACCAGTTGACGGGTCAGCTCGCGATGATGCTGGTGATGGTCGGTTACACATTCACCGGCTTGTACCTGTTGTTCGGCGGGTAAATTTCTGCTCATGCGGGCGCTGATCATCACCGACGTTCAGAACGACTTCTGCCAGGGCGGTTCACTGGAGGTGAGCCGGGGCGCCGAGGTCGCAGGCGCCATCAGCGAATTACTTGCCGGTGAACATGGTTATGCACATGTGGTGGCCACCAAGGACTTCCACATCGATCCCGGTGATCACTTCTCCGAGAATCCGGACTACGCGAACTCGTGGCCGCGGCACTGCGTGGTCCACACGTCAGGCGCCGATTTCCACCCGGACCTGAATACCGACGCCGTCGAGGCCATCTTCCACAAGGGCCAGTACGCGGCCGCCTACAGCGGGTTCGAGGGCGTCGACGAGAACGGCACGCCACTGGCCGACTGGCTGCGTCAGCGTGGAGTCGACGAGGTCGACATCGTGGGTATCGCGACCGACTACTGCGTACAGGCGACGGCCCTCGATGCCGTCAAGGCCGGCTTCCAGACCCGGGTGCTGCTCGACTTCACGGCGGGCGTCGCGCCGGAGTCGACAGCCAAGGCCGTCGACAACGTGCGCGCCGTCGGGGTCGACGTCGCCTAACTGCGGGTGGGGTCCACCGGGCGGCCCGACCACGTCGGCGAGCGGCGGGCCAGATGCGCGCGCACCCCCTCCTTCGCGTCGTCGTGCCCCATCAGCGCGAGGTGGATCTCGGTTTCGCGGCGGCCCACCGCGGCGCGGTCGAGGTCGAACGAATCCCACAGCAGCCGCTTGCTGGCCGCGACCGACATCGGCGCGGTGTTCTCGGCGATGTCGTGCGCCATTTCCAGGGCGGCGGGAAGCACATCGTCCGCGTCGAGCACGCGGCTGCCCAGGCCCAGCTCCACGGCCCGGCGGCCGTCGAATGTCGCGCCGGTCAACAGGATTTCGGCGGCGTTGGCGATCCCGACCAGTCGCGGCAGCACCCAGTGGGAGTAGGCGTCGCCGACGACGCCGCGCCGCACCTGGACGACGCCGTAGCGCGCATCGGCGGCGAAAAACCGGATGTCGCACTGCAGCGCCAGCGTCAGACCCAACCCGATGGCATGGCCGTTGACCGCGGCGATCACCGGTTTGGACAGCGTCCACGCGGGCACGCCGATGCCGGCCGCGGTGAACCCCGGCCCCGGTGCGGCGAACGTGTCCTCGCCCTCGCCGAGGTCCGCGCCCGCACAGAACGCGGGCGGTGCGCCCGTGAGCACGATGACGCGGACGTCGTCGTCGCGGTCGCAGGTCCGGTAGGCGTCCGCGAGCTCGTCACGCATCCCGTCGCCGACGGCGTTGCGTTGCTTCGGACGGTTCAGCGTGATGGTTGCCACACCACCATCGATGGCCAGCAGCAATGTCCGGTATTCGGGTGAGGAACTCATTGGTTGCAATGCTGTCGCATTGGGCATTCCCTAACGTCGCCTTCGTGCGTATCTGTGTCGTCCGTATCTACATCTATGGGAATCTATGGAGGCCGAAACCTTGACTCAAGCCGCGAATCCGCAGGTCAACACCCAGTTCGAGATCTGGCCCGGTAAGGCCTATCCGCTGGGTGCAACCTACGACGGCACCGGCACGAACTTCGCGCTGTTCAGCGAGGCTGCCGAGCGGGTGGAACTGTGTCTGTTCGACGACGACGGCTCAGGCAACCTCCACGAGACCCGCCTGACCCTGCCCGAGGTCGACGGCTTCGTCTGGCACGCGTTCGTGCCCAACATCGAACCCGGCCAACGCTACGGCTACCGCGTGCACGGTGCCTACGATCCGGCCGCGGGCGCCCGCTGCAACCCGAACAAGCTGCTGCTCGACCCGTACGCCAAGGCCATCCAGGGCACGTTCGAGTGGAACCAGTCGCTGTTCGGCTACAACTTCGGCGACCCCGACAGCCGCAACGACGACGACTCGGCGGCCAGCATGCCCAAGTGCGTCGTCATCAACCCGTACTTCGACTGGGGCGTCGATCGCCCGCCGGGCCACGAGTACGCCGACACCGTCATCTACGAGGCCCACGTCAAGGGACTCACGCAGACGCACCCGGACATCCCCGAGCAGATGCGCGGGACATACGCCGCCGTAGCCCACCCGGTGATCATCGAGTATCTGAAGTCGTTGGGGGTCAACGCCATCGAGCTGATGCCGGTGCATCACTTCGTCAACGACTCCACGCTCGTCGAGAAGGGCCTGTCAAACTACTGGGGCTACAACACGATCGGATTCCTGGCCCCCGATCCGAAGTACAGCTCCAGCCCGAACCCCGGTGGGCAGGTGCAGGAGTTCAAGGCGATGGTCCGCGCGTTGCACGAGGCGGACATCGAGGTAATCCTCGACGTCGTCTACAACCACACCGCGGAGGGCAACCACCTCGGACCGACACTGTCCATGCGCGGCATCGACAACGCCGCGTACTACCGCCTTGTCGACGACGACAAGCAGTACTACATGGACTACACCGGCACCGGAAACAGTCTCAATGTCGGCCACCCGCATACGCTGCAGCTGATCATGGACTCACTGCGGTACTGGGTGACCGAGATGCACGTCGACGGCTTCCGGTTCGACCTGGCGTCGACGCTGGCTCGGGAGTTCTATGACGTGGACCGGCTGTCGGCGTTCTTCGAACTCGTACAACAGGATCCGACGGTCAGCCAGGTGAAGCTGATCGCCGAGCCGTGGGATGTCGGACCCGGCGGATACCAGGTCGGCAACTTCCCGCCGCAGTGGACGGAGTGGAACGGCAAGTACCGCGACACCGTCCGCGACTACTGGCGCGGCGAACCGGCCACCCTCGACGAGTTCGCGTCACGGCTGACGGGATCGGCCGATCTGTACGAGAACACCGCCCGCCGACCGGTGGCGTCGATCAACTTCGTCGTCGCTCACGACGGGTTCACGCTGCGGGATCTGGTGTCCTACAACGAGAAGCACAACCAGGCCAACGGCGAGGACAACAACGACGGCGAGAGCCACAACCGGTCGTGGAACTGCGGCGTCGAGGGTCCGACCGACGACCCGGAGATCAACGCGCTCCGCGCCCGTCAGCAGCGCAACTTCCTGACCACGCTGCTGCTGTCGCAGGGCGTGCCGATGATCGCCCACGGCGATGAGCTCGGCCGCACCCAGCAGGGCAACAACAACGTGTACTGCCAGGACAACGAGCTGTCCTGGATCGACTGGGCGAGCGCCGATTCCGACCTCGTCGAGTTCACCCGGTCGGTGTCGGGGCTGCGCGCCGCGCACCCGGTTTTCCGGCGGCGACGGTTCTTCTCCGGTCGCCCGGTGCGCCAGCGTGGCGGCGAGAAGCTGCCCGACATCGCCTGGTTCGCCCCGGACGGTTCGGAGATGAGCGACGAGGACTGGGAGTCCGGGTTCGCCAAATCGATTGCGGTCTACCTCAACGGGCACGGCATACCCGACCTCGACGTGCGTGGTCAGCGGATCATCGACGATTCGTTCGTGCTGTGTTTCAACGCCCACTACGAGCCGATCGAGTTCGTCCTGCCTGCAGAGCAATACGGCACTTCGTGGGTTCCGGTGATCAACACCGCGGCAGCCAGCGACGACGCGGCCGAGAGCTATCACGCCTCCGCGAAGGTGTCCGTCGACGCCAGGTCGGTGTTGGTGCTGCAGTCGGCTCCGGTCAGCGAGAAGTAGTCAGCGCTCCACGTCGAAGAACGACTCACCGTCCTCGGGGGCGCCGTCGATCTGGCCGCGGTCGCTGCCGTGTTGCTCCGGATCGATGCGGTCAAGCGCGTCGTCGGACAGTTCCACGGTTTCCTGGGCGGTGTCATCGGCATCGCGAGGGTCGACGTCGTCGGGTCCGATGTCAGGGACCTCGTCGGCGAGGCGCTCGTCGAGCGTCTCGTCCTCTTTGGCCTCGATCCACTTCTCCGGCGGGTCGACCACCTCGTCGCCGTCGTCGTTACGCACCTCGTCGGAGTCGAGCTGCTCCTCGGGCGTGAGGGGATTGTCGTCGGATACGTCGCGTGCCATGCCTGCCATGTTTCCCGACGGGGCGCGCGGCTAAACCGAAAGCCGGCGAATCACGAAAGCATCGCAGAAGCGTTGCGCGCCAGCATTCTTCCCGTCCAAGTTCCCCATACCGTACCGATCCGTATGGTACGGTCGCGTCTTATTAGCAGCCGCGGCCGCTGCGTCGGCGCAGAGTACTCTTCTGTGCCGCCGGCCAGGCGGGCCGGAGTAGGAGCCGATGAGCGGCGGCACCTCCCGGCGGCCGCGGTTGCTGATTCTTTCCCGGCCGTCGGCGCCGATAAGACGTGCAAACTACTTACCGATTCAATTTTCGCGAACGTAAACATCGTCGTATGCTGCCCCCCATGACGCAGGCGCGCAGCCCGTTGACGGCCGACGACTGGGTCCAGGCAGGGTTTGCTCTCCTCACCGAGGGCGGCCCGACCGCGCTGAAAATCGGCCGGCTGTGCGAACGCCTCCAAGTCACCAAGGGCAGCTTCTACTGGCATTTCGCCGACATGTGCGCATACCGCACCGCGCTGGCCGACGCGTGGGCCAACTTGCACGACCAATGGCGACGGCGATTCGAGGCCTTTCGCGACGCGAAGGGCCGTGAACGACTCGAGGAAATGGTCCGGGCCCTGCTGAGGCCCGATCACTGGGCGCTCGAGCGGGCGATGCGGATGTGGGCGCTGACCGACGAGACGATCCTGCGCAGTGTCCGACAAAGCGATGAGCGGGTCCTCTCCGAAGTCCGGCGGGCGTTCCTCGACTGCGGCTTCGACGACGAGGAGGCGGCCTGGCGCTCGTCGGTGCTGTTCGCCACCGGAGTGGGCCTGCTGCACGAGGCGCCGGTCAGCGAGGAGGCGCCCACAACGCTGGACGGACGCGTCCTCGATCTCATGCTCCGTCGCTAGGCCTGGTCGGCTCCAGCCCCGTCTTCTTGTCGAGGTACTGCAGCAGATGGTGGGCGGCGAGCTCGATGTCCTTGTGCCGCCACTCAGCTGCCCGGTAGACACAGGCGATCAGCCCGGTGCGGTGGAGCCTGCGGAAGTCACCGTAGATGAACGCGTAGCGCGCTTTGGTGCCGTCGGCGGCGCCCTCGGTCAGCCCGAGATGCCACTGCGCGTATTCCTCCCAGGAATGCGATTCGAGGTAGGAGTTCTGCGCCGCGGCGCGTGGCTGCACGTCGCCCCAGTCGCTGTCGAGGACGTACTGGCGGGCGTCGATCAGTTCCCGCGCCTTGGCCACGGCGTCGTCGTTGAGGGTGTACTTCGCCATGGCCTGCGCGCTCCTCTCTACCGACGCAGTGCCCGCGCGGCGTCGGCCAGGGTCCAGACAGAGATGCCCAGCAACGCAATGTCTTTCATCAGGAAGCCCCCAGTCAGCGACAGCGCCGGGAACCCGCCCTGTGCAGGCTCGAATACCCCGGTCGTGGTGAACATGAAACTTATCGTTGACAGGAACAGGACGATGGCGAGCAAGCTACCGCCGATGGACAGCCTCGGCGACCACGGCTTGATCGCGAGCAGCAGCGCGGCGGTGATCTCGAAGACGCCGAGCAGGGCCGAGAACGTGGACACCGAGAAAATGTCATACACCCAGCTCATAAACGGGCTATCCGAAACCAGCGGCACAATGCCCTCGGCCTCGTACCTCATGAACTTCAGGCCGCCGTACCACAAGAGCACGATGACCAGGGAGTAGCGCACGATCAGGCCCGCGGCCGTATCGATGGTGTTCGTATGCGTGGATTCGATCTGTTGTGTGGTCATGTAGCGGTAGTGATTCGATCCGCTGCGATCGTTACGTTGCGATTTCGGCGTGTTGGGTCTCGCTCAGGGTGACTTAGCACGCCCAAGTCGACGTCAGCCGACGATGCGGGCAATCGATTTCAGCGGGATCGGCAGCCAACTGGGCCGGTGCCGCGCCTCGTAGCCGGCTTCGTACACCGCTTTGTCGAGCTCGTAGGCGAGGAGCAGGTCGCCCGCGTGGCGCGGGTCGGTGCCGGACACCTCGGCGTAGCCCTCACAGAACGAGCCTGCATTGCGGTCCACCCATTCGCGGGCGCGCGCAGCGAGTTGGCGGTCGCTGTCCTCGTCTCGGGAGTCAGTGGACTGGTCGATCAGCCGTTGGTAGGCCGCGTATTCGTAGGACCGCAGCATTCCGGCCACGTCCCGAAGCGTCGAGTCGGGCTGCCTGCGTTCATCGAGCGGTTGTCCGGGCTCACCTTCGAAGTCGATCAGCAGCCACGACTCCGGGGTCCGCAGTACCTGGCCGAGGTGCAGGTCGCCGTGGATGCGCTGCACGACGATCTTTTCCTCGGAGAGCTTGCGATAGCGCTCTTCGATCAGCTCCACGAACTCCGCGAGTTCGGGCACCGCTTTCGCAACTGCCGACAGCCGCTCGAGCATGGTGTCGGTCGGAAACACGACGATCGATGTCTCCAGGCTGTCGGCCAGCGTCGCGTGCACCGCGGCGACCGCTTCGCCCAGCCGGAATGACTCGCCCGCGAAGTCGCCGCCGACCTCGTCGGCGTACAGGTCGCCTTCGGCGAACAGATCGCGAGTGCTGGCCAGCGCCATATCCCAGCCTTCGGCGGAGTTGGCCGCGAACTCGGTAACCATGCCGAGCGCACACGGTTCGTCGGTGGATGTCGTCGTCTCAAACGAGCCGAGCAGGCGTGCCACGTGCGGGTTCCCGGCCCGCGCCAACACGCGGTTGAGTTCGATGTCCGGATTTATGCCTGGCGTGATGCGTCGGAAGATCTTGAGGACGGCTTCCTGCTCGAAGACGACGCTGGTGTTGCTCTGTTCGGCGCCCATCAACCGTGGCGCGATGTCGAGCGGCAGGGTGACGTCGGGTTCCTTGACGAAGCGGACCGTCGCATCAGCAGTGCCGACGGTCGCCGACGCGTCGATCAGCGACAGCAGGTATTGCCCGGCTGTCGGATCGTAAAGCGCGTCGTACGCGGTGCGGTCGCCGTCTCTGCCGATGGTCGCGACGTCGGCGTACTCCTCGATGGGTCCGGCGTCGTTCCACTGCACGATCACCTGGTAGCGCTCCGACGAGCCGTCGGTATACGACACGTCGACCAGGACGAGGTCCAAGTCGTCGCGGAGGGCGACGGTGACGGCCGGTTCGGCCGAGGCGAGCTCGCGGCTGCGTCCCGCGTACCAGCGTTGCAGCGGTAACCATTTGTCGAAGGGGAGATTCACGGCGTAACTCCAGGTTCCGGCTCGGGTTCACGCAGCGCGAACCAATAGAACCCATGGCCGGGCAGGGTGAGCAGGTATGGCAGCTGACCGATGCGCGGGAATTCGACATGACCGGTCATCTCGACGGGCGTGTAGCCGTTCCAGTGCTGCAGATTCAGCTCGATGGGCTGCGGGAAGCGCGACAGGTTGTTGACACACAGCACGGTGCCACCCTGTTCCTCGCTTTCCATCTCGCGAACGTATGTCAACACGGAGGGGTTCGACCCGCCAAGCTCGCGGAAAGTACCGACGGCGAACGCGTCGTGGCGGCGGCGCACGGCCAGCATCGTGCGCGTCCAGTTCAGCACCGATGTCGAGCTGTCGCGCTGAGCCTCGACGTTCACCGACTGGTAGCCGTAAATCGGGTCCTGGTTCGGCGGTAGATACAGCCGGCCGGGGTTGGCGGTGGAGAAACCCGCATTGCGGTCGGGGGTCCACTGCATCGGGGTGCGCACCCCGTCGCGGTCGCCGAGCCAGATGATGTCGCCCATCCCTATCTCGTCGCCGTAGTAGAGCACCGGCGAGCCGGGTAGTGACAGCAACAGTGCCGTAAACAGCTGTATCTGGTTGCGGTCGTTCTCGAGCAGGGGCGCCAGTCGCCGCCGGATGCCGACGTTGGCCTTCATCCGGGGGTCCTTGGCGTATTCGGCGTACATGTAGTCGCGCTCTTCGTCGGTGACCATCTCGAGCGTCAGCTCGTCATGGTTGCGCAGGAAGATGCCCCATTGCGCCATGTCGGGGATGGGCGGTGTCTGCGCCAGGATCTCGGAGATGGGGAAGCGAGATTCGCGCCGGACCGCCATGAAAATTCTTGGCATCAGCGGGAAGTGGAACGCCATATGGCATTCGTCGCCGCCGGTTTTTGGATCGCCGAAGTATTCGACCACGTCCGCCGGCCACTGGTTGGCTTCGGCCAGCAGCACACGCCCCGGGAACTCGTCGTCGATGACCTTTCGGCAGTGCCGCAGGAAGGCGTGCGTTTCGGGCAGGTTCTCGCAGTTGGTGCCCTCACGTTCGAACAGGTAGGGCACCGCGTCCAGACGGAAGCCGTCGATGCCGAGATCCAGCCAAAACCGCAGGACATCGATCATGGCTTCCTGCACGGCTGGATTGTCGTAATTCAGATCGGGTTGGTGCGAGAAGAAGCGATGCCAGTAGAACTGCCTGCGCACCGGGTCGTATGTCCAGTTGGACTCCTCGGTGTCGACGAAGATGATCCGGGCGTCCTGGTACTTCTCGCTGGTGTCGCTCCACACATAGAAATCGCCGTAGGGGCCGTCGGGATTGCGCCGCGATTCCTGGAACCATTCGTGCGAATCCGACGTGTGATTCATGACCAGGTCGGTGATGACGCGGATGCCGCGACGGTGTGCTGCGTCGAGGAGTTCGACGAAGTCCTCGACGGTGCCGAACTCGGGCAGCACCTTGTAGAAGTCGCGAATGTCATAGCCGCCGTCGCGCAGGGGGGAGTCGTAGAAGGGCGGTAGCCAAAGGCAGTCGACGCCAAGCCATTTCAGATAGTCAAGCCGTTCGGTGAGCCCGCGTAGGTCACCGCTGCCGTCGGAGTTGGAATCGTGGAATGCGCGTACCAGGACCTCGTAGAAGACGGCGTGCTTGAACCAGGTGCGGTCCTCGGGCAGCACCCGCGCATGCTCGAAGTCATCCGCGGTCGGGTGCTCGACCACGCCGTCTTCGACGTGGCTGCCTTCCGTGGGGTCGTGGTCGCTTACGTCCATACAGTCTTCAAACCTACCCATGTCCGCTGAAATTGAACCGCCCGAATTCTCGGCGTTGTGGGCTCCCCGCGCGACGTATTTTGCTCACGTTTACTCGGCGCGCAAGTGGGTGGGTTGAGGCATGCTCTGGTCGCGATTCACGTGACACAACCTCACATTCGGCGGGGACGCCCGTCACCGGGCGGGGTTTGCTCGGCGGCCGACGGCACTGCCGTGGCCAGTAATGCGAGGGTTGGACCGAGGGCCTGTCGGTGGACCCTGTTTGGGGGTGACGTGCCTGGTAGACGACGGTGTCTGACGCCGCATTTGTCGACGTCGGGTCGGTGGATTTAGTGCGTCTGGCGGTACCGCAGTTCCGGTAGCATTTTCCGCGTGACGCCTGAGGGGGCTCGGCGAGCGTTCAGTGGGGAGCTGAATGCCGAGCGGAGCGATTGTGACTGAGGATTTGCGGGTCGATACCGCGTTGGTCCGTCAGTCCGGTAGCCGATTGCAGACGATCGCCGGATTGATACCGGAGCCGCCCGCAACGTTCAGCCCGGCGGGCGCCGATGCGCTGTCGACGGCGATCGCGGGCAAGGTCGCCGAGGTGGTCGATCCGGTGATTGCGCAGATGCCGATCACCAAAGATGAGTTGACCCGCTACGCCCAGAACGTGCTGGCCGCCGCGGATCGGTACGACGCGACCGATCGGCAGATCGCAGAGGACATTCTCAAGCGGCTGGGCCTGCTGGATGAGGCTACGGGCGCGAGCGGCGGTGTGCCGGGCCCGCCCTTGGCCGCTGGCGGCGGTCAACAGGCTGGGGCTCCCGCGGCCGGAGCGGGGCAGGCCGACCAGATGGGTCAGCTGATGCAGATGCCGATGCAGTTGGCTCAGCAGGCAGCACAGATCCCCATGCAATTGGCGAGCATGGCCGCGGCGATCCCCCAAGCGATGATGCAAGGCGTTCAGAGCGCAATGCAGCAGGCGAGTCAGATGGCGACCCAGGGCGAAGGGGCACTCGGCGACGACGACTCCAAGCTTGCGGAAGGCGTTGTCGAGGAGCCGCCCGAGGAGAGGGCGGAGCCGCGATCCGATGAAGCGGCGCCTGGCGAATCAAGTGGCGAGCGGGCGCCCGAACCTGCACCGCAAGAGTTCGAACCAGAGGCCCCTGCCGCACCGAAGCCCGCGCCGACACGTCCGGCTGAGGCGACGACCAGGGTCGCGCTGTGAGCTTTCAGCCGCCCGGCGGTCCACCTCCGCCTGGCGGTCCCCCGCCCGGGAATAACGTTCCGCCGCAAGGCTATCCGGGTCCTCAGCAGCCGTGGCCACCGCAGCAGCCATGGGGCGCTACCCCGCCTCCAAAGAAGCGGGGCAACGGTTGGAAGTGGGGTCTCGGGGCGCTAGCGGTACTGGTTGTCATCGGAGTGACTGCAGCAGTGACGATTTCGGTGACCAAGGATCGTGGCGACGGTACGACGCCGAGTGGTGACACCTTCGGACTGGCAAGTGCCGACGACAAGGGGCCGGTCAACATAATCACCGAAGACCCCAGCTGCGCGGCATGGATACCAATTGTGAGGACGCTCGCGCAGGAACAGCGCAACGGTTGGGACCAGCGAGATCGATCTGTACCGGCGACCCAATGGACACCCACACAACGAACTCAATACGAAGAAGTTGCCGGTGCCATGCGTCGGGCGGCCGACCAGACTCTGTCGCTGGTAAAGATCACGCCACACAGAGTGATGCGTGAGCTCTACCAGCAGTTCATCGCTTATGCACATGCCTACATCGACGCCATACCTACCTATAGCGAGACCGACAACCTTCTCGCGGGCGTCTCTGGGGGGATCTCAAATGCATTGACGGACATATGCACTGCGATTTCCTACGGATCTGCTGAGGCGCGTGCCCCGCTTGTGGATGCGCCGCCGACTCCGACCACGATCAAACCGCCTACCGAGCCCGGCGGCGCCACGATGTTCCTTAGCACTGTTGATCGCACATGCCCTGACCTCATCGAAACCCTTGAGCAATTCGACGGGGACACCGCTGAATGGCAATCGCTGGACTCCAATGTCCCTGCTAGTGATTGGAATCCAACGCAGCGCAAAGTAATAGACGACGTCATTCCAGTGATGACTAGATTAGCTGAAAGTCTCCAAGAGCTGGGCCTTCAAAGTGACAACCCTACCCTGCAAGATTTCGCCGTGCTCGCTGCGCAGTATCGCCGCGCATACGCGAGTGCATTGCTGTCATACTCGACGTCCGATTCCTACCTAGCCGCGGTGTCAGGGGACATCACTTCTGCGGTAGCCGATGCATGTAGAGCGTCGGAAGCATAGCCGATGGCTATCGGCAGGCCAGCTGATCCGTATGGAATGACTGCGTCGCCAGCGTGGCCAGACGTAGATGAGGATGCGTTGGGATCCTGCGCAGAGACCTTCGAGACAGTTTCGACCAAGGTGGGGTCGCAACTCGACGCAGCAAAAGAGCAGCGCCTCCAGATGTTTGGCGGCGTCGGCATCTGGTCAGGCAGAGGTGCAACCGCCGCCACCATCGGCCTCGATAAGCGGATCGTTGACCTAGAGGACCTCAAGGATCTACTCGATTCTTCTGCGAAGATCTTCCGGGATAGCATGTCCGCGGCGATCTGCGCCAAGAATGAGATCATCGCAAACGTCGAGAGGGCGAACAACCTGATTAGCGTCATCGATGGTGCAGAGGGCGCGAATTCTGAGAAGACGTCGGCGATTCAAGCCATCATCGACGCCACGCGTAGCGAGAACGTAGATGTCGTCGATATTGCTGGATCGCGTATTTCGGGAAAGCCCGTAGAGGGTACCGGCGACGCGGCAGCTAACGACCACATCAATGAAGGACAGGATACTCTTGATGACCCAATCGCAGATAACAACCGGGTCGTTCGTGCGAGCAACATGTCCTTCGGTGACGACGTAAGCCTTGCTCCTGCGCCAGAGGCGCCGGCTCCCCTGCCCGCAGCACCGAATTCACGTGGGTCCGGCGCGAGCGACACCAGCAAAATACCGTCAGTCGACGGTCCTGCTGATTTCTCTGATTCTCCGCCGCCCGCGCCTACGGTGCCAGCCTCGGGCGAAAGCGATACGGTCAGAAAGCCGTCTTTACCAATATATTTGGATGATCCTCCCTCTGGCGCGCCACCATCAATGCCAGGGCCGGCAGCCCTCGGAGTCCCTCGAGTACCCGGAACGCCCAGCGCGCCTGCGACTCCCGGCGGACCGTCAGCTCCGAGCGTCGGCGTGCCTTCGAGCCCACTGTCGACTCCTTCGACGCCCTCGACATCCACCCCCAGCGTGCCGAGCACCACCAATACGGCACCCGCTACACCACAACAGCAGCTGACCGAGTTCCACAGAGCGATGGCCGAAGCAACGGCCAGAGCCCCCCAAACACCCATCCTGCCAACACAACCGGCAACCTCGCTGAGCTCCGGTCCGATCGCGCCATCACCGACTCCTCCGCCAGTGCTCGACATGCCACCCGCTCCTGCCCAGACTCCCGCAGCCTCAGGTCCTACGGCAGGCACTGCAGCGCCAGTCGCACCGCCGCCCAGCACCCCAGCACCCGCGCCAGGTCCATCGATGCCTTTGGGCCCGCCTCCGACACCATCGCCTGCAGCGCCCGTCGCCCAAGCAGGACCCATCGCCCAGGCAGCACCAGCAGCGGCTGCCGGCGCCAGCTCTGTGGGAGCTCCTGCACCAGTACCGGTTTCGGCTGCCCGCACTCACCGCGAGGCCGCGGCCGCAGCAGCGACAGCGGGTGCTCTACGCCGTCGTGTCAACGGCACCGACCCCGTGATGTTGGCTCAGCGCATCGCCGCCGCCCTCAATGTCGGTATCACCGACGTCGGATTCTTCTGGATCACCGGGCTGACGAAGGACGGCACCATAGTCGTCGCCAACAACTACGGGCTGGCCTATATACCCGAGGGGGTGAACCTGCCCGAACACGTCAAGATGGCCACCGCTGACGAAGCCATTCCCGCCACCGTCCGCGGCACCTGGGCGACGTATCCGATTCTCGCCCTTCACGGCTGGGCCCAACACCACGGTACCGACCTACGTGCGGTCATCGCCACCGAGGACCAGTTCAAGGGCTTCGACCCCGGCACCGCCAAGATCGTCCTGCGGCCGGATGACATCCCCGAGAACGGGAGCATCGAGGGTCGCCACCGGCTGCGGGTGATCGCCCCCGAGGCCGCGATGAAGCTGGCGGCTGTGAGCGGCTCCGGCTTGGCCGACCTCCTACCTCCACCCTCAACCGACGCCAAAGCGCCGGAAGATCGACGATCTCAGCTGTGGTTCGAGGTGTTTCGTCCACTCTTGAGTAACGTTCCCGAGCGCGCCGACGTGCAACTCGCCGCGTTCGTGAGCTATGCAGACCACGCACAGGAGCTTGCATTGCACCGCGCGCACATCGCCGCCGATCCCGTGGATCAGCGCGCCGCCATTGCCGATTGGATCTACTGGCAGCACCTGAGTGTGCTGATGTCCGACGCTATGAACACCGAGGCCACTGTATGAGCATTCTTAACGCGTTCTTGTCCACCTGGTCGCACACGCGGCGGACTTTCGGCACCGGAGCGCCGGCCCGCGGTGCACAGTACGACAGCAGTTATCGTCTCAACAGTGCCGAGACCGTCCTCGCAACTGCGACACCCGGATCACACTGGTCCGGTTCAGCCTCGACCGAGTATGACGCGGCAAATACCAAACACCGCCACATAATTGGGCAATTCGCTGCAGCCGACCGCCGACTCCGCTCGGAAGTCGATCGGTCCGCAGACCTAACCGATACCGGCCGTCGCGATCTCGACACCGTCCGCAAGCAGGTGATCGACGCCGTCGCCACCACACCTCAGGGTCAAGCCGGTGAACGCATGAAGCTGGCGATCGCCCAGCGAGGACTCGAGCAACTCCGCGAGATCGTTCACCGCTCAATCGCCGAATCCCGCGATATCGCAGAGAAAATCCGCCGTCTCGGCGACGAATACACGGCCCTGGATAGCCAAGAGACAGCCGAGCACCAATCCACGATCCGCGGCGTCGACTTCAAGACCGACACTCCCGACGATCCCCCACCCCTCATTCCGGGCCAGCCGATCGACCCCGCGAATCCCTTCATCGGCGACGAACGGTTCGGTCACTGGCAAAACGTGATCCCCCTGCCCTACACCGGAACGACTCCGCCGCCGCTGACGCGTCAATATCACCCGTTCCCGGAAGGAACGCCATTGAAGATTGGTGGCACGACGGGTTGGTATACGCCAGGCAGAAACTGGGCCGCCGACCCACCGTTGGTGCGACTAGAAGAGCAATATCGGTTTCGGATCGCCGGCCGGGAAGCAACGACCTACACGCGGATGGTTCACGAGAATGGGCGCTGGCGACAACAGCGCTGGCTTCAGAACATTTACGAGTACCAACGGCATACCCAGGTCACCTTCAGCGGTGACGTGTCTCACCGACGCAATAGCGATCTTGCGGCACTGTCTACCCCATTTCTGGACTTCGAGTGGAAACCCATCAGCCTGAACGAGATTGCATCGCTGTCAGCCAAGAACGCGGCTATCACCTACTACCTACCCGATGGCTGCGGAGGTCAGTTCACGTATCAGGGCGGCGTTCCGATCGGTGGCCAGAGCGGTCTTCCCCCATCGCCACCGATCATGACGAGACCGCGTTGACCTAGCCCGAGCCAACGCGCCTAGCGTCGGGCAGACGGCGCCTCGTCAGGATCTTCTGAGTCCAGTTCGTCCCAATGCACCCACTCCGGCAGAGGGGTCGGCGGCACTCCGCCGAACCACGGACGCAGCGACACGCCAGTATCGAGCGGCTCCCGGAAGTGCGTCTTCCGCCTGCGAATGATGTACACAGTCACTATCGCGGCTGCCCCGCACACGATGAACACGAGCAGGGCGACCTTGAGAATCAGCAGCAGCACGCCGCGCTCACAACCAGATCGGTCACCGCACTCACTTTACCGCCGCCCGGCATGGCCAGATCCCGACGATTGTTGTCCATCGGGTGACTGTCCGACCTGACCGCGACTCGGCAATGTGACGGTATGACGAACAAGCAACTGTCCGTGTCAGGAGATCCCGTCGAATGGGGCCTCCCGGACTCCGAGATCTGTTCGGCCGCCCTGCAATTAGCGGCCGACGTGTCCCCACCCTTCCTGACTAACCACTGTGTTCGCAGCTATCTCTTCGGGCGCGAGCTCGCGGCGGTCAATGGCGTGCGCAGCGACGTCGACTACGACGATGAGTTGTCCTTCCTCGCCTGCATCCTGCACGATCTCGGGATCACCGACTACGGCGGCGGCGACCAGCGCTTCGAGGTCGACGGCGCCGATGCCGCCGCGCGCTTCCTCCGAGAGCGATCCGTGCCCGAGGACCGAGTCGCCACGGTGTGGCAGTCCATCGCCCTGCACACCAGCGTCGGCCTGGCCGAACGGTTCGGCCCTGTACAGTCGGTCTGCTTCCTGGGCATTTCTCTCGACGTCGACGGCAGGGCCAAGGACCTTCTGTCGCCCGGCTTCGCGGATCGGGTGCACGCCGCCTGGCCGCGACACGACCTGGGCTATGCGATCGCCGCGGCCATCGCCGACGGCACCAGGGCCAACCCGATGAAAGCTCCGCCCTTCTCGTTCCCCGCCCACCTGAACGACCTGTTCCACGGGCCCACATTCACGTTCCTCGACCTGGTCGCCGCCTCCGGTTGGGGTGATCAGCCCCTGGGGAGTCCCGGCGTGACCTGACCCCCGAGCGCATGTCGCAATCGGAAACCCACCGGTGTCGAAATTCGTGATGGACACCGGACCATGCAGGCCCAAGCATGGATGCCGCTAGGAGAGGCGGTTTGGGAATGACGATCAGTGTGGCCGAGCGCGCAGAACTGCGCACGGCAGTGGGCGAGCTGCTGGCCGATAAGTGCACCGAGGACGACGTGCGCCGCGTGATGAGCAGCGACGACGGCTTCGATCGCGACCTCTGGAGCCGCCTCGCCGGGCAGGGCGTTCTCGGCATGCTCGTCGATGACGACCATGGTGGTCTCGGTTTCGGCGCCCTGGAGCTCGAAGCCGTCGCCGAGGAGACCGGCACCGCCCTGCTGCCCGCACCCTTCATTTCCAGCGCGGTGCTGACTGTCGCGCTTATCCAGGCCGCCGGCTCAGACGACGACAAGCAGCGGCTGCTGCCCGGTCTCGCCGACGGCACCTCGATCGGCACCATCGCAATCACGGGCAAGTCCGGCACATGGACCGCTGACGGCGTCGACGTGCAGGCCGACACCGACGGCACGCTCACCGGTTCTGCCCACTACGTCACCTGGGGCCAGGTGGCGAACGTCGTGCTCGTGGTGGCCCGTACCGCGGACGGCATCGGTGTGTACGAAGTCACCGGTGGTTTCGACCGCACGGCCGCAACCGTTTTCGATCCGACGGTGCGCCTGTCCACCTTCACCTTCGCGAACACCCCTGCGCGGCGACTCGGCACCGCGGGCTGGGACGCCGTGCAGGTGGCGCTGGACTACGCGGTCATCGCGTCGGCAGGCGAGCAGGTCGGCGGCGCCCGCAAGATCTTCGACATGACCGTCGAATATCTCAAGACCCGCGTCCAATTCGGCAGACAGATCGGTAGCTTCCAGGCGCTCAAGCACATGGCCGCCGACCTGCTTCTCGAGGTCGAGAACGCCACTTCAGCCGCACAGCACGCGGCCGCCGAGAAGGCCTCGAACGGTGAAACGTCCGACGGAGCAACGGCATTGGCTGGGTTCGCGTGCGCCGAGGCGTACGAGACCGTCGCCATGAACGCCATCCAGATGCACGGCGGCATCGGCTTCACGTGGGAGCATCCCGCCCACCTCTTCCTGCGCCGTGCGCGCACCGGACTGCAACTGTTCGGCGGCCCACGCCTGCATCGCGAGCGTTACCTCACCTCGAAAGGTGCCTGACATGGCCACCCCCGCCCTGCCGACCCCCGACGAACTCCGCGCCGAAGTCCGGGACTGGTTGCGCGACAACTGGACTCCCCTGCCCAAGTCGGACGATCCTTGGGCCTCGTCCCCGGAGCGGATCGCGTGGCTGGAGAAGGTGCTCGACGCGGGCTACGCCGTGCCGACCTATCCCACCGAGTGGTTCGGCCGCGGGTACCCCAACAAGTTGGCCAACGTCATCGGGCAGGAGTTCGCCGCCATCAAGGCACCGGGCTCACGTCAGGACAAGTACAACATTCCGGCCAACACCGTGCTCGCGCTCGGCAGCGGCAAGCTCAAGGACGATCTGCTGCGTAGCTTCCTCGTCGAGAAGGCCCGCACCTGCCTGCTCTACAGCGAGCCGGGCGCCGGCTCCGACCTCGCCAGTGTGCGCACCACCGCTGTGCGAGACGGCGATCACTGGGTGGTCAACGGGCAGAAGGTGTGGACGTCGGGCGCGCAGACCGCCGACTACGCGCTGCTGCTCGCCCGCACTGACTGGGATGTGCCGAAGCACAAGGGCCTGAGCCTGTTCATCATGCCGATGAAGCAGCCCGGCATCGAGGTCCGGCCGCTGGTGCAGATCACCGGCGAATCCCACTTCAACGAGGTGTTCATCAGCGACGCGACGGTATCCGACGACTACCTCCTCGGCGGCGAGGGCAACGGTTGGCGGGCGCTGCAGACCGCGCTGGCCTACGAGCGCTCCATCATGGGTGACAGCGGACGGGGATCACGAAACCGCAAGGCCGACAGCCTGATCGAGCTGGCCCGCGAACACGGCAAGCTCGACGACCCGGCCGTGCGATATCCCCTGGCCAAGGTGCTGGCCATGCGTGAACTCAACAAACTCAACAACGCTCGCGCGAAAGCCAGCACGTCAGTGGGCACGTCGAGCTCGATCATGTCCCTCGGCAAGCTCGCGATGTCGAAGATCCTGCACACCGAGGCCGCGATGAAGACCCAGATCATCGGCGCCGAGGCGCTGCTGGCCGGGCCCGACAATCCGGTGGCCGACGACGTCAACTTCCTGACGCTCAACGCGTTCTTCACCTCGATCGGCGGTGGCACCGACCAGATCCAGCGCAACATCATCGGAGAGCGCGTACTCGGTCTGCCCAAGGAACCCGAGGAAGACCGCGACATCCCGTTCCGGCAGGCCCGCCGGAGCTGACCCACATGGCTGATACCTACGATCCACCGCTGCGTGGCACCCGGATCCTGGACCTGACCTCGGGGCCGATGACCGCCGTCGGACGCCTCTTCGCCGATCTCGGCGCCCACGTCACGGTGCTCCGCGTGCCCGGCATCACCAACGACGACGTCGTGGGCCCGCAGATCGACGACGTGCCGATCCAGACGGCCATCAACCGCCACGGCATGGCGGTACTCGACGTCGACGACCCGGCGGCGTTCGAGGGTCTGCTCGCTGGTGCCGACATCCTGATCGAGAACACCCGACCGGGATCTGCCGCGGAAACGGAATTGTCGGTGCGTCGCCTCCGCGAGCGGTATCCGGCGCTGGTGATCCTGTCGATCAGCGACTTCGGCCGCGACAACGACTACCGCGGTTGGCAGGGCACTACTCCGGTATTTCACGCGCTCTCAAGCGAGTTGTCCCGGTCCGGGATCCCCGGCCGGGAGCCGCTGATACCTCCGGCCGAGCTGCCCTATCACGTCGCCGCCGCGCAGGCCGCCGTGATGACGACAGCCGTCTATCTGGACCGGTTGCGTACCGGTGAGGGCGATTTGATCGACTTCTCGGTGCTCGACGGCGCGATGCAGACCCTCGACCCGCCGTTCGGCTCGGCCGGAAGCGCGTCGGCGGGAGTCGCGGTGAGCGCGCAGCAGCGCGACTTCAACGCCGAACAACAGCGCTACCCCATCATCGCCTGCAAGGACGGCCACGTCCGCATGTGCATCCTGGCCAAGCGGCAATGGCATGGCATGTTCGCCTGGATGGGCAGTCCGGAGGAGTTCGCCGACCCGTCCTACGACAAACTTGGAA
The DNA here is from genome assembly GCA_044508395.1 of Mycobacterium sp. GTDB lineage: Bacteria > Actinomycetota > Actinomycetes > Mycobacteriales > Mycobacteriaceae > Mycobacterium. The sequence goes on along the minus strand of JBIQHU010000070.1, from coordinate 8,706 downwards.
AGCGGTTCAGGTCACCGGAATTGCTGGCCGCCATCCAACGCTTCTGCGCGGACAAGACGCGCGCGGAGCTGGAAACGCAGGGGCAGGCGCACGGCGTGCCCACGGCGGCGGTGCTGACGCTGTCCGAGGCGTTGAACGCCGAACACTTCACTGCGCGCAGGTTTTTCCGCGATGTCGATCTGGCGGCCGGTGTGGTCGCCCCGATTCCAGTGGGCGTCAGCGAGATCGACGGTCATCGCGCCAGCGCGCTCAACGCACCGAACCCAGCGGAAACCGACCGGCCCACCGGCGCACCGCTGTTGAAGGCACGCGAGCGACGCGGAGAAGGCCTGCCGCTGGAGGGTATCCGCGTACTGGATCTCGGTGTCATCGTCGTCGGCGCCGACACGGGCAGGCTGTTCGGGGATCTGGGTGCCGACGTCGTCAAGATCGAACACTCCGCACATCCCGACGGCTTGCGGATCGGTAAGCCCACGTCCATGACTCAGCCGTTCGCCGCGGGCCATCGCAACAAGCGGTCGATCGGCATCGATATGCGCACCGCCGAGGGCCTGGAGTACGCGCACCGGTTGGTGAAGCTTTCCGATGTCGTGCTGACGAACTACAAGCCGGGCGTGGCCGAGGCTCTCGGCATGGACTACGCGACGCTGAAGGAGATCAACCCCGGCATCATCGTCGTCGGCAGTTCCGCATTCGGTCCCAACGGCCCGTGGGCTAAGCGACTCGGGTACGGTCCGCTGGTTCGCGCCGCCGTCGGATTCACGAACCTGTGGACGTATCCGGACGACCCGGAGACGTTCTGCGACACCGTCACCGTCTACCCCGACCACGTCGCCGCCAGGATCGGTGTGTTGTCGGCGATCGCCCTGCTGTTGCGCAGGGAGCGCACCGGTGCGGGCGGATCGGCCAGCATCTCCCAGGCAGAGGTCATGCTCAGCCACCTCGCGGCCGATATCGCCGCCGACGCGCTGCAGCGAGGCGGCCACACCCAGGGCGAAGCGCCGACTGGCGACGCCATCTGGGGACTCTTCCCGGCTGCAGGTGAGGACAACTGGATCGCGATCACCGCGCGAGACGAGGCCGACCGTGAGGCGTTGCGCGCGTTGGTCGGCGCACTCGATCTGGACGCCCTTCGAGCCTGGACGACGCGGCACTCGAAGACCGAGGCGATGGAGATTCTGCAGAATGCGGGTGTCCCCGCGGGCGCCGTGATGCATGCCAACGAGCTCCCCAGCTGGGGTTATTACGAGCAGCGACGCGCGTTCCGGGAAGAGCTGCATCCGCACGGCGACGTCCCGTTCATGATGGAGAACGTCCAGATCCACTGCGACCATGTGGCGGATCCGCCGCTGGGACAGGCACCGCTGTTGGGTGAGCAGACCGCCGAGATCGCCGCCGAGCTGCTCGGCCTCGACGCTGCGCAGATCGAGGAGCTGCACGAACGCGGCGTGTTGGAGACCCCGACCGTCTCGTAGCATTCGAGGTGGTTAGGGCTACCACCTTCGAGTGCGGCAGGGATGGATATCGACTTCACCAGGCTCCGGTACTTCGTGGCTGTCGCAGACGAGCTGCACTTCAAGCGGGCTGCCGACAAATTGATGATCACGCCGCCGCCGCTGAGCAAGCAGATCAAGCTGCTGGAGAAGGAACTCGGCGGCCCGTTGTTCGAGCGCGGCTACCACGATGTGCGGCTGACGCCCCTCGGGCAACGCCTACTCGGTCCGGCACGAGAGATCCTGCGGCAGGTCGAGGACTTCAAGGCCACAGCCGCGCAGACCGTCAAGGGCCACCTCCCGATCCGGGTGAGCGCGACCGCGTACGCCCCGTCGGATCTGATCGCGGCCCTGGAGGGGGTGCTCGCGAAGCTGCCGGGCCCGACCGAGTTCAGCGTGCCGGGGTCGGCGGCAGAGGTCACCGCCAAGTTGATCGCCGGCCAAGCCGAGTTGGGCTTGATCCACCTGCCCGCCAGTGACAAACGCTTGCGGTACAAGGTCGTCGCCCAATATCAGGGCGCGATCGCGGTTCGCTTCGACGACCCGTTGGCCGCCAAGGATCTGGTGGCCATCGAGGAGCTGTGCGACCGCGAGGTGGTCATCGACGTCGCACGTCCCAACCCCGTCGTGCTGGCCGGATTGACACGTCAACTGAACCGCAGGGGCGTCCACCGTATAGTCCGCACGACCAACCAGCGTGGCGGCGAGGTCGAGATGGCGACCCAGGTGTTCAACCGGCATCTCGTCGCAGTGGTCAGCTACGCGCCCGATTCGTTCATCGGCAAGATGTTCTCCCCGCCGGAGTTCAAGTTGATCCCGGTCGACGAAAGCACCTGGGCACCAATAGAAATCGCACTGGCCTGGGTGCCCGAAAGGCTTCGCGGCAGGGCCGCCGAGATCGAGTCCACGGTTCAGCAGATCGCCGACGCGCTGGGGCCGGTGCGCCGCAGCGCATGATCCGCGCCATAGGGCAGGCTGGTGTCACGATGCCCCACCCACCCCCGAACTCCGCCGCGGCACTGCTCCGCGATCCCAGCGACCTGTCCGTGCTGCGCGCCAAGGGCGGCGACGCCGACGAGTTGTTCGCCTCCTTCGCCGCATGGGCCGAGTCCCAGGGCACCGCGCTCTACCCCGCGCAGGAGGAGGCGTTGATCGAACTGGTCAGCGGCGCGAACGTGGTGCTGGCCACGCCGACCGGCTCGGGTAAGTCGCTCGTGGCCACCGGCGCGCTGTACGCCGCGCTGGCAGGGAGTCGGCGCAGCTACTACACCGCCCCGATCAAGGCCTTGGTGAGCGAGAAGTTCTTCGCGCTGTGCGACGTCTTCGGCGCGACGAATGTCGGCATGCTCACCGGAGACGCGGCGGTGAACGCAGGTGCTCCGATCATCACGTGCACGGCAGAGGTCCTCGCCAACATCGCGCTGCGTGAAGGCGCCGACGCGGATATCGGCTTGGTCGTCATGGACGAGTTCCACTTCTACGGCGACCCGGACCGCGGCTGGGCATGGCAGGTGCCGTTGCTGGAGTTGGCCAAGGCCCAATTCCTCTTGATGTCAGCCACACTCGGCGACGTCACGTTCCTGCGCGAGGACCTGACCCGGCGCACCGGCAGGCCGACGGCGCTGGTCGCCAATGCCGAACGCCCGGTGCCGCTGCACCACTACTACGCGACGACACCGATGCACGAGACGATCACCGACCTGTTGGAGACGAAGCAGGCGCCGATCTACGTCGTGCACTTCACCCAGGCCTCGGCACTGGAACGCGCGCAGGCACTGATGAGCGTCAACGTGTGCACCAAGGAGGAGAAGAAGGCGATCGCCGAGCTGATCGGCGCATTCCGGTTCACATCGGCCTTCGGCTCGACGCTGTCGCGGCTGGTGCGCCATGGCATCGGCGTTCACCACGCAGGCATGCTGCCCAAATATCGGCGGCTGGTGGAACAGCTGGCCCAGGCCGGTCTGCTGAAAGTCATCTGCGGTACCGACACTCTCGGCGTCGGCATCAACGTGCCGATCCGGACCGTCGTCTTCTCCGCGCTCTCGAAGTACGACGGCACCCGCACGCGCCTGCTGACCGCCCGCGAATTCCATCAGATCGCCGGGAGGGCGGGACGGGCGGGCTACGACACCGCGGGCACCGTCGTCGTGCAGGCACCCGACCACGAGGTGGAGAACCTCAAGCAGTTCGCGAAGGTCGCCGACGATCCGAAGAAGCGTCGAAAACTTGTGCGCCGCAAAGTGCCCGAAGGCATGGTGCCCTGGAGTGAGTCGACCCAGAAGCGATTGATCGACGCGCCGCCGGAGCCGTTGACCAGTAATATGCGAGTGTCAACGGCGATGATCCTCGACGTCGTCGACCGGCCGGGCGATCCGTTCGCCGCGATGCGCCGACTGCTCACCGAGAACCATGAGCCACGCAAGCGGCAGCTTCAACACATCCGCGAGGCGGTCGGCATCGCGCGTTCGCTGTTGCAGGCCGGTGTGATCGAGCGCCTCGACAAGCCGGAGCCGGATGGGCGACGTTATCGGCTCACGCTTGATCTGCCACCCGACTTCGCTCTCAATCAGCCGCTGTCGACGTTCGCCCTGGCGGCAGTCGATGTGCTGGATTCAACATCGGAAACCTATGCGTTGGATGTGGTTTCGGTCATCGAGGCGACGCTCGAGGACCCCCGGCAGGTCCTGGCGGCGCAGCTGAACAAGGCGCGCGGCGAGGCCATCGCGGCGATGAAGGCGGAGGGCATCGAGTACGACGAGCGCATCGAGCTGCTCGACGAGGTCACCTATCCCCGGCCGCTCGACGAGCTGCTCGAGCACACCTTCGAGGTGTACCTGCAGAGCAATCCGTGGGCCGCGGACGGGCGGCTGTCACCGAAGTCCATCGTGCGCGAGATGTGGGAGCGAGCATTCACCTTTCGTGAATATGTCAGCGTCTATGGACTCACGCGCTCTGAGGGCGCGCTGCTGCGCTACCTTTCAGACGCCTTCAAGGCACTCAGGTCCGGGGTGCCCGCCGCGGCGCGGACCGAGGAACTCACCGACATCGTCGAGTGGCTGGGTGAGCTTGTGCGCCAGGTGGATTCGAGTCTGCTTGACGAATGGGAACAGCTTACCAGTCCAGACCAGCCGCTGGATGTACCTGTGGCGGTGCCCGCCCGCCCGCGTCCACTGACTGGGAACGAGCGGGCGTTCACTGCGATGGTCCGCAATGCGCTGTTCCGGCGGGTCGACCTGTTCGCCCGTCGACGCTGGTCCGATCTCGGCGAGTTGGACGCGGCGTCGGGGTGGACTGCCGAACGTTGGGAGGTGCTCGGCGACGGGTACTTCGCCGAGCACGACCAGGTGTTGACGGGTGCGGACGCCCGCGGCCCGGCGCTGTTGATCATGGACCGGCAGCCGGGCCTATGGCGGGTTCGGCAGATCCTTGACGACCCTGCGGGCGACCACGATTGGGGTTTCGTGGCCGAAGTGGATCTGGAGGCGTCCGACGAAGAGGGTGCGGCGGTGCTGCGGGTCGTCGACGCGGGACGGCTCGACTGAATTCGCCTCCGTGCAGTCTGGCGGGCTTTACGCTCGGCGCATGACGACGTTCGCACTGGTCCACGGCGCGTGGCACAGCGCCTGGTGCTGGGAGCGCGTGACACCGGTCCTACAGCAGGCCGGGCATGAGGTGGTCGCCCCTGACCTGCCAAGTGAGGACGGATCGGCCCACTTCGATACCTACGCCGATGAAGTGTGCGCGGCGCTGCAGGGATACGGTGACGACGTAGTGGTGGTGGCCCACTCATTGGCGGGTGCCACAGGGGCATTGGTCCCCGACCGCCGTCCGGTACGGCATCTCGTGTACCTGTGCGCCGCGGTTCCGCAGAGCGGTTGCAGCCTGCTCGATCAATGGCAAGCCCAGCCCGACATGGTCTGCCCGGAATTCGCCGAGGGTTGGGTTCAGGGATTGACGGAGCCCGACGAGCAGATGCGAACACAATGGGTAGACCGCGATTTCGCGCGCAAGGTGTTCTACGGCGACTGCGATGAGGCCACCGCGGCTTCAGCCCTCGACCATCTCCGGCCCCAGTCGGGGTATCCATGGACGTTGCCGTGCTCCCTGTCCGAGCATCCTTCGGTGAGCTGTACGTCCGTGGTGTGCAGTGAGGATCTGATCGTCAACCCGGTCTGGTCGAGGCGCGCAGCCCGCGACATCGGCGCCGATATCGTCGAGCTGCCGGGTAGCCATTCGCCGTTCCTGTCCCGGCCGTCGGCGGTGGCCGACGTGTTGCTCCGCGTCGTGGAGACGCGTTAGCCCACGGGCGACCCTGTGTTCAATCTCGACCGTAGGAAGCACAATCGACAATGCCGTCGCTCCTGTGACTCCGTCGAGCAACTAGCGATCGGCTCCGTGATGGCCCGAACGGACCGGTGCGTTGCGAGGTCGCAGGAAGCCGGGCTGCACTGTCCACGCGCTGCCCTGCTCGCGATCGAGCACCGTCTCACCCTTGTTCTTCAGCGCGAAGATGTACACCAACAGGCTCACCCCGATGACCACCGTGACATAGACGATGAACAAGGTGACGTGATCCGGTTTGGACGCCTGATACAGCATCGGGGCGGTCCCGCCGAACGCGGAGTTCGCCAGCGCGTAGCCCAAACCCACTCCCAGCGCACGGATGTCAGCGGGGAACAACTCCGCCTTCACGATCGCATTGACCGACGTATACCCGGTGATGATGACGTAGCCGACCGCCAGTAGGAGAAATGCCATCAACGCCGACGTGGTCTTCGGCAGGTACGTCAGCAGGATGTACGTGTAGAGCACGCCGGCGACACCGAAGAACACCAGCAGCGGCTTGCGCCCGATGCGATCACTGATGAGACCACCCACGGGCTGCAACAGCATCAGGAAGATCAGCCCAAGCAGGTTCACCCATGTCGCCGTCAGCGCGCCGTCAGAACCGAACGTTGACTTTACGATCGCGGGCGCATTCACGCTGTAGGTGTAGAACGCGACCGTGCCGCCCGCGGTGATGAGGAACACGAGCAGCAGTGGGCGCCAGTGCGTCGTGAACAACGTCTTCAAGGAACCGGCGTCGGTGTCCTTGCCCGCGCGGATGGCCGCCAGGTGCGAGTCGCTCAACGACTCGTCCATCGAGCGCCGGATCCACAGCACCACCAGCGCCGCGACACCGCCGATGAAAAAGCCTATGCGCCAACCCCAGTCGTGCATCGCGTCGTCGTCGAGGAAGTGCAGAGCGATGAGCAGTGTGAACTGGGCCAGGACGTGCCCGCCGATCAGCGTCACGTACTGGAACGACGACAGGAAGCCGCGCCGGTTCGCCGTCGCCGCCTCCGACATGTACGTCGCCGACGTCCCGTACTCCCCACCGGTCGCGAAGCCCTGCACCAGGCGGGCCAGGACCAGGATCGCCGCCGCCCAGTAGCCGAGGGTCTCGCGCGTCGGCATGACCGCCACGACGAACGAGCAGGCCGACATGACGGTGACGCTGAACATCAGCGCCGCCTTGCGCCCCCGCCGATCGGCGAACCGGCCGAAGAACCACGATCCGACTGGTCGCATGACAAACGTGACCGCGAAGATCGCGTAGATGTACACCGTGGAGTTGGTGTCGTCCTTATCGAAGAACTGGGCCTCGAAGTAGGACGCGAAGACCGTGTAGACGTAGACGTCGTACCACTCGACGAGGTTGCCCGCCGAGCCCTTGATGGTGTTGAGCACCGCCCGGCGGGTGCTCGTCGGCGCCCGCGTCGGCCCTGCTTGCACGGTTGCCGGCGTCGCCTCACTCATCCAGGCGACGCTAGCCGCGCATGCCTCATGATCGAGGGGGTTTGCGCTCGGCGGCCAGAACCGCTTACCTGATGGGATGCCTGAACTGAATCGTCGCCGCGTCATGCAGATCGCCGGCCTCGGCGCTCTGGCGGCCTCCGTATCCCTGCCCACCGCCAACGCTCAGCCCTCGACCAGCGACTATCGCTTCGTCGACGACTTCGACGGGCCTGCCGGCTCGGCCCCCGACTTTTCCAAATGGGAGCCCGCGTACGAGCGCGAAACCATGGAGGACCCCACGTTCTGGGAGCTGCCCGAGAACGTCGGCCAATACCGCGACGACCGGAGGAATCTCTTCCTCGACGGCAAGTCCAACCTGGTGCTCCGCGCCGCCAAGGACGGCGACACCTACTACAGCGGCAAGGTCTTCGGCAGGTACCGGGGCGGCATCAACACGACCTGGGAAGCCCGGGTCAAGTTCAACTGCCTGACTCCCGGATGCTGGCCGGCCTGGTACCTGGCCAACAACAGCCCCGCCAACGGCGGCGAAGTCGACATCATCGAGTGGTACGGCAACGGCAGCTGGGCTCCCGGAACCACAATCCACGCCAACCTCAACGGCGGTGAACACGTCAGCCACACCATCGCACCCGACAGCGCGTGGCACAGATGGCGCACACAGTGGACAGAGGAAGGCTTCAAGTTCTGGCTGGACCACACCGAGGGCGCGGCACCGTACTTCACCGTCACGCCCGACCAACTGCCGAATTACCAGTTCAATACTCCCGGCTACACGCTGTTCCCAATCTTGGGTCTCGCGGTCGCCGGGTCCGGCGGCGGCGATCCCAGCGGCGGCACCTACCCCGCGGAGATGCTCGTCGACTGGGTGAAGGTCTGGTAGCCCCGCACGTCGCGGACTATCGCGGCTGAACAGGCTCAGGCGTTCTGGGCGGCTACCCGGGCACGTTCCTTCATCGAGGCGATCACTCCGCCGTCGTTGAGGATGTCGGTGCCGGTGAGATAGCCGGCTTTGGTGCTGGCGCAGAACGCGAGCAGATCGGCCATCTCCTCCGGCTTGCCCCATCGCGGGACCGCGGCGTCGGTGACCATCGCACCGGCGCCGGCTTGCTCCTCGAGTCTGCCCATCTCGGTGTCGATGGATCCGGGGGAGACCGACACGACGCGCAGTCCCCGACCGTTGAACCTCTCGCACTGCGACGTGGCGTACCACCGGACGAAGCTCTTGCTCACCGCGTAGGCGATGCCGGACCGCGCCTCCTCGCCAGCGATGTCGCAGGCCGCCAGCATCGCCGTCATGAAGGCATCCTCGTCGGTCAGTGCCGTCGGAAAGTGGGCGACCGGGATCAACTCCTCGGGCAGAATGTGGGCCGCCATCGACGCCACGTTGACGATCGCCGCGCCCTCGGGTGCGGCC
>JBIQHU010000069.1:0-28953 GCA_044508395.1 Mycobacterium sp. | reverse complement strand
GCTGGATCTGGTGGATGGTGCTGCGCGCGTGTATGACCCGATCGTGCGTGGGGAATTGGGCGAGGATCTGTACGGGTGCTTCCTGAAGGATTACGCGAAGGCGAGTTGGTAAGGGCGTCGCGCCGCGAACGGGAATCAATCGGGTTTCGACAGCACTGGAGGCGTCGCATGACTGACCAGTCCGTGGCGGCGCGGTGGTGCATCCGTTCCATGGCCCGAGCGCTCTGCCTGCTGACTGCCGGTCTCACGTTGGTTGGGGTGGCTTCGGATTCGCGGGCTGTCGCCGATCCGTTCCCGGGCGTCGATGCGCGCGCGTTCTGTGAGGACCTGGGCGCAACCTGGGATGAGGCCCGTGGCGTCTGTGGACGTAGCATTGTCAATGCCCGTCAGATCACTGTGCAACTGTCCGCCGAGTACCCCGAGGGCCTGCTGAACGACCGGACCGCGGGTGCACCGCTCAAAGAGTTTGTCCGCGAATTCTTCACGAGGTTCGGCCATCTGGACGACGGCCTGGTACGAGATGGACAGGCGAACTTGACCTACCAGACATTCGAACATGCGCCAGGAATCCGGTCCGTTGTATTCAGGATCTTCTGGTATCTCGGCGGAGCGCACCCGAACGACGAGATCACCACCTTCACCTTCGACTTGCAGCGCGGCAGGCAACTCGCCCTCGCGGACTTGTTCTGTCGCGGCATTGACCCGCTGACCGCTCTGCCTCCGCTGGTGCGTCCGTACGTTAAAAGCACAGTGACCCAAGGTATCGACCTTGCCGAATTCGATCCCGGACACAGATACAACTACACGGACGACTACCGCGCTTGGTATCTCGACGGGCCCGACCTCGTGCTCGCCATGCCGGCGGCCCGCTCCGGTCCTGTGATGGCCGGGCAATGGCAGCCGCATATTCCCTTGGCGGAGTTGAATGCCATTCTGCGCGACGGCAATTGTGCGGTTTGACGTGTGACCCTGTGCTCACGACCCGTCACCCCGCGATCCGTCGACGCACGTCCAGCTGTGCCAGGTCAGCGGCGACACGCCCGGCCGACCAGCCAGCGCCGTCGGACACCGACATCATGCGGGGAACGGTCGCGGGGAAGAGCCGGTTGGTGAGGTCCTCGGTTGCCTGGCTGCGCGCAGCCAGTACCGGAAGCAGCGCGCCGCGGTTCACTTCGGTGGCCACCCTCGTCGAGGTGGCGCTGAGCCGTTCGCCGATGCGCTCGGCGTACGAGAACAGAAATGATTGACGAAAAGAGCGGGTCCGCGCGCGTCCGTCGCTGGATGTGCGGCCCGCAGCCAGCATCGCCCGGTTGGCTTGGACCAATAGTGAAGTCGCAAGCAGCTCAACGAATTCCAGATCGCACTCGGCACCGATGACGGCGACGCATCCGAGCTTCTCCGCGCACACCATTTGACACCGATTGGCCGTTGCCACAGCTTGCACCAGTGCCGCCTTGGCGATGACGTAGGGGCTGTCAATCCAGATCCGCCGGGCGGTCGCCTCCGCCGCGCGACCTTGCTCGTGATCTCGGATCGCGTGCTGCAGTGAGTATCGGCTCATCAGTTCTTGCGCCTTGGCCGACAGTGCTTCCGCTTCTTCGGGAAACTTGGTGGCCTCTGCCTTGGCGAGCAGCCCCCGTACTCGGCTGAGCGCTTTCGCGTCGGCCGGGTTCATCACGACCGCCGAATGCTGGTGCGCGCCGGGCAACGGCAGCAATGGCTCGAGGATCGGGAGGGTTCCCAAGAGCCGCAGTACCTTCAATACGACGGTCAACGCTGCCTGATGGTCGACGGCATTCGTGTCAGCCCAGTCCCACATCTGCGGAGCGGCGTGATCGATCTCGGCGGGCAACGCGTCGATCTCGGCGCGCCATCGCGGGTGCAGTGAGGTGACGGGATAGTGCCGGGATTCGCGGACGACGGCCTCGGCCAGGTAACCGGCTGCCGCTGCGTCGAGACGGCGACGTGCGAACTCGTGCAGGTCATTGGGCGACCAACCCGCTTGCCAGGCGCTGCTGATGGCACCGGCCACGGTGCCCTCGGCGGCGAGATCGAGTTCGTGTCTCAGGCCGGGGAAGTCGTCGAGCAACTCAGCGGCGTGAAATTCCGGGTCGTGGTAGGGGCACAGTGCGGAGTTGTACAGCGCCGCGGTGAGGCGGTCGAGGAGGGCGACCCGGTCGCATCCCGGATCGGTGCTCCAGCGTTTCTGTTGGGACGATGCGCGGCGGTCCTTGTGCTTGGCGGCGCGCTTCTGGCGGTTGCGGCGGCTCATGTCTGGAGTCTGGTGGAGGGGTCCGACAAGTACCGTCTGCTATCGCGTGCCAGCCCGTTGGGCTTAAGACGGATCCGCGTACCGGCGGGGTTCGACCGCTGGGTGGTCTACGTCGTGCTGTGCCTGCACGGCTGACATCGTGGTCGGGTTGTGTCGGTAGGCCCCGGGAATGTCGGACAAGGACTTGGGCAGGCCGTCAGATTGATCACCGCGCCAGCGGATGATGTCCGGATCCTGGCCTGGTTCCGGCAAGAGTGATCCCGACCATCCCTCCTCGAAATCGAGCATGTAGTAGTACAGCGCCGGGTTGACGGCGGCATTCCAGGGACCGGGGTCGATGAGGGATTCTCTCGTGTCACGGGCTAAGCCCCAGGTGACGTCCAACGGCGGTGATCGATACACCACGTACATCATCGGACCGTCGGTCCACGCGTGCGAAACATGGAACATGCAATGCCCCGGAAGGTCGTGGCCTGCGTGTTTTCCGTTCTCAACCGCGATGTGGTGCAGCAGTTTCCGTAGCACATCAGTGGCGAAATCGTTTGCTGCGCCAGCGGATTCGGTTGATGGACTCATTGGTGACTCGCAGCCTGTCAGGCCAGCTGGCCGAGCACCGCAGCCACCGCCGCACGCACCGTCGCCGCGATGGTGTCGGGGGAGGACGCGTCGAACTTGCCGTCCAGGTGCAGGAAGGCCAGACCGTGCACCAGCGCCCACACCGCGTTCGCCATCGCTTCCGGATCTGAGGTGGGAAGCGCCTGCCGCACAATCGATCTGAGGTACTCGCTGATCGCCTCCACCGCGGCGACGCGTTCGGGGCTAGTGGGATCGCACGGTTCGGCGAACATGGCCCGGAACAGGCCGGGGCGCTGCAGCGCGAAGTTCACGTAGGCGATGGCGATGTCGGCGAGATCGTCGGGCGTCTGCGGTGACGGGTTGGCCGCGGCCAATTGGGCGGCCAGCTCGCGGTAGCCCACCGCGGCGACGGCGGACAACAGCGCATCGCGGTCGGCGAAATGCCGGTACGGCGCGGCGGTCGACACCCCCGCGCGACGGGCCGCCGCGCGCAGCGACAGCTCGGTCGCGCCGCCCTCCTCTAGCAGCTCCAGGGCCGCCTGCACGAGCGCGGTGGGCAGGTCGCCGTGGTGATACGACCTGGTTGACGTGGCCATTCGGGACCTACCTCACAAGTGTTGACACCGCTTACATGCTGACCGTATGTTAGCAGCACGATGAAGTAAGCACTGTCAACATTGCTAGGAGTTTCCCATGTCGAAAGCGTCGGAGGCGTTGTTCGCGCCCCTGCAGCTCAGGTCAGGCCAGGTCCTGCGCAACCGGATCGCCAAGGCTGCCATGGAAGAGGGCATGGCCGGGCGGGCGCAGCTGCCCGATGAGCGCCTGATCACGCTGTACCGGCAGTGGGGTGCTGGCGGCACCGGCCTGCTCATCACCGGCAACGTCATGGTTCACGCCGAGGCGATGACCGGGCCGGGTGGCGTCGTGCTCGATGCCGACTCCCCGTTGGAGCCCTTCGCGGCGTGGGCGCGAGCCGGCAAGGACGACGGGACGGCGATGTGGATGCAGATCAGTCATCCCGGCCGACAGGTCCAGGCCAACATGCCTGGCGTGGTGTGGGGACCGTCGGACGTCGCGGTCGAGCTGGGCCGGCACTCGAAGCGCTTCGGGCAGCCGGTCGCGATGACGGGACAACAGATCGCCGACACCATCACCCGCTTCGCCACCACCGCGCGGCGCGCCGAGCAGGCGGGGTTCGACGGCGTCGAGGTACACGCCGCGCACGGATACCTGTTGTCGCAGTTCCTGTCTCCGCTGGTCAACACCCGCACCGACGAGTGGGGCGGCACGCTGGCGAATCGCGCCCGGCTGCTGCTGGAGATCGTGCGGGCGATCCGCGCTGAGGTATCGCCGGGCTTTCCGTAGCGGTGAAGCTGAATTCAGCGGACTTTCAGCGCGGGGGCTTCGACGCCGACGATGCCCGCAAGGTGATCGACATGCTTGCGCCCTTGGGTGTCGACCTGGTCGAGCTGTCAGGCGGCAGCTACGAAAGTCCGGCCATGACCGGCCGCCCGGCCGACGAGCGTACCGCCGCTCGCGAGGCGTACTTCCTGGAGCTGGCGGCCGATCTCGCGGTGAGCAGTCCCATCCCGCTCATGCTGACCGGCGGGATCACCCGCCACCAGACCGCCGAGCGGGTGCTGGCCAGCGGCGTCGCGGTGGTCGGCATGGCCACCGCGCTGGCCGAAACCCCCGACCTGCCCGCGCGGTGGCGCCGGGGCGCGGAGGCGACCGGACGGCTGAAGCCCGTGACCTGGTCGGACAAGCCGCTGGCCTCCATCGCCAGCATGGCGATGGTCCGCTACCAGATGCGCCGGCTCGGCGCGGGGAAGACGCCCGCGCTGGGTGTCGGTCCAGCCTTCGCGCTGGTCGTCGATCAGCTGGTGTCGCGACGTGCCCTGCGTGGGTACTCACGATGGTTGAAGTCCCGGCCGCGGCCGGCTCGCGTTGTTGGTACCCAACACATTTAAGGGAGACGGGCCATGACGAAAGTTCTGATGGTGATCTCGGCGGCCGACCGCTGGACACTCAACGACGGGACGGTACATCCGTCCGGGTACTGGGCCGAGGAGGTGGCGCGGCCACACCAGATCTTCACCGAGGCCGGGTGGGAGATCACCGTGGCGACGCCGGGCGGTAAGGCGCCGACGCTCGACAAGCTCAGCCTGGGCATCTCCGGCGGCATGCCGTGGAAGCGCAAGGAGGTCAAGAGCTACCTGGACAGCATCGCCAACGTGCTGGCCCATCCGGTCTCGCTCGACAGCGTGAACGCCGACGACTACGACGTGGTGTTATACCCCGGCGGACATGGCCCGATGGAGGACCTCGCCTACGACCCGGTCTCCGGCGCACTGCTGGCGCACCGGTTGAAGTCGGGCCAGCCACTCGCGCTGCTGTGCCATGCGCCGGCGGCGATTCTGGCTGCGTCGGGTCTGGACGGGGTGTCACCGTTCGCGGGTCGGCGGATGACCGGGTTGTCGAACCGCGAGGAGTTGTTGAACAGCTTCGGACGTAAGGCGCCGTGGCTGTTGGAGGACAAGCTGAAAGAGGCCGGGGTGGACTACTCCAAGGCTCTATTGCCGCTGCGTCCGCACGTCGTGGTCGACGGGAATCTCTACACCGGGCAGAACCCGCAGTCCTCGGAGAAGCTGGCCGAGCGACTGGTGGCCGACGTGGGGAGGGGCTGATGTCTGCTGTCGAGGTCGATCTCGGTGGGCATCTGGTCACCGTGCCCAAAGGTGGTCTGTACGACCGGTTTCGGATGCGCACCGATCTCGACGAGGTGGAGCGCGATCCCCAGGTGTCCAGTGTCGACTTCTTTCGGCGGTTACCCAAGACGGAGGTGAACTCGGTGATCGGTCCGACGCTGACCCCGAACTTCTACTACCGCATCTCAACAGCGCGCGTGGTCATGCTCGCGCGGTCCCGGGATATCCGTACCCGGCTGCCCAAAGCGCTTGCACCGCTGGAGGTTGCGCCCGGCGTCGGGATCGTCTCGGTGATGTTCTTCCGCTACGACGTGTGCGACATCGACTTCTACACCGAGGCCGCCGTCGGGGTGGCGGTCCGGCCGGCGCGGCACGGCAAGCTGGGATTCGCCGACTTGGCGGGCAGCCTGGCCAACGATCACCTGCATACGTATGTGCTGTCACTGCCGGTGAGCACGCAGATCGCCCAGGTGCGTGGGCATGACGGGTATGGCTTCCCGAAGTGGATAACGGACCTCGATGTGTCGATCGATGCGGACCGGGTGGGGGCGCGGGTTGCGAATGACTCCGGCGGGGTGGACCTGGCGTTGTCTGCTCGTACTCCTGCGCAGGCGAAGTACGGGACGGGGGAGCGGGTTTCGACGCTCACGTCCTATACGTCACTGGGCGGTGCCTGGCACTCCAAGTTGAGTCAGACGAATGTGTTGTCGGCCGGGACGGCACGTTTCCCGCGCGGTGTGGATCTGGAGATCGGGCAGGGCCGGATGGCGGACGACTTGCGGGTACTGAAGCCGATCAAGACCGTTCAGTTCGATGTCGTCACGGAAGGTCAACTGGCGCTGCATATGCCGGTACCGGTGTCGGTGCGGGGTTGAGGACTCTGGGCCGTCAGCGGGCCAGACTTCGGGCGGCAAACGCTGACCGCGTCGTCGTGCATTTGTCGACTTCTGACGACGTCTGCTGGTGATCGCATGTGTTCTGCTCGCAAGATTTGTTGACACTTGGCCTACCCGTCTCGCGTCGTTTAGCGAACGGCAGTGGACCCCCGAAATATATTGGTCGAGTTCGGGATACGCGCTGGGGGCGAACCTGCCCGGTGTGAGCCCTAGGATATGTCCCGGTCTGTCGTCATCGGTTGTGTCATCGTGGCTCGGCCGTGCCTTTGCGCCGTGCCTGTGTGCCCTGGAGGTGAGCTAGAACTCTCCTGATACCTTCACGCTTGTGACGCATTCATCCGACGGTGCCGACTCACCGCGTGCGGCGCCGACCATTGCCTCAGTTGAAGACCTAATGAAGGTTCTTGCGCCCGTAGGTGCCGACGGCCGTGAGATTTGGTACCGCGGGCACCGAGATCGAAGTTGGCGACTAGAAGCCTCGGCTTTCCGCACACAGACTCATCGTGACCGCGAACGACCGATGCTAGCTCGGTTTCGCCAAGAGGCAGCAGCCGCTGGACTGCAATACGCATTTGACGAGTGGGGCTGGATTACATTCGCACAGCACCACGCATTGCCAACTAGGCTTTTAGATTGGTCGCAAAGCCCTCTCGTAGCACTGTATTTTGCATGTGAGGTCGGACCCGACCCCGCTGACGGACAAATTGAGGTTGATGGCGAGTTGTTCCTTATACATCCCACTGATTTGAACGAAGAGGCGGGAGACGATGGCGGAGGCCATCCGTTGCTGCTTTCTGATTCGGATAAGACCCTGCAGGACTACCTTCCAGGACGCGACGCTGAGCGTAGGCAAAAACCTAGGGCAGTTGTCGCACCGTTGGTATTCGACCGTATCCGATTTCAGACAGGCACTTTCACCGTGACACAGATCCCGCCGGCCACCGCGGAGCAAGAACCGCTGAGGCGAGCCCGATCTCTGCAGCAGTTCACGGTCCTGGGCGCTGCAAAAGCATCGCTTCGAGAAGAATTGAATGTACTGGGCTTCAATGAGGTCTCGATATATCGCGACCTGGACCGCATCGCAGCTCGCGTTAAAGCTGGACACGGGCGAGGGATATCATGAAGATACGTACGGAGTTACTTGCCGACATTACAGTGGCCCGATTCTCTCGGCTGAGAGAGGTCGTTGACCTCAATCCTTCATATCAGAGAGAAGGCGGGGTTTGGCGCACAGAGACTCGAAGTCGGCTGATCGACACGATCATCAACGGTTTGGACGTGCCAAAACTGTATTTCGAGAAAGCAACTACACGTCGGTTTACGCCTGAAGGTCTCACCTACCAGTATGCCGTAATCGATGGCAAGCAAAGGCTCGAAGCGATTATTAGTTTTCTGGACGGAGAACTTGCGCTAGCGGATGACTTCTGGTTTTTTGAGGACAGAACTGTGTTAGCCAGAGGGATGAGACTGCGTGACTTGCAGAATTCGTATCCTCTATTGGCGAGGCGCTTCCTCGATTTTATGCTCCCAGTTGTGAGTGTAAGTGCCGATAGTGGTGACCTCATCGAGGAGATGTTCCAGCGACTCAATGCATCGGCGGCGCTTAACGCCGCAGAAAAGCGAAATGCGATAGCCGGGCCGACGCGCGATGCCGCGAATCAGCTTGCCGAGCACGCCTTGCTTGTAGAGGCCTCGCCTATCAAAAATGCCAGATATAAGTACCGCGAACTTGGAGCCAAGTTTCTGGCGATTGAGCATCAGCTTGATGTGAAACAGCGAATCATCGGAACTAAGGCGCAGACCCTCGAAGAGCTGTTCAGGGCTACTCGTGGTTCCGCTCCGGCTATAACCGCGTCACAGATGGATGAATATAGGATGCGGGCCAATGAGACTCTTGACCGCATGGCGACTGTCTTTGGTGAGAACGATCCACTATTGGCCTCTATTGGGACGGTTGTCACGTACTACATTGTTTTTGGCCACCGTATACAGCGGGGCATCAATCGAGGTCAGCTGTTGAAGTTTGAAGAACTTCGAAGAGCTGCCGCAGAACTTGCTGAAGATGAACAACAGTATGCGAGATCGGCAAACGCGCGATTGCGTGAGTATAACGTGTTGGTTCAATCAACGAACGATGGCTCGGCTTTGACCCGTCGGGCGGATATCATTTCCGCATATATATCCGGGTACACGGACGATGATCCCCTGGCGGGGCTGGATGCTCTTGAAGGCGATTTGCCAGATGGAGACGACGACTGCGAGTAGGGAGCTTACTCACCAGAGTTTGGAGCTATGCAGTTCCTTAATCTTTCAGCCAGCATGCGCGCAAGAGGGGAAGCTACCGCGTTACCAATCGCCCCCATACTACGGGACCTAGCCACTGGGAATTCGTAGTCATCTGGAAACCCTTGAATTCGAGCAGACTCGCGCACAGTCAGATAGCGAAGTGAGCCGTCGTGGAAGCGGATCATTGCTTCACCGCCGCTAACGCCGTGAACACCCGCCTTGATCGTCTTTGCGGGCCAATCGAACAGGCTACCTGAGTGCTTAGGGTACACGCGCGCGCCCGGAATGCCTCTGTGATTCGCGATGCCTGGGGTATCGATTCCGTTAACTGGTTCAGGGAAATCTTGGATCGCGTCGCGGATCGTCTGCCAACGGCCCTTATCAGGACGGCCAGTCTCTTTGAGCTGGCGGACTCGCGACTCGAGATTGTCTGGTTGCTCGGGCATCGGTAGATCGTGTTCTGCCCAGTAGTCGCCGCTAACCCACTGGTCGTACAGGAGCGCGTCCCGTGAGTGATCGCCCTCGATGGTTTGGGGGAACGTGTCGGCTCCGGGTAAATCGCTGCGTACGCCTACGAGGAAGACACGTCGACGGTTCTGCGGTAAGCCGAAGTCCGCAGCGTCGAGTAGAAGCTCACGGACTAGGTAGCGGACCGAACGAGGCCTGGCCTTCCGTATACGCGCATCGTGCTCAGTCCATAATTCTTCACCATCGACCGTGACTGTTGGCTTCTCCAATTGGCGTTTGATGTATTCGAAGTACGGAGCGAAAGTCGGTCGAGTTAAGCCGGGCACATTCTCGAAGATGACGAATTTCGGTCGGAACTTTCTAACTGAGTCGAGTGCGGCTGGGAACATGTTGCGCTCGTCTTCGTCGCCCGCGTGAACGCCCGCGAGTGAGAATGGTTGACATGGTGGCCCGCCAGCAATCAGATCGACATCTCCGGCCGAAATCTCCGTCTGATGTAGCCAGCGTCGAACGTCTTCTTCGTGGACGTTGTCTTCGTGCCAGAGGTCGGGGTTTAATTGCGCGTTGTATCGCAAAATTGTGGCCGCCGGCTTGTACCACTCCACCAGCGCGAGGTGATGAAAGCCGGCGCTGCGAGTGCCGAGTGCCATCCCCCCGCCACCTGCGAAGAGTTCAACGGAGGTGAGGACTCTGCTCATGGCTGGCCAATTCGCGCGCGGCTACGGACCAGCTTCTCGACTTGGTCGGCGGCTGAGGTGACATCCTGCTCGATATCCGATGCCCAGATGCGAACTACGCACCACCCTTCTCTTGTAAGTTGTTCATTGACTTCGCGATCTCGTTCGATGTTTCGTCGGATTTTCTGCTTCCAGAAGTCAGAATTTGCATGTTGGAACTCATCTTCGAACGAGGCGAGCCCGCGAATTCTCCATCCATTTCCATGCCAGCGGTCACCGTCGACAAAACAAGCAACTCGAGCGGGCCCAAAGACGACATCGGGCTTGCCGATGAGACTGGACTTGAGCCTGTAACGTATTCCGCGTCGGTGAAGTTCGCGTCGAAGCATCAACTCGGGGCGGGTATCTCTGTGCTTGACGCACGCCATTATTCGTGAAGTAACTATCGGACTTCGAGTCATGATTTCTTGCCGTTCATAGGTAGCCGAGGTGCGGCGCGGTAATAGACGAGCTTTATCGAGCAGCGATCGGCAATACGCTTGTGCCGCAACTTGTCGGCTTGAGTGATCGGCAGTTCCATGGTCTCCAACATGATGAGACAGGCAGCGTCACCCGGGTGGGCAGATAAGTGACTGATGGCTGCCCATACGAGGTGCCGGAGGTTCTTAGCCGACTCCCATGCGACGTAGGTCGTTTTTCCATCCAGAACGGCAAGGCAGTGGAACGGCTTCACGCCAACAGAATTCTCGATGACCGATGCGGCTGGGCCGAGGGCATGAGTCACCAATTGATTGGGCGTTATGCGGGGAGTAGCTCCAAACTTCGCATATCGGCCAGCGCCAAGGCATGCGCGACCGTATTCCTTCATCGGGCCGTCCTTTATCCACGAGCGCGCGTTCTCGGCGCTCATGTATTTCTGTAGCACGCCACCGATTTCGTCGTCTTTAACCCATTCGTCGTACTGACTCGTTCGAGCGCTCGACGGTAGATGGCCCCAATCGATCCGATCGGCAGCGGTGTAGAGCGCTTTGACCACGGACTCGACCTGGTCTCGTGGCAATCGACGAAAATCTCTGGCATTCATGAGGCAGGCATGTCCGGATCGATGAACTGCAAGCGAGCATCGTCGTTGGCGGTTTCAAGGTCAGCGGCGTCAAGAATCCACTGCTCAAGTAGAGATTCTGCCCTGGCGTCGTTGAACGTAATTTGCGGCTGGGGTACGTTGGATATCACTTCAATCTCGTCAGTACTGGTCTGCCGGCGAAGGTTTAGCAGCGCCGCGACACGCCTTAGGTCACTTACGAAATCCAAGGCGATGACCTTGTGTTTGCCCTCTCGAAGACGAAGCCCGCGTCCGAGCTGCTGAACAAAGATGCGTCGGCTATGTGTCACTCGGGCGAAGCAAATGATATTTACGTCAGGGATGTCGACGCCCTCGTTGAGGATGTCGACGGCAGTCAATATGGGTATCCGCCCCGAACGGAAGTCGAGTAGCCGCAGCTGACGCTCCCGGACCTTGAGTCCATCATGGATTGCTTTAGCATTTCGCCATTCTGGCGCGCGTCGGAGCAGATCCGCCATCCGTTCGGCGTGCTCCTTGGTCTGGCAGAACACGATCGCGCGCGGATCGAGAGTGGACCGCCATGTGTTCGCGAGTTCATCCGTGATTGCCTCGTCACGCTGTGGAAGAAATAGCCTGCTGTTTAGCTCCTTCATGGAGTACGACTGACGCGAAATATCTTTGACAACATTCCAGTCGATGTTGTCCAAGAACAGCCGGTAGTCGACTTGGGCGAGATAGCCCAGTCGCATGCCATCACCTATGCCAAGTTTGTAAGAAGCTGAACCAAAATGATTCTCGATGTCATACTTGTCGCCTCGCCAGGGCGTAGCTGTAACGCCGAACTGGCTCGCCTCAGCTAGTTCTTCAAGTAGCTGCTCGTACTGGCCATCCTCGCCTACGTGGTGTGTCTCGTCGACCATGACGATTGAGGGACGGTATCCAGCAAGCGCAATGTTCAGCGCGCTCCCTACCGTCGCGAATGTCACGCCGCTGAGGTTCTTGGGCTTTTCATCTCCAGTGAGCAACTGCGTTCTCACTGTCTTCGGAAGATGTCGCCACAAAGCACGCTCTAGTTGCGCTACGAGGTCCTTCGTGTGTGCAACGACTAGAACGTCCGCGTCGGGGTCTAGAGACAGGTGCTGGGCGATCACCTCCCCACCAACTACGGTCTTTCCTAAGCCGGTTGCGAGAACCAACAGAGCTCGACCTTCGGTATCGAGATCTTCGACGAGCGCTGCAACCGCATCGCTTTGATACTTGCGTAACCGAACTCGGGGCGGTTGCTGTGGAGCTTGAGCCCAAAGTTGTTGGAGATCCTTGCCATTCCAGAAGTCGATACGCTGCCCAGTTCGTGCCAATACTTGAGCTCTTGCGACAGCATCTTTGCTGGGGCGAGCGTTGGTCACCACAACACCTCGGTGTGCACGGTAGTGATCCATTGCGGTGGACACTTCGTCCACTGCCTTTGCGGACACGCTACCGTGCTTCTGCCACTTGGCCTGGAAAACCCATTGTTGGCCGGCGATGGTGGCGAGCAAGTCGCCCCCAAGATCACCGGAACCATCGATGTTCAGAATGTCGACATACTGCAGTAGGCCGAGTAGCCGTTCCACCTGCGGCGTGAAACGGCGTTCACCCCCGAGGATCAGTTGCTGCGGATCGACGAAGGAGCGGGTCATCCCGACGATTCCAAATCAACGAGCTCGTCGCCGAGCAGGCGGCAGCTGAGCTTGCCTCGATTCAGCTCGTCCGGACGACGTCGGGTCTGGTGTTCGGCTAACTGCCCAACATCATTTAGGTAGCCAACCAAACGGTTCACTGTCAGCCCGCGTGCATGGTTGTCCGTGAAGCTGGAGTACGACGCGCGAAAGACCTTGCCGTCCAGGAATTCCCCCGGGCGTTGTTGGATGAGGCGCGAGAGGGCTGCCGATGATGCGTACGCGATCCAGCTTCCGCTTTCACGTATTTGTTGCCAATCGGCGTCCAGCCCCTCCTGGGCGAAACGTTGCTCAGCGGCCGCTTGCTCTGCCTCGACCACATAGGACCAAAAGCCCTCGGAATTCCCAGCTATGACTGGACGCATCGTGTTGCGTACTCGATCCAGCAGCGCGTGAGCTCGTGCGCCAAGGGCGCTCGGGGTGAGCTTCTGATCGGGGAGACATTTGCCTAATAGTTCAGAAACAACGCTACTAATCGCTTGATGGCTGCCTCGGCGATCTCGGATGTGCTCCGCGATGCCAAGGACAGCGTATTGCCGTGGGTCTCCACCGAATTCGGTGAACAGGACGTGGTCGAAGTCGACAAAGACGTGGACGTCAGCGCCCCGCTGCTGCTGAACGTACACCGGTACGCGGTCGCCGTTGGTATCGGTAACCTCGGTATTGTTGAGCGCGTACACAGTTACCTTGAGGGCGCTGCCGAAACCTGGAAGAGAATAGTCGCCTGAAATATCATGGATCACCGATCCAGACGCTCGGTAACGGTCCTGCTTTTGGTCCTCCGTCTCGCGAGGCGGCGTTACATGGGAATCCGATTGATCGTCAGTTGGGTCGGGAATGTCGAGGCGGGATCGAGCATCGGTGTCGCTGGCATCGGAATCGGCAGTTTCCTCACCCGGAACATTGAAGTCGGGCTCATCGTGCTGCTTTGCGGACTCGTACCAGATGTGATCGTCTTGGTATTCTGGGTCGCCTTTTCGGAAGAGCTTCGCCCACTCCCGCGCTTTCTCGTGGATGGCATGGGAGCCGTCGCCGGGCACAAGGCACTTTAGTCCTGGGTCGACTCGTCGGTACCCTGTGAATAGCCGCCCAATGGGAGATTCGTTCGATGGGTAACCAGCAGCACGGGCGATGTTTGGACGTAATGGTCCCTCACCGCGAAGCGTACGAACGACGTGCTTCCACTCGACGGTGTTTCGTTCGAATGCGTTTTTTTGGTAGTTGACACGGACGTGATCGATGTGGATCTCGCCCACAATCCGCCCCTCGTATGGAACTTCGATCGGGTATTCGACCTCAGCTCGTGCGCCAGGCTCATTGGGATCTTCCCAGGCGAACAAGCTCACATCCCTTAATAGGATCTTTCTCCCGTTCCGAAGGAAGTCAATTCCGAAGTCAGACTTGTGGGTATAGCGCTGGATTCCAAGCCAACCGGTAATTCGGCGCTCCCGCTCTTCGAGGTCGCGACTGCCACATTCTTCGCACTCTCGAATGCTCAAATCCTGCCACCGTCCGCAGGCCTGGCAGGCATTAAGCGGCGTGAGACTCTTGTTAATCGGCGTGAAGGCGCGGTATTTTTCGCCGCGTTGGACGACGAATCGGTCTTTCCTCCATATACAGGGCATGAGCGGCTGGACGGCTTTCCCGTCGACGAGAAGCGAGAACTGACGCTCGCGAAGCAGATAAGAGTACACATCACCTAACAGCTCACGGATCTTGTTCTGCTGGCGCGATAGAAGGTCGTGCTGCTCCTGCTTGAGGTCACTGACGACGACCTGCGTGCCGTGCTCGGAGGGATCGTCCTTCGGCTCCCTGATAACTGGGACGAGGAAACTGTCCTGGGACGACATCGCGCGCAGGTCGAGCGTTACCGTCACCCATTCGAGGTCTCCGGCGCGCGTCGTGCGGATCGTTGTCGTGTTGCCGAGACGTGCCGTTGCTATGTTGAAGCCCATGCCGAATAGGCCCAGCTTCCCGTAACGAGCGTTGCTCGACCAACCGGCCGACAAGGCGTTGTTGAGGTGTTCTAGGCTCATCCCGCGACCGTTGTCGTTTATCCAGACCTGTGCGTCCCGGTGATCGGAGTTCTTGCTCGGCAAACTGATGGCGACCGTGGGCGTGACGTCGGCGGGAGCGGCGGTTAAGAAATCGTCGAACGCGTTGTCGATTAGCTCAGCGAGACACTGCCAGGGCGCGAACTCGATATCGCCTAGAACGGCAAGCAACCGCGGATGCGGAGTGACGTCGATGCTCTCCGCTCCGATGCTGACTTCCTCGTCGACCATGAACCGTGCCCTCCGCGCCGCCCCTACCGCTTCGGGCCAAATCTATCCCAGCACCCCGACAAACTGAGAGAAGCACAGTCCGGTGTCCCTCCGAGGTGAGCAGCTGCAGGTTATTCCTCATGGCTACGATGACATTGCGAACAGGACCCACGGTCCGGCTGCTTCGACGGCCTGAACCGTGGCCTGCATGTACTGCCTGTCAATGCGGTCGAGCCGATTGCGCTTAGTCGAGGGGTTACTGGCTGATTCCTGGGAATGTCCTTTGGAGGAGTTCGAAAAGCTCACCTGCCAGTCGCTCGTCGATTTGTATTGATTGGCTGCTCTTCGGCTTTGACTGCCGTTGGTCAGAGCCAAAGGTGCTCAGATGCAAGAGCCGGGTCCCGTCGGCTTGATGGATGACGTCGTAGAAGCAGTCGACTTCTGATGCATGCGGACGGATCGATTGGTTGCCGCGAGTGAGCGACCGGACACGTGCCATTTCGCAACCTTAGTGGAGCACGGATTGTGGAGGAAGGTAGGCAAGAATCTGATTATCCAGTGATGCGACGATCACAACGGTGGTATGCCGACGCAACCCTGCGGATGCCGATAGGCCGCCGCGATCTCTGTACGGGGTGGAGACGCGGGTCCGTTTGGCGGAGGCTGGGCTCGGCGACTTGGCTGAGTACCTGCTGCCTACGGCATCCCCTCAAACCCCGGACCCCGCAACGGCTCCCCGAATCGCGCCCGTAACTCCAAGAGGGGCTCGACCGTGCGGACCGCGAGATCGATGCGCTCCTCCAGCGTCCCGGTCAACAACACCCACGAGTCCCCGGCCGCAGTGAGTGCGTCGGCGAACCAGCCCGTCATCGCTGCGCGGATGGCCAGGTCACCTTCCCGCATCCCGTCGTCGTGCCACGGCACGCCCTCGCG
Organism: Mycobacterium sp.; assembly: GCA_044508395.1. Lineage (GTDB taxonomy): Bacteria > Actinomycetota > Actinomycetes > Mycobacteriales > Mycobacteriaceae > Mycobacterium. The sequence goes on along the minus strand of JBIQHU010000069.1, from coordinate 13,092 downwards.
GTCGGTGAGCAGGTACACCGCGCGCGGCGGGACTTCCGTCCAGGGCCCGCCGGACGCGTCGCCCAGGTAGCGGCGCTTCCAGATGGCGGTGGCGAAGGCGTCGGTGTCGCAGATCAAGACAGGCGAACCGCTACGTGCGGCGACCTCTTCGAGCCTGGTCTGCTCGGGGCCAATGACATCGAAATCATGTGTATTCCACTGCAGTTCGGTGATGTCCACCTCGGGGTTGGCGGCGGTCTTGAGCTCGGTGTACTCACGCCCGTACTCGGGCACGCATTGCGTTGTGGTCCAGGCTCCGCCCCGGGCGGCATAGTGGTGGGCCAACTGTTCGGCCACCGTCGTCGTCCCTGTCGACTCGGCGCCCACCACGACTACCCGCGTGGTCAACCCGGCCAGGGTGGCCGGCGCCAACTCATGCCAGTGGCCGGCGAGGTCACGGCGAACCGCGGTGCTGCAACCGGTACGCCCCGTCCGCACAGCGGTCGCGCCGAACCACCGCGCGAGCTCGTCGACATAGTCGTCACCGCTGAACACCGCATCGACTTCCGGTGCCGCACCGGCGGCACGCACGCCGGCCCGCATGGCGGCGACTTGCGCCGCCCACACCCGCTGATCGGTCACGTCGACTGGTGCATCGCAAGGGATTCCGGCGATCCGCACGTTCGCATCGTGCTCGTGTTCCTCGCGGAGCCACGCCATCCGGTCGCCTAGCGGAATCGTCTCTACCGCTGCGGCCGTCACCAGCACCGTGAATAGGTCGCAGTGCGCCGCGGCGGCCCGGATCGCCTCGTGGTGCCCGATCCGCGGCGGATAGAACTTGCCGATCATCAGGCCATGCCGGAACTCGGTCATCGCACCGCGCTGTTTGCCCGCAGAGCGTCATCCGCCGGCGCCAGCTCACGGGTCCAGGCGCGCAGCCCAGCCACACACAGGCCGAGGAACAACCCGTACACCGCTGCGGTGAGAATCAGACCCTGGCTGAGATAGAGCGGGATGAAGATGCAGTCGGCGGCGATCCAGAAGTACCAGGTCTCGATCCGCCGGGTGTTGAGCAGCCACTGCGCGACCAGCGACAGGCACGTCGTCACCGCATCCAGGAACGGGGCGGCATCGTGCGCGGCCGTCAGGATGACATACAGAACCCCGGTGGCCAGCACCAAGAACACCGCGCACCAAGCCAACTCGGCCCGACCGCTCCGTCGCACCACGGTGGTGCCCGTGTCGGCCCGGCCTTTCAGCCACTGCCACCACCCGGCGAAGCCCAGGGCGATGTAGAGCACCTACAGGCCCGGGGCCGCCCACAGGCTGGCCGAGGTGGCAGCCGGCTGCGACTGCCCGGCGTAGTGTTGTGCGCCCGGAGAAGGGGGCGCTGTGCGCAGAGTCAACGTCAGGCGTGTGGCTTTGGCCGCCGCACTCGTGCTCGTCGTCCTCATCGCCGGCGGTGCTGTCGCGGGTGGTACCTCGGGAAAGTCGAGGATGACCGCATGCGCCAGATTAAGCCGTACCTACCGGACAAGCAACAAGAACGGGCGCAGGACCTTGGCAGTGCCCTGAACTCGCGAGACCCGAGAAAACTGCAGCTGCTGCGCAACACCAGCGTCGCGCCGGACGCACCGGACAACGTGCAACTCGACCGTCTGATCGAGGCAGCGTTTCCGCTTCCTGATTGCCGGTACGCCCTGGACTCGGTCCGCGACCGCGGTGAACAGGGCACGATGGACATCTCATGGGTCTGGTCGGACACCAGGACGTACCGCTACGACATGCTCATCACCGAGACCTGCCCGGGCCGAGCCCCACTGCGCAGAGTGATCGCCGTGATCGCGGTTCCCTACATGGGCGGTTATTGGACTGACGCCTCGTTGCTCATCGAGCGGTGACCCCGCCCAGCGGCTAACCGGTTGTCCTGTTGGGTCCTCAGTTCTGTCGGTGGTCTCTGCCATCCTCGGGTGATAGACGTACCGGAAATTTGGATCGGTCTGGATACGGGGGACCATGCTGGTGAATTGGATGTGGGGGAGCGCGCTGACGGCGTTTGCGGGGTTCATCTTCGCCGTCGCGGCATTGGGGTCCACAGTTTTTCGTTCACGTCACTGGGCCGCGGCATTCCGCGAGATCGCCGTCTGGGAGGTGCAACGTCACGGGGTCATGGAGAGAAAGCGGACGTCGACCGACGACAAAGCGATAGATCTGATGCTCGGGCAAGATCCGGTGTTCGAGGGCTCCGGGTCACCATTCGAAAACCTTCTGCGACCGACGTTTTCTGTCCTGAGCGGATACGGCGGCAATCGCGATCTAGCCACCCTGATCGTCGGAAAACGGGAGGATCTGCTTGCCGCGGCCTTGGAATGCCAGCTGCGCAGAGCGGCACGGTTCTCCACCCTGCGCTGGGCATCACGAGCATGGATCGCTCAAAAGTCGCTGAGCAGAGTGGATGTGGGGCTGCGGGGAGTGGTCTGGTTGCTTCCGCGCGCGGTCAAAGAGGTCATCGCCATCGTCAAGGAGCAGAGCACCGCCGTGGGGGTCGTTGTGGTCTTTGCAGGCTCGGTGTTTTGGACGTTGGTCAAGAACTACGAAGGCTCGGACACGTCACCGTCCGACATCATTGGGTTCTTGGTCAAGCTCGTCCTGCCGGGCCTGATGTTGTGGGCACTGGGAGTTCTACTGTTCCGGATAGTCGCCGCCTTCGCCGGTCCTCCCAAGACGTGGTCCCGACGTGCGGTGATCATCGTCGGCCTGACAACGATGGGTTCCGTTGGCGCGGCCGTGGCGCTGAATGCCGCGAGTAAGTCCCTTATGCCGCTCGAACAGAATTGGTTGGAGCAGCTCGATACCCACGATCCCACCGTGCTGCGAATCGCCGCCGCCTGCTTCTCGGCGGGCTTCCTTTGGCTGGCCTGCAGGTCGGCGAGACGGGCGTTGGATCGAACTCGACTCATGAGTTACCGGATCGGCGTAGTGAGTGCGTCTTTCATGTTGCTGGCGTTCTCGATACCGCTCGTCGGCATGGTCGTGACGGGCACCGTCGTGGCTCCGCTGCGGACGGCGATGCTCACTCTGTTTTCGGTAGTGCTGGCACTAGGTTTGGTGAGCTCGGCATGCGAGGTGCGCGAGTGGATCGACCGGTACCGGAGGCTCGTCCGTGACGAAGTCCGGGTCCCGCGCTGGGGGTTCTCCTGGTGGCTGATCGGCGGGTGGTTTCTCGCGATGTCCATGGCCTTCGTCCAGACCGTGTTGCCGCCCGGCATGCAGAACGGTCCGCTTGGAGTCGCGCTGGTGGTACCGCCGATGTTGGCGCTGCTCGGGCTGATTCCGCTGGCGGTTACATCGGTGCTCTTCGTCCGTCGGGTAAACACATATTTCGAACGGCATACTGCTGTGAGGTGGCCGGAACTGTAGACCAACGGCACCTACCACATTGATGAAAGCCCTGGCTGTGATAGGCCTCTCAACGGCGCCGAGCTCAATGGATGTCCACAGCTACCGGCGTCCAGTGGCCCCAGTGGTGAACGAGCAGGATGGGAAGGGTGCGCGGCACCGGGGACTGTCCGGGACATTGTTGGTCCACGTCGGCATTCAGTTGATAAATCTGCATCGGTTCTGACAACCCGGGGACAAGTTTCGTGCCTTGAACTCCGAGGTCTTCGATGTCCTTCAGGTCGTAGCGGCAACCGCCCGGCGGCATGGCAGCCCGGATGTTGCGTTCCTGCTCCAGATAGGCATCACTTTGTACCGTGGAGCCAGGGACGTACGTCAAACGAGTGAACCCCTGCTCCAGCTTGCCGTTGTTGAGCGCGTCGATAGCTGACTGGACTCTGCCTCGTTGGAGGGAGGGAGTGAAATCTGCCAGTTCGGGATCAGTGGCGTCCTTGTCGTGAGCGAGGGTGACAAACCCCATGTAGCCGATCATCAGTGCCGTGATGATGCATCCCATCGTGAGCAAGGCTATTCCGCTGCGGGCCAATGCTTTCTGCCGTGGTTGGCGTAGACGTGCGAATCTGTGCAGCGCCATTCCACCGGCCAGTAGCACCAAACCGCCAATAAAGACACCGGTGGCCTGCTTTGCCGCGACACTACTGATCGCCGCGCTATTCCGATGGAGAACGAAAACGCCGGTCGCTGCGAACACCGCCAGCGCCAAAGCGGCGATTGCGTATTTGATTGCGGGACCGCCCCGCTGTCCGCGGTTCATTCGCCTGGATACGTCACATGGACGAATTCGGCCTGCGCGGGTCCGCCGATGAATGCCGGATCCACTGGAATCCAGCTCTTTCGGTAGTTGTCAGCTCCGGAATGCTGGTCTACGACGTCCATCAAACTCCCATCCGGTGCATGGGCTTGCCCTACATATACCGCCACGTGGTCAATCTTTCCTTCGGTGTCTCGGTAATAGATCAGATCGCCGGGGAGCAACCCGGCTTTCGACGGAGCGAGCGGGTCCAGCTGGCCCACTGTCTGTGTGGAGACGGTGGCTGCGGTGTGCCCTCGGCCCGATTGAGTCATGAAGTCGTGGTTTGCGGCGGCGTTGTCCCACGTTGTCGATTCGGTGTTCTTCGGATTCCATGTGTCGCGGTCGTAGTACCAGTCGTCTGGGTCACCGTGATGCCAATCATCCCAGCCGTCGCCCTGATCTTGGAGTCCACCCGCTCGCAATACTTGGGATGCGAAATTCGTGCAGTCCTGGCCATACGTTTTGTAGTCGGGGTTGTGGTCGTCTGCCCATCGCTCGGCGTAATCGACTGCGGCCTTTCGAGACGGCGACAAGGGCGGCTGTAGAAGCGGACCATCCTTGTACCCGGGAAAGCTGCCTTCCATGAAGCCTGCTGGCTGCGCTGTCATTTCGCCGTGGTTGCCGTGGAACTCAGCGGTTGCCGCGTCGAGGGCCGTGGCGATGTCACGGTCGATGGCCAGGAGAGCCGTGGCCTGTGCGCGGATGTCGGCAGCAAGTTCGTTGGCATGGGGCTGCAGCATCATTGCGTCGGCGGTCGGTCGGCCAGGTATGTAGGCACTCACGGTCAGGTCGTCTGTGACTGCGAATCCGTCACGGCGAGCGTCGGTGACCATGCTGAGCAACTTCTGTTGAGCGGCACGGAGATCCGCACCCCCTCGGCGGGCGACCTCGGAAGCGTTCCTCAAGCTTTCAGCGTGCGTTTGGGCCGTAACCCGGGCCGTGTCGGTATGGCGAAGTGCGGCGTCACCGGCTTGGCCTTCCCAACGTGCCGCAAGCAATTGCTTGTGGGCCATGATGAAGCTGTCTTCGATCAGACTGGCCTCGTGTGCGAACCGATCGGCGAGGTCAGTCAAGTGCGTGGTGTCGAGTTCTTCGATCTGCGTCAGGGAGGGCTGCGCGGTGGTGGCGAGCATCTACAGTGAGCCGATCGCCGAGTCGATAGTTCTCGACGTATGGGTGTCACGGTTGGCGTAGTTGGTCGCCGCGGTGACGATCTTGCGCGACGTCGCCCGCATCTGCTCCGCTAGTGCATTGCGCGCATTGTTTGCGCCCACATAGGCGCGGGATGCCGACGCTGAACTGGACAACCAAGCTGGCCCCGAAGATTCGCCGAATTGCTCGCGTCTGGCGAGGTTCTCAGCAAGAACACCCAGGTGGCGGCCCGCCTCGTGCAAATCACTCACGTTCACACGCAAGGTCGTCACCGCCGCGAGCCCTCATCGCCGATACTGGCACCAATGTGCATCGCCGTCCCCCGGTCCGTCGTTGGCCGCAGAATATCGGCCATTGCTGGGAATTTGCTGGACATAGATCGCGGCAGCGCACCGCACGCGACGGCGCCGTCACGCGAGGTTTGTTTCTGGGGGCGGCGTCTCAGCTCTTGATCAGTTCAACGCTCGAGATCTTCCGCGTCCGCATGTACAGCCACAACAGCACCGCCGCGAACGCAATCACGCCGTTCACCTCGGCTGACGTGCCGTCATTACCGGGGAAGATCGCGAACGGATCATCGCTGCCGGTACCGGCGACGAACCCGGCGAAGACGACACCGTAAAGGCTCTCGCCGACGATCATGCCGGTGGCCAACAGCACGCCGAGGCGCTTCTTGCGGTCGACATCGCCGCCAGTCCGGTCCGCCCAGCGGTTGTAGAAGAAACCGAGCAGGGAGCCGAGGGGGATGATCAGCGTCAGGCTCATCGGCAGGTACATACCCATCCCGACGGCCAGCGGTGGCAGGCTGAACCGTGATGTGCGGGTGAGGATTTCGTCGACAATCACGACCACCGCCCCGATCCCCGCACCGAGCCCGATCAGCGACCAGTCCAGGGACCCGCCGAATACGCCTTTGGCGAGCGAAGAGATCAGCGCGGCCTGCGGTGCGGCCAGGGCATGGTCGGTGGCGCCGGGAGCGCCGAGGAAGCCGAAGGCCTGCTGCATCAGGTCGAGCACCGGCGGGATGATGGCCGAGCCAAACAGCACGCCAATCACCAAGGCCACCTGCTGTTTCCACGGCGTGGCGCCGACGAGCTGGCCGGTCTTGAGATCCTGCAGGTTGTCGTTGGAGATGGTGGCGACCCCGAATGTGACGGCCGCGACGAACAGCGTGAAAGCCACCAGTGCGGTTGACTGCTCGGCGTCGGCGCGGCCGAAGACCACCTTGATGACCAGCGCCGCGATCAGCACGGTCAGGATGCCGACGCCGGAAATGGGGCTGTTCGACGAGCCGATCAGGCCCGCCATGTAGCCGCACACCGCGGCGATGACCAGGCCGATGACGAAGATGAACAACAGGCTCGCCACGATGATCGTGGCTGCACTGCCCTGCAGCGCGGTGCCGCGGCTGAAGTCCCACAGCAGTACGGCGATGGGGACCAGCATCGCCACCACAACGCCCGCCACGAGCGGGAACGGGATGTCCCGCTGGGTGATGTCGACCAGCTGGCCGTCGCGCCGCTCCCGTGCCGAGGCCATCGCCTCGGTGATGCCTTTGATGATCGGACGCAGGATCTTCAACAGCGTCCACACCGCGGCCACCGCGATCGCCCCGGCGCCGATGAACCGCACCTCGTGCACGAACACACCGTCGATCACGTCGGTAACCGACTCGCCGGTCCCGAACGTCCCGGTGGTGCGGATGGGCAGGAGTACCCCGAAGGAGATGACCAACCCGACGAGCATCGCGATGCCGACGGTCATCCCGATGAGGTGGCCCACGCCGATCAGCGCCAGCGACAGGCTCGCGCCGAACATCGAACCGCCCGCGCCGATGCGGAAGTACGCCGCGACGTAGTTGGCCAGCACCTTCAGATTGGCCAACAGTCCGAAGCCGGCCGACACCAGCGCGCCGAACGCGATGACCCGGATGCCGACGCGGTTCTCCTCGTGACCCTGCGTGCTGTCGCCGACCTTGAGCACCTCGGCCGCGGCCACCCCTTCGGGATAGGGCAGGTCCGAGCCGGTCACCAGGGCCCGGCGCAGGGGGATGGAGTACATGACGCCGAGGGTGCCGCCGACCGCGCAGACGGCCACGGTCATCCAATAGGGGAACCCGGTCCACCAGCCGATCATGATCAGCCCGGGCAGAACGAAGATGATCGCAGAGAGGGTGCCGGCCGCCGAGGCGACGGTCTGCACGATGTTGTTCTCGACGATGGAGTGGTTGGCGAAATTGCGCAGGATGGCCATCGAGATGACCGCGGCCGGGATAGCTGTGGCGAACGTCAGCCCGACCTTGAGCCCGAGGTAGACGTTGGCGGCGGTGAACACCAGCGTGATCGCGCCGCCGAGCAGGATGCCGCGGACGGTGAGCTCGCGCAGCGTCGGCGTGGTCGGGTTTGCGGAGCTCTCCAGGGCCAACTCGACGTCCTCTCGGTTGCTGGTGGATACACGCTAGGCGTTGGGCGGCGGCAACGCTGGCCGATCGGTTCACAGACACGAGCAGCGATCAACCACCGCATGGCACGCCAATCCGCAGTGTGTCCGACAGAACTTTTCGAAAAAGGATTCACGGGGTACCTGAGCCCGAACCGCTCAACTGTATTCGACGCGCCCGAAAGTTCTGTCGTACGGTCGAAGTCATGACTGTCTACAACTTGGCATTTGAATGGACAGACACTAATCGACATTGGTTCATCGAAGTACCGATTCGAATCGTCGCGTATGTCGCACTTGCGTTAATCCTGCGTTTTTTGCTGCACCGAATGATTGATAGGGCTACCACTGGGAGGGCGGTAAAAGCCAATAGCGGAGAGGTGGAGGGGCAAGCCAGGAAGCCGCCGCTGCTTCGCTACTTACGGGACCGGACGTCAGCGACGGAAAGCAGTGTCCGCCTGGCCGAACGTCGCCAACAGCGCGCACAGACCATCGGCTCGGTGCTGAAGTCGACGGTGTCGATCGTGCTGCTGGTCTGGGCAGTGCTGGCCATTCTGAGCGTGCTCGGAGTGAACATTGCGCCGTTTATCGCCTCGGCCGGAGTGGTGGGGCTGGCTATCGGGTTCGGTGCGCAAAACCTCGTCCGCGATTTCGTCACCGGCGTATTCATGCTGCTCGAGGATCAGTATGGGGTCGGTGACACCGTCGACGTCGGCGACGTGGTCGGAGAGGTGCAGAGTGTCGGGCTGCGCATCACCACCATTCGCGATATTGACGGCACGCTCTGGTACGTCCGCAACGGGGAGATCGCCCGCGTCGGCAATATGAGCCAGGACTACGCCGTCGCCCGTGTGGAGGTGCCTGTTGCCCTGACTGCCGATGTCGACCAAGCGGAGCAGGTGGCACTCGACGCCGCCAATCAAGCCGTCGCGGACCCTCACATTGCGCGAAAAGTCTTGGGAGAGCCGGAAATGCTCGGTGTACAGGAGTTCTCGGCTGACCAGGTGACGTTGCGGATGACCGTGAAGACGCGGCCGAACGCGCAGTGGTCAGTGCAGCGCCGGCTGCGCCGCGAGATCCTGCGGGCCTACGACGAGAACGGCATCGACCTGCCTTATCCGCAGGGCCGCATTCACGCGGTCGTCGGTGGGCGTGAGGCGGAGTGACATCACCGTGCGGCGCGCACATAGTGCTGCGGACGGATCCGGTCTTCTCCTGACCAGCGGTAGGCGGTCAACGCCCCGCCTTTCACCGCGCTGAAGTCCACGCACGCGGTGTAATCGGTCCAGTCGTGCAGATGCTCCGGGGAGCCCTGCCGCCAGTAATGGCCGTAGAAAACCGGCACCCCCGGTGGGTAGACGTAGGACAGATCGGTTCCTGGCAGGTCCAGTTCGGGCAGCGGCGGGTAGGGGTCGCCGGCTTCGGTGGTGAAGTTCCCGCCCATCTCGGCGAAGTCTCGCAGAGTGACGGCCTCGCTGTTCCACCACCGCATACGCGCGTTGCCCCGGGGGATACCGTCCTTGTCGAGGTATCTGTCCTGGCCGTGAGCCACCAGACTGAGCTCGGGACCTTTCAGCAGAGTCTCGACCGCCTGATAGAGCGGAGCGCCTTCGGTCGCCGCTGCCACGAGATGGTCGAGTTCGTGGAAAGGCGTGCTCGAACCGCACTGCTCTTCGACGACGGAGATCGATTGTGGGTGCCAGCACGCGTGGACGACGCGCAGGCCGCCCAGGTCCAGCCACAGCGGAATCGTGGCGAACCAGTCCAGGAAGCGACGTCGGTCAGCACCCGTGACCTGCGCCAAGAACGCCGCGTGCTGTTTGGTGTTCTTCGCCGACCACGGATTGCCCGGATCATCATGTGCGCGCAGGTATTTCCCGCTCCCGAGCGGCCATTCGGTGTCGTAGGCCAGCGCGTTGAACTCGTGATTACCCATCACGATGCGTGCACTGCCCGCGTCGACCATGTCCTTGGCGATCTCTAGCACCCGCAGTTGTTCGTCACCCCGGTCGATCAAGTCGCCGACGAAGATCACCTGGCGCTCGGGATGCCGGAATTCGCTTGTGCTGCTGCGTTTGTGGTACCCGAGTTCGGAAAGCAATGCCTCCAGCTGGCCGGCGCATCCGTGGACGTCGCCGATGATGTCGTAACCCTGGACGGTGGCGTCGGCCATCGCGGGCCCTCCTGTCAGCTGGTGAGTGGTCGATCGGGGCTTTCCGGCGATAACCCAGGACGCAACGTGAGGATAACTGGGGCCACCGACAGCTCCAACGCTTTCGCCGGTCCTCGGACGGTGGCCGATGTGTGGTTTCGGTGCACTGTGGCGAATGTGCAGGTTCTTGTCGCCGGACTCGTGGATCGGCGCGAAAGCCCGCATGCTCGTCACAGTGTCCGGCGCAGGACATCTTGGTTGCGCGCGAACGCGAACTGACACCGTCCATCGCGGGAATAGTCTTTCCCGCATGCAGCTGAGCGGACCGGCAGAGTGGGTTTTCTGGGCAGGTGCGGCCATCGCGATAATCGGCGTCGGGAGTGGCATCTTCCTCAATGACCGCCGCCTCCAGCGGCGGAGCTACTGGCTGTCCTGGCTGGCCGGCGGGCTGCTGATGACCCTTGCCGCCAGCGAACAGAACCCGGACCGGGCCCTCGGGATCGCAGGTTTCGCCGCGGCGATGTCGGTGATGATGGCGTTCTTCAGGACACCGTTTCTCAAGTTCGGCAACACCATCTACGCCGCATCGAGCAGCGACCGGGAACCGGATCCGCCCGAGAACGACGAGGACGGATCGGCACTCAGCTACGGAAAACTGAGGGCACCGACAGTGTGGTGGTTGCTAGCGATCTTGGCCGGGGCCAGTGCTTACGTCGTGTGGCTGGAGGGGTGGACCGGCCGGCCCGCCGTCGCGGCCGCGATCTTCGCGTTGTGTGCGGCGGTGGTCGGATTCGTCGACATGGCAGGGGGCTTTCCGCGTTTCCGGCGCCAATACGTGCCTGCTGCCGTCCTCGCCGCGGTGAGCGTTCCGATGTACTGCGCGCCTGTGGTGCTCTATCTCGTGTGCTATCAAATCGGCTGCTGGCTCAAGGGGTGAACTGGCCCGAACTCACCCCAACTGACGATCCCGACAAATTTGTCGGATCGAGGTAGTTAAATCGTTGCATGCCGCAAGAGGGTGGGACGGCCGAGGCCGCCGTAGGTGCTGAACAGTCGGTGCATGACGTGATCTTGGAGCTGCTCGGAGCTGACGATGCGTTGTCCGACCGGTCCAAGGACGTCGTCCTCAGCGCCTTGGCCGAGGTGTCGGGCGGAAGCGTCGAGGCCGGCGAAACCAACCCGGCACCAACCTTTCTCAGCTCGATCACGGTGTCGGGATTCCGTGGCGTCGGCCCGTCGGCACGGTTGGACCTCTTCCCAGCGCCGGGTCTGATGGTCGTCAGCGGCCGCAATGGCTCCGGTAAGTCGAGCTTCGCCGAGGCGCTGGAGCTCACGCTCACCGGAACCAGCTACCGCTGGAACAAGAAGGAGAGCCTGTGGGCCGAGGCCTGGCAGAACCTTCACCACCCCGACCCGTGCCAGATCCAGGTCGGGTTCACCCGTGAGGCTCTTGGCCCGTTCACCGTGGGGGTCAACTGGGATCAGGGCGAGAAGCTGGAGAACTGCACCACGTGGACGCAGGCCGCTGGGGATAAGCGAGTCGACGGCACCGAGGCGTTGGGCTGGTCGCGGGCACTGGAGCTGCACCGCCCGTTGCTCTCCTACGAGGAGCTCGGCCGGCTGTTCGACGGCGGACCCTCTGCGCTGTACGACGCACTGGCCAAGCTGCTGGGGCTCGACACGCTCTCCGAGACCGAGAAGCTCCTGGCTACGCGGCTCAAGACGATCAGGGCCGCCAGCGACACCGCCGATGCCGAACGCAAGCGCGTCCTGACCGCGTTGGCCGACCACGCCGACGAACGCGCCAAGCGGGCAGCCAAACTCCTGCGCAAGCGCCCTGTGCCCCTTGACGATGCTCGCGCCCTGGCGACGGGCGCGGGGGAGGCCCAATCCGACGCGGTGCCGGCGTTGCGGACCTTGAGCCAGCTGGAGACACCGACCATCGACGTTGTCGACGCCGCGACGGGGCAACTGCGCGCTGCGGCAAGAGCCGCGGTCGATTCGGCGACCGCCGCGATCGATCTCACCAGTCAGCGGGTCGAGCTGCTGCGCACCGCGCTGCGGTTTCGCGATCAGGGCGGTGACGCCGACTGCCCGGTGTGCGCGCAGGGGCGCCTCGACGCGGACTGGGCGGCGGCCGCACAGAACAGCATTGCGCAATGCGAAGAGCTACTGGACGAATATCGCTCCACCGCACAACAACTCAAATCCGCGCGGGCGCAACTCACGACTCTGATCCAGGGACTCTCTGCGGCGGGCGCTGTGCCAGGAATCGACCTCCCGGCCCTGGCGAACTACAACAACGCGGTGGCCGCCGCCCGGAACATCCCGGTCACCGACGATGCCCTGGCGACGCACGCTGAGTCGGCGCTGACGGAGGTGATCGCGGCCGCCGAAACACTTCGTGTCGAAGCGGCGGACGAACTCGCCCGCCGCGAGACCGCGTGGGCGCCGCTGGCCGCCCAACTCGGTGGCTGGGTCGGTCTCGAAGAACAGGCCCGAGCCGTCGACGACGAACTCAATGCCGTCACGGCTGCGAAGAAATGGGTCAACGAGCACGCCGCGGCCTTCCGCAACCTGCGGCTCAAACCCATTGCCGCCCAAGCCCGCGACATCTGGCACCAACTGCGTCAGGAAAGCAACGTCGACCTGGTCGAGATCTCCCTCGAAGGTACCTCCACCCGGCGCAAGGTGGTGCTGGAAGGGGCAGTCGACGGCAAGCCCACCAAAGCCCTGTCGGTAATGAGCCAGGGCGAGCTGCACGCGTTGGCGCTGGCGCTGTTCCTGCCGCGGGCGACGTCGGCGAAGAGTCCATTCCGGTTCGTCGTTCTCGATGATCCGATCCAGGCGATGGACCCATCGAAGATCGACGGCTTCGTCCAGGTGCTGTGTGAGATCGCCAAGACCCATCAGGTGATCGTCTTCTCCCACGACGACCGGCTGGCCTCGGTCATCCGGGACACCGGGGTCGACGCCAGACTCATCGAAGTGGTCCGCGAGAAGGGGTCGCGGGTCACCGTTCGCGACAACGTCAACCCGGCATTACGGCAGCTGGGCGACATCTTCGCGTTGATCAAAGATGCGAACATGCCCGAGGACATCAAAGGCCGTGCCGCGC
>JBIQHU010000068.1:0-29042 GCA_044508395.1 Mycobacterium sp. | reverse complement strand
CCGCGCGGCGTCCATCCTGTGAACTCCCCCAGGGCCGGAAGGCAGCAAGGGTCAATGGGCTCTAGCGGGTGCGCGGGGTCCCCTTATTTCTGGCGTCCCCCGGCATCCAATGAAAGGCGCTCCCGTGTCGTTTCAGTCGCTCGGCCTCGAGGAGCTCCGCGCCCAGCACGAGCTGCAGACGCGCGACTACGCCGACCTCAAGGCGAAGGGGCTCAAGCTCGACCTGACCCGGGGCAAGCCGTCGGCCGCCCAGCTGGATCTGTCCAACGCCCTGCTGGAGCTGCCCGGCAAGGAGACGTTCAAGGACGGCGACGGCACCGACACCCGCAACTACGGCGGTCTGCACGGGCTGCCCGAGCTGCGGGCCATCTTCGGTGAGCTGCTCGGCATCAACGTGCCCAACCTGATCGCGGGTAACAACGCCAGCCTGGAGTTCATGCACGACGTCCTGACGTTCACCATGCTGCACGGCGGCGTCGATTCACCGCGTCCATGGGCGCAGGAGCCCAAGCTGAAGTTCCTCTGTCCCGCGCCGGGTTACGACCGGCATTTCGCCATCACCGAGACCCTGGGCATCGAGATGATCACCGTCCCGATGCACGAGGACGGCCCCGATGTCGATCTGATCGAGGAGCTCGTCGCGGTCGACCCCGCCATCAAGGGCATGTGGTGCGTTCCGGTGTACTCCAACCCGACCGGGGCCACCTTCTCGTGGGAGAAGGTGCGACGGCTGGTGCAAATGCGAACCGCTGCCAATGATTTCCGGCTGATGTGGGACAACGCCTATGCGGTGCACACGTTGACCCACGACTTCGAGGCCAACATCGACATCCTGGGTCTGGCCGAGGCCGCCGGTAACCCGAACCGGCCGTTGGTGTTCGCGTCGACGTCGAAGATCACGTTCGCCGGTGCCGGCGTGAGCTTCTTCGGGGGCTCGCTTGGCAACATCGCCTGGTACCTGCAGTACGCGGGCAAGAAGTCGATTGGGCCGGACAAGGTCAACCAGCTTCGGCATCTGAAATTCTTCGGTGACGCCGACGGCGTGCGCCTGCACATGCAGCGTCACCGAGAGCTGCTCGCCCCGAAGTTCGCCACCGTGCTCGAGATCCTGTCCGATCGGCTGGGTCCTTCGAAGATCGCGTCGTGGACCGAGCCCAAGGGTGGCTACTTCGTGAGCCTGGATGTGCTGCCGGGCACGGCGCGTCGCACCATCGCATTGGCGAAGGACGCCGGAATCGCGGTGACCGAGGCCGGTGCCACGTTCCCGTACCGAGATGACCCGGAGGACAAGAACATCCGGATCGCCCCGTCATTTCCCCCGCTGCCCGAGCTGCGGGAGGCGATGGACGGTCTGGCGACCTGCGCGCTGCTGTCGGCCACCGAATCGTTGCTGAACAGCTGAGCCAAGTCACTGTTTGCGGTCCTATGACCGAGATTGCATCCATGGCTGTTACCGGCGGCGCCGAACGACCCTGTGTTCAATCTCGGTCATAGGAGCGCAATCGTAGGAGCAGCGTGCCGCCATCGTCGCAGCGCTAGCACAGCTTCTTGATGACCACGCAGCTCACCATGGCTACTGAGTCGACGAGGCTGCGGCGGTAGTCGTCACATACCTGGCACGACTCGATATGGCGCGCAACGCGTTTCCGTATCAGCACCGTGAACTGCCCGTCCCAGTCGGACAGGGCGGCGGCGAGGTCAGGGCATCCGTGCTGGGCGGCACGCCGGGCCACCAGAAGGGCGCCCAGCGAGCGCTCGAAGGTCTGGCGCAGCCGCTGCAGGAGTTTCTTCGCGCAGTCGTGGCTGACGCCGAGGGCATCGGCGAGTTCGGGTCCGGCCAGATCGCGGCGGTAGGCCAGTTCCAGGACGTCACGGTCACGGTCGGACAATCCGCCCGCCGCCGCAACGACGAGCCGCGCGAGCTCGTTTCGTGCGGTCACGGTGAAAGGGCCGGGGCCGACGGATGCGGCGTCGGGTATCTGGTCGAGGGCGGGCTCACGGCGGCGTTCGTGCAGTTTGCGCAGAGCGGCGCGGCGGGCGATGGCGTACAGCCACGGCCGCAGCTTGTCCGGCTCGCGCAGCTTCGGCAGGTCGGCGGCAGCGATGCAGAAGACGTCCTGCACGCAATCGGCCGCCGTGTGGTGATCGCGGACCAGCGTCACGCAATAGTCGTGCAGCCGCGGTGCGTAGCGGTGATAGATGGCGCCCAATGCCGCCCGGTCCCCGCTGGCCGCAGCCGTGGCGAGCTGCGCATCACTGATGACTCGTACCGGGGGTGTGGTGGTGGATGCCATTGGAAAATGGTCCTGTTTCGGCGCGAGATCCGTAATCGCCCCGACGCCAGATTCCACTTGCCGGTGGGAAGGGTTTCCTGTCCGCCGGGTAAGCAGGCACCCACACAAAGCCGACCGCCCCACAACCGAATCGGGTCGGTGATGGGGCGGTCGGTGGTGTGTGGCCCGGCTACGTCGGGTGTAGCCGCGCCGCGGCCTACTTCGTCTTGTGGGTGGTGCGGGTGCCGGTGCCGTTACCCGTGCCGGTGCCCGTGCCGTTGCCGGTGCCGGTTCCGGTGCCGTTGCCCTTACCGCCCTGAGCCAGGCTCAGCTCGTCGGCGGTCAGGGTGCGGATGCTCTGCCGGCGCAGGGCCAGCTTGTCGCGGTTGATGTTCATTGGTGTTCTCCTCCTGGTGGGTGGTGAGCGCCGCCCCTGGTGGCGACGCTCATAGGTATGGGCGCTAAACCCCTTGGGAGGGGACACTTTTTGAGTGAAAGGTCATCGCACGCGGTGTGCTTGTGCCTTTCAGTCGCGCGGCGCCCTGGCGATCTGGCTGGCGTAGTAGCGATCGAGGAAGCTCAGCAGGATGAGTTCGTGGGTGCGGGCCGCCGACCGCAGCAGTCGCACGGCGTTCAGGTGGCTGAAGCTGTGCAACAGCGCGGTGTAGGGCTGCGTCAGCTCACCGCGGTCCGATCGGTCTGCCAGCTCGGCGAGCAAGGGCCTCAGCCGGTCCGATCGCCGCCTGAAGACCTCGCGTGCGGGTTCGTAGGTGTGTTCGTGGGTGTCGTCGAGCAGCGCGGTGACGTCCGCGCGTTCCGTGCGCCACCGTTGCCCGATCCCGGGATCGAGGTTGGCCGCGTTCGGGTATTCCGGCCGATAGCCCGCGGCACCGCTCTTGGCCCAGTCCCGGCGCTGCTGCATGTCCAGTCCCGCGTCCGCCAGCAGGCGGTCGGTGGCATACAGGCACAGTTTCCAGCGCGCCTCCGGCGCTGCCTCGCCGAAATCGCCGTCGAGCAACCCGAGCACGTCGAGCACGGCGTCGCTATCGGCCGCGTGGATCTGCTCGGCGAGTTCGATACCGGCGTCGCCGCCGTAGCGCTCGACCTCGCGGTCGTAGGTGTCGGTCGACACCTTCCACACGGTCCCGTCGCCGAGGTGCGGCGCCAGCGCATCGGTCAGCACCGGCAGCGCGTGCTCGCGCAGCGCGGCAGGGTCACCGTGCAGGCGCAGCCGCAGATGGTGGTCGGGGTCGGCGTAGCGCAGGAAGAACCAGCGGTCGAGGATCCCTTCGTCACTCAACCGCATGATGGCGGGGGCGACGGCGTCGGTGAGGATGCGGTCCGCGGACGCGGTTCCGGTGTAGGCCTTGATGTACAGCCATTCGCTGCCCGGCGCGAAGCTGCGCCGTACACCGGGGGCGCGCCACGGAGCCGGGGACGGCGCGGGCTCGCCGCGACGGATGAAGGGCACGATGATCTCGTGTGCGAACCGCCCCTGCGGGCCGGTGGCGACCGCGCTCGGCAGCACCTCTTCGATGACCGCCGCCGACCGGCCGCGCAGTACCTTCGCAGCCGTGGCGGTGAGCGCCGCGCTTGTGGTGTCGACGTAGAGGCGGTTGTCGCCGTCGGTGATCAGAAGCTCTTTGGGCAGCCCACGGACCGCGCTGACGGTCTCCCATCCGGCGACCGGGTCGGTACCCGTGACCGCCTTGATCTCGGCGGCCGACAGGCGCCAGCGGGCCCGGGCCAGCACCAGCTTGCCCGCGGTGACGCGCGGCAGGGTCGGGGCGGATGACATTGCGCCCCAATCCCAAGCGAGCCCGGCAGCCACTCCGTCGTTCTGCAGGGCGGCCAAGAACCGGTACACGCCGAACCCCCGCCACGCCGGATTGTGCGCGGTGGTCAGCCGAGGCCGGACTTCTGCACCCAGCCGCGGGCTGTGCAGCACGACCCGATCGCCGTCGAGGCGCACGGTCAGCTCGTCGACGCTGATCTGACGGTCCGCCGGCGCCCCCGAACGTCCCAGGAGCACCAGCTCGTAGTCGCGCAACACCGGGCGGGCCAAGACATTGCCGACCCGTCCTTCGGGGAGGTGGATGATCTCGGCGAACACCACGCCGGGGGCGAGTGCCTCCTCGGCACGCAGGTGCTCGCGCACCGCGCCATGCAGCCGATCGTCGCCGTGACAGAACCGTCCCAGCAGCTCGGCGCCCGAAGGCCCTGCGACGCTTTGGATTTCGATGCCGTCGTCCAGCATACTGGCGAAGACGGCAAAGGCGTCGGGCAGCGGCGGCGGTGTCGCGACGGCGAGGCGCGTCACGGTGTCGGCATCGAGATCGAGGCTTTCGGCGCCGTTCTCACGAGCACGCATCACCAGATCGAGCAGTGTCGCGTCGCGCGCGGTAAACGCGTAATTGCCTGCGGCGCCACCCAAATCCATGCCCGCAAGCAAGGGGGACTCGTCGGCGGCGGGGTGCGGCGACCGGTCGTACCCGACCCCCATTTCCTCGTCGAGGGCCTCCATCAGCGGCACTTCGCGGTCCTCGTAGCGGTTTGCGAAGTCGGCCTTGAACCGAAGCAACGCGGGGTCGCCACCCTGGGGCGATACGCGGTGCAGCACGTCGATCCCCTTCTCGAGCAGTTGCACGGCGTCGGGGCCCAGGGTCAGGCCCGAGCCGTCGCGATGCAGGTCGACCTGGACCGCCCGGGCGGTGTCACCGCCGCCTGCCAGCTCGAGCAGGCTGGTGGACACGCTGTCGTAGGCGCTCGGCGGATTGCCGAGCCCGGCGGCGTCCAGCCGGGTGAGTTCCTCCGACACCCGGGTCAGCGTCTCCGACGTTGCGGCGAGCTCCGGCCCGCTCAGGCACGACAGCACGTGCGCCAACGGTTCGGCGCCCGTCACGGCGGGTTCGGCGACCGGGGTGAGCACGTGCGCCTCGACAAGGGCGTCGACGTATTCGCGTGCCTCGTCCAACTCGACGCCGGCCTTGGCCGCCACCGCCTCGGCGACCTTCTCGACCGAGCACCCGCCGGCGGCCGTATCCAGGGCACACCGCAGTGGCGCGTCGTCCTCGACCACGACCAGATGATGCGTGCGCCTGCCGTCCCGCAGCCGGCTCTCGATGAGTCGCATCGCACCGGCGGCTTGGTAGCGGCTGGAGTTGGGCTCGACCGCCATCGCGGGCCGTGTCGACGGGTCCTTCAGCAGCCGCTCGACGAGCGCCGCCAGCACCTCGGTGTCGGGCCTGCTGTGCCGGGTGGTGCCCTCGGGCCCGTCGACCGTCAACGCGGTGGTGTCCGCCACTGTGCCCAGCGCGCAGCCCGCGAAGAGTCCGAAAGGTGTTGCACGGGTGCACATCCGGACGAGGTATGCGGTCACCGACGCCGCGACCCGGTCATCGGGCTTGCCCTCCGCCAAGCGTTGCAGCAGCCCGGGCGACGCCAGGTGTAGCGCCTCGCGCACGTCTGAGCGCTTCGACAGGATCTGCCAGTACAACGGATCGCTGCGCAGTTGATCCAGCTCCTCCATCGGCAGCAGCGGGGCGCGCATCACGAAGAACCCACTTGTGGTCAGTTGCGAATCCATGTCGTGCTCCTAACGTCCTGGCTCGGCCACGAGCTGGCCTGCGACCAGCTGTGCGTAGTGCCCGTCTGCGGCCATCAACTCGTGGTGGGGACCAACCTCGACGACCCGGCCCGCGTCCATCACGACGATGCAGTCGGCGTCGACGACCGTCGCCAGCCGATGCGCGACGAGCACGACGGTGCAGCCGAGCCGGGCGATGTTGGCATGCACTTTCGCTTCGGTGACGGTGTCGAGATTGCTGGTGGCCTCGTCGAGCAGCAGCAGCCGTGGCTGCGTGGCGAGCGCGCGGGCCAGCGCCAGACGCTGGCGTTGCCCGCCGGACAGCGAGGCGCCCGCGTCGACGAGCGGGGTGTCCCACCCCATCGGCATCGCGTGGATGTCCTCGGCGATGCCGGCCTGCTCGGCGGCGGCCTCGAGCCGCTCCAAGGGCAGGCTCGGATCGCCGAGGGACAGGTTGTCGCGAATCGACAGCCCGAAGATGTACGGATCCTGGGTCACCACGCCGATCTGCGAGCGCACGCTGCGCGGGTGCATTGTCGCCAGGTCGACGCCGTCGAGCAGGACCCGTCCGGCATCGGGCGCGTACAGGCCCAGCAGCAGCCTGCCCAGCGTGGACTTGCCCGAGCCGGAACGTCCGACGACCGCGAGGACCTGGCCCGGGCGCACATCGAGGTCGACACCGTCGATCGCGGGCGGACCGTGCGGCGTGTAGCGGAAGGTGAGGCCCTCCGCGCGCAGCGCGCCGGTGAGCTGGGGAGCGTGTTGCAGGTCGCGGCCGGCGACCTCGGTGGGCGTGTTGAACACGTCGTCGAGGCGGGCCATGTAGCTGCCGAGCAGCTGAATCTGCAGGACGGTTCCGACGAGAACGCCGAGCGGCTCCAGGAAAGCGGTGGACATTGCGGCCAACGCGAGCATGGAGCCCAGCGAAAGTTGGCCGCTTCCAACCAGATACGCCCCGTACAGCAACACGGCGATCGGGGAGAGCAGCGACAGTCCGTGCAGCGCGGTCTCGACCGCGGCGGACAGTCGCCCGCGGCGCAATGAGACGTTCAGTTCGGCGACGAACAGGTTGGTCCAGTGCGAGACCGCGCGGCGCTCTGCTCCGGCGGCCTTCAACGTTTCGACCGCGGAGAACATCTCATAGGCGTAGGACTGCGACCGGGCCTCGGTGGCCAGCGCCTCGCCCATCAGATGCTGATTGCGTCGCCGCGCCGACAACAGCACGACGACCTGCGCGGCGCCCAGTGCGATCACCAGCAGACCCAGCTGTGGCGACAGGACGAAGATCACCAACAGATAAGCGGTGGCCAGCACGCCGTCGAGCAGGGCCGCGATCGTCCCGCTGGTCAGGATCTCGCGGACCGTGGCGTTGCTGCGCAACCGCATCATCAGGTCGCCCGACGAACGTTTGAGGAAGAACTCGTACGGCAGGTCCACCAGGTGCTCGAGGAAGCCCAGCGTCATCTCGACGTCGAGGCGGCTGCGCAACCGCAGCAGCAGGTGCGCCCGCAGGAAGGTGGCCAGCGCCGAATAGCAGATCAGCGCAGCCATCACCGCGGCGACGATCCACAGCAGGCGGTCATCACCGGCGGGCACGATCTGGTCGACGATGACGCCGGTCAGGATCGGCACGGCCAGCGCCATGAGCCGGACCACCACCGAGGTGGCCAGCACCTTGCCGATGCCCTGCGACCGGGTCATCAGTCGTCGCGCGTGGTGCAACGCACCCGGCGGCTTGCTTCCGCCGGTGCTGAACGACTCGCTGGGCTCCAGCATGATCGCCACGCCGCTGTACAGGTCGCTGACCGCTTTCCACGGCACCCGGTAGCGGCCTGCGGCGGGGTCGAGGATCGTCACGCCGCGCCGTGATGTCGAATCGAGGACGACGAAGTGCGCGGCGCCCCAATGCAATACGGTTCCCCGGGGCAGGGCGCTCAGATCGTCGAGTTCGGTCGCGACCCCGCGCGCGCGAAGCCCGTAGGACGTGGCGGCTTCCGCGAGACGCAGCGCGTTCACGCCGTCGCGTCCGGTGCCGGTGGCCGCATGCATCTCCGCCAGCGACACGTGGCGGCCGTGGTAGGCGAGCGCCATGCACATCGCGGCCGCACCGCAGTCGGCCATCTCGGCCTGCGCGACATACGGGATCGCGCGCCGTCGCGGGCTCACCAGAACCTCGGCAGGAAGACACTTATCAGCCGCTGCCGCGCGGCCGGAACGAGAAGCTCACCGGCGGATGCCGGGGCGGGCTGTTCCAGTCGGGCCGTCACCTCGGTGGTGGTGACGCCTACGACGACCGCGTCGGCCGTCGCACCCGACGGGTCGCGGAACTCGACCGTGACGCCTGGGGCGGGCGGCGCACCCCCGGTGAGATCCGCGGTCACGATCGCACCCTGCACCACCGCGGGCAGCGGCGTGCTCTGTCGGACGGTGATCGTGGCGGCGGCGACCGCGCCGGCGGTCAACAGCACCGCCAGCGCGACGAGGCCGGCGTCGATCCAGCCCGGGTTCTTGATCAGTTCGCCGGGACGGGCGCCCGCCGACTGCCGGTCCCGCCAGCTTGCGCGGAACACCGACTCGTAGCGGACCTCGCCATCGACGGCGTCACCCCCGGCGGGGGGTCGGGCAGCATCGAGATGCTCGCCCCCGTTTCTCTTCACATCTGCTCCCCAATATGTGGCCGCCGCACGATCGCGGCGTCGGCGTCCTGCTATTTGGTCCGGTTCGTCGTCCTGGTCGGAATGCAGGTGCCGGTCTTGGCATTGGCACCGCCGTGGGCGATGCTCAGCTCGGCGGGGGTCAGCGCGCGAATGCTCTGGCGGCGCAGCGACAGGCTGGTCTTCATCGGTCTCTCCTCGGGTCGGCCTGCTGTGGGCACGTCTCACGGTTATGAGCACCGACCGCGCCGAACGGTGACACATTTCGGCGGAACTGCCCGTTTGGCCACAGGCGGCGCCGAGGCGTCACCGGGCCTCGGTAGCCTGCTGAGCGTGGCGCTCTACCGCAAGTACCGACCGGCGACCTTCTCCGACGTGGTTGGCCAGGAGCACGTCACCGAACCGCTGTCCACCGCGCTGTCGGCCGGGCGCATCAACCACGCCTATCTGTTCTCCGGGCCGCGCGGGTGCGGGAAGACGTCGTCGGCGCGCATCCTGGCCCGCTCGCTGAACTGTGTGCAGGGACCGACGGCCACGCCGTGCGGTGTCTGCGACTCATGCGTCGCGCTGGCGCCCAATGGCGGCGGCAGCGTCGACGTCACCGAGCTGGACGCGGCCAGCCACGGCGGTGTGGACGACACCCGAGAGCTTCGCGATCGCGCCTTCTACGCGCCCGCCCAGTCGAGGTACCGCATCTTCATCGTCGACGAGGCGCACATGGTCACCACGGCCGGCTTCAATGCGCTGCTGAAGATCGTCGAGGAGCCGCCGGAGCACCTGATCTTCGTGTTCGCCACCACCGAACCCGAGAAGGTGCTGCCGACCATCCGCTCGCGCACCCACCACTATCCGTTCCGGTTGTTGGCGCCGAGGACCATGCGTTCGCTGCTCGAGCGGATCTGCGCGCAGGAGAACGTGACCGTCGACGATGCGGTGTACCCGCTCGTCATCCGGGCCGGTGGCGGGTCGCCCCGCGACACGCTGTCGGTGCTCGACCAGCTGCTGGCGGGGGCGGAGGGCAACCAGGTCACCTACCCGCGGGCGCTGGCACTGCTGGGTGCGACGGACGTGGCCCTGATCGACGACGCGATCGACGCGCTGGCGGCGGGGGACGCTGCGGCGCTGTTCGGCGCCGTCGAGGGCGTGATCGACGCCGGCCATGACCCGCGCCGCTTCGCGATCGACCTGCTGGAGCGTTTTCGCGATCTGATTGTGCTGCAGTCGGTTCCCGACGCGGTTGCCCGTGGTGTGGTGGACGGTCCCGAGGATGTGCTGGACCGGATGCGCGAACAGTCGACGCGGATCGGCACCGCCACGTTGACCCGGTACGCCGAGGTGGTGCACGCCGGGCTGGGGGAGATGCGCGGGGCCACCGCACCTCGCCTGCTGCTCGAGGTGGTGTGCGCGCGGCTGCTGCTGCCGTCGGCCAGTGACACCGAGGCCGCGTTGTTGCAGCGCGTCGAGCGCATCGAGACGCGGCTGGATATGTCGATCCCGGACACCGAGGGCGCTCCCAAGGTGTACAGCCGCAAGAGCAAGACCGAGACGCAGGCCGCCCCGGCGCCCGCCGAGCCAGAGGCTCCAGCGCCCGAGCCGGTTCGTAAGCCCGCATTGGAGCCGACGGTGGCAGTCGAGGCCGCGCCGGAACCCAAGGCCGCCGCCCCCGAAGCCCGCCCCGAGTCTCCGAAGTCGGAACCGAAGCCGGACTCGCCTCCGCCGGTGCGGCCGCCCTCCGACCCTGCGGTCGCCGCGCCCCCGCCCGCGGCCGTCACGGGTGAGCCGAATGCTGCTGCGGTGCGCAGCATGTGGACGACGGTGCGCGAGAAGGTCCGCCAGCGCAGCCGTACCACCGAGGTGATGCTGGCAGGCGCGGTCGTCCGCGCCGTCGATGGCGGCACTCTGGTGCTCAGCCACGAGTCCGCGCCCCTGGCCAAGCGGCTGACCGAACAGCGCAACGCCGACGTCATCCGCGAAGCACTCAAGGATGCGCTCGGCGTCGACTGGAAGATTCGATGCGAGGCGGGCCCACCCGGCCCACCCGCCCCTGAACCGCAGGAGTCCGCGCCCGTCGTTCCGCCGCCGCCCCAGCACGACGACGAGGAGGAGAGCATGCTCGCCGAAGCGGGCAGCGACACCTCACAAGCGCCACGGCGCGATCCCGAGGAAGCTGCGCTGGAGCTGCTTCAGAACGAGCTGGGCGCCCGTCGCATCGACGGCACCTGAGCGATTTGTGTGCGTTCAGGCGCGCTCGTCAGCGAAACAAAACGCACACAAGTCGCCAGTGAGCTAGGGCGTCCACCACGGGCGCAGCGGCAGGCCGCCGTCGTTGCCGTGCGAGTCGAGCTTGACCGCCAGGAACTGGTGCAGCTGAATGACATTCGTCTCGAAGCCCACCCGTGAGCCGGCCATGTACAGCCCCCACACCTTCGCGGTGGGCAGCCCGACGTCCTCGACCGCCTCGTCCCAGTGCTCGACGAGGTTGCGGCACCAGTCGCGAAGCGTCAGCGCGTAGTGGTGACGCAGGTTCTCCTCGTGCATCACTTCGAGGCCGACGTCCTGCGCCTCGGCGATGATCCGGCCCGAACCCGTGAGTTCACCGTCGGGGAACACGTAGCGGTCGATGAATCCGCCTGCGGTCGCGGGGGATCGGTTGTCGTGCCGGGTGATGCAGTGGTTGAGCAGCAGCGCACCGTTACGCATCTTCGACTTGAGGAACCGGAAGTACGCCGGGTAGTTCTGCACGCCGATATGCTCGGTCAGCCCGATCGACGAGACCGCGTCGAATCCTGATTCGCGGATGTCGCGGTAGTCGCCGTGGCGGACCTCGGCCAGGTCGGACAGGCCCTGCTCGGCGATCGCCTGCTGCGCCCAGTCGGCCTGCTGCTTCGACAGCGTCACGCCGATGGCCTTCACCCCGTGCCGTGCGGCGTAGCGGACCATGCCGCCCCAGCCGCAACCCACGTCGAGCAGGCGGTCGCCCGGCTGTAGCCGCAGCTTCTCGAAGACCAGCCTGTACTTGTTGTCCTGCGCCTCTTCCAGTGACGCGTCGGCATCCGGGTAGCACGCACAGGTGTAGGTCATCGACGGCCCGAGCACCCACTCGTAGAACCGATTCGACACGTCGTAGTGGTGGTGGATGGCCTCGGCGTCACGAGTCTTGCTGTGGCGCAGGCCCTCCGCGATGCGCCGCCAGCGGGGCAGGGCCTCCTGCGGAGGCGGGGCGATCGGCTTGAGGTGCTCGATGCCGATGCTGCGGACGATGTTGGCCAGCACGCGCGGGGGCGGAAGCTTGAAGTCGAGCTTGTCGGCCAGCGCTCTGAGCAGTTCATAGGGATCGCCGGGATGCACGCCGATCGGCTCGAGATCGCCCGACACGTAGGCACGCGCAAGCCCGAGTTCACCCGGTGCCGTCGCGAGATACGTGGTGCCGCGAGGGGTCAAGAGGTCGAGCCCGAGCTTGGCGTCCTCCGGCCCGGCCGCACTGCCGTCGTACGCGGTGAATTTCAGCGGGACCTGGCCTGAGGCGAAGATCGACAGGATCTCGGCAAGCGTGAGCCGGCCTGTCGCCGCCTGCGTGGTGGGTTCCTTGAACGTGGTCAACGTGTTCCTCCGCTCTCCGCGTTAGCACTCATCGCCGTTGTACCGCCTTCGCGTACAGGTCCAACAGTCGTGAGTCGGGGTCGTAGGTCTTTTTGACGGTTTTGTAAGTTTCTCCACCATAGAGTTCTTCGAACTCTTCTGGGCTGTAGTACGCATCGGAATACAGCGATTTGTGCCCGTCGAGGTCGCTGACCTTGCGTTCGATCATCCGGTTGGTGTGCGCTTCGGTGGGGCCGACCGGCACCGACGACCAGAAGCCGACGTTGACGTAAGTCTGGTGCGCGCGGATCGGGTACAGCGGCCAGGTGGTGTCGTCGCGGAGCCGCAGTGGGCACAACCAGATCGGCTCGATGGGCACGTTGGCCAGGAACCAGTCGACGAACTCGGCCGCCCGTCCGATCGGCACCTCGATGTCCTGCACGACCCGTTCCAGCGGTGGCCGACCGTTGCGTTTCTCGATCCGATCGGCGATGTTGAACCGCTGGTCGTAGGCGATCAGCTTCCAGTAGAAGCTGCTTCGCCGGTAGCGCCGCGGCCAGAACCGACGGATCCGCGGGTTCTGCGCGCCGAATGCCCTTGAGCACCAGAACCAGTCGGTGTCCCACCGCCACAGGTAGTCGTGGATCGTCAGCCGGTCGTGTTTTTCGGCACCGTTCTCTCCGGGGTGCTGGATGGAGCGGTAGTAGATCTGCTGGCCCGTGTAGTCGCTGACCGGCCCTGGCGTGGACGTCTGGAAACCCAGCGTCAGGTAGCTCTCGTCGGCCGAGAACACCACGCCGTCGAGGTAATCGACGGGTTTGCCGTCGTGGCCGCCGGTTTCGATGATGCGGTCCATCGCCGCGAACAGATCGGTCAGCGTGTGGAAACGAAGATGGCGAAGCTCGACGAACGGCCGCACCGTTTCCAGTTCGATCTTTATCCGCACCGAATACCCAAGCGTGCCATACGAATTGGGGAAAGCGTAGAAGAGGTCGGAATTCTGGCTCCGACTGGCGGTGACGACCTCGCCGGCTCCGGTCAGGATGTCCATCTCCAGCACCGACTCATGCGGTAAGCCGTTGCGGAACGATGCCGCCTCGATGCCCAGCCCGGTGACCGCCCCGCCGAGGGTGATCGTCTTCAGCTGAGGCACCACCAGCGGCGACAGGCCGGCGGGGAGAGTGGCCGCGACCAGGTTTTCGTAGGTGCACATACCGGCCACGTCCGCGGTGCGCTTGTCGGGGTCGACCGCGATGACGTCGCCGAGGCCCGAGACGTCGAGGCCCTTGACCGTCGTCTTGGCGCGGGCCCGGAAGAGGTTCGACGTCGGTTTTGCGAGGCGAACAGTCGCCTTCGGCGGGATCGCCCGATAGCTGGCCAGGAGCCGCTCGACTCCCGCGGAGTGAGCAGTACGTGCGTCGGTCTCCGTCACAGACACGGATATACGCTAGTCCGCGGTTGCAGGCGATGCGACCGCACCGACATATGTCACCCCGACCTAGGAGTTTGCACCGATGGGACAGGTCAGCGCGTCCAGCACCGTCCTGATTGACGCCGCGCCGGACACCGTCTTGGCGGCCGTCGCCGACTACGTGAACGTGCGGCCCAAGATCCTTTCCTCGCACTACAGCGCGTACGAAGTGCTCGAGGGTGGGCAGGGTGCGGGCACGGTGGTCGCTTGGAAGCTGCAGGCCACCAAGTCGCGGGTGCGCAACGTCAAGGCCACGGTCGACGTCGCCGGGCACACCGTGATCGAGAAGGACGGCAACTCGTCGATGATCACGAACTGGACGGTCGCACCCGCGGGTGAGGGCTCGTCGGTGACGGTGAAGACGTCGTGGAAAGGCGCGGGCGGCGTCGGCGGCTTCTTCGAGAAGACATTCGCCCCGCTGGGACTGCGCAAGATCCAGGACGAGGTACTGGCCAACCTGAAGAAGCAGGTCGAGGGTTAGCTCGAACCGAGGAACCCGGCGATACCGCGCACCACTGCGTCGGCGTACTTCTGCCGGCCCTCGGGCGTCTTCATCAGCGCGGAATCCGCGGGGTTCTTCATATTGCCC
Source organism: Mycobacterium sp. (assembly GCA_044508395.1). Classification (GTDB taxonomy): domain Bacteria; phylum Actinomycetota; class Actinomycetes; order Mycobacteriales; family Mycobacteriaceae; genus Mycobacterium. Next base: position 14,890 of record JBIQHU010000068.1, on the reverse strand, counting down.
AGCTCCACCAGGACCGCCGGGTACTGGGCGAGGTTGAGGCCGGCGATATCTGAGCGCGGATTCAGGCCGCCCGAGCCGATATAGGTGGACGGCACCAGGCCCGAGGCCTGCAACTGGTCCTTCATGATGGTGGCCAGTCGCACTGCGGGCCCGGCCTGCGCGTCGTTGAGCGGCGGATTCGAGTAAAGGACGTGGAAGCCGCGGCCGTTGGCCGGTCCGCCGTCGGCGTGGATGCTGACGATCGCATCGGGCTTCACCGAGTTGGCGAGCGCCGCGCGTTCGTCCACGCAGGGCCCCGCGCTGGCGTCGTCGCCGCGTGACATCGCGGTGCGGACGCCAAGTGCGGTGAGCGCCTGCCGGATGCGCAGCGTGGTCTCCCAGGTGAACGAATGCTCGGCGTAGCCGTCGTCGGTGGAGGTGCCGCTGGCCTGGCAGTCCTTGGTGCCGCCGCGGCCGGTCGGCACCTGGCGGCTGATGGAGGCGTCGTTGACGGCGTTGTGGCCTGGATCGAGGAACACGATCTTGCCGGCGATATTGGCCGGCGCCGCTGATGCTGGTCCGACAAGCGTCGATGCGGCGACGAGCAGTCCGATCGCCACCGCGGCGCTGGACCGCAGTGCTCTCGTGGTACCGACACGCAGGCGGGGATGATGCACGGGCGCCACCGTAGCGCCGACCCCGACTACTGTTGAAGCTCGACCCGACGAAGCAATCAAGTCGAGACCAATACGCAAGGGGATCGTCATGCAACCCGGTGGTAGTGGGCAGCCCGATATGTCATCGCTGCTGGCCCAGGCGCAGCAGGTGCAACAGCAGCTGATGGAGGCGCAGGCCGCGTTGGCCGCTGCCGAGGTCAACGGCCAGGCGGGCGGTGGCCTGGTCCAGGTGACGATGAAGGGCAGCGGCGAGGTGATCGCGGTGCGGATCGATCCGAAGGTGGTCGATCCGGAGGACGTCGATACGCTGCAGGATCTCGTTGTCGGAGCGATCGCCGATGCGTCGAAACAGGTCACCATCCTGGCGCACGACCGTCTCGGCCCGTTGGCCGGTGGAATGGGCGACATAGGGCTGCCGGGAATCTGAATTGTTCGAGGGACCGGTCCAGGATCTGATCGACGAGCTCGGCAAGCTGCCGGGCATCGGGCCGAAGAGTGCGCAGCGGATCGCCTTCCATCTGTTGTCCGTCGAGCCGCCGGACATCGACCGGCTCACGGCCGTGTTGGGGAAGGTGCGCGACGGCGTCAAGTTCTGTGCGGTGTGCGGCAATGTATCCGACGACGATCGGTGCCGCATCTGTTCCGACGCCCGAAGGGACGGTTCGGTGGTGTGCGTCGTCGAGGAACCCAAGGATGTGCAGGCCGTCGAGCGCACCAGGGAGTTCCGCGGCAGGTATCACGTGCTGGGCGGTGCGTTGGACCCGTTGTCGGGGGTCGGGCCCGAACAGCTGCGAATTCGTGAGCTGCTGAACAGGATTGGCGAACGGGTGGACGGTGTGGAGATCACCGAGGTGATCATCGCGACCGATCCGAACACCGAGGGCGAGGCGACGGCGACGTATCTGGTGCGGATGCTGCGCGATATCCCTGGACTCACGGTGACCCGGATCGCGTCGGGTCTACCGATGGGTGGCGATCTCGAGTTCGCGGACGAGTTGACGTTGGGCCGCGCGCTCGCGGGCCGTCGCGCGATGGCCTAGTTTCTGGTCCGCATCGCTATCAACGAAATGCGGACACCCTCTCGCACTTTCGCTGCGAAACGTGGATAGCGATGAGGTGTCGGTGCCTCGGGGCACGATGCGGACATGGCTGACATCTTCATCGGCAGTGAGGCGATCGCGGCGGGACGGGTCACCCGTCACGAGTTGAGCCGCTGGTACCGCGCGGTCCATCACGGTGTGTACGCACCGAAGAATGCGGAACTGTCGCTGCGTGACCGGGCGATCGCAGCGTGGCTTGCATCGCGCCGCAAAGGTGTCGTCGCCGGGGTGGCCGCATCGGCCCTGCACGGAGCGCCGTACGTGGATCCCGAGCACCCCATCGAGCTCGGGGGCGTCAAGATGCGTCCGCAGCCGGGGTTGGTGCCCAGGGCGGACCGGATCCACGACGACGAGATCACCAGGGTCGCCGGTCTACCCGTGACGACACGGGTCCGCACCGCGTTCGACATGGGAAGACATCTGAAACGGACCGAGGCGCTGACTCGGTTGGATGCACTCATGTGGAATCAGAGGTATTCCATCGGCGAGGTCGCCGGACTCGCGGATGCTCATCCGCGTGCGCACGGAGTGAAGCAGCTGCGTGAACTCCTTCCACTCGTCGACGGGGGCGCGTCATCGCCGCGCGAGTCGCGTATCCGACTGTTGTTGCTCGACGCGGGATTTCCCCGACCCGAGACGCAGATACCCGTCCTGCGTGGCGTCACCCCGGTGGCCTGGCTCGACATGGGCTGGTCCGAATACGAGGTGGCGGTCGAATACGACGGCGACCACCACAGGAAGAATCGTCGTCAATATGTGAAGGACATCGCAAGGCTTCGCATGCTGAAGGAGCTCGGCTGGATAGTCATCCGCGTCATCGCCGAGGACAAGCCGCAGGATGTGATCGAACGCGTCGAGCCCGCACTCGTGAGCCGGGGCTGCATCATCGAAATCAACGAAATGCAGAGATTTACTCGAACTTTCGCTGCATAACGTGGATAGCGATGGCCTAAACGCGCCGCGGAGCCGCCAGTCGCTCCATGCGCAGCAGGTCGACCTCGTCGATCTGCAACGGAGCGAGCTCGCCGACGACGCGCGAAAGTAGATAATCCGCGAGCTGCGGATTGCGCGCCAGACAGGGCCCGTGCAGATACGTCGCGACGACTGAACCCTGAACCGCGCCGTCGAAGCCATCGCCGGCACGGTTACCTGACCCGCTGATGATGCGCGCCAACGGTTGCGCGGAGGGGCCCAGAACCGTGCCGCCGCGGTGGTTCTCGAAACCCGTCAGCCGCTCCGTCAACTCGGGCAACAGCGGCTGCGACACCACTTCACCGATCGTCCGCTTGTCCTGCGGGGACGTCGTCACGTCGAGCATGCCGACCCCGTCGACCCGCTCACCCGACGACGTCTCATACCAGTGACCCAGCACCTGGATGGCCGCGCAGATCGCGAGCACCGGCGCCCCACGCTCGGCCGCCTGCTGTAGACCCGGATACCGCTGCAGGTGCCTGGTCGCCAGCCGCTGCGCGTAATCCTCCGCTCCGCCAAGGGTGTACAGGTCCAGCTCGGCGGGCACCGGATCAGCCAGCGTGATCTCGACGATCTCCGCGTCGAATCCGCGCAACCGCAGGCGCTGGCGCAACACGACCGAATTGCCGCCGTCCCCATAGGTTCCCATCACATCGGGCAGTACCAGCCCGATCCGCACCGTCGACTCACGCATGGCGCGACAACGTTCGTTGCAGGGACAGGAACGCCGTGTAATTGGCTACTACCTCGACATGGCCCGGTGGACAGGACGTGATCGCCTCAACGGCGTTGTGCACCAACGTGTGTTCGACGCCGGCATAGCCGAGCCGTACCGCGAGATCGGTACCGCGCTCGCCGGCGGCGACGACGGGCTTGTCGACGAAATGCTCGAAGTTGACGTCCCACAGCCACGACAGGTCCTCACCGTCGGGCACCTGACCGTTCACCGCGATCACCACTGAGCCGGCGTCGGTGTCGACCATCGACAGGGCCTCCTGCCAGCCCGCCGGGTTCTTGGCCAGCAGCATCCGCACCGTGTGCTGCCCCAGCCGCATCGTGCTGTAGCGACCGGCGACCTCGTCGACGCCCGACACCGCGGACACGGCGTCCGCAGGGTCCGCACCGAGCGTGACCGCGGCGGCGACGGCCTGAGTCGCGTTGCCGCGGTTGACGTTTCCCGGCAGCGCCAGCTCCATCGGCAACGACAGACCGCGAGGACCGTAGATGTGGGTGTCGTCGTACCACCACTGAGGTGATGGCCGCTTGAAATCCGTTCCGGTCGAATACCAGTGGTTGCCGTCGCGCACGATGACCTCGCCCGAACGCGGACAGCTCACCGAATCGTTCGCCCATCCGCCGCCGGCGGCCACCCAGACGACGTGCGGGCTGTCATATGCGGCCGACGTCATCAGCACGTCGTCGCAATTCGCGATGACCACCGTCGAAGGATGATGCGCGAGCGCGCCGCGAAGAGTCCGCTCGATGTGATTGATCTCACCGACCCGGTCGAGCTGATCCCGCGACAGGTTCAGCAGCACGATCACGGCGGGATCGAGGGCGTCGGCCACATGCGGGACGTGCATCTCGTCCACTTCGAGCGCCGCCAATGTCGCCTCACGCGTGCCCGCGAGGGCCGCAACCAACCCGGCATCCATGTTCGCGCCCTCGGCGTTGGTCGCGACCGCCCCGATGGTGCCCAGCGCCGCGGCGGTCATCCGCGTGGTGGTCGATTTGCCGTTCGTACCGGTCACGATCGTCGTGCGACGGCCCTCGCCCAGCTGGCGCAGTATCGACTTGTCCAGCGACATCGCGACCAGACCACCGATCATCGCGCCGGCGCCACGACCGGTGACCCGCGACGCCCAACGCGCCCCGGCTCCGGCCGCGAGGGCGACTCGTCCGCGAATGGTGATCATCCCCGGCAGTCTAAAAGGCCAGAAGCAGGTGCCCGACACGCTGGGCGAGTGGTGCGCGTGCCTCAGAGGGTTTGTCACCCGTCCGTGCCATCCTCGAAAACGTGAGCCAATCAGGTGCCGAAGGTCGGCGGCCCGGCTCCTGGGGCCGGCCGGCAGCCGAAGATGGCACAGGCTGGGCCGTCGTCGATGTGGAGACCTCCGGTTTCCACCCCGGACATGCGCGGATCATCAGCATCGCGGCCCTGGCTCTCGGCGACGACGGCAACGTCGAGCAGAGCCTCTACACACTGCTCAATCCCGGTGTCGACCCCGGACCCACCCACGTCCACGGCCTGACCGCCGAGATGCTGGAAGGCCAGCCGTGCTTCGGCGACATCGTCGGCGATCTGATCGAACTGCTGCGCCACCGCACCCTGGTGGCGCACAACGTCGGCTTCGACTACTCGTTCCTGACCGCCGAGGCCGAGATGGTCGAGGCGGAGCTGCCCATCGACAGCGCGATGTGCACAGTCGAACTGGCCCGTCGACTGGAGCTGGGCACCGAGAACCTGCGCCTGGAAACCCTTGCCGCGCATTGGGGTATCACGCAACTGAAGCCGCACGACGCGCTCGACGACGCGATGGTGCTCGCGCAGATCCTCAAGCCCGTGTTGGTGCGCGCCCGGGAACGCAAGGTGTGGCTCCCGGTTCGTCCGCTGTTCCGGCGCGAGTGGCCGAACGGGCAGGTGACTCACGAGGAACTGCGACCGCTGAAGATGCTGGCGGCGCGGCTGCCATGCCCGTACGTCAACCCCGGCCGATTCGTCGCCGGCCGGCCGTTGGTCCAGGGCATGCGGGTCGCGCTGGCGGCCGAGGTCGACCGCACCCATGAGGAGCTCGTCGAGCGGATTCTGCACGCCGGGCTGTCGTACGCCGATGGCGTCGACGCCGAGACCTCAGCCATCATCTGCAACGAGAGCAATCCCGAGCAGGGCAAGGGCTATCAGGCGCGTGAGCTGGGCATTCCGTTCATCACCGACGTCGATTTCATGAGCCAGCTCGACGCCGTCGTCGGAGGCAGCACCGTCGAGGAGTTCGCCGACGCCACGCTGGGTGGCGAGCAAATGGCACTTTTCTAGACGAACCTCTCGTATCCACTACGCACGTAGTGGTACGGTTGGCGCATGACAACCACTACAGATGTAGTACAACGGTCCTTCTGGGACACCTACGGCAGGCACGGCTATTACTTCCGCGAAGTCGCGATCTTGACCATCGCGATGGGAGTGGGTTTGCACGTGTACCGGGTTCTCTTCGGCGACGCGCTCACCCTGCAGTACGTGATGACGCCGACGACGGACAAGATTCTGCTGATACCGATGACGTACGCCGCGATCACCGGCATCGTCGGCTACCGCCGAATGGTGTTCGCCAACAGGCCGCATAAAGTGTTGACCACCGCGGCGATCGCCTACATCGCTCTCAGCGTTCCACTTCACATCTACTTCGGTGTGATCAAAGGCAACGTCGACTTCTATCTGACGTTCTTCCCGGTGTGGTTCAGCTGGTTCCTGCTGGTCCTGCCGTACCCGGCATTCCTGACCGTGTTCGCGAAGCTGCACCATAGGAACTGATGGCCGCCAATCCCGAACGACGAAACCAGATCCTCGACGCCGCGATCGACGTACTGTGCGACGACGGCGTCGGGGGTCTTACGCATCGTCAGGTCGACAGTCGCGCCGGTCTCCCTTTCGGCACTACCTCGAACTACTTCCGTACCCGTCAGGCGCTGCTCGAAGCGACCGCGGCCAGAACGGTCGACCTGCATTGGCAACGTGTCGAACTACTGCAGTCCGGGGTCGGTCCGCTGACACGAGATACTCTGGAGGCATTGATAATTCAACTAATCCATCCCAGCGAACAGATGCGGCGGGTGACACTCGCACGGTTCGAGCTCTTCATGGAAAGTACAAGGCGCCCGGAGTTGCAGCCGATGATGCGTGAACTCCAGGCGGCCGCAGTGAAGTCCGCGACGCTGATCGTCGAGGCCGCGGGCTTCACCCCGGCGCCGGAGAGGATGGAAGAACTCAGCAGACTGCTCAACGGGCTCGTGTTCAGTAATCTCACCATCGCACCCGAGTCGGGTGCGATGGATGCCGCCGGTCTGGTGGACCGACTGCTGAGCGCTTTCCTCGACTAGGAAAGCGCTTTCGCCTTCAGGCCGTCGAACTCGGCCTGCGAGATCGTGCCCGCCTCCAAGAGCGCCTTCGCGTCCGCGATCTCCTGGGCGGGCGATCGGCCCGCGGCCTCTCTGATGTAGTCGTCGGTCGCCTTCTGGGCCGCCACTGCCGCGGCATGTGCCCTCTGCGCCATACCCTTGCCGCGGGCCAGCAGGTAGACCAGTGCCCCGAGCCACGGGAACACGATGAGGAAGAACACCCAGATGGCCTTCACGACACCGGACGTTTCATGGTCGCGCCAGAACAGGTCGGTGAGGATCTGGAACAACACAATCAGGTAGGCGATCCAGCCGAAGATGATGAGAAAGTGCCAGAGGAAATCCCACGTCGAACCCCAGTCCATGCCCGCTCCTTCGTCAACGGTCAGGTGCGCAATCATTTGCGCGCCAGTCAGTTTACTTTCAGGTGACGCGAGGCTGACGTGTTCAGCAGGATGCGCAACGGGTTTGTGTCGAGCAACCTCACCGGGGCGTGCTAGCGGGACGCGCGGTTGACGGCGGACACCACGGCCCGAAGCGATGCGGTGGTGATCGATGTCGCGATACCGACGCCCCACACCGTCTTGCCGTTGATGGAGGCCTCCACGTAGGCCGCGGCCTGCGCCTCCTCGCCGGACGACAGCGCGTGTTCGGAGTAGTCCAGCACATGGACGTCGATGCCGATGGCACCGAGCGCGTCGACGAACGCCGCGAGCGGACCGTTGCCGGCACCCAGGATCTCGCGCTCCACGCCGTCCACCTTCACCACCGCCTCGATGGTGTCGGTGCCGCCGTCCACCTCGGACGCGATCACCTTCTGGCGGATGCGCTCCAGCGGCCGGATCGGTGCCAGGTACTCCTCGGCGAAGACGTCCCACATCTCCTTGGGTGACACCTCGCCGCCCTCGCCGTCGGTGATCTTCTGGATCGCCTGGGAGAACTCGATCTGCAGCCGCCGAGGCAGGGCCAGGCCGTGGTCGGCCTTCATGATGTAGGCGACGCCGCCCTTGCCGGATTGCGAATTCACCCGGATGACAGCCTCATACGTGCGTCCGACGTCGCGCGGGTCGATCGGCAGATACGGGACCTGCCACAGGATGTCATCGACGTCGGCGTCCTGCTCGTCGGCGGACACCTTCATGGCGTCCAGACCCTTGTTGATCGCGTCCTGATGGCTGCCGGAGAAGGCGGTGTACACCAGATCGCCGCCGTACGGGTGGCGTTCGTGCACGGACAGCTGGTTGCAGTACTCGACGGTGCGGCGGATCTCGTCGATGTTGGAGAAGTCGATCTGCGGGTCGACACCGCGCGAGAACAGGTTCATGCCCAGCGTGACGAGGCAGACGTTGCCAGTGCGCTCGCCGTTGCCGAACAGGCAGCCCTCGATCCGGTCGGCTCCGGCCTGATAGCCCAATTCCGCTGCGGCGACGGCGGTTCCGCGGTCGTTGTGCGGATGCAGGCTCAGGATGATGGAGTCGCGCGGGGTCAGATGCCGGCTCATCCACTCGATCGAATCGGCGTACACGTTCGGCGTGGCCATCTCGACGGTGGCCGGCAGGTTCACGATCAGCGGCACCTCGGGGGTGGGTTGGATGATCTCCGCGACCGCGTTGCAGACGTCAACGGCGTACTCCAGCTCGGTGCCGGTGTAGGACTCCGGCGAGTACTCGTAGCGCCACAGCGTGCCGGGGTACTTCTTCGCCTCTTCGACGCACATCCGCGCCCCGTCGGTGGCGATCTTCTTCACCGCCTCGCGGTCGGCGCGGAACACCACGCGCCGCTGCAGGATCGAGGTCGAGTTGTAGAAGTGCACGATCGCGCGCGGCGCACCCTCGCAGGCCTCGAACGTGCGCTCGATCAGTTCCGGGCGGCACTGCGTCAGCACCTGGATGGTGACGTCGTCGGGGATGGCGCCCTCGGTGATGATTTCGCGGACGAAGTCGAAGTCGGTCTGGCTGGCCGACGGGAAGCCGACCTCGATCTCCTTGTAGCCCATGCGTACCAGCAGGTCGAACATGCGGCGCTTGCGCTGCGGGCTCATCGGGTCGATCAGGGCCTGGTTTCCGTCGCGCAGGTCGACGGCGCACCACATGGGCGCGCGGTCGACGACCTTGTCGGGCCAGGTGCGGTCAAAAGGAACGGACGCTGCGCCAGATGCCGGGCTCCCGCCCGGCACTTCCTCGGCGAAGGGGCGATACCGGCTGATGGGCATCGACGAGCCGCGCTGGGTGTTCCAGGCCGGCTGGCCAGGGTTGGGCGGACCTGCGGGTTTGGTCAGAGTGCGGACCGACGAGAAGGCGTCAGGTGAATCTGGTGCGGGTCGAGAGAAGGTGGTCACGATGGTTGCTCCGGGTTGTCGATGGAATCACGACCGGCGCATCGCGAACACCCGCGACGGGAAGCCGGTCTGATCAGACCCCGTCGCGGCTGCCGAGAAGGAGCACCCGCTGCACGCGACCACTGTATCAAGCCCGCGCGCGGAGCAGAAATCCGAGGTCGTCAGAGCTGGGAGTCGGGAAACGCGATCACCGAGAGGAACCGGATCGGCAGCTCCACCAGATCGACGGGTCCGTGCGCGCCCTCGCCGTCGAACTGCAACGAGTCACCCGGGTTCAGCCGGTACACCGAGCGGCTGTGGCTGTAGTCCATGACGCCCTCCAGCATGTAGATGAACTCCGTCCCCGGATGCTGGAACAGCGGATAGGTCTGGCTCTTCGCCGAGAGCGTGACATGCAGACATTCCAGGCGCTTGTGCTCGCCCCGCAACGAGCCCAGCAGCTGGTATTCGTGGCCTTCCTTGGTGCCGTTGCGCACGATGCGCGCACCTGTGCCCGCGGTGACGAACGCGGCGGGACGCTCGACATCGGCGCCGCGGAACAGACTGGTGACCGGGACGTCGAGACCGTTGGCCAACAGGGCCAGTGTGCTCAGGCTGCATGAGGTCTGGGCGTTCTCGATCTTGGACATCATCGCCTTCGAAATGCCTACCCGGGCGGCCATTTCGGCGACCGTCAGCCCGTTCTGCAGCCGCAGCTGGCGGACATTGCGCCCGATCGCGGCCTCCAACTCGAGTTCCTCGACCGGGGCCTGCGGATCGCGGTCACGCGCGGTGCCGGATCGGTTGCGGAGCAGCGGGACGTCAGACATGGCTCACGTCAACGCATCTGCCCGGAACCGGAATACGGATACGGACTCGTGAGCAGATCGCCCTCGGCGAATCGGGACAGCCGGAAGTCGGTTTCGGGGATCCGCGGGTCGCCGCTGCGACGGTCGACGACGAGGTCGGCGATCAACCTCCCGACGGCCGGTGCGATCTTGAATCCGTGGCCGCTGAATCCGGCGGCGATCACCAGCCCGTCGACGTCGGTCCTGCTGATGACCGGGTTCCAGTCGGGTGTGACGTCGTAGCAGCCGGCGTAGCTGCCGGTAATCGCCGCCGCGGTGAAGCCGGGGAAGCGGGTGCCGACCCGTTCGACGGTGTTCTCGACGAACGCCTCGGTGGCGCGGTTGAGGTAGGCGTCGGGGTCGGCGTCCTCGACGTCGGACAGATCGCTGTTGCCGAACAGCAGCTCACCGCCCAGTTCCGGGCGGATGTATTGCAGTGACACCAGGTCAGAGAATACCGGCACGCTGCCGAGTTCGACGCCGGGTGCGATCGTCACGAGTTGTTCGCGAACCACCCGGATGGGTACGCCGATGCCGTACGGCGCGAGGAACGCCGACGTCCAGACACCTGTCGCGACCACGACGGTGCCGGCGGAGATCTCGGTGCCGTCGGCCAGTCGCACCCCGGTGACCTTGTCGCGTTCGATCAGCAGATCGGTCACGTTGGCGCCCTGAATAATCCGCACACCGGCCGCCCGTGCCGACACCGCGAAGGCCTGCGCCGTCTGGTAGGCGTCGCCGTAGCCGCCGCGCGCCTCCCACGCGAAGGCCTCGAACGGAGTGAGGTCCGCATGTGGCCACAGCCGGGCGACGTCGGCCGCGTCGATCTCCTCGGTCTGCACGCCCACGGCGCGCTGCGCGGCGAGGCTTTTGCGCAGCGCGTCGGCGTCGCCTTGGCCGACCCCGACCACATAGCCGGTCTGCCGGAACCCGATGTCGGCGCCGAAGATTTCCTCTGCTTTTTCGAACACCTCGAGGCCGACGGTGGCCATCGCGGCCAATGAGCTGACGCCGTAGTGGCAGCGCACGATGCCGCTGGACTTTCCCGTCATGCCGGACGCGACGGTACTGCGCTCGGCCACAATCACATTGGTGACACCGCGTTGCGACAGCGCCCAGGCCGCGGAGGCACCCTCGATGCCGCCGCCGACGATCACCACATCTGCACTTGTTGTCATCGGCCGGGAATCCATTCGGTACCGGCCAGCGGAACGCGGGCCATTGCGGCCGCCTCGATGGTGACGGCGACCAGATCCTCGGGCTCGAGATGGCAGACGTGGGACTTACCGCAGGCCCGCGCGATCGTCTGCGCCTCCATGGTCAGCACCCGCAGGTAGTTGGCCAGCCGCCTGCCCCCTTCGACGGGGTCGAACCGCGACGCCAGCTCGGGATTCTGCGTACTGATCCCCGCCGGGTCGGCGCCGTCTTGGAAGTCGTCGAAGAACCCGGCAGCGCTGCCGAGCTTCTCGTATTCGGCCGCGTACCGCGGATGGTTGTCGCCCAGGGCGATCAGGGCAGCGGTGCCGATGGCGACCGCGTCGGCTCCCAACGCCAGGGCCTTGGCCACGTCGGCGCCCGTCCGGATGCCGCCTGACACGATCAACTGCACTCCCGCTCTTCCCGTCGCTCCGCTCGCCCCGGTCCGATGTACCCCGAGCTCCTGCAATGCCTGCACCGCCTGCGGCACCGCCGCGAGCGTCGGTATGCCGACGTGCTCGATGAACACCTCCTGGGTCGCCGCCGTGCCGCCCTGCATGCCGTCGACCACCACGACGTCGGCGCCCGCATGCACCGCGAGCTTGACGTCGTAGTACGTGCGGGTGGCGCCGACCTTGACGTAGATCGGCTTCTCCCAGTCGGTGATCTCCCGCAGCTCGTTGATCTTGATGGTGAGATCGTCGGGCCCGGTCCAGTCGGGATGCCGGCACGCCGACCGTTGATCGATGCCTTCGGGCAGGGTGCGCATGTCCGCGACGCGCGGCGAGATCTTCTGCCCCAGCAGCATGCCGCCCCCGCCCGGTTTGGCGCCCTGACCGAGAACAACCTCGATCGCGTCGGCCTTGCGAAGGTCGTCGGGATTCATCCCGTACCGCGACGGAAGATATTGGTAGACCAGGTATTTGCTCTGACCCCGCTCCTCAGGGGTCATCCCGCCGTCACCGGTCGTCGTGGACGTGCCGACCTCACTGGCGCCGCGACCGAGCGCCTCCTTCGCGGGGCCGGACAGCGCTCCGAAGGACATGCCCGCGATCGTCACCGGGATATCAAGGTGCAGTGGGTGTTTGGCGTAGCGATCGCCGAGCACCACGTCGGTGTCGCACCGTTCGCGGTAACCCTCCAGCGGGTACCGCGACATCGACGCCCCGAGGAACAGCAGGTCGTCGAAGTGGGGCAGTGGTCGCTTGGCGCCCCATCCGCGGATGTCGTAGATGCCGGTCTCGGCGGCGCGGTGGATGGCCGCGATGGTCGACCTGTCGAACGTGGCTGATTCGCGAAGGCCCAGGCGGGCGCGATCGTCTGCGGTGTAGCTCATCAGTAGGCCGCCGCGTTGTCGACGTGGAAGTGGTAGAGCGACCGAGCCGAACCGTAGCGGGTGTAGCCGGCGGTGTCGTCATCGAAACCCGCTGCCGCCAATAGTGATTCGAGTTCGGCGTGGTGTTCCGGCCGCATCTCCTTTGCAATGCAGTCGGCGCCCAGCGATGCGACCTCGCCCCGGACGTAGAGGCGGGCCTCGTAGATCGAGTCCCCGAGCGCCTCGCCGGCGTCGCCGCGCACGACGAGTCGGCCCGCCTGCGCCATGAAGGCGCTCATGTGCCCGACGTCACCGCCCACCACGATGTCGACTCCTTTCATCGAGATGCCGCACCGTGCAGCGGCTCTGCCCTCGATCACCAGTAGTCCGCCGTGCGCCGTGGCACCCGCGGACTGGGATGCGCTGCCCTTTACCCAGACGGTCCCGCTCATCATGTTCTCGGCGACGCCGGTGCCCGCGTTGCCGTCGATCGTGACGTGGGCCTGCTGGTTCATCCCGGCGGCGTAGTAGCCGACGTGACCCTCGATCCGCACCCGTATCGGCGCATCGAGGCCGACCGCGACGTTGTGTGCGCCGTCGGGGTGCGTGATGACGAAGTCGCCCGAAAGACCGGGTGCATGCAGTGCGGCGTTCACCTCGCGCAGCGGGGTGGTCGCCAGGTCGAACGCGGTCGCTGTCACCGTCGCCACGCGTAGATCACCTCCGGTTCGGGTTCCCAGATTCTGGCCGTCTCGACACCGGGAAGCCCTGCCAGTGCGCGGTATTCGCTACCCATGGCCACCCAGTCGTCGGTTTCGGCGATGACCGCGGGCTTACATGCGATGGCATCGCGGACCACGGCGAACGAATCCCGGTTCGACACCAGGAGGGTGTAGAAGCCGTCGAACACCGCGCACAGCTCCTTGAGTGCGGACTCGACGTCCCGCCCGTCGGCCAGCTGCTTGGCGATGAAGCGAGCGCCGACCTCTGTGTCGTTCTCGCTGTCGAATGTCACCCCTGCCGCGCGTAATTCACGGCGAATGGTGGCGTGGTTGGCGAACGATCCGTTGTGCACCATGCACTGCTCGGGCCCGACCGCGTACGGGTGACAACCCGCGGGCGTCACCGCCGACTCCGTCGCCATCCTGGTGTGGCCGACGCCCTGCCAGCCCTGTGCCTCCGCCAGTCCCCAGCGTTCGGTGAGCAGCCGCGGATGGCCGACCCCCTTGAGCACCGCGAGGTCGGCACCGAAGCCCGCGACGAGCGCGTCCGGATAGGCGGCTCGGGCGGCAGCGAGGATCTCCTCCGAAGGAGACTGTGCGGTAAGGAGATACGTGGCATCGAGCTGCGTGACGGACACGCCGAGTGTGGCGGCCACCTCGTCCGGGCTCGCATCGACCTCGAGCAGCGAGACGCACCCGTGCCCGGGCGGCGACCACATCGGATCCCCGTAGATCGCGACACCGGACGAGTCGCTGCCGCGGTCACCCATCTCGCACAACATGCCGGTCACCAGCTCCCCGAGCTGTGGGTGCAGGTCGGGGTTGCGCAGGTGCAGGCCCACAATGCCGCACATCGCGAAATCCTTTCGGCTAGAAGGCGGTTAGGTAGTGGTCGATCTCCCACGGCGTGACGGCGCTGTGGTAGGCGAAGAACTCGTCACGCTTGATGCTCGCGAAGTAGGAGGCCACACCCTCACCCGCGGCGTCGAGCACCCCGGTGACGACGGGATCGGCCTCCAACTCGTCGACGGCGTGCAGCAGCGTCGGTGGTAGCGCCGAACGTCCCAGGGAGCCAACATCTCCGGGATTGCTGCTTCGCTTGATGCCGTCGATGCCCGCACCGACTGCCGCCGCGATCGCCAGGTACGGGTTCGCCGACCCGTCGCCACCGCGCAGTTCGACCCGTTGATCATCGGGCACCCGGATGTAGTGGGTGCGGTCGTTGCCGCCGTAGCTCGGTGTGTTAGGCGACCACGAGGCACCGGACGCGGTGCCGGTCGCGCGGGTCCGCTTGTAGGAGTTGACCGTTGGCGCGACGACGGCCTGCAACGCGCAGGCGTGTTCGAGGATGCCGCCGATGAACGCGTATGCGGTCTCCGACAGTCCCAGCCCCCGCTCATCGGGCACATCCACCCCGGCGGGAAACACCGGCGACCCGCCGCTCGTCAGCGAAAGATGAAGGTGCAGACCGCTTCCCGTGCGGTCGGCGAACGGCTTGGGCATGAAGGTGGCGATCATGCCGCGCTCGGCGGCGATCATCGACAGCAGATAGCGCAGCGTGACGACGCGGTCGGCGGTGGTCAGTGCGTCGGCGAACTGGAAGTTCTGCTCGAACTGGCCGTTGCCGTCCTCGTGGTCGTTGGCGTAGTT
>JBIQHU010000255.1:0-3534 GCA_044508395.1 Mycobacterium sp. | reverse complement strand
CCTCACATCAAGCCAACACGCCTGCTACCAACGTCCTGTCCCGGTACATCTAGTCAGCTGAAGCGGACGTTCAGCGTCGCCATACCGAAGATCTTCTTACCGGCGGACTTCGCGGCGACGACCACGACACCGCTGCGGGTCTCCGGGTCCAGCGACTTCACCCGGCCGCTGAACTCGATGTCAGCACCCTCTTTGGCCGACACGATCGCGGGCTGGGACAGCCGCACGGTGTAGCGGGTGACCGCACCGGGGTCGCGCAGCCACGTCGACGCGTAACCGGCCCCCAGACCCATGGTGAGCATTCCGTGGGCGATCACATCGGGTAGCCCGGCCACCTTGGCGATGGCCTCGTCCCAGTGAATCGGGTTGGCGTCACCGGCCACGCCCGCGTAGTTCACCAGGTCACCTCGGGACAGCCGGGTGTGATGCACCGGTAGCTCGTAGCCGACCTGCACGTCGTCGAAGGACGGTGTCCCCGGCTTGCGGGTCATCCCGCCGTCGGAGATCCGAAGCTCACCAGGGGGGCGAACCTCCTTCACATAGTTGCCATCGGCGCCGACGTCGAAAATGTTGATGTCGTGCATCATCGCGTTCTGGACGGCCACCTTGACCTCCGCATTGATGTCTTCGGAGGTCACGCCGACAACGGTGGTGTGCAGCGTGTGCACCACCTCGCCTGCGGTGTCGGTGAAGGTGTTGGTGACGGTGATGAAATCTCGGCCTGCGGTCCTGCGCACCGACGTCAGCTCGACGTCGACGGTCAGTTCGTCGCCCGCCACGATCGGGCGGTGCTGCTCGAAGACCTCTTCGGTCTGCAGGTAGGTGTCGTAGCCGACGACGATCTGCTCGAACATCCGGCGATTGCAGGCCATACCCGGTGTCGAGGTGAACGTCAGCGGCGCGATGACGTCCGAATACCCCATCTCAGCGGCGACGGCGACGTCCCAGTGCACGGGGTTGTAGTCCTGCACGGCACGCGCATACTCGCGCAGCTTCTCGCGGCCCACCAGGTAGGTGCCGCCCATCTGGTAGTAGTGGCCGACCCGCTCTTCGAGTAACGAGGTATCCGCTGGTGCAGTCATGAAGTTCTCAACTTTTCTACCGGCCTGTTCACTGAGGCCGACGAGTGGACCTTAACGTGCGCAGGTGGTGGCGCCACACGGCGGTTCGACGGACCTGCACTGTGATCGGCAACGACTACGGGGACGCGTACCTGCTGCGGCCGTCAGCCTGAGTACGCCGATTCGAAGAACTGCACCTCGAGGTGCATCGCGCGCCGGTACGCCGTGGCGACGGCGGCAGTATCGCCGGCGTGTCGATCGAGGAGACCTTCCAGCTGGGATGCCAGGCCGTCGAAGCCTGGGTCGGCGTAGGTCTGCACCCATTCCGCGTACTTTCCGGCTTTGTCCGCGTCCAACGAGGTTCCGAGCCACGCGTAGAGGCGCATGCACGGGGTCATCGCGGCCAGTATCACGCCGAGGTCAGATGTGGCAGCGGTGGCGAGCAGGAAGTCGGTGTACGCCAGCGTTGCCGGCGAGGGTTCGACGCCTGCCATGTCGATGCCCCAGCGCGCGGCATAGGAGTTGTGCAGGTTCAACTCGTCGGCGACCCCGGCGATCAACCCCGCGAGCGCGATCAGCGTGGGGGTGTCGGTGCTGCGGGCCAGCGCCAGAGCGTATGCGCGGGCGAAGGATTCGAGAAAGAACGCATCCTGCGCGACGTAACCGGCGAAGGTGGCGCGGTCCAGCGAGCCGTCACCGAGTTCCCGGATGAACGGATGCGCCAGGGCGTCGTCGGCCAAATCGCGGTTGGCGGTCCACAATCTTCTGGAAAGACTCATGCCAGCGCCATCTCCCAGAACGCCACCTCATGTTCGAGCACCTCGGCGACCAGTTCGGTGTGGACGTCGGGGTTCGCCAGTTCACCGAGTGCATCGACGTATGCGGCGAAATCCGGGGTCGTCCAGTGGTCGACGAACTCGCGGAACGGCGACGTGTCCGACACAGCCGACGTCCACGCGAGCAGGTACACCCGCTCGATGACCCAGAGCGCCGTCAGCGCCGCATCGGTGGGTGTGCCGTCGAGCCGCTGCAGCAGTTCCCGGTACGCGAGCGTTGCCGCTAGCGCCGGCTGATCCAGGTCGATGCCCCGCCGGGCGGCCTGCACCTCGAACCAGTCCAGCTCGTCGACCAGGGCGACGCATCCTCCCGCGAGTACGCCCTGAGCCCGGCGCGGCGCCCGAGCGAGCAGCCGCGCCTGGAAGGTGAGCAGGTCGGCGACGAACAGTACGTCCTGGCTCAGCCACCGGTTGAAGGCCGCGTCCGCGATGGTGCCCTCGCGCACCGCGTCGAGGAACGCGTGCCGGGTCGCGGCGGTCCACAAGTCATCGACCACGCCCGAAACAGTAGTCACGTCACCGACATCGAGCCCGGGCGCCTACCGGTTAACCCTGACGATCTCGTGGCAGGCCGAGCACCCTTTCCCCTATGACGTTGCGCTGGATCTCGTCGGTGCCACCGCCGATCCGCAAGCCAGGGGCGAGGGTGGATGCGCGCCCCCACGCGTAGGTACCCCATTCCCCGACGTCGGCCAGCATGTTCATACCGAGGACGTGGCTGGCGGTGTCGATGCAGTTCTGGAGAAGACGGTTGCGAAGCAGCTTCAGCGTGGATGCCTCCGGACCCAGGAGATCGCCCCGGCGCGCAGCCGAGGCCAGGTTGGCGGCAGTATGCTCGACCGCCGAGCCGAGCACATAGCACCGAACCACCGCGTCGACCACGCTCTCGGGAACCGGCCCCTTCGCTACGGCGGTCCGGGTGAGATCGACAAGTCGTTGCACGACAACCCAATTGGGGGCATCGGCACTGGATCCGACCGCTTTACGCTCGCCGCCGAGCGTGGCCATGGCTACCCGCCATCCGCCATTCACATCGCCGACCCGGCAGTCGTCCGGTATCCGGAGATCGTCGATGAACACCTCATTGAAATGAGCGCCGCCGCTCATCTCCCGTAGTGGCCGCACGTCGATCGCCGGGTCGTGCATATCGACGACGAACATCGTCAGACGGCGGTGGGCGATGGCGTCGTCCCCCGTACGCGCCAGGAGCAGGCCGATGTCGCTGTAATGACCGCCCGTCGTCCAGACCTTCTGACCGTTGGCGACCCACACCCCGCCCTCGCGCACCGCACGGGTCGACACCGCCGACAGGTCCGACCCCGCGCCGGGCTCGGAGAACAGTTGGCATGCGATCACGTCGCCACGCAGCATTGCCGGCACGAGCCGACGCTTTTGTTCGTCGGACGCCGCCGCCAATAGGCCCGGCAGCACGATGTGCAACGTCACGAATACGGTGTCCAACTTCGGCAACAGGTAAAGCGCGCACATCTCGTCGAAGATGTCCTGATACCGCTGGTCGAGGCCGGCTCCGCCGTATTCGGTCGGGCCAGTGATCCAGGCCAGACCGGCATCGAAGAGCGCCCGCTGCCAGCTCCGCGCCGCAGCGAGCTGCACCTCCTCCTCGTCGCGCTCGGGAC
>JBIQHU010000254.1:0-3540 GCA_044508395.1 Mycobacterium sp. | reverse complement strand
ACCACCGCCGACACCCAAGCAGCTTGACAACTTACGGCCCTGGGATGTCTAACCGCCGGCACTGACGTTCACCGTGGCCCGCGCCATCGGCCGCCGGACACCGCCACGCGTACCGGAGGACCGCGCCCGTCGTAGCTCGACCGCGGCGCCGCCACGCTGGCCCAGGGGCTCATCGGCCAGCGAGCCCCGCAACCACGCCGCAGCGCGGGGAACTCGACCGGCCGCAGCATCACCGCGACGGACTGAACGGACGCTCAGCAGTGCCACGCCGCCGCGCAGCGCCGAGTGCCCGCCTGTCGTCGGATTCACAACCTGCCGCACCACCTGAGCCGTCCGCCGACCACGAGACCCGGGAAACGTCACGCCGATGCCGCCTCGGCCGGCGGTTCGTCCCCGTCGAGGACATCGGGGACGATCACGCCAACGACCTGCTCACCGACGGCCGAACCGGGGGGGAACCAAGTGACGAACCATCGCCGCCGGAACCTAGTGCATGCGAACCGTTCCGCGACACCGCCTTTGCCGGCTTCGGCGCGCGCCGTGCTAGTGCCCGCACGGCCCCAATCGCAACACCGTGATTGGTCGCGATCGTCGTCAGCGTCTCACCCCGTTCCCGCATCCGCTCGATCGCCGCGCCAGCCGCCGCGCGTTCATCGCCCACCCGCTTGGCCTCCTCGCGCTCCAACTGCGCGTCAGCCTGCGCGCGCAGCTCCGCGCGCCGCGCCTTCTTCCACTCGCCGATATCCGCGAGCTTGTCGATCGCGTGCAGCACGATCGTGGCGTCCTTGAGGTTCTCCCTGTCGCGTGCCGCACGCTCCTCGTTGGCACGCCGAAACGCTTCCACCGCCCGCCGCCGGGCCTCCGCCTTGGATGTTCTCGCAGCCGTCATGGTCGAGGACCCTAGAAGCGTTCGGCCCGAGCAGACCACCACCACAGCCACATTCGCCGTCCACCAATTTTTGCCGTGCCTCACCGCAGCATCACCATTCACCACCTCAACCCCACTCCCTCGCCATTCCCTCGCCAACCGCGCGCCGCCTCCAACCGCCCCCATCTCGCACCTCCGTTCCAGCCCACCCACAGACCACACACCTCTTGCATTCAGGGTTGCTTTCTGAGAGTTGTTTGAGAACTGCCGGTTTGGTGGTGGTCCGGTTGAGACGACCGCTCCTACTCTCGGCGCATGTTGGTATCGGGTTGCGCGTCATGGTGATGACGCTGCACAAGCTGACCGCCGGCGACGGATATCTGTACCTGGTGCGCCAAGTCGCCGCTGCCGACGATACCCAGCGCGGCCGGTCCACATTGGCCGACTACTACTCGGCGAAAGGGGAAGCGCCGGGCCACTGGCTGGGGCGCGGTTTGGCTGCCCTGGCTGATACTGCCTTCAAGGACATCGATTCTGACTTCAGCCGGAATATTTGGTCGGTCGAGGCGGGTTCGGATGTCGGCGAGGAACAGATGCGGGCGCTCTTCGGAGAAGGCCTGCATCCCAACGCCGAACGCATCGAACGGTTCGTCGCCGGCCACGGAGTCTCTGCCCAACGTGCCGCCGGCCGGCTCGGACGGAAGTTCTATGTTCGCGACGGTGAACCCGAGTTCGCGCGACGGCTCGCGGTCGCCTACCGCGAGCACAACGCTGCCGCCGGTACCCACTGGAACACCACGATCGACCCAGAGGTCCGCGCTCGCCTCCGCACCGATATCGCCGTCGACATGTTCGGCGAACTGTACCGCCGCCCACCTGCCGATGATCGCGAGCTCTCCGGCTTAATCGCCCGCAACACCCGCGCCCGCACGACTGCCGTCGCCGGGTACGACCTGACCTTCTCACCCGTGAAATCCGTTTCTGCACTGTGGGCTATCGCCCCGCTCGCTGTCGCAGAGCAGATTGAGGCCGCCCACGACGCCGCCGTTGCCGATGTTCTTGATTGGCTGCAGGATCACGCGGCGTTCACCCGCCTGGGCACCAATGGCGTCGCCCAAGTCGACACCGAAGGGCTGATCGCCGCGGCGTTCACCCATCGCGATTCCCGCGCCGGGGACCCCGACCTGCACACCCACATCGCAGTCTCGAACAAGGTCTGCCACGTCGACGCCAATGGCGTGCGCCGCTGGCTCGCCCTGGACGGCCAGCCCCTGCACCGCAGCGTGGTCGCCGCCTCCGAGATGTACAACACGCGCCTGGAAGCTCACCTGTCCGCGAGTTTGAGTGTGTCCTTCACCGAAAAGGCGCACGGCAACGGGAAACGACCCGTCCGCGAAATCGTCGGACTGCACGGAGAATTGCTGTCTCGGTGGTCGAGTCGACGCGCCATGATCGAGGCCCGCACGGCCGAACTCGCACAGCAGTTTCAGACCGATCATGGTCGCGAACCGACACATGTCGAGATCATCGCGCTGGCCCAACAGGCAACATTGGAAACGCGCGAGGACAAGCACGAGCCGCGCTCGCTGGCCCAGCAGCGCGCGACCTGGCGGAACCAGGCCGTGGAGGTCCTCGGCCGCGACGGCGTGCAGCGGATGCTGGCCGACATCCTCGACCACCCCGCGCAGCACAATCGGGGTCCAGTGACTGATGATCGGTGGGTGTCGGCGCGCGCCGGCGAAATCATTGCCACCGTGTCCCAAAGTCGTGCGACTTGGCAGCGCCACCACGTCCGCGCGGAAGCCCTGCGCGTTGTCCGCCACTACAGCGTGTCGGATGATGTCGCACTCGTCGACCGCATCACCGATACCGCGTTATCCGGGACATTTTCGGTGCCGCGCGCCAGTGTCGGGGACGGTGATCTGGGTGAGCCTGTCGCCTTGCGTCGCCGAGACGGCGCCAGTGTCTACACCCGCCATGGCACGCAGATGTTTACCAGCCGCGCCATCCTGGCCGCCGAACGCCGCATCCTGACCGCTGTCGCACGTGTCGACGGCCGCTGCGCCACCGACCTGGATGTCGAGTTCGCCCGCGCCGATGCCGAGCTGCGGGGACGCACGCTCAACCCCGGTCAGGTCGCACTTGTCGCCGAGATGGCAACGTGCGGGCGCCGCGTGGCGCTCGCGCTCGCACCCGCGGGCACCGGCAAGACCACGGCCATGGCCGCGCTGGCCCATGCGTGGCGCAGTTCCGGTGGCCACGTGCTGGGTTTGGCCCCGACCGCCGACGCGGCGATCGTTCTCGACGAAGACCTCAACTCCCGTACCGACACCATCGACAAATACATCCACAGCATCGACCGACCCGCCGCCGCGCAACCTCATTGGTTTCGCCGCGTCGGACCCGACACCCTGATCGTCGTCGACGAAGCCGGCAAGGCCTCCACCGCCGGACTCGACCGCCTCATCGCCGACGCACTGTCGAAGGGCGCCAGCGTGCGTCTCATCGGCGATGACGGACAGCTCTCGTCGATCTCGGCCGGTGGTGTTCTGCGCGATATCGCCGAGGCCACCGATGCGCTCACCTTGACCGAAGTCGTGCGATTCAAGTCCCCGGCCGAGGCCGCTGCCGGGCTCGCGCTGCACGACGCCGACCCGGCCGGCATCGCCTTC
>JBIQHU010000067.1:0-29474 GCA_044508395.1 Mycobacterium sp. | reverse complement strand
CCCTCACCTTGGCAAGGTGATGCGCTACCAACTGCGCTACATCCGCGCGCCACGAACGGCCTGCCGCTCGTCGCGAAGGACGACAATAGTCGACCCGAGCGAGACACCACAAATCCCTTGATTCGTCGTTCATCGTTCCGCTCGGGTGGTGGCAGTTACCTGTGACGGGGACAGTCGAACCTCGGGGTGCGCTCGACGCGGTCGCCGTGGGTGGAGCATCAGAAGATCTGGTACGCCTGACGCGAAATCGTGAAGCCGTTCCCCGATTCGGCGTCGCGACATGTGATGCCCGATTCGGCGCTCTCGCAGCGCAGCGGACCGGCCGTGATCGCCTCCCCATAGGGCAGCACCTCCTCGGCGCCGAAGGTGGTGTCGCCGGCACACACAAAGGTGGCGGGCTCGCCGGGAACGATCGAGATCCCCTGGCCATAGTCGAACTCGCAGTCCGCCGGTCGGGGCGGGGGTGACCAGTCACGGTCGATGATGTCGCAGCGGGCGAAGTTGACATCGATTGCGCAGCTCACGTTGCCCGTCGGGGAGATGAAGCCGGTATACCCGAACACCTCCCGGTCCCGCGGCTGGGGACTATCCGTCGTCGGTGGCGAACCGGTGGCTGACGCGATGGTCTGGTCGGTGACTGACGACGCGCTCGTCGGCTGCGGGCCGGGGGAGATGGCGCACGCACCGAGGGCAAGCAACCCGGCCACGCCGGCAACTGCGGCGACCAAACGTTGGTCGAGATGAGCCACGGTGTGACGATAGCCGCGGCAACGCCGGCCGGGCCGACGAACGTGCGAAATGCCGGACCAGCGGTCGGGAAACAAATTCGGGTCGACGGCCGCTACCGTGCTAGTCTTCGACGTCGTTCGACCCCTTCGGTCGAGCTCCCCGGTCTCGTAGCTCAGGGGGAGAGCGTCCGCCTCACACGCGGAAGGTCACTGGTTCGATCCCAGTCGGGACCACAAGATCTACAGCGCCCGGCAGTCGGTTCCAGCCGTTAATTCCAGGCAATAGGGCCTGGCGGATTCTCTGATCAGCGGTACCCCAGCGAATAGAGTGCGGCGTGAGGACAGCTGATGGCCAGAGGTGACGGCGCCGTCGATCCGGAATCACGGAACTCCGCGACGCACAAACGATGTGAGAGCACGTCTGTCGAACCGAGATATCCGGATCGGCTGGACGCCAGACTCCTGCGCATCGGCAGCGTGTGCCTGATCGTTTCGGCGATGGCCAGCCTCGACACCACCATCGTCGCCGTCGCGCAACGCACCTTCGTCGTCGAATTCCAGTCCAGCCAGGCCGTGGTGGCGTGGACGATGGCGGCCTACATACTCGGGCTGGCCACCGTTACGCCGATGACCGGCTGGGCCGCCGACCGGTTCGGCACCAAACGGCTGTTCATCGGCTCGGTATTGGCATTCACGCTGGGCTCGCTGCTCTGCGCGATGGCCCCGAACATCCTGCTGCTCATCATATTTCGCGCACTTCAGGGCGTTGGCGGCGGCACGCTTACGCCGCTGATGCTCACCATCGTGACCCGCGCGGCGGGGCCGAAGCGCCTCGGCCGCCTCTTGGGGTTGGCCGCGATTCCGATGGTGCTCGCCCCGATCTGTGGACCGATATTGGGCGGCTGGATCATCCGAACGTATGGCTGGGAATGGATATTTCTGATCAACGTGCCGGTGGGTCTCATAGCCGTCGTGTTCGCCGCGTTCATCTTTCCGCGAGATGACCCCGCACCATCGGAGACCTTCGACTTCATCGGCGTGTTGCTGCTGACGCCCGGGGTGGCGACGCTCCTGCTCGGGCTCTCTGAGATGCCGGCCCGCGGCACGGTGGCTGATCGTCACGTGTTGATACCGATGATCGTCGGCCTCGTACTGATCATCGTGTTCGTCTGGCACGCGTGGTATCGCGCAGAGCATCCGCTGCTCGACTTCCGGCTGCTCACCAAGCGGACCGTGGGCCTGGCCAACCTCGCGATGCTCATCTATGTCCTCGCCGGGGCCGGCGCCGGCCTGGTGTTGCCGAGCTACTTCCAGCAGCTACTGCACCACAGCCCCATGCAGGCCGGCCTGGACATGATCCCGCTGGGGCTGGGCGCCATGCTGACGATGCCGGTGGCCGGGATCCTCATGGACAGGTTTGGCCCCGGCAAGATCGTGCTGGTCGGCATCTCCCTGGCTGTCACGGGTCTGAGCATCTTGGCGTACGGGGTCATCACGCAGGTGGAGTACTCGCCGACGTTGCTCGCTGCAATGCTGCTCACGGGCATGGGCTCGGGTTGCACCATGCTGCCCCTTCCTGGCGCGGCGGTACAGACACTCGCCCAGCATCAGATCGCGCGGGGTTCGACGCTCGTCAGCATCAACCAGCTCATGGCCAGCTCGATCGGCGCCTCCGTGATGTCTGTAATCCTTACCAGTCAGTTCAACCGCAGCGAAAACATCTCCGCTGCAACCAAAATGACGGTCCTGCAGCAGCAGGAAGCCGAGAGCGGTGTGCCAATCGACCCATCCGCGATACCACTGCCGGCCGTTGCTCCCGACTTCTTGGACAACGTGCAGGCCGATCTGAGCCACGCCTATGCCGTGGTGTTCGCCGTGGCCGCCGTGCTCATTGCGCTGACGTTCGTCCCTGCGGTATTCCTGCTGCGGAAGCCAGTGGCGTTGCCTCCGAACAAGTTAACCGCGACACCAAGCCGGTCGCCGACGATGCAGATCCTTGCCGGCGAGGCAGAGCCCCACGGTGGCCGATCCCCACGGGCGTCGAGTCTCGAGGAATAGTCGCGTCGAACTCGACGCGCGTAGCCTACGCTTTGGACACAGTCGGGTGACGAAATCATCTCATTTCCAACGGAACTCCGACCATGACGGGAGTCCGGTAAAACCGAACGTCACCATTTGGAAACGGCGCGGTGCGGCGTGTCCTGCGATCGCGATTGCTGTCGATAAATTGACCACGTCGTCCAGAAGCGACTTTGGTACGGCATGCGGGTCTGCTGCAGCACTACGAAGTGGAATGTTCTGAGCGTGAATGAAGGAGCGGGTGGGTGATGGCGATCTTTGATCGACTCAACATCAAGGCGATTGCTGTCGGGGCGGGGTTATGTGGCATCGCACTAGCGATGAGCGCCGGTGCCGCGGCGGCGCCGATGCTGAAAACCGGCGGCTACGAGTGCCTCACGACGTCGGCGGGCGAGGCCCCAGCAGCGGGTGCTCCAGTGGCCCCATGCGCTCCCATTTCTGAGATGGCCGGTGTCCCGATGGCGCTGCCTGGGCCGGTTCCAATAGTGCCGCCGATCGTTCCGCCGCCGCTGGTCCCGCCGATCGTCCCGCCGCCGCTGGTGCCGCCCGTTCCGCCCCTGGTTCCGCCGGTTCCGATCGTTCCCCCGCTGGCGGGTGCGCCGATCGTCGCCGGTGCTCCGGTGGCAGGCGGGCTTCCGGTGACCACCATGGGTGGCGCAGCCGGAGGCAAGGGGGATCCAGTCGGCCCGGCGCCGAGTGGAGCACCGCAGCCGGGTCAACCGATTGCGCCCGGCCCGGGACCTTCCGGCCACTGAATTAGCCCCGCGGCGACCCGGTCCCAATAACGTGGGACGGGTCGCTGCGTTGGGATTCAGCGTTGGCTGGTGAATTGAGTGACGAGCAGTTCGACACGTTCCGCTTCGTAGCCCTCGCGTAGTCGGCTTGTGCGGCTGAGGGTGACCAGCCCATGTAGTGCAGCCCAGAACACCTCGGTGAGCGTGTCCGCATCCTGCTCATTGCCGAGAAGTCCGACCGCTGAGCGCAACTCGGCGAAAGCTGCCTTCAGTTGAGGGGGAGTGTCCTCGGCGGCGAAGCGCAAGGCGGTCGCGCGGGCGAACATCGCGTCGTAGACGGCCGGGTTGTCGCGGGCGAAATCCAGATACGCGTGCGCGACGGCGGCGAGGCTGTCACCGGCGGTGCCGACCCGAACATCGCGAATCGCATCCGCGAGCTCGCCGAAGCCGTCGAGGGCGACCGCATCAGCGAGTTGGTCCATGCCGGCGAAGTGCTTGTACAACACCGGCTGGCTGTACTCGATCTGTGCGGACAATCGCCGCGTCGTCACGGCATCCCAGCCTTCGGCCTCGGCCAGCTGGCGCGCTGTCGTGATGATCAGCTGCCGGCGCGCGGCTCGCTCCCGTTCGCGACGGTCCTCGATGGCCATACCTTGAATGATAGCACTGCTATATCTGCTAGTGATGCTATTGACGCGGGACGGATCCGGGGTTAGCGTTGCTAGCACCTAAGCCTGAGGAGCCTACGACATGACCTTGGATCTCATCGCTCGTGCCGCCGCATTGATCGCTGTGCTCGGCGCCGCGGTCGTGTACGGCACCGACACCTTCTGCACGATCGTGCTGCGACC
Organism: Mycobacterium sp.; assembly: GCA_044508395.1. Classification (GTDB taxonomy): domain Bacteria; phylum Actinomycetota; class Actinomycetes; order Mycobacteriales; family Mycobacteriaceae; genus Mycobacterium. The sequence continues at coordinate 25,082 of JBIQHU010000067.1, read as the reverse complement.
GGCCCTGGCGTCGGTCGACGACGCCGCACTGGTGGCGGTTACGGGAAACGTGCATCGATACGGCGATCGGCGAATGCCCGTGCCCGGTGTGCTCGGCATCCTGGCCGCGGCGACGAGTGCTGTGCTCGCCGCGATGGCCGCGCAGTGGCCGCAAGCGATCGCGGCGGCTGTCGCCCTGGTCCTGTTGTTGGTCTGGGTCGTGCTCTACGTACGGGTGAGCGCGCCGATCAACCGAGAGCTGACAGCAGCTGCCGACGCCGGTCGGCCGGCACCGAATGGACGCGCCCTACAGGCGAAGTGGGATCAGATCATCGGCGTTCGCGCTGTCCTGCAAGGGCTCGCAGTGGCTGCCCTGTGCGTGGCGTTGACGATCTGATTCGCCCCAGATCAACCGGAGGAGCGCCGCATTCATGTTTCAGCTGAGAATTTATACCCTGCGATCACCCGAAGCGCTGCAACGCTATGCGGCTGTGCATTGGGCTCGCCATCTGCCGACCTTCCACGGCTTCGGGATCACCACCCACGGTGTGTGGACGGAACGAAACGGCGGTGCGAATCGGCTGGTCGCGCTCATCCGCTATCCGTCGCTGGCCGATCCCGAACAGCTCACGCGGCAGGTCATGGCGAGTCCGGAATTCGCCGCCGATATGGCCGGCTTCGACATCAACGACATCGTCGACGTTCAGACGGTGCCGTTGGAGCCGACAGCATTCTCACCAATTCGATGATATTTCAGGAGTATTCGACATGACCGTTTCGATCGTCGCCTACACGCTCGCCGGACTCATTGCCGCGGCCATCATCTTCATCGGTGCACGCTTCATCGTTGCGCCGCGCGTCGCTGCCGCGGGCTACGGTGTGGAACCCGATCTGACCCAGTCATCCGTCGGCGCCTATATGCGGGGCAAGGGCGTCCGCGACATCGCATCAGGACTGATTGTCATCATTCTGATGGCCGCGGGCGCCACGCACTTGCTCGGCTGGGTGATATTGGCCGCCACCATCATTCCCATCGCCGACGCGGCAATCGTGCTCGGCGGCGGCGGCGCCAAGTCCATCGCCCGGGGAGTCCACGGCGCCACTGTCGTCGTCATGCTCATCACGTCGGCGATGCTGCTCAACTCTTAAGCTAGCCCGATACGGTTCGAGGAACCTCGATCCCGTTCTCCCGCACAATGATCGGGTCACCCACCTTGACAGTGTTGAAGTACCACTCGGCGTCCTCGGTGCTCAGCCCGATACAGCCGTGGCTGACGTTCTCATAGCCCATTTGATCGACGGACCACGGTGCCGAGTGCACGAAGAGACCGCGCTGCGTGAAGCGCACGGCGTACTCGACATCCAGTACGTATCCATCGGGAGCGTTGACGGGGATGCCGACGCTACTCGAATCCATCACCACGTCGCGGTCCTTGCCTAGGACGGTGTAGGTGCCGACCGGCGTCGGATACTGCGGGCGGCCCATCGAAGCCGGGAACACTCCGGGCTTGCCCCAGTTGGCTCGGTGGTGTGGTGCGGGCAGATCAGAGGGCGGCACACCGTCGATGGTCACCGTGAACGTTTTCTCCGCGATGTTGGCGATACCTATGACGGCGGGACCGGTCTGGAAGTTCGTGGTGGGCAGGTTGCCCACGGCAAGTGCCACCGTGGTGTGCGCCGGCCAGAATTCGTCGGGCATCCACTGCACGACGTTGTTTTCCACCCAGTCGAACTTGCCGGTCATCGCGGGCACCGACTTGATGTCGATGGCACGTTCGGCCGCACGCCGGTCGATGACGGGGGTTCTGAATGTCACGACGACCGGGTGCGCCACGCCCACGACCGAACCCGGCACAGGCAGAACCGATGCGACGGCAGGGCGATACGACTGGCTCGCCGCCGAGCTGGCGCCAGCCGGGCCCGTGACCACACTCGCAGCCATCACGATCGCTGCGAGGAAACACCGAACAACCACACGCATGGGTTCCGAATCCTTCGAAATTACAACCTTGTCAATATCTGATCGTAGGGGTGCCAACGGGATTCGATGCCGAGGCGAGCCTTCGCAATTCGATCAAGGGTTCGTCACGCTTCGGCAACGACCCGCGAAATGCGCACCGCGGTGGTCCGCTTCGAAACTCGGCCGCGACCTGTCCGTGTCGCAATCGAATCCGACCGATCCGATGCGCCCGGTCGATGGGGCTAGTCGATGCTCGTCTGGGAGTCGGCGACGAGCTGGCTGGCAACCTTGATTAGCGGCACATTGGAGTCCTGAGACAGCTTGCGCAACAACTCAAATGCCTGCACCGCGTCGACGCCGTACCGTTCCATGATCATGCCCTTGGCCTGACCGATGGTGTCGCGGCTGGCCAACGCCTTCTTGAAGTGCTCGTCGCGGCGCGCCGAATTCCATGCCACCGATGAGTGCGCGGCGAAGATCAAGCCGATGGTCCTGGACTCGTCGTCGAACGCGTGGGGCTGTTCGGCGTAGACGTTCAGGGCGCCCATCGTCTCGCCGGCAATGAACAACTGGAACGCCATGATCGACCGGATCGGCGTCTCCGCCAGCGCATCTTCCCGGTAACGCGGAAAGCGGTCGTCGTGTTCGAGATCCGCGACATGGATGGTCTTCTCCTCCCACGCCGCGGTGAGGCACGGGCCCTCTCCGTGTCGTTGTTGGACCTTGTCCAGCAGCATCGGATAGATGTGCGTGGCGGCGGGGGTGTCGATGTGTGTGCGGTTGCGCGTCACCGTGATGCCGGCGTACTGCGCACCGGGAATCTCCACCGCGGCGTGCTCCGCCAACTCGGCGATCACGGTTTCCGAGTCGGCATCGGTTCGGCTGTGCAGCGCCTGTACCAGCTCGGCGATACGCAGGTGGGTGGCCTCGACCATGCTTGAATTCTTCACCACTCGCCCTCCTTCGGGGGCAAAGCTACGCGTTGACCGAGGTTACCGAGTGGCGAATAGGCCGACTACAGGGCCTTGAGATAGCGCGTCGTCACGATGCGCTGCACCAGCGACGTCACCGGCGAGGCCAGTCGGCTCCACCACGTGCCGTGCCGGGAGAACGCGGTCACCTCGGCGATCACGTTCTCGGTGGCGGGGTCGTAGCGGACGAGGAACAGCTCCTCGCCGGATTCGGCGTGGCCGGGCAGGGTGCCGTAGGCGAAGCCGCGACGGTCGGGTTCGTCGACGACGTAGACCACGCGACACGGCGCCTGCACCGGACCCAGGTGCACGATCACCTCCGACCCCACTGCGGCGATCTCCGTCGTCGCCGCCACCTTGATCCCGGCACCGCGCAGCATGCCCCATCGCATCCCCGCCTCGGCCGCCTCCTCGAACCGCTGCCGGCCGCGACCGATCACCGCCGACTTCTGCACGTGGTGGTAGCCGGCGGGCAATGCACCAGCGGTGGCGCCGATCTCGGCGTAGGTCAAGGGCAACGCGGCAAGATCGCTCAGCTTCATTGCCGCCCGACGCTATCGCACCCGCATTCGCTGATCGGCGACGCCAAGGTTGTCGGCGTACGGTGCGAAACATGACCACCACCTTCACCATCGGCGGCGACCTGACCGTCAATCGTCTGGGATTCGGCGCGATGCGCCTGACGGGCAAGGGTGTCTGGGGTCCGCCAGCCGACCGCGACGAGTGCATCCGCGTGCTGCGTCGCCTCGTCGAGCTCGGCGTCAACTTCATCGATACCGCCGACTCCTACGGCCCATATGTGTCCGAAGAATTGATCAAGGAGGCGTTGCACCCCTACCCGGACGGGCTCGTCGTCGCCACCAAGGCCGGGTTGCTGCGGGTCGGGCCCGACACCTGGGAGCCTCTCGGCTTCCCGGCGTACCTGCGTCAGGAATGCGAGATGAGTCTGCGCCGCCTCGGCGTGGACACCATCGACCTGTTCCAGCTGCACCGGATCGACAACAAATTCCCGGCCGAGGACCAGGTCGGCGAATTGGTGAAGCTGCAGCAGGAGGGCAAGATCCGCCACATCGGGCTGTCCGAGGTCAACGTCGATCAGCTCGAGGCCGCCCAGAAGATCGCGACGATCGCGACGGTGCAGAACATGTACAACGTCTCGGTGCGGAGCGCCGAACCGGTGCTGGAAGCCTGCGAGTCCCAGAACATCGGGTTCATTCCCTGGTTCCCATTGGCCGCCGGACCGCTGGCCGCCGCCGACGGACCGTTGCAGCGCATCGCGGCCGACCACGGGGCGTCCCCGTCGCAGCTGGCGCTGGCGTGGCTACTCAAGCGATCGCCGGTGATGCTGCCGATCCCCGGCACGTCGAAGGTCGACCATCTCGAGGAGAATGTCGCGGCCGCGCGCATCGAGCTGTCCGACGAGGAGTTCGAGACGCTGAGCACCGCCGGGGCCGCGGCGGCCTGAGCCTGACCCAGGCGGTACGACACCAGCTCGAGCCAGGCAATACGGTGGTCGGGTGACCACCGATCAACCTTCGGGTGCGCATCCCGGCGGGGGATTCAACCCGCCGGTTCCGACCACCCAGGGTGGACCCGACTACGGCCGCTTCATCGAGGCCGTCCGCACGCTCCAGGATCATGCCCGCGCCGCAGACGCACCCGATGACGTCATCACCGAGGCTGCCGACCTCGTCGAGAAGGTCACACAGCTGCTGGCGCCCTACTACGCCGACGAATGGTCCTCACCGTCCGGCCGGCGGATGGATCTGCCCAACCGCGGCAACCTCCTGTCCATCCCGCTGGACCTGCACAAGACGCCGGACGGGCGCATCGCCGGCACGGCGACGTTCCGGCGCTTCCACCTCGGTCGTAACGGTGCCGCACACGGCGGCGCGGTCGCGCAGCTCTTCGACGGGCTGCTCGGCTACTCCGCGTTCACCCTCAGCGGCAGCCGGGCCCAGCGCACCGCATTCCTGCACGTCGACTACCGCAAGATCGCGCTGGTCGAGAGGGAGCTGCAGGTCGACGCCGGCATCGACAGCATCGAGGACCGCAAGATCTTTGTGTCGGGACGCCTGCTGGACGGCGAGGACGTACTGGCCGAATCGCACGCGCTGTTCGTCAAGCTGCGGCCCGGCCAGCCATGACCCAAGACGATCACCCCAGCCGCGTCCGCCGATGGGCGCGCTGGCGTGATCGTTTGCGCGACCATCGCGCGGCCGAGTTCGTCTACCGCATCGGGGTCGGTGTCGTGGGTCTGGCGGTCTTCGCCGTCGGCGTCGTCGCCATTCCGTATCCCGGTCCGGGCTGGGCGATCCTGTTCGTCGGGCTCGGCATCCTCGCGACCGAATTCGAGTGGGCACGACGTCTGCTGGCCTACGCCAAGACGCGCTACGACAAGGCGATGGCCTGGTTCAGCGAACAACACATCGCCATCCAGGCCATCGGTGCGGTGTTCACGTTTCTGGTCGTGGTGGGCACCCTGTGGCTGCTCGGCGCTGCTGACTGGACCGCCGAACTGTTCGGTGTCGACTGGCCGTGGTTGAACAGCCCTATTGGCCTGGGGGCCTGAAGACGCGCACCGATAGCATGGTCGCGTTCGACATATGCCCGACCTAGTTCCCGACGCAATGGAGACAGACCGATGAGCGCCGCCGTCAGCCCCGCATCAGCAGCCCCTATCCGGGTCGCTGCCGGGACGACCGCGGGTGAGGCGGTGCGCAAAGCTGGGCTGCCGGGCCGCGGTGATCCCAAGGCCATCGTCGTCGTGCGCGATCCGGAGGGCCGACTGCGCGACCTGTCGTGGGCCCCCGAGACCGACGTCGACGTGATCCCCGTCGCCGCGGACACCGAGGACGGCCGCAGCGTCATCCGCCACTCCGCCGCGCACGTGCTGGCCCAGGCGGTGCAGCAGACCTTCCCCCAGGCCAAGCTCGGCATCGGACCTCCCATCATCGACGGTTTCTACTACGACTTCGACGTGGAGCGGGCCTTTACCCCCGAGGATCTCGAGGCCCTCGAGAAGCGCATGCGCCAGATCGTCAAAGAAGGCCAGCTGTTCTCACGCCGCGTTTACGAGTCCAAAGAGCAGGCGTGCGAAGAGCTTGCCAACGAGCCGTACAAGCTGGAACTCATCGACGACAAGTCCGGTGACCCCGACGTGATGGAGGTCGGCGGCGACGAACTCACGGCCTACGACAACCTCAACCCCCGTACCCGCGAGCGGGAATGGGGCGACCTGTGCCGCGGTCCGCACATCCCGACGACGAAATACATCCCGGCGTTCAAGCTGACCCGCAGTTCGGCGGCCTACTGGCGCGGCGACCAGAACAACGCCAGCCTGCAGCGCATCTACGGCACCGCGTGGGAGTCGCAAGAAGCGCTCGACAAGCATCTGGAGTTCCTCGAAGAGGCGCAGCGCCGCGACCACCGCAAGCTCGGTGCGGAGCTGGACCTGTTCAGTTTCCCCGACGAAATCGGTTCGGGGCTGGCCGTTTTCCACCCCAAGGGCGGGATCATCCGGCGTGAACTCGAGGACTATTCGCGGCGCAAGCACAGCGAGGCCGGCTACGAGTTTGTGAACAGCCCACACATCACCAAGGCCGAGCTGTTCAAGATCTCGGGCCACCTGGACTGGTACGCCGACGGCATGTTCCCGCCGATGCACCTCGACGCCGAGTACAACGAGGACGGCACGGTGCGCAAGCCCGGCCAGGACTACTACCTCAAGCCGATGAACTGCCCCATGCACTGTCTGATCTTCCGGACGCGCGGACGGTCCTATCGCGAACTTCCGTTGCGGCTCTTCGAGTTCGGCACGGTCTACCGCTACGAGCTGTCCGGTGTGGTGCACGGGCTGACCCGCGTCCGCGGTCTCACGATGGACGATTCGCACATCTTCTGCACCCGCGATCAGATGCGCGGCGAGTTGACGTCGTTGCTGCGCTTCGTGCTCGACTTGCTGGGTGACTACGGCCTGACCGACTTCTATCTCGAGCTGTCCACCAAGGATCCGAAGAAGTTCGTCGGCTCCGACGAGTTGTGGGAGGAAGCGACCAGCGTGCTGGCCGAGGTGGGTGCCGCTTCGGGCCTCGAGCTGGTGCCCGACCCGGGCGGCGCGGCGTTCTACGGCCCGAAGATCTCGGTTCAGGTCAAGGACGCGCTCGGCCGCAGCTGGCAGATGTCGACCATCCAGCTCGACTTCAACTTCCCCGAGCGCTTCGAGTTGGAGTACACCGCCGCCGACGGCAGCCGTCAGCGTCCGGTGATGATCCACCGGGCGCTGTTCGGCTCGATCGAGCGGTTCTTCGGCATCCTCACCGAGCACTACGCGGGTGCGTTCCCGGCGTGGCTGGCGCCGGTCCAGGTGGTCGGCATTCCCGTCGCCGACGACCACATCCCGTATCTCAACGGCGTCGCCACGCAACTGAAGATGGCGGGGATTCGGGCCGAGGTCGACACCAGCGACGACCGGATGGCGAAGAAGATCGTGAACCACACCAACCAGAAGGTGCCGTTCATGCTCGTGGCCGGCGACCGGGACATCGAGGCCGGCGCCGTCAGTTTCCGCTTCGGTGACCGCACCCAGATCAACGGCGTGCCGCGCGACGCCGCGGTGGCGGCCATCGCCGAGTGGATCGCGCGTCGGGAAAACGCCACTCCGACAGCCGATCTGGTCAAGGTGGGCATCGCGCCGTGACCCGCGACGAGCATCTGCGCGATGAGCTGACCGGACAGCAGGAGGACCAGACGATCGTCGACCACGGCGCCGGCGAGCCCGACCACCTGCAGCGATTGTGGACACCGCATCGGATGACCTACATCGCCGAAGCGCCGATGCGGCGCGACAGTTCGGAGCCGTCACGGCCGTTCACCGAGATCCCCAAGCTGTCCGATGAGGACGGTCTGATGGTGGCGCGTGGCGAGATGGTCTACGTCGTGCTGAACCTGTACCCGTACAACCCGGGGCATCTCATGATCGTGCCTTACCGCATGGTCTCCGAACTCGAAGATCTCACCGATGCGGAGAGTGCGGAACTGATGGCCTTCACCCAGAAGGCGATTCGCGTCATCAAGAGCGTGTCCAATCCGATGGGGTTCAATGTCGGGCTGAATCTGGGCAGGGTGTCCGGCGGGTCATTGGCCGAACATCTGCACATGCACGTGGTGCCGCGCTGGATCGGTGACGCGAACTTCATCACGATCATCGGCGGCGCCAAGGTGGTCCCGCAACTGCTGAGCGAGACGCGTGAACTGCTGGCCACGGAGTGGGCGAAGCAGTCGGACGGGCGTAACGGCGGAGGATAGCGACGGAGGATGAAACACTGAGCAACCTCTACCTGATGACGCGTGCGGCCTACGAGAAGTTGTCCCGGCCGCTGGCGAAGGCTGCGCTGCGCGCGGGCCTGACACCCGACAGCATCACCATCCTCGGTACCGCGGGCACCGTGCTGGGCGCGCTCACCCTCTTTCCGATCGGCCAGCTGTGGTGGGGCGGGGTCGTGGTCTGGTTCTTCGTGCTCGCCGACATGCTCGACGGTGCGATGGCCCGTCAGCGCGGGGGCGGCACCCGATTCGGCGCGGTCCTCGATGCCACTTGCGACCGGATCGGCGACGGCGCGATCTTCTGCGGCCTGTTGTGGTGGGCGGCATTCGGGCTGCGCAGCACATCACTGGTCGTTGCCACACTGATCTGCCTGGTCAGCTCGCAGGTGATCTCGTACATCAAGGCGCGCGCCGAGGCCAGCGGCCTGGCTGCCGAAGGCGGCATGATCGAGCGGCCGGAGCGGTTGATCATCGTGCTCGTCGGCGCGGGGTTGTCGGGTCTGTTCGGCGTCACATGGCTGCTGGAGGTGGCGATGTGGCTGCTGGCATTGACCAGCCTCATCACCCTGGGCCAGCGCGTGCACAGCGTGCGCACCTCACCCGGCGCGATGGATCTGCTGATCAAACCGGACGCCGGCGGTGAGACGCCGGAGGCATCGGAGCACCGCCCACCCGCAGCGCAACAACCGGACGAGTCATGACCACACCCATTCCGAACCCGTCTTCGGGCTTCTCGGTAACCGGCAGGTTCGCGGACTGGGGATACGCCGCCGGCTGGCGACTAGTCCGCGCGATGCCGGAAGTGGTGGCGCGCAATGCTTTCGGTGCCGGTGCACACTATGCCGCGCGGGGTGGCGGTCCCGAACAGCTACGCAAGAACCTTGCCCGCGTCATCGGTGTCGAGCCCGCCCGCGTGCCGGACGGGCTCATTCGTGCTTCGCTTGCCTCCTACGCCCGATACTGGCGGGAGGCGTTTCGGTTGCCCACGATGGATCTGTCCGCGGTCGCACAACGGCTTGACGTAGTCTGCGTCGGTGCGCACCGGCCGCAGGAGGCGCTCGATGCCGGTCGGGGGGCGGTCTTGGCACTGCCGCACAGCGGCAACTGGGATATGGCCGGTGTGTGGCTCGTGCACAAGCACGGCACGTTCTCCACGGTGGCCGAGCGACTGAAACCCGAATCGTTGTACCGGCGCTTCATCGAATACCGGGAAAGCCTGGGATTCGAGGTGTTTCCGTCCTCGGGCGGCGAGCGGCCCCCGTTCGAGTTGCTCACCGAACGGTTGCGGGACAACAAGTTCGTCTGCCTGATGGCCGACCGTGACCTCACCCGGTCCGGTGTCGAGGTCGACTTCTTCGGCGAACGCACCCGCCTGCCCGCGGGTCCGGCGAAGTTGGCGATCACCACGGGCGCCGCGCTGATTCCGGCGCACGTCTATTACGACGGCGACGACTGCGTCATCGACCTGCAGGAGCCGCTCGACACCAGCTCGAAAGACGTCACCCTCATCACCCAGGCGTTGGCGGATCGGTTCGCGCGCAACATCGCCGCGCACCCCGCCGACTGGCACATGATGCAGCCGCAGTGGCTGGCCGACCTTTCCGACGAACGGCGCGCCAAACTCGGGGTGACCTGATGCGCATCGGCATGGTCTGCCCTTACTCGTTCGACGTGCCGGGTGGGGTGCAGTCCCATGTGCTGCAGCTGGCGCAGGTGATGCACGAACGCGGCCACGTCGTCAGCGTGCTGGCGCCCACCGCGTCCGACGCGCACGCCTCGTTGCCCGATTACGTGGTGTCCGGTGGCAGGGCCGTGCCCATTCCGTACAACGGGTCGGTGGCGCGGCTGCGCTTCGGTCCCTCCACGCACCGCATGGTGAAGAAGTGGCTGATGCAGGGCCAATTCGATGTGTTGCATCTGCACGAGCCCAATGCCCCGAGCCTGTCGATGCTGGCGTTGAACATCGCCGAGGGTCCGATCGTGGCGACTTTCCACACGTCGACCACGAAGTCGTTGACGCTCAGCGTGTTCGAACCCATTTTGCGGCCGATGCACGAGAAGATCGTCGGCCGCATCGCGGTGTCGGATCTGGCGCGGCGATGGCAGATGGAGGCCCTCGGCAGCGACGCGGTCGAGATACCGAACGGCGTGGACGTCGCGGCGTTCGCGTCGGCGCCGCTGATGGACGGCTACCCCCGCGCGGGCAAGTCGGTGTTGTTCCTGGGGCGCTACGACGAACCCCGCAAGGGGATGGCGGTCCTGCTGCGCGCGTTGCCTCGACTCGTCGAGCGGTTCGACGACATCGAGTTGTTGATCGTCGGCCGCGGCGACGAGGACGAACTGCGCCGATCTGCGGGGAAACGCGCGAAGCATCTGCGGTTCCTCGGCCAGGTCGACGACGCTGCGAAAGCGTCGGCGATGCGCAGTGCCGATGTGTACTGCGCACCCCACACCGGCGGTGAGAGCTTCGGCATCGTGCTGGTCGAGGCGATGGCTGCGGGCACCGCGGTGGTCGCAAGCGAACTGGACGCGTTCCGGCGGGTGTTGATGAACGGGAAGGCCGGTCGGCTGGTGGCGATCGACGATTCGGACGCGTTGGCTGACGGGCTGATCGCGGTGCTCGATAACGATGTCATCCGGAAGGGCTACGTCAAGGCCGCATCCGATGCGGTGCGCCGCTACGACTGGTCGGTGGTGGCCGGCCAGATCATGCGCGTATACGAGACGGTCGCGAGCTCCGGAACGAAGGTGCAGGTGGCGGGTGCGACGGGCAACGCCGTCGGCGCACTGCGCGCGAAGGCCAGGGGGTCGAATTGACCACCTGGGTCGTCGTGATCGCGCTGGCGGTGCTGCTCGTGGTGCTCCTGCTGGCGGGATTATGGGCGTTTCAAACCGCCAACCGGCTGGACCGGTTGCACGTGCGATACGACCTGTCCTGGCAGGCGCTCGACAGCGTCCTGGCGCGTCGGGCCGTGGTCGCCCGGGCGGTGGCCGTCGACGCCTATGGGGGCGGGCCGGCGGGTAAGCGGCTGGCGGCACTGGCCGCCGCCGCCGAACGTGCGCCGCGGGAGCGGCGCGAGGCTGCCGAGAACGAGCTGTCCGCGGCACTGGCCCTGGTCGATCCGTCGTCGTTGCCGCTGGCGCTGGTCGCCGAGCTGGCTGACGCCGAGGCGCGGGTTCTGCTGGCTCGCCGGTTCCACAACGATGCGGTCCGCGACACCCTGGCCCTGCGTGAGCGCCCCGCGGTGAGGTTGCTGCGGCTCGGTGGAACAGCCGCGCTACCAACCTATTTCGAGATCGCCGAGCGGGCGCTGGAGTCTCCAGCCGCATCCGGTGACGCGTTGCCCACGGTGAACAGGCGGGTGTCGGCGCGCGTCGTGCTGCTGGACCGCACGGGTGCGGTTCTGCTGTTGTGCGGATCGGATCCGGCGATACCCGACGATTCGGACCGCCCGGCGCCGCGCTGGTGGTTCACCGTCGGCGGCGCGACACAAGATGGGGAGACGCTGACGGAAACCGCGGTGCGCGAGGTCGAGGAGGAGACCGGGCTGCGCGTATCCCCGGCCGACATGGTGGGACCGGTCTGGCAACGCGATGCGGTGATCGACTTCAACGGGTCGGTCATCCACAGCGAGGAGAGGTTCTTCATCCACCGCACCGACCGCTTCGAACCTTCGGTGGCCGGGCATACCGGTCTGGAGCGGGCCTACATTCACGGACACCGCTGGTGCGATGCGACAATGATCGACGAGCTGGTCGCCAAAGGTGAAAAGGTGTATCCCGTGCAGCTCGGCGAGCTACTGGACGAGGCGAAGGCGCTTGCCGACGCCCGAGGTGGCGTACCTCGACGGCAGCTGCAATCCATCCGCTGAACTGCGGAATCAATGGATTTGCGACCGCGCTTAGACTGGATCAGTAGCGATTCGGAGGAGATAGCAGTGGATACCGCACCTAAGGGGTCGGTGACCCAGACTGGCACCGCGCGGGTCAAGCGCGGCATGGCAGAGATGCTCAAGGGCGGCGTGATCATGGACGTCGTCACGCCCGAACAGGCCCGCATTGCCGAGGGCGCCGGCGCGGTGGCCGTCATGGCCCTGGAACGGGTGCCCGCTGACATCCGCTCCCAGGGCGGCGTCGCGCGGATGAGCGATCCAGATCTCATCGAGGGCATCATCGACGCGGTGACCATTCCGGTGATGGCCAAGGTACGCATCGGGCATTTCGTTGAGGCGCAGATCCTGCAGAGCCTCGGTGTCGACTACATCGACGAATCGGAGGTGCTCACCCCCGCCGACTACACCCACCACGTCGACAAGTGGAAGTTCACAGTGCCCTTCGTGTGCGGAGCCACCAATCTCGGCGAGGCGCTGCGCCGCATCACCGAGGGTGCGGCGATGATCCGCTCCAAGGGCGAGGCCGGCACGGGTGACGTGTCAAACGCGACCACTCACATGCGGGCGATCGGCGGCGAGGTCCGGCGGTTGTCATCGCTGTCCGAAGATGAGTTGTTCGTTGCTGCAAAGGAATTGCAGGCTCCCTACGATCTCGTCGTCGAGGTGGCTCGGGCGGGAAAGCTGCCGGTGACGTTGTTCACCGCGGGCGGCATCGCCACGCCGGCCGACGCGGCGATGATGATGCAGCTCGGCGCCGAGGGTGTGTTCGTGGGATCGGGCATCTTCAAGTCCGGCGACCCGGCCAGCCGCGCCGCCGCGATCGTGAAGGCCACCACGTTCTACGACGATCCCGACGTGCTGGCGAAGGTGTCGCGCGGGTTGGGTGAAGCCATGGTCGGCATCAACGTCGAGGATGTGGCCGCTCCGCACCGGCTCGCCGAACGCGGCTGGTAGCCGCCGCGATGGGCCGCCCAGGCGAAGCGTCATAACCGCATGTCGATCGAAGAGATCCTTGATCTCGAGCAACTCGAGGTCAACATCTACCGCGGCAGCGTCTTCAGCCCCGAATCGGGAAACTGGCAGCGCACCTTCGGTGGTCATGTGGCCGGGCAAGCATTGGTGTCGGCGGTGCGCACCGTCGAACCGCAGTATCAGGTGCACTCGTTGCACGGCTATTTTCTGCGGCCCGGAGACGCCAAGGCACCAACGGTGTTCATCATCGAGCGGCTGCGCGACGGAGGCTCCTTCGTGACGCGTCGGGTCAACGCGATCCAGCACGGCGAGACCATCTTCTCGATGTCGGCGTCGTTCCAGATCGATCAGAGCGGCATCCACCACCAGGACGCCATGCCGTCGGCGCCGCCGCCCGACGACCTGCCGGGTCTGACGGAGGTCAAGGCGTTCGACGACGCCGGCTTCAAGCAGTTCGCTGAGTGGGATGTGCGTGTGGTGCCGCAGGAGAAGCTGGAACGCTTGCCGGGCAAGGCTTCTCAACAGCAGGTGTGGTTCCGTCACCGGGATCCGCTACCCGACGATTTCGTGCTGCACATCTGCGCACTGGCCTACCTGAGCGACCTCACACTACTTGGTTCGGCACAGGTGCATCACGCCGAGGAACGTGACCATCTGCAGGTCGCCTCGCTGGATCACGCGATGTGGTTCATGCGGCCATTCCGCGCCGACGAATGGCTGCTCTACGACCAGTCGTCGCCGTCGGCATCGGGCGGACGGGCACTGACGCAGGGCACGATCTACACCCAGACCGGCGAAATGGTGGCAGCGGTGACGCAGGAGGGCCTCACCCGCTACAAGCGCGACTACAAGCCGTGAGCGCGCCGCACGTCGGGGTGTTGGCGCTCCAGGGGGACACTCGCGAACATCTCGCGGCGTTGCGTGAGGCGGGAGCGGAGGCGTCCACCGTGCGGCGGCTGCGCGAACTCGAGGCCGTCGACGCGCTGGTGATCCCCGGTGGGGAGTCCACGACGATGACCCATCTACTGCGGGATTTCGAATTGCTCGACCCGCTGCGCGCCCGGCTGGCCGAGGGCATGCCGGCCTACGGGTCGTGTGCGGGCATGATTCTGCTGGCCACCGAGATCCTGGACGCCGGCGCCGCCGGACGTGAGGCCTCACCGTTGAAAGCGATCGATATGACGGTGCGGCGCAATGCCTTTGGCCGCCAAGTGGATTCGTTCGAGGCCGATATCGACTTCACGGGCCTCGACACGCCGGTGCACGCGGTGTTCATCCGGGCGCCGTGGGTCGAACGCGTCGGCCCCGACGTCGAGGTGCTGGGGGAGGCCGCGGGACACATCGTCGCGGTGCGGCAGGGGAAGGTGCTCGCGACGTCTTTTCATCCGGAGATGACGGGCGACCGTCGCATCCACAAACTCTTCGTCGACCAGCTCTAGCGAGTTTGCGATTTCGGCGTGCTGGGTCACGCTCAGCGTGACCAGCCACGCCGAAATCGCCGAAAACTAGCGGATCGGCAGACCCGTCACCGCGCGACCGATGACCAGACGCTGAATCTCGCTGGTGCCCTCGAAGATGGTGAAGATCTTGGCGTCGCGGTGCATACGTTCGACGGGGTAGTCCCGCGTATAGCCGTTGCCGCCGAGAATCTGGATCGCCTCGTCGGTGACGTAGACGGCGGCCTCGCTGGCGACCAGCTTGGCCATCGACCCCTCGGCGTTGTCGAACGACTTGCCGTTCCGGGCCATCCAGCCCGCTCGCCACACGAGCAGTCGCGCCGCGTCGATCCGGGCCTTCATATCCGCCAATTTGAAAGCGATTGCCTGGAATTCGCCGATCTTGCGGCCGAACTGCTCACGCTGCAATGCGTAGTCGAGCGCGTACTCGTAGGCCGCCCGGGCCACGCCGACGGCCATCGCGCCGACGGTGGGCCGGGTCCGCTCGAACGTGGCCATCGCGGCCTGGCCCTTCGAGCTCTTGCCCTCGCGGACCCGTGCGATCCGCTCCTCGAACTTCTCTCGGCCGCCGACGATCAGGCGGCCGGGGATGCGGACGTCCTCCAGCACCACCTCGGCGGTGTGCGACGCCCTGATCCCGTGCTTGAGGAACTTCTGTCCCTGCCGGAATCCGGGTGTGTTCGGCGGGATGATGAACGTCGCCTGGCCTCGCGCGCCGAGCTCGGGATACACCGATGCGACGACGATGTGGACCTCCGCGATACCGCCGTTGGTCGCCCACGTCTTCGTGCCGTTGAGCACCCACTCGTCGGTCGCCTCGTCGTAGCGCGCGCGGGTGAGGATCGCGCCCACGTCGGACCCGGCACCGGGCTCCGACGAGCAGAAGGAGCCCACCTTCGGATCGTCGACGGTGCCGAACATCTGCGGCAGCCACTCGGCCATCTGCTCGGGTGTGCCGTTGCCGGCCAGCGACGCGGCAGCCAGCCCGGTGCCGAGGATCGACAGCGCGATCCCCGCGTCGCCCCAGAACATCTCCTCGAACGCGACGAGCATGCCCAGTCCGGACGGCTCGGCGGCCTGCTCGGCGAAGAACTCCATCGAGTAGACGCCGACCTTGGCCGCCTCCTGGATGATCGGCCAGGGCGTCTCTTCGCGTTCGTCCCACTCCCCCGCGGCGGGGCGAATCACGTCGGCGGCGAATTCGTGCACCCAGTCACGGATATGCACCAGATCGGGGGACAGCTCCAGTGAGAAGGACATAGAACTATCTTACTTCTGAGTAAGTTACTCGGGAACTACTGTGGCCGAGGTAACAGGCCTAGGTCTGCACGGGCAGGACCAGCCGGGATGACGACCGGACGGTGTTGAGGCTGCTGGTGCCGACGCTGGCGTGCCGGAAGTTCATGATCGCCGGCGTCTGCGGGTCCTGATCGTCGCTTGTCAGGGTGAGCCGGATCCGGTCGCCGGCGGCGAAGCGCCGGGCATTGGCCACCAACGGAATCCGGTATTCGACGTCTTCGCCGATCGGCACGGGCGCGAACGTGCGGCACGGTAGGACGGGCGCGCCGGGCCGGCTGGCGGCCTCGTCGACTTCGCGCAGGCTCGCCCGCAGCCAGCCGGCGGTCACCTCGCTCGTGGTGCCGTCGGCAGCGACGTGCTCGAGTGTCGCGATCCATGCCGTGTCGGGTGCGGTAGCCGATGCGACGAGGCGCAGTTCGATGTCTCCGACGACGTCGATGGTCTCGGTCAGTGGCGCGCTGGTCCACGACAGCAAAGCAGGGGGGTCGGTCGGACTGGCTTTGGCTCGGTTCAGCCCGGCGCCGAGGGTGAGGTACTCACGACTGCCGGGCGTGCCCTCTGCGCGGTCGAGTGTGCCGTCGGCGCGTAGCGAAAATTCGGTGAGAGTCGTTGTGGCGGGGGGCCATTGGTCAGCGGTGTGCCAACCATCGGCACCGGGTAGCACGTAGCGGATCGGCGGCCCGTCCAAGGTACCGGTGTCGTAGCCCTTGAGCCAGTGGTCATACCACGCCAGCGCTTCATGGTGAAGGCTTTCCCACGGCCAGGTGAGGCCGAATTGGCCGAGTAACGCCATCCGGATATTAGGCTTGTCCGCCAAGGCTTTCCACGCGGTGAAGGTCGACGGCAGGTGCAACGGTACGTTCTCCCAGTCGCATCCCAGATAGACGGGTATGTCGATGTTCTCAAGGAGTGGCAACAGGTTTCGCGCCTCCCACCAGTCGTCGCGCAACGGATGCTTGACGACCGTGTCCAGCCAGAGGTCGTCCCATGGATGTGGGTTGTGCGGAAGTTTGAGCAGCGCGCGCATCATCGTGACCGCGGCTTCCCCGTTCATGGTTGCGAACTTGCGATGCAGGGCCGGCAAGTGAAGCACCTTGCGGGCCGCCGCGATCACCGGATTGCGACGCCAGAACCCTTCGCTGCGATCAGTCATCAGGCCGATCATCGACAGAAACGGCGTGATGAACGACGTGCTGGCCAGTCCGTGATGGCTTGCCCCGTCATACAGGTCGGCTGTCACTGCGACCGGGAAGATCGCCTTCAGATGCGGCGGCCGTTCGACGGCCGCTTCAAGCTGGGTCATCGCGAAGTAGCTGATGCCGATCATGCCTACGTTGCCGTCACACCACGGCTGGGCGGCCGCCCACTCGACGAGGTCGTACATGTCCTGGCGCTCTTGAGGGTCGAAGAACCCGAAGCTGCCACCTGAGCCGCCGGTCCCGCGAAGGTTGGCGATCACGTGGACATATCCGCGCGACACCCAGAAGTCGGTGGCGCCCGCCTCGATGAAGCCGGCCGGAGCGCCGAAGTCCTGCATCTGCCTGGGGTAGGGCGACGCGGCGATCAGCGCCGGGTACCTGCCGTTTGCCTGGGGTCGGTGGACGTCGGCCAGCAGGCTGACACCGTCACGCATCGGCACCCGGACGTTGTTGTCGTGCCGGATCGTGAACTGCGGCCGGCTGAGGTTCCGATAGTCGCGCCCAGTGGTCTGCGGCCCGTTCAAGGGGGGATCGGTCGTCATGAGTTTCACGGTACGTTGAAACTAGTCTCAACGCAACGTGAAACTACTGCTAGGCTCGTATCGTGCCGAAGAAAGCACCGCCCGGGCCGCGCGACGAACGTGGAGTGCTTTCCGCGCGCATCCTTGCGGCCGCGCGCGACGAGTTCGCCCACCATGGTTGGGCCGGCACCACGATCAGGGCGGTGGCGCGGGCCGCCGATGTCGACCCAGCGCTGGTCTACCACTACTTCGGGTCCAAAGAGGCGCTGCTCGATGCGTCGACGAACCCGCCGCAGCGCTGGCTGGAAAGCGTCGCCAGGACGTGGACCACGCCGGTGCACAATCTCGGCGCGGCATTGTTGCGGCTGATGCTGGGCGCGTGGGCGGATGAGGAGATCGGGCCGGTGCTGCGCGCGGTGCTGCTGACCGCGGCGCATGACGAGGCGACCCGCGAGAAGCTGCGCCGGATCGTCGAGAGCAGCCTCATGGGGGTCTCCCAGCTCGGCGTGGACGAGCGGGACCGGCTGGTGCGCAGTGGCCTCATCTCGTCGCAGATCATGGGCTTGGCCATGATGCGATTCGTTTGGAAGATCGAACCGGTCGCATCCATGACCGACGACCAACTCGTCGCCGCTGTCGCGCCGAACCTGCAGCACTACATCGAGGGGAACCTCTTGTGATTTCGGCGTGCGCAGTCACGCTCAACGTGACTAGCCACGCCGAAACCGCAAATCACGCACAATCCAGAAGATGACGATGGTCGAGGTCGAGCCCCAACCGCGCATCGACACCATCGTGCGGCTGCCCGACGGCTCCGAGGCGCGGCGCACCGAGTACGTCGGCACCGCGTGGTTCGACGGGAAACCGCAGGTCGCCGGGCTGATGCTGCGCCGCGCCCCCAATGCGCCGCGCGGGATTCGCACGCCAAACTTCACGACGTCGTTCTTCATCCCCGACAGCCTGGCCTACGACCGGGCCAAGCTCGGCGATCCGACGCTATCGATCTCGGTCGTGCTGCAGGCCGCAGGCGACACCAGCGCGATCGTCGAGGCCGCCGCCACCTTCACCGACGATCCGTCGGGTGCTCCGACGTGGATTCAGGTGCATCTTGCCGGCCACCTCGGGTGGCCGGCGGGTGTCGGCTACCGCATCGTGGCGATCACGCCGCCCGGCGCGGTTCGGTAAGGCGCAAACGTCCACGTAGACTCGTCGGTCGGACGTTGAGCACGACTTCTAGGAAGCGAGTAGTACACCCATGAGCGGCCATTCCAAGTGGGCCACCACAAAGCACAAGAAGGCCGTCATCGACGCACGCCGCGGCAAGAACTTCGCAAAGCTGATCAAGAACATCGAAGTGGCCGCGCGAGTCGGCGGCGGCGACCCGGCCGGAAACCCGACGCTCTACGACGCGATCCAGAAGGCCAAGAAGTCGTCGGTACCCAACGACAACATCGAGCGCGCCCGTAAGCGCGGTGCCGGCGAGGAAGCCGGTGGCGCCGAATACCAGAACATCACCTACGAGGGCTACGGCCCCAACGGCGTCGCGGTGCTCATCGAGTGCCTGACCGACAACCGCAACCGCGCCGCGGGCGAGGTCCGCGTCGCGATGACCCGCAACGGCGGCAACATGGCCGACCCCGGCTCGGTGTCATACCTGTTCTCCCGCAAGGGACTGGTCACCCTCGAGAAGAACGGGCTGACCGAGGACGACGTGCTGACCGCCGTCCTCGAGGCTGGTGCCGAGGAGATCAACGACCTCGACGACAGTTTCGAGATCGTCTGCGAGCCTAGCGATCTCGTCGCGGTCCGCACCGCGCTGCAGGATGCCGGCATCGACTACGAGTCGGCAGAGGCCAGCTTTCAGCCGTCGGTGACGGTGCCGGTCGATCTCGAAGGGGCCCGCAAGGTGCTCAAGCTGGTCGATGCGCTCGAAGACAGCGACGACGTTCAGGACGTCTACACCAACATGGACATTCCGGACGACGTGGCGGCTCAACTCGACGAGGACTAGCGCGGACGCGCCATATGCCTAGCGCCGAGGAGGCACGAAACATCGTGGCGTTCAAGCGCTTCCACGACGCTGTGAACGCAGGCGATGCCGAAGTCCTCGCGCATATTATCGACGACTTCGTCCTGCCGGATGCGCTGATCCGCACGCCGTTGCCGATCGACGCGACAGGCCCGGAGAAGCTCAAGCGGATGTGGTCGATGCTCTTCGCGGTCTATCCCGACCTGCATGTCGCCGTCGACGATCTGATCGCGGCGGGCGACAAGATCGTCGTCAGGAACACCGTCACCGGTACACATCGTGGGGAGTTCATGGAGACTGCGCCCACCGGCAAATCGGTGGCCTACAACGAGATCTTCATCTTCCGCTTCATCGACGGTCGCGTCGCCGAGACGTGGGGTGTGGTGGACGTTCTGGCGCAGATGCGACAGATCGGCCTACTGGATCGCTGAGGAACTCGCCGATCGCCCGCGCGGTTTCCTCAGGCTGGTCGAGCATGATCAGCACTTTCGCGTCGTCGACGTAACGCAGTGTGCCGCCGGTCAATTCGGCCAACGCCTCGGCGTGGGCGACGGGCATCACGCGGTTACGGCTCCACAGCACCAGCACATCGCCGCGAAAGTCGGCCAGCCGGTTGGTGGCGCGCGCCAGGTCGGCCTTGTCGAACTTGGTGCGCGCATACTTCAGCAGGTCGCGGCGGATCCGGATGTCGGCGAGGCCGGGGTCCGTCCACGCCTCGACGATGTCCTGGGGGATGGGCTTCGCGGCCATCATCCCGAACATGAAGAACCGGTTGCGCAACCGAGCGATACGCAGCTGTTGCATCGCCAGCTTGACGGTGCCGGTGCTGCGGGTCGCCGCCCACGTGACCTTGCCTGGCAACCCGGGCGGGAAGTTCGTGAACGCTTCCGACGGGCAGATGACCATGCGCGCCACGCGGCCGTCACGACCCCGGTCGGTGAGGAACAGCGGGCCGCCCCAGTCCGTGATCACCAGCGTCACGTCGGTGAGATCCAGGGCATCGAGAAAGTCCGCGACCACGTCGACCATGCCGGGCATCGTGAGGTCCGCGTCGTCACGCATCGGGATGCGATGCCCGCCGATCGGCAGCACGGGGAGCAGATAGCGGAACCCCGTCGGCAGATGGGGCAGCGCGAGGTTCCACTTTGTGTCGTTCATCAACAGGCCGTGCAGCAGCACCACCGCCGGACCGTCGGGATTGCCCTGTTCGCGGTATTCGATGGTCCCGGCCTTGACGTCGACGGATTTCATAGTGACCTCTCGTTAGAACGTTGATTCTAGAACGTATGCTCTAGTCTGTCCTGAGGAGGTGCGGATGGCAAGGTCCACCAGGGAGGCGATCCTGACTGCCGCGGCCGAGCTGATGCGGCACAGGGGCTACGGCGCGGTCGGCATGAAGGACATCGCCGCGGCCTCCGGCGCCCCGATCGGCTCGCTGTATCACCACTTCCGTGGGGGCAAAGTACAGATCGCACGCGAGGCGCTGGTCAACGCAGGTATGGCATACGGGCTGCTCATCCCGTCGATCGTCGACGCCTACACCGATCTGGGGGAGGCGATCGAGGTGCTGTTCGTCCAGGCCGCCGAGGACATGGCGCAGACGGGCTTCGCCAACATGTGCCCGGTCGCAAGCGTCGCCGCCGAGGTCGCGGACACGGTCGAGGAACTCCGCGAAACCTCCGCGACCGTGTTCAGCGGCTGGATCGACGGCGGTGCCGCGTACTTCACCGCCCGCGGCCTGGACCCGGCGGGGGCACGCGACGTGACGCTGGCGATCGTCGGCGCGTTGGAGGGTGCGTTTGTACTGGCGCGCACGCTGCGCAGCACCGAGCCGTTGCTCGCCGCAGGGCGGGCGCTCGCGCCGCGGTACCGCGGCGTGACGCTGACGCAGCGAGCACCCGCGACTGTGCGCTAGCCGGGGTGTTGGCATCGTCACATCGACGTGATGCGTGGCCTTCAATCGCGCGGAATGGCCCCTCTTACAAGCAAAATAGCTCCCCGTGGCAGTTATCACGGATCGCAATGGCGTCGAGTGGTCGATCAAGAGGCGGTGGTGGCCATTCCCTAACGGCCTGCTCGATCTGACTTTCGGCTGGGTGGAGAGTCTCATCGGGCTGATCTTCGGCGTGCTGTGGCCGTTCTGGCTGTTGGCCAAGTTCTGCGGGGTGCGGTGGGTGATCACCATCGAGCGCGACGGTGAACGGGTGGGCAAAGAGCTGGTGCGCGGGTGGAACAGGTCGAAGCTCCGCATGAACGAGATCGCGCTCGAAGTCGCCGCGGACGACCGTCCCGGGTACTTCCTCGTCTAGCCGCGTGTCCTCCCCGGTGCGGTCGGTACCGCGGGCTAGTCTCTCGAACAGATGTTCACAGGAGGCTCTGGCGTGCGGGTTATGGGTGTCGACCCCGGGTTGACGCGCTGCGGGTTGTCCGTCATCGAGGGCGGCAAGGGTCGGCAGGTCGTCGCCCTGGACGTCGACGTCGTGCGCACGCCGTCCGATGACCCGCTGCAGCACAGACTGCTCACCATCAGCGATACCGTCGAGCACTGGATGGACACCCACCTGCCCGACGTGATCGCCATCGAGCGGGTGTTCGCCAACCAGAACGCGAACACGGCGATGGGTACCGCCCAGGCGGGCGGGGTCATCGCGCTGGCGGCAGCCAGACGGGGGATCGACGTCCACTTCCACACGCCCAGCGAGGTCAAGGCCGCCGTCACCGGCAACGGCAACGCCGACAAGGCGCAGGTCACCGCGATGGTGACGAGAATCCTTGCGCTGCAGACCAAGCCGACCCCCGCTGATGCCGCCGACGCACTGGCGCTGGCGATCTGTCACTGCTGGCGCGCCCCGATGATCGCGCGGATGGCGGCGGCGGAGGCGCTGGCTGCGGAGCAACAACGCAAGTACAAGGCGACGATCAAGGCGAAAGCAAGGGCGGCACGATGATCGCATCTGTTCGCGGCGAGGTCCTCGACATCGCCCTCGACCACGTCGTCATCGAGGCCGCAGGCGTCGGCTACAAGGTCATGGCCACCCCGTCCACCCTGGCGACACTGCACCGCGGTGACGAGGCCCGGCTGATCACCGCGATGATCGTGCGCGAGGACTCGATGACGCTGTACGGCTTCGCCGACGCGGACGCCCGCAACCTCTTCCTGACGCTGCTGGCTGTGTCGGGTATCGGGCCCAGCATCGCTCTGGGTGCCCTGGCGATGTACGACGGGCCAACGCTGCGGCGTGCGATCGCCGAGGGCGACATCGCCGCGCTGACGCGGATACCGAAGGTCGGCAAGAAGACGGCCGAACTGATGGCGCTGAGCCTGCGCGACAAGGTGGGTGCTGTGACGCCGTCCGGCGCCGCCGCGCTGAACGGCCATTCTGTGCGTGGCCCCGTCGTGGAAGCGCTTGTCGGCCTTGGCTTTGCGGTCAAGCAGGCCGAAGAGGCCACCGACAAGGTGCTCGCCAACGAACCCGAGGCCACGCAGTCGACGGCGTTGCGCTCGGCTCTGTCGATGTTGGGTAGGAAATGAACAGGTTCGACGACGAAGCGCCCGAGGAACGCGAGGTCACCCCGGCGCTGACCGTCGGCGAGGGCGATATCGACGCCAGCCTGCGGCCACGGTCACTTGCGGAGTTCATCGGCCAGCCCCGCGTCCGCGAGCAGCTGCAACTGGTCCTCGAGGGCGCCAAGAACCGTGGCGGCACACCGGATCACATCCTGTTGTCCGGTCCGCCGGGGCTGGGCAAGACCTCGCTGGCGATGATCATCGCGGCCGAGCTCGGCACGTCGCTGCGGGTCACGTCCGGGCCCGCGCTGGAACGCGCGGGCGATCTGGCGGCAATGTTGTCCAACCTCGTCGAGCACGACGTGCTGTTCATCGACGAGATCCACCGCATCGCCAGACCCGCGGAGGAGATGCTCTATCTCGCGATGGAGGACTTCCGGGTCGACGTCGTCGTGGGAAAGGGCCCGGGCGCGACGTCCATTCCCCTTGAGGTCGCGCCGTTCACGCTCGTCGGCGCCACCACCCGCTCCGGGGCGCTCACGGGCCCGTTGCGCGACAGGTTCGGCTTCACCGCCCACATGGACTTCTACGAACCCGCCGAACTCGAGCGGGTGCTGACCCGCTCCGCCGGCATCCTCGGCATCGAACTGCAGGCCGACGCCGGAGCCGAGGTGGCCCGGCGGTCACGCGGCACGCCGCGCATCGCCAACCGGCTGCTGCGACGGGTCCGCGACTTCGCCGAGGTGCGTGCCGACGGCGTCATCACCCGCGACATCGCCAAGTCCGCGCTAGCGGTGTACGACGTGGACGAGCTGGGTCTTGATCGGCTCGACAGAGCCGTATTATCTGCGCTCACAAGAAGTTTCGGCGGCGGCCCCGTCGGGGTGTCCACGCTGGCGGTCGCGGTCGGGGAGGAAGCCACGACGGTTGAGGAGGTCTGCGAACCGTTCCTCGTGCGGGCCGGCATGATCGCCCGTACGCCCCGTGGACGCGTCGCCACCGCCCAGGCCTGGACCCACCTCGGAATGACGCCACCTGCCGGAACCACCGGTTTCGGGCAGCCCGGTCTGTTCGAATAGGGGAATGGCCTTGGTTTACGCAGGATTTGGCTTCGCGGGTCTCGCGGCGCTGCTGCACGTCTACATCTGGGTGATGGAGTCGTTGACCTGGACCTCGGCACGCACCAGGGCGACATTCGGGATCAGCGAAGAAGAAGCGCTGGCCACCAAGGAACTCGCCTTCAATCAGGGCTTCTACAACCTGTTTCTGGCGATCGTGACTTTTGTCGGCATCGTCCTTGGCGCGCTCGGGCACTGCGGCGTCGGGCTCGCCCTCGTTTTCGCCGGCACCGGCTCGATGCTTGCCGCGGCGCTGGTGCTGCTGCTGTCATCGCCCGACAAGGCACGAGCCGCGATCACCCAGGGCAGTCTGCCCCTGATCGCGATCGTGCTCTTGGGCGTCGGGCTGGCGACGTAGCGCTGCTCAGAGCAGTCCGAGCAACTGCAGGTCGGTGATGTACTTGACGATGATGTCGGCCGTCACATGCGGGATGTCCTTGTCCGGGCCGATTTTCGCCTCCTGCACCGCCCCACGGAATCGCTCGGTCGAGGCGAACGAACCGCGAAGCGGCTTGGCGGGCTGCGCGTAGCTTTGCAGCAGTGGCAGTAGCGACGCCTGACGCTGCCGGTCGGGCAGGGCCCGCATGCTCGTCTCGAACCGCTGCAACCACTCCGCGTAGTCCGCGACCCGGTCGATCGGGTAGCCGGCCTCGACCAGCCAGTCGACGTATTCGTCGAGCCCGATGCCGTCGTCGTAGGGGTTCATCACGTGGTAGGTCTCGAACCCGTGGGCTTGGTGTGCGCCCAGGGTGGAGATCGCCTCGGCGATGAAATCGACTGGCAGACCGTCATAATGGGCCCGCTGCCGATGCTCCGCGGCATCCAGTTCGTAGAACGATCCGGGTGCGATT
>JBIQHU010000066.1:0-29493 GCA_044508395.1 Mycobacterium sp. | reverse complement strand
GAGGAAGAACGCCATACCCGCCTCGAGGTGGTAGGTGTTGTGGCAGTGGGTGATCCACTTGCCGGGGTTGTTCGTGTCGAAATCCACCTCGACTGTCTGCAGGGGCGGCACCAGCACGGTGTCCTTGCGAGCCTTCGGGGTGGCGCCCTTCATCACCTGGAACGTGTGGCCGTGCAGGTGGAACGGGTGGAACATCATCGACTCATTGATGTAGCGGATCCGGACGCGCTGGTTCGGTTTCACCGCGACCCCGTCGCGCGGCGGGTTGTACAGCTTGCCGTTGATCGGCCAGTTGTAGCCGTCGACTGGTCCGGCGAGGCGGGCCTCGATGACCTGGTCGGGCTCCTTCGCAGGCAACGTGACCTCCGGGGCCGGCGACAGCGTCGCAGTGTCCAGCGGCACCTGGGCGCGCACCGCCGCGACGAACGCGTCGACGTTCACCGCGGCCGGCGCGTGGTTGACCCGCATGTTCAGTCGCGCGTGGCCCTCCTTGCCCTCCGGCACGGCGACCACCGGCAGCGACTCGTTGACGGTGATGATCGCGTCGACCCGCTCGCCCATGCCGAGAATCACCGAGGTCGCCTGCACCGGCACCACCGGGAAGCCGTCGGTTTGGATCACCCTCATCGTCGTATCGGGCACCGCGACCCGGAATGCGGTGTCCGAACCCGCGTTGATCACTCGCAATCGGATTCGTTGGCCCATACGGAAATCCACGACCTGCGGATCTTCCGGTGCGCGGCCGTTGATGATGAAGTACGGGTAGGTGACATCGCCGCCGTCCGACCCGAGCGGGCTCGTCGGCGTCACCCCTGGACCGCCCGGCTCCATCGGCTTCATGCCCGTCCTGCGCAGGTTCTCGAACACCTGGTCGGGGTTGGTACCGGTGCCGTCGATCCAATCGTCTAGCACGACAACGAGTTCACCGTCGTAGTCGAGCTTCTCATTGGGGTCCTCGACGATCAACGGTCCGTAGAGGCCGCGATCGAGTTGAGTGCCGACATGTGAATGGAACCAGTACGTTCCCGCGTCGGGCACGACGAAGTCGTAGAGGAACGTCTGCCCCTTCGGCACCTCGGCCTGCGTCAGCGGCGGCACCCCGTCCATGTCGTTGACGATGGCGATGCCGTGCCAGTGGACGGTGACGCCCTGCGGCAGCGCATTGGTCAGTTCCGCGCGGATCCGCTGACCCTTGCGCACGCGAATCTCCTGAGCGGGTACCCGATTTCCGTATGCCCAGGTGCGCAGCGTGGCGCCGGCGAGCTCGATGTCGGTCTCCCCGGCGGCCAGCGTGAGGTCCGGGGCGGGCGGGCCGGACGGTGCCTGGGCCCGTGAGCAGGCCGTCGCCACTCCCGCGACACCTACAGCGCCCAGCGCGAGGAACTGCCGCCGGCCGATCATGCTCCAAGCGTGGCACTTTTCGGCTACCCGCGGGTGATCTTCTCCGTTTGTCTGCGGCGATCCAGCGCCGCGGTATCCGGATTCGCGACCTGCACGAGCGATGCCCCGGCCGCGTACAGCGCCAGCAGGTGATTGACCAGGTCGTCGCCAGTTTTCCAGTCGGCCGTCGACAGCACGCGATCGTCCGGCGTGAGCCCCTGTGCCTCCGCCGAGGCCCTCGCCGCGGACAGTACCTCGGCCACCGACCGGCCGTCGAGCGCGGCACCGGGGTCGCGCTCGGGGGTGATCTGGTCGCCGTGCACGCGCACCGCAGTGGCGTAGTCCGTCACGCCCACAGGAAGATCGGGAGCCGGCTTACCGAATGGGTCCAGCGAAAGGACCGCGATCTCACCGACGCCGACGGCCTCGTCCGCCTCGCCGAGCCGTGCCGCGATGCACAGCGCGACGTCGGCCTGTCCACCGGTGACGACCTCCGCACCGATCCACCAGATCCCGAACAGCACCGCAGCGGTCTGCCAGTGCGCGGGCAACAGCACGGCCACTTTGGTGTCCGGCCCGGCGCCCAGTTCGTCCCGTAGCAGGTTGCCGGTCTTGGCCGCCCAGTTCACCAGGGTGGCGGTGGACAACTCGATTCGCTCGCCCGTCGCGTCGTCGTAGTAGGTGATCCGCGGACCGGCAGGGTCGGACGCCATGAGCGGATCGAGGATCGTCGAACTGACTGTGCTCACGTCTAGTTGACGCACTCCGGGTCGTCCGAACCGGCGGTGATGATCGGTGACGCCAGCGGATCCACCGCCGGTGCCTCGGCCGCGACGGGGGCGGCGGTGGACAGCGTCGGGTCGACACCGTCGAGACCCGAACCGGGCCCCGTGTAATCGTTGGCCAGCACGACCCGGACCATTCCGGGCGCCACCGAGGCGTCCTCGACGACGGGCAGCCCACCGAGGTCCTTGGAAATCTCTTGCGCGCCAATGTCGTCGGCCTTGGCGGCCTGCACCTGGCTGTTGCTCACCGGCGCGCCCTCGTGGTTGCCGGTGCTGCCCGGGGTGAAGCCCTTGGCGGACAGCACCCGGGAGACCGAGGAAGCGAGACCGTTGATGTCGGTGGCGTTGACCACGTCGACGGTCGTCTTCTCGGGCGTGTAGGCGAGTTCCTCGGTCTTGCCCTCGTCCTGGTCGTGCAGAAGTCCGTCGACCCACTCCTTGACCTCGGTGGGGTCGACGCGTACGACGCTCTGCATCCCGTCGTCGCTCCACCCGTTCTCCTGCAGTACGGGGATCGTGGCGAAGGCGACGTTGCCCGCCGCGAGCTTCTGCAACTGCTCGGCGAATTCCATGACGTCCCAACCGTCGGAAAGCACCACCGAGCGTTGTACTGCATCTTGCAGGCGGTTCAGGGTCGCGGGACTGGACAGCGTCTTACCCGAGATGACTTCGTGCGCAAGCGACGCCATTACAGCCTGCTGGCGTACCACGCGATCGAGATCGCCGCGGGGGAGATCGTGGCGCTGACGAACGAAGCTCAGTGCCTGCGGACCGTCCAGCTTCTGCCAGCCCGCAGGGAAGTCGGCACCCGAAAGCGGTTCGTAAACCGGATTTTTCAGGCATACGTTTACGCCGCCCAGAGCATCGGTGATGAGCGAGAAGCCGAGCAAACCGATTTCGGCGTAGTGGTCCACCGTGACGCCGGTCAGATTCGCCACGGTCTTGATCAGCGCCTCGCGACCGGCCTCGATGGCTTCCGGTTCGGCCTGCGCCTTGTCCATGCCGTCCTGTTCGACGAGCTCCACCAGCTTCTCGAAGTGCGCCGAACCGTAGACGCCGTTGATCTTCATCTTCCCGATACCGGGTGCCTCGACGTAGGAGTCGCGGGGGATCGAGATCGCGGTGGCGGACTTTCCGTTGTTCGGGATGCGGATCAAGATGATGGTGTCGGTGTTGGTCGCCTCGTCGTCACCGGCGCGCAGTGTGGCGAGTTCCTCCGCGGACAGCGGGTTTCCGTGTGCATCGGTGCGGCTGTCGACGCCGACCAGCAGGATGTCGATCGCACCGTCTTCGCCGCCTTCGCCGAGCGCCAGGGGCGAGATGTGGTTGATGCCGGATTCGAAAGACCGGATCTTGCCCCATGCGACCCCGGTTCCGACGACGATCGCCAGTGCCAACGACACGGCGATGACACGAAATGTGCGAGCGGGCATCAGCCCAGGCTACTTGCGAAAAGGGCGCAGAGTCGGTAGCGCGGGTCGGCGTGCCAGACTCGTCACTATGTCTTTCCGAGAGTCTGCCCGAATCGTTATCCCTGGTGCCGGTGGCATGGTCGGCCGAGAACTGGCAGATCAGGCGCGTAAACAGGGTCGCGACGTGCTGGCGTTGACGTCATCTGAGTGGGACATCACCGAGGCATCCGCAGCGGAGCGATTCATCGAGTCAGGCGACGTGGTGATCAACTGCGCGGCCTACACCAACGTCGACGCGGCCGAATCCGACGAGCTACGCGCGCACGCCGTCAACGCCGTGGGGCCGGCCAACATCGCGCAGGCCTGCGCACGTGCAGGAGCCGACTTCATCCATATCTCCACCGACTACGTGTTCTCGGGCACCAGCGACCGTCCCTACGAGATCGACGACGAGACGGGACCGCTCAGCGTGTACGGGCGCACCAAGCTCGCCGGAGAATTCGCGGTGCTGGCAGCGATGCCCGACGCGCATATTGTCAGGACGGCGTGGATCTACGAGGGTGGTGACGGCGGCGACTTCGTGGCCGTGATGCGCCGCCTGGCCGCGGCTGACGGCCCGGTGGATGTGGTGAGCGACCAGGTGGGGTCGCCGACGTATGCCGCCGACCTGGTGGGTGCGCTGCTCGAGGTCGCCGAGGGCAAAATTCGGGAGCCGATCCTGCATGCCGCCAATGGTGGCGAGGCCAGCCGCTTCGAGCAGGCACAGGCGGTGTTCGAGGGGGTGGGCGCCGACCCGGCCCGGGTGCGGCCGGTCGACAGCAGCCGCTTCCCCAGACCCGCCCCTCGACCAGCCTATTCGGCGTTGTCGTCGCGATTGTCGGCGGAGGCTGGGTTGACCCCGCTGCGGCCGTGGCGCGAAGCGCTTGCCGCCGCGCTCGCCGAGCACGGTTAACCTCTACGCCGTGAGTCGAGTTGGTAGCCGTTAGGTGAGTGACGAACTAGTCGTGGTGACGGTGACGTATTCACCGGGGCCACATCTGAACCGGTTTCTGGCGTCGCTGTCGCACGCCACGGATCGGGCGGTGACCGTCATCATGACCGACAACGGGTCCACCGACGGCGCGCCGGAAGAGGCGCTCGAGCGGTATCCCAACGTGCGCCTGCTGCGTACCGGGTCGAACCTCGGCTACGGTACCGCGGTCAACCGCGCGGTCGAAGAGTTCTTGAAAAATGGTGCAGCCCAGCAGATCTCCGAGAATTCTGACTTCTTCATCGTCGCCAATCCCGATGTCCAGTGGGGGCCGAACAGCATCGACATCCTGCTGGATGCGGCCGCCCGTTGGCCGCGCGCGGGTGCGTTGGGACCGATGATCCGCGACCCCGACGGCACGGTGTACCCGTCGGCGCGCCACCTGCCCAGCCTCATCCGGGGCGGTATGCACGCCGTCGTCGGGCCGCTGTGGCGGTCCAATCCGTGGACCGCGGCCTACCGGCAGGCCAGGCTCGAACCGAGCGAACGACCCGTCGGATGGCTTTCGGGCTCGTGCCTTTTGCTGCGGCGCGCGGCGTTCGAGGAGATAGCCGGGTTCGACGAGCGCTATTTCATGTACATGGAGGACGTTGACCTGGGCGATCGCCTGGGTCGCGCGGGCTGGCAGAACGTGTACGTGCCCGCGGCGGAGATTTTGCACGACAAGGGCCACGCGGCCGGGCGCGATCCCGCACGCAACTTGGCTGCCCACCACACCAGTACCTACACTTTCCTGGCAGATCGCTATTCGCACTGGTCACAGGCGCCGCTGCGGTGGACGATCAAGGCCGCTCTCGCCGCGCGGGCGGGGCTGGTAGTACGCAATGCCCGGCGGAAGCAGACGAAAGGACGGCGCTGATGAATCCGGCAGAAGTGGACGCCGTCATACTGGTCGGCGGTTTGGGCACCCGGCTGCGCCCGTTGACGCTGTCGGCGCCCAAACCGATGCTGCCGACCGCGGGGCTGCCGTTCCTGACTCATTTGCTGTCGCGGATCGCCGATGCCGGCATCGAGCATGTGGTGCTCGGCACGTCGTACAAGGCGTCGGTGTTCGAGTCCGAGTTCGGTGACGGGTCCAAGCTGGGCCTGCAGATCGAGTATGTCGTCGAGGACGAGCCTCTCGGGACGGGCGGCGGCATCGCCAATGTGGCCTCGAAGCTGCGGCACGACACCGTGCTGGTGTTCAACGGCGACGTGCTGTCGGGCGCCGACCTGCGTGCGCTGCTGGACAGCCACGAAAGCAACAACGCCGACGTGACGCTGCATCTGGTGCGCGTCGGCGACCCCAGGGCGTTCGGCTGCGTGCCGACCGACTCCGAAGGTGTGGTCACCGCGTTCCTGGAGAAGACGCAGGACCCGCCCACCGACCAGATCAACGCCGGCTGCTATGTCTTCAAGCGCGAGGTGATCGATCGGATTCCTAAGGGGCGTGCGCTCTCCGTCGAACGCGAGGTGTTCCCCGCAATGCTGGCCGACGGACTTCGGGTGTGCGGGTACGTCGATTCCACGTATTGGCGCGACATGGGCACCCCCGAGGATTTCGTACGCGGCTCGGCCGACCTGGTGCGCGGTATCGCGCCGTCGCCGGCGCTGCACGGCCACCGCGGCGAGGAGTTGGTTCACGACGGCGCGAGCGTCGCACCCGGTGCGCTGCTGATCGGCGGTACGGTCGTTGGCCGCGGCGCCGAAATCGCCGGTGGCGCACGGCTGGACGGGGCGGTGATCTTCGACGGCGCCAAGGTCGGGGCCGGCGCGGTGATCGAACGGTCGATCATCGGTTTCGGCGCGCACATCGGTCCCCGGGCGCTGATCCGCGACGGCGTGATCGGTGACGGCGCCGACATCGGTGCGCGCTGCGAGTTGTTGCGCGGTGCGCGGGTGTGGCCGGGTGTCACGATTCCCGACGGCGGCATCCGCTACTCGACCGATATCTAGGGTGCGATTTCTTGCGATTGGGTGCCATTGGGTGCGATTTCGGCGTGCTAAGTCTCGCTGAGCGTGACCCAGCACGCCGAAATCACCGGCGGCGAGCCGCCGAAATCACCGGCGGCGAGCCGCCGAAGCGAGTTGGGTGAGGCCGAAATCGCAATCCTCCGGCAGGCCGTCGAGCGGCCACCACCGCAGATCCAATGACTCGTCGCTGCAAGCGATTTCCGCGCCTGCCGGCGCATGCACGATGAACTGCATATCGAGGTGGCGTGTCGGCACACCGAGGGAGCACGTGACGGGATGCACGTGCAGCGCGGCCAGCGATCGATCGATCTCCAGGCCGTCGATACCCGACTCCTCGGTGGCCTCTCGCAGCGCGGCGGAGACGATGTCGGAGTCGGATTCCTCGCAATGCCCGCCCAGTTGCAGCCATCGGCCGATTCGCGGGTGCAGAGTGAGTAGCGCCTGTGTTCCGGTGTGATCGACGACCAACGCCGAACCCGTCACATGCCCCGGCGCACACGAGCGCAGGCATCCGTCGGGGCGCGCGGCCAGGAACGCCAACACGGCATGTCGCAGGGTGTCCTGTCCGGGATCGGGCGCCTGCCATTCGGTCAACATGTCGACCGCCGACGCGTGCAGGCTCATCTGTACCTTCTGCTCTTCGCGCAAGCGCTCATCGGCCCCACTTAGCGCTCATCGCCGCACTAGCAGGTCATCCGTGGGCACTTGGTCCCGCGGCCCCGACGGCCCCTCTTCCGGATAGCCGATCGCGATGGCGCCCAACGGCTCCCAGTCGGCTGGCAGATCGAGCTCGTCGCGCACTAGATCGGCGGCGAAGATGGTAGACCCGACCCAGCAGCTGCCCACACCGCGCACCGCGAGCGCTACCAGAAGCGCTTGCACCGCGGCCCCGACCGCCACGGTGAACATCGTGTGCTCGGCGGCGGTTCGCACGGCGTCGGGGTAGCTATGCGCACCATCGGGAACCATGAATGGGATCACGAGTTCGGGCGCATCGTAAAGGATTTGACCACGGCCGACGCGGCGTTCGACGGCGTCGGCCGGTCGGCCGTCAGATGTCAGATCCGCTCGCCAGTTGTCTTTCATCCTGTCGAGCAGCGCCAAGCGCGCGGCCCGATCTTGCATCCACACAAAACGGACCGGCCGGGTGTGGTGTGGTGCGGGTGCCGTGAGCGCTTCGGCGACGGCGGCCTCGATCAATTCGGGTGGCACCTGCTCGCCACTGAAGCTGCGCACCGACCGTCGCAACAGCTGGGCCTGGCTGCGACC
Source organism: Mycobacterium sp. (assembly GCA_044508395.1). Lineage (GTDB taxonomy): Bacteria > Actinomycetota > Actinomycetes > Mycobacteriales > Mycobacteriaceae > Mycobacterium. The sequence goes on along the minus strand of JBIQHU010000066.1, from coordinate 21,664 downwards.
GAGTGCGATCGCCTCCTCGGTCCCCAGCCAGAACAGATCCTCCTCACCCGGTCGCACCAAGTCCCGGGCGGTCGATTCGTTGTCCTCCAGCGACAGCCCACGCACCACCGCGACCGGGATATGGGTCAGCTTGCCCTTGACGAGGTCGGCTGCGGCGGCGATTTCGTCGGCGACGGCGATCTCGGTGACGATCAACTCGTTGCCGTGGCGATCCTGCGACCCTTCGTAGCCGTGTAGCACCCTCAGCCCCGCCGCCCCGATCGCGACGTCGGTCTGTCCGTTGCGCCACGCGCGGCCCATGGTGTCGGTGACCACCACACCGACGGTGACTCCGAGGCGTTCACGCAGCCCGTCCCGCAGGGCTGCGGCACTGGCGTCGGGGTCAGTGGGCAGCAGCGCGAGCTCTGCGGTGTCGACGTTCGATCCGTCCACCCCAGCGGCCGCCTGCACCAGACCCAGCGCGTTCTCAGTGATCAGCGTCTTGCCTTTGCGTGCGAGCACGCGCACGGCTTCGGCATCGATCAGCTTGCGTCGCAGAACGTCTCGCTCTTCGGGGTCGACGGGGGCGTCGACGATTCGGCCCTCACATTTGGAAATAACCTTGCTGGTGACCACCAGGATGTCGCCATCCCGTAGCCAGGGCGCCGCCGCGGCGATCGCACCGGGGAGGTCGTCACCGGGCCGGAACTCGGGAAGCCCAGGGACAGGAAGCATTTCGACGGCTGCAGCAGATCCGTGCTCTGTCATCGTGGTGGATCCAGCTTCAGGCCAGCCAAATCGAAACCGGCGCGCACCATTTCGGCGGTGGCCGCCGGATTCGTCATCAGCAGTGGCACCGCGCGCACTTCGACACCCTCGATCTCGGCGTGGTCTCCCTCGTGTATCAACCAGCCGTCGAGGATGCCGGTACCGCTGCGGGCTCCGTAATGCGCCCCGACCGCTTCGGAGGTACTGGCCACCCCGATGACCGATAGGCATTCGTCGGCCATGCCGCGCAAGGGCTTCCCGGCGACGATGGGGGAGTAGCCGATGACCCGCGCCGTCGTGGTACGCAGTGCGCCGCGGATTCCCGTGATGTTCAAGATCGATCCGATGCTCACCACAGGATTGGATGGGGCAATCAGTACAACATCGGCCGCTTCGATGGCCTCGATGACGCCCGGACCGGCCGTCGTCGAATCCGCGCCGATGAACGCAAAACTATGCGTGGGTACCTGAGCGCGGTAGCGCACCCACCACTCCTGGAAATGGATCGCCCGTTTCTCGCCGTCCTCGGGATCGGTGATGACAACGTGGGTTTCGCTGCGATCGTCGCTGGCGGGCAGCAACCGTGCACCGGGCGACCATCTGCTGCACAAGGCTTCGGTCACTTGTGACAACGGATATCCGGCGCGCAGCATCTGGCTGCGGACCAGATGGGTGGCAAGATCGCGGTCGCCCAGGCCGAACCAATCCGGCTGCACGCCGTAGGCGGCGAGTTCCTCCTTGGCGTGCCAGGTTTCGTTGCGATGACCCCACCCGCGCTCCGGATCGATCCCGCCGCCAAGGGTGTACATGCACGTATCAAGATCCGGGCAGATGCGCACACCGAACATCCACGCATCATCACCGACGTTGACGACGGCGCTCAATTCATGCGGCGACGGGTTCTCCGAATCCCCGAATTGGCCCAGCCCCAAAAGGTGCTGCACGCCGAGCAGAAAGCGCGCGCCGCCCACGCCGCCGACCAGAACGGTGACCTTCACATTGATCGACATTAGGCCGTCCGGCCTCGGCGAGAGCATGTGGCCGTTCGTGTGACAGACACGCCGAGACCCCGACGCGCCGAATTCGGGTCACGGAATGGTATGAATTTCTGTTCCAGCGCTTGACCACGGCAGCTAACGCGTGTGTAATCACACCAGTGTCATTTCGCGGTTGGCCGGCCGGTTTCGGTGTCGCAGACCGAGATTCGATCATATGTTCGAATTGAGATGGCCGCACAGAACAATAGTGGGGCTCTGTTTTACCGATCTACGACACCAGGTGAGGAGGCGGAAAATGTCTTTTGAGTACAGCGATTTCGATCAAATGGTCCGTTTCGACGACCGACTGCTCGGCTCAGTGGACAGCGCGCCGCACACCGATATGGGACCGGCACCGTTCGAGACGCCGCGGCGTCCCCAGTTGAGTCTGGTGCCTACCCCGGTTGAGGTGGCGCCGACGATTCCGGCAATGCTTACGCCCGAGGACGATCTCTGGCAGGAGAAGGCGCTGTGTGCGCAAACCGACCCAGAGGCGTTCTTCCCGGAGAAGGGTGGCTCCACCCGTGAGGCCAAGCGCATCTGCCAGGGCTGCGAGGTGCGCGACGCGTGCCTTGACTACGCACTGGCCCACGACGAGCGCTTCGGTATCTGGGGCGGCCTCTCCGAGCGTGAGCGCCGTCGTCTCAAGCGCGGCGTGATCTAGCCGTTACGTTCACTCGTCTTCGATCGTGGGGTCGATGACGGACGGTTCGACTCCCAAATATGTGGCCACCTGTGCCACCAGAATTTCGTGAAGTAACTCCGAAAGTTCGATGGTGTCCTTTGCCCGTCGCTCGATCGGCTTGCGAAACAACACAATTCGTGCTCTGGTCGCGTTGCCACGTACGTCGACGCCCGCTGGGATCAGCCGGGCCAGCGCAATCGGTCCGTCGGCGATGACCTCGGGCGGCCATTGCACGCTCTCCGGATCCTTCGGTGCGATGCGGGGGATTTCGTCGACGGCGATGTCGACAGTGGACACCCGATCCTGCCAACGGCGTTCGATGGGCTCATAGGCTTCCAGCACGGCCATGTCGAACAGCTCGGCGCGGCTGCGCCAGCCGGGGACCGTCGGCGGAAGAAGCGGCCCGCGCATTTCGCGGCCGCGGCGAGATCGCAGGCGTCTGCGCTCGGGCACGACAAGATCGTAACGGTTGAAGATCGACACTCCGACGGCGCGCGTGTCCGGCGGCGTGCGCCGTTTGCGCACGATAGCCTCTCGCTGTGAACGTTCCCCGTCGCTGCTGCCGGCCCGGGTGTCCCCACTATGCGGTCGCGACGCTGACCTTTGTGTACTCCGACTCAACTGCAGTCGTCGGTCCGCTGGCCACGGTGTCCGAGCCGCACTCGTGGGATCTCTGCGTGCTGCACGCCAGCCGTATCACCGCCCCCCGCGGCTGGGAGCTGGTGCGTCACGCGGGTCCGCTGCCGACGCACCCCGACGAGGACGATCTGGTGGCGCTGGCCGACGCGGTGCGCGAAGGCCGCGATGCGCCGCCGCCCATGAATGGAGTCGCCGCGGGCTTTTCCGACCCCGTCACCGGCATGTCCGGTGGGGCCCTGATGGCGCCGCCGGCCCGCCGGTCGGAAACCAATGGGCGGCGACGGGGCCATCTGCGGGTGTTGCCAGATCCGCCTGATTAGCGGGGGCGCCGAGGCGAGGACTAGTCGCAGTGGGGCGGCCGTTCGGCGGCTAGGCTGGCGCCAGCAGTCCACGTCTCAAGGAGTTGTATGTCTCGGCCCGCTGCGGCTGTCCACCGTGTCATCAAGGCGTATGACGTGCGTGGCCTGGTGGGCGACGAGATCGATGAGGCGTTCGTGGGCGAGGTCGGCGGTGCATTCGCCCGGCTCATGCGCGGTGAGAACGCCACCTCGGTTGTCATCGGGCACGACATGCGGGACAGCTCGCCCGCGCTGTCGGAGGCCTTCGCCGAGGGTGTCGTCGCGCAGGGTCTCGATGTGGTGCGCATCGGCCTGGCTTCCACCGATCAGCTGTACTTCGCCTCGGGCCTGCTCGACTGCCCCGGCGCGATGTTCACCGCGAGCCACAACCCGGCCTCCTACAACGGCATCAAGTTGTGCCGGGCCGAAGCCAAGCCGGTCGGCAAAGACACGGGGTTGACCACGATCAGCGAGGATGTCATCGCGGGGGTGCCTGCCTACGACGGGCCCCGCGGCTCGATCTCCGACCGCGACGTGCTGGCCGACTACGGTGAGTTCCTGCGCTCGCTGGTCAGTCTGGCCGGACTGCGGCCGCTGAAGGTCGCCGTCGACGCGGGCAACGGGATGGGCGGCCACACCACTCCTGCTGTACTGGGACCGATCCCGTCGATCACGCTGGCTCCGCTGTTCTTCGAACTCGACGGCACGTTCCCCAACCATGAAGCCAATCCGCTGGACCCCGCGAACCTCGTCGACCTCCAGGCGTTCGTGCTGGGGACCGGTGCCGACATCGGGCTGGCGTTCGACGGCGATGCCGACCGGTGCTTCGTCGTCGACGAGAAAGGGCAACCGGTTTCGCCGTCGGCGGTGACCGCGCTGGTCGCCTCGCGGGAACTGGGTCGCGAGATCGGCGCGACGGTGATCTACAACCTGATCACGTCCCGGGCGGTCCCCGAACTCGTCACCGAGCGCGGCGGCACGCCGGTGCGCTCGCGCGTCAGACACTCCTACATCAAGGCGCTGATGGCCGACACCGGCGCGATCTTCGGCGGAGAACACTCGGCGCACTACTACTTCCGCGATTTCTGGGGTGCCGATTCCGGCATGCTCGCCGCCCTGCACGTCTTGGCGGCACTGGGCGAGCAGCATCGACCGCTGTCTGACCTGATGGCCGACTATCAGCGCTATGAAGCCTCCGGCGAGATCAACTTCACCGTCACCGACGCTGCGGCGCGCGTCGACGAGGTGTTGTTGGCGTTCAACGCCCGCATTCACTCGATCGACCATTTGGACGGCGTCACGGTGGATCTGGGCGACGGGTCATGGTTCAACCTGCGTTCGTCCAACACCGAGCCGTTGCTGCGGCTCAACGTCGAAGCGCGGACCATCGAGGAAGTCGATGACATCGTCGGGCAGATCTCGCAGATAGTCAGCGCAGAATCTGAGGCGGCCACGTGAACGCAACCCACTCGGTCGTCGACCTCGACGACGTGGAAGGACTGCTCACGGCCGACCGTGACGGTTCGCTTCGCGCGGCGGCGATGGCCGGTGCGCAGGTGCGCGCTACCGCCGCGGCGCTCGACGAGGGGGAGCTGGATCAGCTGCAGAGCGACCAGCCGCCCCGCACGGTGGTCTGGGTCGCTGCTCGCGGAAATGCTGAAACGGCAGGCTCTTTGCTCGCCGCCGCGCTGGGTGCTTCGGTGGCCGCGCCCATCGTCGTCGCTCCCGAAGTGCCTCCGTGGATCGGCGCGCTGGACGTGCTGATCGTCGCCGGCGACGACCCCGGCGATCCCGCCCTGGTATCCGCGGCAGCCACCGGTGTGCGTCGCGGCGCTCGCGTCGTCGTAATCGCGCCGTACGAGGGACCGCTGCGCGACACCACGGCGGGACGGTCCGTCGCGCTGGCGCCGCGGGTGTGGGTACCCGACGAGTTCGGCTTCTCCCGCTATCTCGCCGCCGGCCTTGCGGCACTGCATGCGGTCGACCCGGGGCTGCCGGTGGATCTGGCGACGCTCGCCGACGAGCTGGACTCAGAAGCGTTGCGCAACAGCGCCGGACGCGAACTCTTCACAAATCCCGCGAAGGCGTTGGCCGAGCGAATGCACGGTTGCGATGTCGTCATCGCGGGCGACAACGCGGCCACTCTGGTGTTGGCGCGGCACATCGCGGCGATCATGTTGCGGGTCGCTCACCGTGTGGTGGCCGCGGTGGGACTGGCAGACGCGTTGGTGGCGTTGCGCAATGGCATGGGCGATGCACCCGATCGGGGGCGGTCGATATTCCACGACGAGCAGATCGACGGTCCGCTTCCACCGCGGGTTCGGACCTTCGTGCTTGCCACCGACGCCGAACGACCGGTGGTCATCGCCAGGATCGCCGGCCTGGACGACGTCGACGTAATCAACGCCGAAGACGTGCCGGAGACGCCGGACACCCCTGCGGGTGAGCTCGCACCCGTGGCTGTGGCGCACCCCGGACGTTTGGAAGAGCAACTGGCCATGCTGGCGCTTCGCATGGAGATGGCGGCCGTCTACCTGAAGCTGGTGCGGGGTTGAGCAAGTGAACCTGCTACGTGGTGCGGTGCGGACCTATGCCTGGGGATCACGCACTGCGATTGCGGATTTCACCGGACGACCTAGTCCCACAGCACATCCAGAGGCTGAGCTGTGGTTCGGCGCTCATCCGGGGGATCCCGCGTGGCTGGAGACCGAAGATGAGCGGTCGTTGCTCGAGACGCTGCGCGATGATCCGGAGGGGCAGCTGGGCCCGGCGGTGCGCGGCCGGTTCGGCGACAGGCTGCCCTTCCTGCTCAAGGTGCTGGCCGCCGACGAACCCCTTTCACTTCAGGCGCATCCCAGCGCGCGGCAGGCGGCGGAAGGCTTCGCCCGCGAGAACAAGATGGGCATCCCTGTGTCCGCGCCGAACCGCAACTACCGCGACCCCAGCCATAAGCCCGAAATCCTCATCGCGGTCGGGCAATTCGAGGCGTTGGCCGGATTCCGCCCCACGGCGCGCACCATCGAGTTGATGCAGGCGCTGGCGGTGACCGATCTCGACCCCTATGTCAACCTGCTGGTCGGCCAGCCCGACGCGGACGGCCTGCGGGCCCTGTTCACCACGTGGATCACCGCCCCGCAGCCCGACCTCGACGTGCTGGTGCCCGCGGTGATCGAAGGCGCGATCCACTATATGCGTTCGCGCAAGAACGAATTCGCCGCCGAGGCCAAGACCGTACTCGAGCTCGGCGAGCGCTATCCCGGCGATGCGGGAGTGCTGGCGAGCCTGCTGTTGAACCGCATCACCCTGCAGCCGGGCGAGGCGATTTACCTGCCTGCGGGAAACCTGCACGCGTATCTGCACGGTATGGGTGTCGAGGTGATGGCCAACTCCGACAACGTGCTGCGTGGTGGGCTGACCCCCAAGCACGTGGACGTGCCCGAGCTGTTGCGCGTACTCGACTTCACCCCGGCGAGTGAGGACCTGCTCCGTCCCACAGTCACCGAGGACGGCATCGAATTGCTGTACAACACCCCGGCTGCGGAGTTCGCGGTCTCGGAGCTGAGCATCGACGGCGAGCACCTGGGTCACGAGATCGACGCCCCCAGCCGCCATGACGGGCCCCAGATCCTGTTGTGCACCAAGGGGTCGACGGTGGTGCACGCCAAGAGCGGCAACATCACCCTGAACCGGGGATCCGCGGCATGGATCGCGGCCGACGAGGGGCCGATCCGCCTGGCCGCCGATGGTCCGACGAGGCTTTTCCGGGCGACGGTGGGTATCTAGAACGCCAGCCGCGCGACCCGATTCTGCATGAACCTGATCAGAACCTCCTCGGCCGCGCCGTACTGCGCGGCGTCGATCCAGAGGGTGTAGGGCACCGGCCCTCGCGCCCGCGCGCGCCGACCACCGGGTATCGCGGCGTACCCACCGATGTCAGCCGCGGCGAGTAGATCGAGAACCGTTACCACATCGGCGAATTCGATGTCTGTGAGCAGCTCCCAGGTATCAGCCCAGACGCCGTTGTCTCTGCCGCCGGGCGGTAACCAGTACGGGATATCGCACGATGCGACGTCACGGATATCCCTCAGTGGCCGGGTCAGCGAAGTCATGGTGGTCTCCACCGACCAAGTTACGCGGACGCCTTATCGACCGGCAACCAGGTTCTGGTGCCTGGCCGACGAGCCGGAGTGCTCCGCCAGCCACAGCCTCATGTTGTGCCAGATGGTGCGACCGACGAGACGTGCCGACGGGATCATGTAGAGGCTGTCGAGGAGACTGAACCGGCGCAGAAACCACTCGGCCAGTACGGGATCCGTTTCCGCGGCGCCGAGGAACTGATCGAACAGGCCGCCGACCGGCTTGTACCATCGCGGCATCTCACCGGTCGCGTTGTGCAGGGTCAAGTCGCCGATCGCGGTCATCATCCACACCGGATACGTCGTCTTGGCCGTGGCCTTCGCCAGGTGGGCGGCGATGTCCGGTTCCCCGGATTCGATGACCCCGCGCAAGTTCGCCGCCTGGATGGCCGTCATGGTCATGCCCTGTCCGAAGGTGGGATTGAAACTCGCAACAGCATCGCCGAACGGGAAGATGCCGCCGGGGAAACGCTCGAGCTTGTCGTAGCGACGCCAGCGGCTGGTCGGATACTTGTGAAACGCCATCTCGCCCAGGGGCGTGCCCCGCCGCAAGGCCGACGACACGTGTGTAGGCAGGACGTCGTTTGCGAGGTCGCAGATCTGCGCGAAGTTCTGCGGCGGCTCGGTCTTGGCCACCCCGAACGTCGTCACGTTCCAGATGCCGTCCTCGTACAACAGCATGCCGACCCCCTGCGGCTGATCCCGAGAAGCGCCGGCCACCACGACCTTCTCGGTCAGCAAGCCGTCGGGGACCTGAACCCGTTGGCTGGCGTACGCGATCCCGACATCGACCGTCTCCTCGTGAGGGCGCGGGTATCCCCACTTCTCCAGCCAGTTGGGCAGTCGGGTGCCGCGACCCGCCGCGTCCACGACGAGATCGGCCGTGACCGCCTCGCCAGAGTCGAGGAGGACACCGGTGACTCGTCGGCGTATCTCGTCGTAGGTCGGCTCAGTCACCGTCGCGTGGACGATGGCGACATTCTCGATTGCCAGCACGCGGCGCCGGATCTGCCACTCCAGCATCGGCCTGCTGGGCACGTACGCGGTGAACTCGTCCTGCAACCGGTGCGCCGTCCCCAGCACGTGGCCTGCCGCGCCGAAATGGATGCAGTCGGGCCGGTTCTCCAGGATCGGCACGCCGTCGGCCACCATGTCGTCGAGCAGGCCGGGGAACTGGCTCTCAAACTCCTGGGCGCCGCGCGCCATGAGCAGGTGCACATGGCGGCCTTGGGGTACGGCGGCACGGTTCGCCGGGCCGTCGGGCAACTCGTCGCGCTCGTAGACGGTCACGCGTTCGCTGACCTCGGAGAGCACCCGGGCGGCGCACAACCCCCCCAGGCTGCCCCCTACGACGATCGAGTGTTTATAACTCCGCCCCATCGGGTGCACAGTACTCGGTACATTCCAGCCACAGACCCTGGAAGGACATGCCGATGGCGCGCAGGACGAAGTCGGTTGAGCAGTCGATCGCCGACACCGACGAACCCGACACCCGCCTGCGTAAGGACCTGAACTGGTGGGACCTCACCGTTTTCGGAGTGTCGATCGTCATCGGCGCCGGCATCTTCACGATCACCGCGTCCACGGCCGGCAACATCACCGGCCCGGCGATCTCGATCTCCTTCGTCATCGCGGCGATCGCCTGCGGGCTGGCGGCGCTGTGCTACGCCGAATTCGCGTCGACGGTACCGGTGGCCGGCAGTGCCTACACGTTCTCCTACGCGACCTTCGGCGAGTTCATGGCCTGGGTCATCGGCTGGGATCTCATCCTCGAGTTCGCCGTGGCGGCAGCCGTGGTCGCCAAGGGCTGGTCGAGTTACCTCGGCACGGTGTTCGAGTTCGGCGGTGGGACAATGGATCTGGCGGGGCTGCAAGTGGATTGGGGTGCCCTGCTGATCATTACGTTCGTCACCGCGGTCCTGGCGTGGGGTACCAAACTCTCCGCGGGGGTGAGCCTGGTGATCACCGTGGTCAAGGTGGCGGTAGTGCTGCTCGTCGTGGCCGTCGGTGCGTTCTACATCAAGATGCAGAACTTCACCCCGTTCATCCCGCCTGCTGCCGAAGGCGGCGAAGGCGGTTCCGGGATGGACCAGTCGCTGTTCTCGTTGGTCACGGGCGCCGGCGGCAGTACCTACGGCTGGTATGGCGTACTCGCGGGTGCGTCGATCGTGTTCTTCGCTTTCATTGGCTTCGACGTTGTGGCCACCACCGCCGAAGAAACCAAGAACCCGCAGCAGGATGTGGCCCGCGGGATTTTGGCCTCGCTGGCGATCGTCACCGTCCTATACGTCGCGGTGGCCGTGGTGCTCTCGGGCATGGTGAGCTATACGGAACTCCGCGATGCCGGCGAAAAGGCAAACCTTGCAACGGCATTCGCCGCCAACGGGATCCACTGGGCGGCGAAGGTGATCTCGATCGGTGCGCTGGCCGGGCTGACGACGGTTGTGATCGTGCTGGTGCTCGGCCAGACACGGGTGCTGTTCGCCATGTGCCGCGACGGGCTGATGCCGCGGTCGTTGGCCAAGACCGGCCGGCACGGCACGCCGGTACGCATCACGCTCATCGTCGGTGTGCTGGTCGCGGTGGCGGCGACGGTGTTCCCGATCGGCAAGCTCGAGGAGATGGTGAACATCGGCACGCTCTTCGCGTTCGTGCTGGTGTCCGCGGGGGTGATCGTGTTGCGCCGAACCCGCCCTGACCTCGATCGCGGTTTCCGGGCGCCGGGAGTGCCGTGGCTGCCGATGGCGGCGATCGCGGCGTGCCTGTGGCTGATGTTCAACCTCACGGCGCTGACCTGGGTCCGGTTCCTCATCTGGATGGCGATCGGCGTGGTGGTCTATTTCCTTTACGGCCGTCGGCACTCGGTGCTCGGCCGCCGCGAGGCCGCTCAGGTCCCGTAACCCTGCGATTTCGGCGTGCTGGGTCTCGCTCAGCGTGACTCCCCACGCCCAAATCACAATCGTGAACTTTACAAAACACATATCGATGTCTAGACAGGCGACAAAATAATCGATAGAGTCAACTCCAATCGTGATGGCACTCACCTCGGGAGGCTCTAGTGACCACGCAAATGTCCGAAGTCGAAGTCGCCGAGTGGCGAGACAAGAAGCGCTACCTGTGGCTGATGGGGCTCATCGCCCCGACGGCGCTCTTCGTGATGCTGCCGCTGGTGTGGGCGTTCAACCAGTGGGGCTGGCACGGTGTGGCGCAAGTGCCGTTCTGGATCGGTCCGATCCTGCTCTACATCGTGCTGCCGGCACTCGACCTCCGGTTCGGGCCCGACGGGCAGAACCCGCCCGACGAGGTGATGGAGCGGCTCGAGAACGACAAGTACTACCGCTACTGCACCTACATCTACATCCCGTTCCAGTACGCCAGCGTGATCCTGGGCGCCTACCTGTTCACCGCGTCGAATCTGAGCTGGCTCGGCTTTGACGGCGGGCTGAGCTGGCCGGCGAAGATCGGTGTGGCGCTGTCGGTGGGCATGCTCGGCGGCGTCGGCATCAACACCGCACACGAGATGGGCCACAAGAAGGACGAATTGGAGCGCTGGCTGGCCAAGATCACCTTGGCCCAAACGCTTTACGGCCACTTCTACATCGAGCACAACCGCGGTCACCACGTGCGCGTCGCGACGCCGGAGGACCCCGCATCGGCCCGCTTCGGTGAGACGTTCTGGGAGTTCCTGCCGCGCAGTGTGTGGGGAAGCCTGAAGTCGGCGTGGGAGTTGGAGGCCGCGCGATTGCGCCGGCAGGGTAAGAGCCCCTGGCATTGGTCCAACGACGTGCTCAACGCGTGGGCGATGTCGGTGGTGTTCTACGGCATCCTGATCGCGGTCTTCGGCCTGGCGCTGATTCCCTACATCCTCATCTCCGCGGTGTTCGGCTTCACCCTTCTCGAGACGGTCAACTATCTCGAGCACTACGGCCTGCTGCGACAGAAGACCGAAAGCGGCCGCTATGAGCGGTGCGCGCCGGTGCACAGCTGGAACTCCGACCACATCGTGACCAACCTGTTCCTCTACCACCTGCAGCGGCACAGCGATCACCACGCCAACCCGACGCGTCGCTACCAGACGCTGCGCAGCATGGAGGGCGCTCCGAATCTGCCGAGTGGCTACGCGTCGATGATCTCGCTGACCTACTTCCCGCCGCTGTGGCGAAAGGTGATGGACCACAGGGTGCTCGAGCACTACGACGGTGACATCACCAAGGTGAATGTGCATCCACGGGTTCGCGACAAGGTTCTCGCCAAGTACGGGGTGGCAGCGTGAGCATGTTCAAGTGCCCGGGCTGCGGCTACATCTACGACGAGGTGAAAGGTGCACCGCGAGAAGGGTTTCCGGCGGGCACCGCATGGGACGACGTCCCCGACCACTGGTGCTGCCCGGACTGCGCGGTACGCGAGAAGGTCGACTTCACAACCGTTTAACCCCATTGACTCTGCGTCCAGGGCGCACAAATAGCCCGAAACCTCGGCCTCAGCGCAGAGTCAATCCCGAGAAAGGAAGATGACATGGACTACAAACTCTTCGTCTGCGTGCAGTGCGGATTCGAGTACGACGAAGCCAAGGGCTGGCCGGAGGACGGCATCGCCCCGGGCACCCGCTGGGATGACATCCCCGACGACTGGAGCTGCCCGGACTGCGGCGCCGCCAAGGCGGACTTCGACATGGTGGAAGTGGCGCGTTCGTGACCGTGACCTGGCGAAGAGAAGCGCCGGGAACGCATAGAACGACTAACGTCTCAAGGGTGAGCAGCCCGCGACCGCGCCGGACCGCGCAACGCATCCCGTACGCCGAAGCATCGAGGGTGTTGCTGCGCGATTCGATTCTCGACGGCATGCGCGGAGAGCTGCTCACCCGGGACTGGTCGGCGATCACGCTCTCGCACGTGGCCAAGGCCGCAGGCATCAGCCGCCAGACCATCTACAACGAGTTCGGCTCCCGGCACGGACTGGCCCAGGCCTACGCGCTGCGCCTGGCGGACCGTCTCGTCGACCAGATCGACGGCGCCATTGAGGGCAACGAGGGCGACGTGCACGCGGCCTTCGTGCAGGGGTTCCGCGACTTCTTCACCGAGTCCGCCGCCGATCCCCTGGTGAAATCGCTGCTCACCGGCGATGTCAAACCTGATCTGCTGCAGCTCGTCACCACCGACAGCGGGCCCATCATCACGCATTGCTCGCAACGGCTGACATCGACCTTTGTTGATGGCTGGGTGAAATGCAGCGAGGACGACGCTGCGGTGCTGGCGCGGGCGATCGTGCGGCTCGCGATGAGCTATGTCTCGATGCCGCCCGAGGCAGACTCCGGGCACGACGTCGCGCATGACCTGGCCCGTTTGATGACGCCATTCGCCGAGCGCTACGGTGTTATCGATACCTCTTAGCTGTCAGAGCGCCACCGCCGTCAAAAACGTGGAGCGCCTGTCCCGCGAGCCCGCAGGCTAGGGTGTCGTCGCTGCGCACATCTGTGCGCTTAGAGACAAAGACGAATGAAGAAGGGCTCTAGAAATCCATGACTGAGTTGAAGGCCGACGTGCGCAACGGCATCGATTACAGGGTGGCCGACCTGTCGCTGGCCGAGTTCGGCCGCAAGGAGATCCGGCTCGCAGAGCACGAGATGCCCGGCCTGATGGCGCTTCGCCGCGAATACCACGACGTCCAGCCGCTCAAGGGCGCGCGGATCTCGGGGTCATTGCACATGACCGTGCAGACCGCCGTGCTGATCGAGACGCTGGTCGCGCTGGGTGCCGAGGTGCGCTGGGCATCCTGCAACATCTTCTCCACCCAGGACCACGCCGCCGCGGCCGTCGTCGTCGGCCCGAACGGCACCCCCGAGGAGCCCAAGGGCACCCCGGTGTTCGCGTGGAAGGGCGAGACGCTCGAGGAGTACTGGTGGGCCGCCGAGCAGATGCTCACCTGGGAAGGCGAGCCCGCGAACATGATTCTCGACGACGGCGGTGACGCCACCATGATGGTGCTGCGCGGCGCGCAGTACGAGAAGGCCGGTGTCGTTCCGCCTGCCGAGGAAGACGACTCCACCGAATGGAAGGTCTTCCTCGGAGTCCTGCGCAAACGCTTCGAAACCGACAAGAGCAAGTGGACGAAGATCGCCGAGTCGGTCAAAGGTGTCACCGAGGAGACCACGACCGGTGTGCTGCGGCTGTACCAGTTCGAGGCCTCCGGCGAGCTGCCGTTCCCGGCGATCAACGTCAACGACTCGGTGACCAAGTCCAAGTTCGACAACAAGTACGGCACCCGGCACTCGTTGATCGACGGCATCAACCGCGGCACCGACGTCCTCATCGGCGGCAAGAAGGTGCTGATCTGCGGCTACGGCGACGTCGGCAAGGGCTGCGCGGAGTCGCTGGCCGGCCAGGGCGCCCGGGTGACGGTCACCGAGATCGACCCGATCAACGCCCTGCAGGCGCTGATGGACGGCTTCGATGTGCGCACCGTCGAGGAGGCGATCAGCGAGGCCGACATCGTCATCACGGCGACCGGCAACAAGGACATCATCACGCTGGACCACATGCGGCAGATGAAGGACCAGGCCATCCTCGGCAACATCGGCCACTTCGACGACGAGATCCAGATGGCGGCGCTCGAGCGGTCAGGCGCCAAGCGCCTCAACATCAAGCCGCAGGTCGATCAGTGGATCTTCGACGACGGTAAGTCGATCATCGTGCTGTCGGAAGGCCGACTGCTGAACCTGGGCAATGCGACCGGGCATCCGTCGTTCGTGATGAGCAACAGCTTCTCCAACCAGGTGATCGCTCAAATCGAGTTGTGGACCAAGAACGACGAGTACGACAACGCGGTCTACCGGTTGGCCAAGCACCTCGACGAGAAGGTCGCGCGTATCCACGTCGAGGCACTCGGCGGCACGCTGACCAAGCTCACCAAGGAGCAGGCGGAGTACATCGGCGTCGACGTCGAAGGCCCGTACAAGCCGGAGCACTACCGGTACTGACGCTCTAAGACAGAGGCCTCTGACACGGCGTGTCAGGGGCCTCTGCTCTTATTAGGGCGAAACCAGTGCGCCGCAATGGTTTTTGATGTCCATCAGCGGTTGACGGATGCCGATCATCTCGACGTTCTCCTGCGGATGCGTCTTCATGTAGTCGGTGATGTGCTCGGCGACCTGTGCTCGTGACTCGCCCTTCTGCGAGTCCATGAAGCCGTTGAGGTCCGGATGGGTGAACAGGTAGGCCGCCGTCGAGGCGTCGACCCCGGCCCGGACCCCTTCGAGATCGGCCGCGGTGCAGCCCGGTGGATTCTGCGGATCCGCGTTCGCGAGGGGGACTGTGCCGAACAGCGCTGCACACGATGCGGTGCCGGCAACTACGGATATCACCAGACGGCGAGTGATGGCGGCGTTGAGCATGGGATGTATTCCTCAGGTGATCAAGGGTTAGCACGGTCGGTTCTCAGTCTGGGATTCGCCAGACGCCGGTGCGTCCGATCCCAAGCGCATGCACAGGAAACCCGCAGTAGTCGCACATCTGTCGAGTGCGATAACGGTTCTGTTACGGTCCCTATGTGCGCCGGGGGGTGGTTGTCGCTGTTCTCGTTGTGCTGGCAGCGGTTTTCGCGCCACAGGCACATGCCGATCCCAGCAACGACGACTGGAATCCCATATTCAACGAGGACGAGTACACCGCGTTCTACACCCCGCCTGACCCGCTGCCGCCGGGCGCGCCCGGGGATCTGATTCGCACCGAGCCGTCACGACTGGTGCTCGAACCGTCGGGCCAGTTGGGCGCGATCATGGCCACCGGCACGCGAATCATGTACCGCAGCACCGACGCTCGCGGAAACCCGATGGCCGTCACCGGCACCTACTTCGAGCCCTACAACGATTGGCCGGGCCAGGGACCGCGTCCGCTGATCGTGTACGGCCCGGGGACTCAGGGGCAGGGCGATCAGTGCGCACCATCGCGGCAGTTCAACCAGGGCATCCACTGGTCGCCGTGGCTGGACCTCGCGTTCAACTACGAAGAGATGTTCGTCGCCACCATGGTGGCGCGCGGGTTCGCGATCGTGATGACCGACTATCAGGGGCTCGGCACGCCCGGACTGCACACCTACGTCAACCGGGTCGCCCAGGGTAATGCGATGCTCGACGCCGGCCGGGCGGCGATGCGTCTCCCCGGCACGTCGCTGGATCCGCATGGCCCGCTTGCCTTTTGGGGTTACTCGCAGGGCGGCGGTGCGGCGGCATCGGCGGCGGAGCTCGCGCCGTCGTACGCACCGGAGCTCAACGTCGTCGGAACGTACGCGGGCGCGCCGCCTGCGGACCTGAAGGAACTGTTCCCCTACGCGGATGGCAGCGTCCTGGTCGGCGCCGTCGGCTATGCACTCAACTCGGTGATCACCGCGTACCCGGAGTTCGAGCAGGCGATCCGGTCGAAGATGACGCCGCGCGGTGCGGACCTGTTGAACAAGGTGCAGGACCAGTGCGTCGCGGAGACGCTGACGAAATTCATGTTCCGGCACCTCCAGCCGTACTTCAACGAGAACATCCACGAACTGGTCAACGAGGAACCGTTCAAGAGCCTCTTCGACATGCAGAAGCTCGGGAAGTACAAGCCCAACGCGCCGGTGATGATCCTGAGCAACCGGTACGACCCGTTGGTGCCGTACGGTCCGGCCGCTCAGCTGGGCCGCGACTGGTGCGCGCAGGGCGCCGATGTGCAGTTCTGGACCAACGAGCAGCCGCCGTTTCTGAACAAGGCCATCGTCAACCACGCGCTGCCGATGCTGGTCGACGGTGAGCGCGCGATGCAGTGGATCGCCGACCGGTTCAACCGATTGCCGACGACGCCGAACTGCGGTCAGTTCTGACGTGGCGCTATGTGTCGTACTCGTCGCGCTTGCGCGGCCAGTTTGAGAAGTCGTCACCGCGTCCCCGCGGCGCGCGGTCGAGCAGCTGCCACGTCGCGTTGAGGGCTTCGGTGCCACGGTCGTAGGTCGAATACGTGTGGTAGACAACGCCGTCCTCTGGGCCGTCCTCTGGGCCGCCCTCCAGCGCGAAACAGCTCAGCGCCATCAGCTCCATCACGTCGAGCATGTTGCCGCTGCCCCGGCGCGGCGTCGGGACATGCATGTACTCGTAGAAGTCGGCGTCGAAGTCGTTGCTGCCGGACGACACCCACTCCACGTCCCAGCCCATCCGCTGCTTGTACGCCGTGAGGACCGGCAGCGGCGACCGCGACGCGAGGATGAACGTCACGTCGCGGTGTGCCAGGTGTGGCACGGCCCCGACCAGATTGTCGGTCTCGAACGTGCACCCCGGGCAGCCCTCCGGCGTCTTGGGCCCGTGCATGAAGTGCCGCACGATCAGTTGTGAGCGGCCGTCGAATAGTTCGGCGAGCGTACGCTTTCCCGCCGTGGTGTCGAACAGGTATTCCTTGTCCACCGGCACCCACGGCAGTCGGCGGCGTTCCTCGGCAAGCTCGGTGGCGCGCCGGGTCAGCTCCTTTTCCTTGGCCAGCTGCTGCTCGTAGGCGGCCCGCCACTGCTCGCGCGTCCCGACGGTGTGTGTCGTCATCACCTCATACTCCTGTCGTCGAGGTAGGTAGACCGTCGGCGTCGACGAAACTCATCGGCTGCCGCGCCGTTACGCTCGCTGGGTGCTCATCGTGATCGAAGGTGTCGACGGCGCAGGCAAGCGCACCTTGACCAACGGTCTGCGTACCGCCTTCGAGGGTGCGCACAAGTCGGTCGCCACGCTTGCGTTTCCGCGCTACCACCATTCGGTGGAGGCCGACCTGGCCGCTGAGGCGTTGCGCGGCAACCACGGTGATCTGGCCGATTCGGTCTATGCGATGGCGGTGCTGTTCGCCCTCGACCGCGCCGGCGCCAAGGAGCAGATCGGTCACCTCACCGATGCGTACGACGTGGTGATCCTCGACCGCTATGTCGCCTCCAACGCGGCGTACAGCGCGGCCCGGTTGCACCAGGGCGCCGACGGCGAGGTCGTCGAATGGGTGCGCCATCTCGAGTACGACCGTCTTCAGCTGCCGAAGCCGGACGCGCAGATTCTGCTCGCGGTGCCGATCGAGCTTGCCGCCGAACGGGCGGAGAACCGGGCCCGTGAAGACGCCGACCGCGCGAAGGACGCGTACGAACGCGATGACGGCCTGCAGCGCCGCACCGGCGAGGTCTACAGCGCGCTGGCCGCGGCGAACTGGGGCGGACGCTGGGTGGTGGTGCCGCCCGACGTCGACGCGAGTGAGCTCGCCAACCAGTTGCCCTGACTCGCGTAAGAATCCCTCAAGAATCCCTGGAGGCGGTCTTCGCAGCCTGTTGTCACCACCAGCACCACTCGGGTGCGTGGGAACAGACAGGAGCTGAACATGAAGAACCCCATTCGTGCCGCTCTGGTCGCCGGCCTCATCGGCAGCGCGGCCATCGGCTTGGCGGGCGGTGCCAACGCCGCAGTGACCTCCGGCCATCAGGACTGGGCCGCCGGTGTCCCGGCCGCGCACTCGCAGCAGTTCTCCGGGCACAAGGTTGGCGACGACGACGACTCGTCAGGCGATACGTCGACGTTCGACAACGACTACGACATGCCCGCCGCCACCGATCCGGAGCCCGAGGCGCCGGTGGATGTGCCCGACGCGCCCGCGGATGAGCCGGTGGAAGCGCCTGCCGATCCGGAGCCCGAGGCGCCGGCGGATGAGCCGGCGGATTCGGTACCCGAGGCACCCGTGGATGAGCCGGCGGATGTGCCTGCGGATGTGCCTGCGGATGTGCCTGCGGATTCGGTGCCCGAGGCACCCGTGGATGCACCCGCGGATACGCCTGCGGATTCGGTACCCGATGCACCGGCCGATGCACCGGCCGATGCACCTGCCGACGCGCCTACGGATGCCCCTGCCGATACCCCGCCGGCCGACGCCCCGTCGCCGCACGACATCAACATCGCCGACAACGTCGATCCAGTGCTGGCCGATCCCGAACCGGCACCACCGGGTGACATTCAGGACATCAGCGACGTAGTGATCGGCGCGATGACGAGCAATAGCACGGTGACCGCCGGCGCGTGGAATCGTGAAGTGACAACGTGGAATTCGAGCTGGGTCAGCTATGACAAATACAACCGTCCGGTCATCATGAATCCCTACAACAACCCGCTGCGGTTGGTCTACACCTACGGCAACGCCCCGCGGATCGTCACCGTGCCGCCGTTGCAGCGCGTCGTCCTGAATACGCCGACCGCGGGCGTGTACCCGTTCACGGCTGTGGTCGCGTCACCGTCCGGGCCGATCAGGCAGGTGTCTGTGGGCAGCTTCACCGGCGGCGGCTCGGTGCCCCACCCCGGTCAGCCGCCGGCCCCCAAACCGGCACCGCCTGCGGGCCTGAAGAACGTCCTGGTGCAGCTGCGTTACTCGACCGGCATCTCGCAGCCGTTCCGGGTCAAGACGCTGGTCGACCTCGGGGACGACAGCACCATGGGTGCGCGCCGGGTGCTGATCGACGGCGTCGACACCGCCTGGGGTCAGTGGTCGAAGAACGCGAGCGGCGAGCGTCAGTTCGAGATCACCAAGACGCTGCAACTTCCCGGACTCGCTGCGCCGTCGGAAGGGCCGCTGCCCGGCTACGACATCGCCGTCTCGAAGCGGTGAGCCGGCGACGGACAACTGAATAATCAACAGCACCGTTTCTGGGGGCGTGGGCGAAGGCCCGCGCCCCCAGGGCGGTTTCCGGACCAGCTGTGGTGCTAGGACACAATTGACCCGGCGGAGGCACCTCGAGGGGAAGGCGGCGCACCAGATGGCGGGTAAAGCTCTCGGTTTCGGTGTGCTCGGCCCGCTGCAGATGACCATCGACGGTGTCGACGTTGCGGTGGGGACGCCGAAGCTGCGTGCCATCCTCGCCACGCTGGTGATCAACCGCAACCGCGCGGTGGCCGTCGACACGCTGATCAGCGCGGTGTGGGGCGAGTCGCCACTGCCCGGCGCCCGGGGCAGCGTCCACTCGTATGTGTCGAACCTGCGCAAGCTGATCGGCCAGGCGGACCCTGCGCCGCAGAAGACGTTGGCAAGCGTCGCACCCGGATACCGGTTGACCGTTGCCGACAGCGCGTGCGATCTCGGCCGGTTCGCTTCGGACAAAGCCGCGGGGGTACTGGCCGGCGCGGCCGGAGATTTCGAGCGGGCGAGCCGTCACCTGGCGGCCGCGCTGATGCAGTGGCGCGGCGACGTGCTCGAGGATCTGCGCGAGTTCCCCTTCGTCGACCCGTTCGCGACCGCCCTTGACGAGGAGCGGCTGACCGTCGCCACCGCCCGCGCCGAAGCTGAACTTGCCTGCGGTCGCGCCGCGCTGATCATCGGCGAGTTGGAGGCCCTGGTGGCCGACCATCCTTACCGCGAACCGCTGTGGGCTCAGCTGATCAGTGCCTACTACCTCTGCGAACGCCAGTCCGACGCGCTCGAGGCCTATCGTCGGCTGAAGTCCGCACTGGCCGACGACCTGGGCATCGACCCCGGTCCGACAGTGCAGACCTTGCACGACAAGATCCTGCGCCAGCAGCCGCTGGACGTGAAGGCGACCGCGCAAACCACGGCCGCCGGCGCGAAGACCGTGCTCGACCAGCGCACCCGGGTCGAGGCGGGTGGCGGGGCGGTGTGGCTGGTGGCCGCATCGGGCGACCGTCACCCGCTGAGCTCGGTCGCCACCAAGATCGGCAGGCTGCCCGACAACGACATCGTGCTGGACGACGCGAAGGTGAGTCGCCACCATGCGGCGATCATCGACACCGGAACGGGTTTCGCAGTCAGCGATCTGCGCTCGGCCAACGGCGTCGAGCTCAACGGCATGCGGATCCAGGGCAGCGTCGCGTTGGCCCACGGCGACCAGATCCGGATCTGCGGGCATCTGTTCACGTTCGAGTACGACGCCTCCGCGACGGCTGCGAACTGACGCCGACGCGTCGCTTGTGCCGTCGCTGCTGGCGAAGTAGTACGGTGCTCGGATAGCCGAAGTGGGGACACCCGGCCCGGGGGACCGGGACGCGTGCGAGGAAAGGCGGCGATGGACGACTCCCCGCACACCGCACGGGTGGGCTCGCGGTTAGGCCCCTATCACCTCACCCGCCTGATCGGCCGTGGCGGCATGGGCGAGGTCTACGAGGCCGAGGACACCGTCAAGGGCCGAATCGTGGCGCTCAAGCTGTTGCCCGATTCCCTGTCACATGACCCGGTGTTCCGGGAACGGCTGCAGCGTGAGGCCCGCGCCGCCGGCCAGTTGCAGGAGCCGCACGTGGTGCCGATCCACGACTACGGGGAGATCGACGGAGTCCTCTATGTCGATATGCGGCTGATCGACGGAACCGACCTGCGCAGCGTGCTGGCCGCCGAAGGCGCGATGGCGCCGGCACGGGCGGTCTGGATCATCCGCCAGGTGGCGGCCGCGCTCGACGCCGCACATGCCGCCGGAATCACGCACCGCGACGTCAAGCCGGAGAACATCCTCATCACCGCTGACGATTTCGCCTATCTCGTCGACTTCGGCATCGCCAATGCCGCCACCGACCACACGCTCACCGAAAAGGGCACCGCCATAGGCACATACGCCTATATGGCGCCGGAGCGCTTCAGCTCCAAGCCCGTCACCGAGAAGGCCGACATCTACGCGCTGGCGTGCGTGTTGCACCAGTGCCTCACGGGTACACAGCCTTTCGCCGCCGACAGCATCAGCATGCTGATCACCGCGCACCTGATCGAACCTCCGCCCCAGCCGAGCAAGCTGCGCCCCGATATTCCACCCGCATTCGACGCGATCATCGCGAAGGGCATGGCCAAGGAGGCCGCCGACCGCTACGACACGGCCGGTGAATTCGCCCGCGCCGCAGCGGCAATCGTGGGCGGAGGCGACTCGGGGCCGATGATCCAGGTCTCGAACCCCGTGCATCCTGCCCACCAGGAGACGGTGCCCGTGAACGCGGTCGTCGCACCGGATCCCGCGCCGCCCGCTGGCCGCGAGGACCCGACGCCTCGGCGAGACCGCCGCGCAGTGATCATCGGCGGTGCGGCCGTCGTGCTGGTGATCGCCGTCGCGGCCACCGTCGCG
>JBIQHU010000065.1:0-29624 GCA_044508395.1 Mycobacterium sp. | reverse complement strand
ACATCGTTAACACGGTCAGCGACGCCTGCAAGCGAGCCGACATCCCCGGCGGAACATGTCACCGTCTCAGGCACTGGTACGGAACAAACCTCGTCGCATCTGGGGCCGATCTGCGTACCGCGCAGACACTGCTGCGCCACGAGAATCTCGCCAGCACCGCCATCTACACCGAGGTGTCCGACGAACGCCGCGTCGACGCAATCGACCGACTCGACCCATTCGGGTGAGACGGCCCCTACTTCGCTACTTCATCGCCAATCGCGAGGACGGCGGCGCTGAGTGCACTGAGGAGGTTGTGGCGTGCCACGTGGTACGGCCCAAGCTCATTGCTCTCATGTGATTCAAACTTCGCGACTGCATCGCGCAGCTGGTCGAGACTGGCGCGCACGTCGGTTTTGTCGCTCATTCGGTTTCCCCATTCGTATATTCACCCGCGAGACTAGTTGCGAGTACTATCAACCGTGTCCGCTCACGGATATTCAGGGCATGGCTTGGCGCGGGATCGAATCCCTGTAATCGACCCGAGAGGATCTGCCATGCATGCAAAATCTCACGAAAACCGTGTCCGTCGCGCCGCCAAGCGTGAGGGCTTTCTGCTACGCAAGTCGCGCACTCGCGACCATCGCGCGGAGGACCATGGTCTGTACGTTCTCGTCGGCGATTCGGCCGGGAACCGACGTCCTGGCGCTCAGGCACCGCGATCCGCTTTCGTAAGAGGCGAGGGAATGACGCTCACGGATGTCGAGCGCGAACTGAGCAGCTTCTACTGCAGTCCAAAGGGTACCGGGAGGTAGCGGGGAACCGCTCAGCCTCGCGCTGCGTCTGATCTAATACCTCGGCCCCGCCCACCTCCTCCTCATGGCGGGGCCGAACCACTTCCACGTGACTACCTGAGGTGATACCAGAGTTACAAGAATGTTGTTTGTCTAGTGCGCTATTGACTGAGTTGTCTAGCCTGCACTAGACTTGCTAGCGTGCCAAAGCGGGCAGACATCATCAAGCAGATACAAAAGGCGGCCAAGGCCGCCGAATTGAAGTTTCTGCTAGTCCGCGAAGGCGCGAACCACACAATCTACGACCTCGACGGGGTGATGATTCCAATCGCACGGCATAGGGAATTCGGACAGCGTTATGCCGAGACCGTGTACAAGCAATGCGAAGGCAAGTTAGGAAGGGGCTGGTGGCGTTGAACACCTACCATGCGGTCGTCAACCGCGATGGAAAGTTCTGGCTTGTCTACATCCCCGAACTAGATCAGTACACGCAAGCGCGCAACTTGCAGGAAGTCGAATCCATGGCGCGCGAACTTATTTCACTCGTTCGTGGGGTTGAGCCTGAGTCATTCCAACTCGAACGACAAGTAGATCTGCCGGATGGTGTGCGACACCACCTAGAGCTAGCGGATAAGTACGCCGGCGAAGCTGCCTGGTTTCAATCACAATCAGCGATTGAACGGCGCTTCGCGGCCCGGGCGATGCGGGACGAAGGCATGACGGTACGAGACATCGGTGCCGCGCTGGGCATCTCGCATCAGCGTGCGCAGCAGCTCATCTCGTCTTGAGAATATGGGCTAGCCCAAGATCATTGTCGAGGTGGTGACTCCGTGATCGCGAAGCGGATAACCCGGGTAACCCTCACACGGACCACCGAGCCGACCCCGGCCGATCACACGTTCTACACCGGCACCGAGCTGTGGCGCGCAGGCACGTAGAAGGGCTGCTGTCGATGCGAGCCCCGGGATTGTCTGTCGACGCCGTGTACACCGAACGGATCTGACGTACTACTACCGCCCGCGCAATCTCGCCGTTCACCCGTCGCCCAACCGCTCCAAGACGCTGTAATCCTCCTCAACAATTTGCGTCAGGAGCGCATCGCGCTGTGCTCGGCGTCGGTCTCTTGTGCGCGGGAGTCCAGGGCACCGGCACTGGATGGCGTCGCCATTTTCAGGCAGATCGAGGGCATGGCAGACGCCCGTGTCATCGTGTTCGTTGACAGGGCAACCGCACTCGGCGCAGTAGTCGTCGTCGGCCATACCACGTATGGTCCCCCATCGGCTTGCTGCCAGTCGATGGCTTATTTCCGGCGCCGGGGCCTGCCCGTTGTGGGAGTAGCCATCGACCGGGGTTATTAGTCTCGCACAATTTGTGCCCGTGGTGTCGTACGCTCCGGCTGACAGCAACTTGCCAGGGGGCTCACAATGTCGTCATCATCGCGTGTCGTACCCATAGCCGTTATGCCCTTGTTGGCGCTTCTGGTCGCCTGTAGCAGTGACCCGCCAGCGCCACCTGTGACGGTGACTAACACGGTGATCAGTCAGGTACCAGCTGCTCCCGTGTCACCGGGAATGACAGCGGCCCCGGCGGTTCCAGCGGCCACACCGCCAGCAACGGCGGGAGCGTGGACAATGCCCGATCTGATCGGTGCGAATCTGCAGGATGCACAAGACGCTATCCAGAAGCTGACTAACGAAGAGATTTTCTACACCGGCTCGACGGATCTGACCGGCCAGGGGCGCAACCAAATCATCGACAACAACTGGCAGGTCTGCACCTCAACCCCTGCGCCTGGAGAACCGATCACGAAGGACACGAAAATCGACTTCGGCGTAGTTCGGATCGACACGGAAACCTGCCCATGAAGCGGCGCCTACCTATTGCGCTTTGCGCGCTGCTGTTCGGCGCGACGGTACTCACGGCGCCCGCCCATGCACAGGCACAGGACTTCGACCCACAGGTGCCGAACATCTAGCAAGCTGGTGCCCGGGCGGCCGGTCTGACGGGCGGGATCGGCTGGCGCGACGGCATCCCCTACCCGGATGGGGCGAAGTGGCACTACGACGTCAGCGGGTATGGCAACAAGCTGTGGTGCGTCGTCGGCGACGGCCTACTCCCCGCGAAGACGCCCGCGGGTAAGTGAGGCGGGAAGTGGCCCGGCTAGGAGGCCAGTTCCCGCACGCCCCGAATTTGCTGCGGCCCTGCCGATTGCAGGTCGGCGCGCCATGTTGGCACGCGAAGAGTTGGCTTCGGTCGTTTTCCACGTCAAGAGGCTGCCATTCGTCATAGCGTCGGCTCCATGACCGATGAGCCCTCCGAGAACGCGAGTGACGGCCGTCCTCCCGACCAGATAGTCGATATCGACCAGATTCCGACTGCCTCCGCGCAAGCATCTACTCCCCTGATAGGCGTACGCCAGTACTTCGCGGCACAACACCTTTGGGCAGCACGCCTGATGGCGCACCTATGTCGCGCGCGGGAGGAACAGCTACTCGCAGAGGTCGAAGGCGGCGCCAAACGGAGAGTCGACAAGCACCTGCAATCGCTCGCGATTGGGGCCGTCATGGAGTCCGTCGCCATGTTGGAAGCGGTGGTGAACGAAATCTGGGAGGACGCCGCCGAGACGGAACCAGTCGTACCCTCCGATCGGCTGCAGGGATTAAGTTCGGACGCGATAGCGCTGATGCGGGACCTTCGAACACAAAGGGTCGAGCGATCACTCAAGCTGATGGAAAAGTATGCGGTGCTTCTGACGTGCGCAGGTAAGCCGCCACTAGACAAGTCCCGTAGGCCATATTCGGATGTCAAGGCGCTAATCAAACTGCGCAACGCATTGGTGCACTTCACTCCAGAAACGCAGTGGGACAACCAGGTCCACGACCTGGAAGCTGAGATGAAGCACCTGGTCCCCGAGAATCCGCTACTTCGTGGTTCACACCCGTGGTTTCCCCAGCAGCCCCTCTGCGCCGGCGGCGCCCGCTGGGCTTGGGAGTCGAGTATGAGATTCGCAGATGAATGGCATATGCAGATGGGGCTCCAGCGGAGTTACCGCCATGGAGTGAGTGATTGGCCCGACGGTCTTGACTAGGGGCACGCACTGTCAGCGATTGTGTTGTGCTGCAACCGGGATAATCAGTCTGACCCCCGTGTGTGACCGTGGTGTCGTACGCTTCTCTAACTGCAACTTGCCAGGGGGTTCCGATGGTGCCGTCATCATCGGCGCGTGTTGTGTCCATCGCGACCGCGTCCACAGTGTGGTTCCTTGCGGGGATGTCCGTGCTGGCGATCATCGCAGCAGCGGCGTGCGTCGGGGCTCCCGCGGCCGGTGCGGTCCCTGGTGATCCGCTTAACGGGTGTGTGACCGCGTTGGCTCAGCAGCTTTGTGACGGGCCGATCCGCGAGGACGGGTCGTGGAAACGCTGCCTGTTCAGCGACGGCGTTGGGTTCTCTCCGCCGACCGTGAATTGTTTCATCGTCCCTGGCGCCGACCAGATCCCGATGTTCCCGATCGGGCAGCCGAACTACCACATCGAAGGCTAGGCGACTTCAACCCGTCGCGTCGAGTCGGACCGCCTAGGCGGCGGCCCCCGCGAGCACCCCGTCGACCGAGTACATCGACTGCCACGGTTCGGTGCGCATCCACTCCGGCCGCAAATCCCATTCATCCGGCGTGTATTCGGGATAGCCGGTGACCGCCTCGACGCCGTAGCGGACCGCCAGTCGTTGAGCGAGGTCGCGCGCCGCCGCGGCGCCGATCTGCTCATCAGGGACAAAGAAGCGGACTATTTCCACTGCGGCCGCGCGGATCACCGGGATGTCGATCTCGATGACCGAATAGCAGTTGCGGCCGGTGTCGGGATCGACCTCGAGACGCGTCTCTCGACCGAGCATCGAAAATTGCCCGCTCGACGTCAGGATCGGCGTCTCGCCCCGGTTGTCGTTATGGCTCACCGCCTGATGGCAGACCACCTCTGTGAGGACGAGGGCGACCTTGCCGGTCGGGCCTTCGGCGGCGCGGCGCACCGCTTCGGCCCGGGGATTATTGCCGCGGACAGTGGCGGCGTGGCGCATGCCGCGGACCATTGCGCGCATCCGGAAAATCGCGTCAACAACATTCGCGCACGCGTAGACACCACACTTGCATCCTTCTGCTGGCGGCGCATGATCGTAGTAACAACAACGAGCACGCATGATCCGGCCGCTCGCGCGCAGATCCGACGCTCCCCGGCGTCCATATGCGTGCCGTATTTGCGGGGAGTGCAACGTCAGCCGGTCATCGTGCGGCCGCGTGTACCAGAAACGCCAGCCGACGACGGCCTCGCGGTGCTGGCGCTCGGCCATCAGCATTACCTCGCTGATCAAGTCAGGCCGTAGTGGGGGTCCGCTACGGGGCACGGGTGAGGACGACGTTCAGAGCAGACCAGTCGGTGGATGAATTGATCGCGCCGACGAAGGCGGTCGAAACCGGGGAATCGCTAATGATCAGCCCGGCTGCCACACCGCCCCGACTTCCGTTGAAGCGTTGTGCTCCGCCGGTGATTCCGGAGAAGTCGTCAGCCCTGGCACCCAAGCCCTGCACCACCAGACTCCCCGCGGGGACGGTCGCGGACTGCATCGCTGACGAGCTCGCCCCGTACGCAGATGCGGGAGTGCCAACCGACCCAATGCCCAAGTACGAGACAGAACCCGCGCACGCAGAGTTAGTAGCGTTGCTCTTGGTGGCCGCTACCGTCTTGGAGCCGCCAGCAACACCGGCAAGGTGGTACAGCGCGAGCTGCCCCAGGCTGGCATTGTTGTTGTGGGACACCGCGCCCAGCAGCGTCATGGCGACTCCGCCGTACGTGCAACCCGTTGAGGTGGCGGTTCCGGTGGTGCAGTGCCAGACAAATACATCCGCGCCCGCTGTGGCGGTGTGACTCCACGATTGGACCGATCCGGTGCCGTTGGCGCCGTCCCCGACAGCGTCAAACGGAACTGCCTGTGATCCGGCGAACATCCCGCCCCTAGCGACGAACATCATGCGGCACCTCCCACGCTACGCAAGCCGGCGCGGATGTTCGCGCACTCGAACCCATGAAGGCTGCGATCCGCCGAAAGCCCCAGCGCCGCAGCCACATCAGCATGGGTGACCGCGCGGCCATCATCCATCTGAACAGCCAACTGCACGATCGCGGGCCAACACCGCAACACCAACGGCAGCACCTCACGAACCGGATCTGACGCGTACGCCCCGGCCGTCAACGCGTATCGCCGGAGCTCATCGAAGTCCGGCTGACCCGCCAACACCTGGTGGATCTGCGCCGGAGTCGGAGACGGCCCGAACCGTGCGATCGCCTCGGCTACCGGCCCCGCCGCGGCCACCAAGTGGCGTCGGGCCTCCGTCACCGTGGTCAACGGCACCACTTGGCAATGCCCGTTGAGCTGCCTGCCGTCACGGTGAACGATTGGGGCGCCTTGTTCTAGTCGAAAGACCTCGGCAGTGTCCACCTCACCGCCTAGCAGTACGGCAATGACGGCGTGACCTGCTTCGTGTCCGGCATGCGCCAGCCGCTCCGAAAGCTGAAATCCCTGTCGTGGTTTGGCTTCTAGCGACGCCGCAGCCGGTGACGGATTGTCGAGCGAAATCGCGGCTTCCCACAGATCGTCCCGCGACGCCAGCAGGTACTCCAGCCGGCGCGCGTCGGCATGGGTGAAACTATCGTTCGCGCCGACGCGCGCCGAAAACACGTTGATCTCCGCGGTCGCCTGCGCGGTGAGCGCGTCCAACTCAGCCACGCTGCTTGGTAGTTGGTCGGGCATCGTGAAGTTCACGGCTCATGCTCCTGTTTCTCTGTCTTAGGTCTCGCTGTCGAGGGCGGGCGCGGCACATAGCGCATGACCACCCGCCCTCGACAACCAACCGAGTTCAACGCGATCACCTGTCTGCAGTTCAAGTGAATCTCGTTGTTGTGCAATGTAGAACCGACGAAAAGTTGACGCTCCTTTCCCTTCATGGCTTTATGGTGTCTCTGGTCCAATAATGTCCACCGCTCCTATGAGCGCTTCGTAGCCGATCACCAGCGACCGCTCCGCGATCACGTGAAACCGGTTGTGCTCCAGCTTTTCCGCGGGATGCAAATGGACCTCGCCGCGCCAGCCAAAGGGCTGCGATGTCGCCACCAACGTGTCACCCAGCGTTTCGGGATAACCACCCCCGAAAACCCACGTGTGACCGGATGGCGTCTTGAAAACCGATCCTGTACGGACCAACAAATTCGCCTGCGCCGCAACAGACATCCACGACGGACGACCATGAATGAATCCGAGGGTGTTCGTCGCCGCCAGCATCTCATCCAGCGCACCAACCGCGGCGACAACGTCGACCACCTCAGTTGGCGTGTCTACGTCATCGAGGAGCCTTGCCGCGAACTCCGCCTCCACCGCGATCGGTTCACGCAACCGGTGGATTTGCGCTGCACGGGTACGAATCTCATCCCTCGACGGCGCCGTCAAATCACATTCGTCGGCCGCCCACGTAGTGACCGCCGCGAACACCGGTAACGCGGACGGACGGTCGGCAGCCCTCTTCACGTCCGCCTCAGGGTCGAGATCCTCCTCTGCAGCGTTCCACGCAGCGGCCCACACACCAAAGCTGCCGTCCACGCCGTAGTTCCAGGGTTTGATTTCCACACCGTCCGGCAGCCACCGCTCGACGTCGCCAGCCGTCGGCTGCCACTGCGTCACAGTGAACAACCCACCTACCGACGGATTCACCAGCGGCGCGTCAAACGGCACCGGCGCCAACACACTCGTCATCTCAAAATATCCTCTCTTACAACAGGGTTAGCCAGCTCAGTCGAGGGAGGCGCTGTCGGCGGCCGGTCGGCACCCACCACCAGCTCGATGCAATCGATGCACCGCCACTTGTGGACGTTCCCCTTGAACGTCCGCGACGGGCCGTCACAGTCCGGACACACCCCCACAGCCGAATCCCGCGCCAACCGACTACTCACAGCCGCAGCCTCCGCATATCAGCCGCCACACGCTCCCGCTCCCGGTCCTGCACCGCAGCCTTCGCCAGCGCCCGACCCGACAACGCAAGCTGACGACGATTCCGCAGCCCCGGCAGCCGGTTTCGCAACATCACAACCCTTTGATCGAAACCAACCAGGCTGTCACTCGACAACGCATCAGAGAGACCCACATCAAGTTCCGATACCTGGCCGGCCGGCTGCGCCGCCACCACGGCCGCCAAATCCGAGTTCAGCGGCTCCACCACCGCCACAAGGAAATCCACCCACGAACCGTCGTACAAGTCGCCCTCGTCAATCTCAGGCACAGTCTTGTGGGCCGGATCGCGCACCAACGCCGCTAACCGATCACGCGCACCCTCCGGCAACCCCGACGCTGACTGCTTCGCCAACAGCTCCACCACCGCGGCACGAAGACCACACACCTCCTTCGCGATCTCACGGACATCCCGCAGCGGCTCCAGCAGCGGAGGTACGCCGTCACCGAAATTGCGCCTGTCCGCCAACCGCACACCATCCGCCAGAAGAGCCTGAACCTCAACCGCCAACGGCCGACACTGAGCCTCAACCTCAGCGCACAGATCGAAACTCGCATAGTGGACGTCCCACCCCTGACGGCGCTGCTCCCGTCCGTCCGCCTGGTCGAAATCCACCCGCCTCGGCACCGACCGCACCAACGACCCCCGCGCGCGACCCCGGTCCCGCTCCGAAGACAACGGCGCATCACTCGACAGCAACGAACGCCGCCGCCCAACCCGCTCCCCATCGACCGGCGACGCAACACCCCACGCGCTCATCGGCCCAGCCCCAACAGCAGCGCCGCCAACGCATCAACACCAGCAGCGGTCAGATTCGGCCTCGCCGCATCGATCGCACGCCGAACCGTCCAATACGCCAAACCCGCCCGACACGCCCGAACGCCCGGATCGTCCTCCGACCGCCCAAGAGCTTTCAGATGGCCCAGCTCAGCACGCCACAACGACGCCCGCTTCGAATCCGGTTCACTCACACAAAGGGTCTCCATGAATATGACGGTAAAACCTTGCAGTGCAACAGGTCTTAACGCTTAAGACCTGTGTCGCAACAACATCCAAACCGTAACCCGCAGTGTCACCCAGATCACACAAAACACCCAACAGCACCCAAAAATCGCAGAAATTCCCGAGGGGCCTCCGCTGCGCGCAGCGGGCACCCCCCTCGGGCAAACCTCCCCGGCATTCCAGACGCGACACCTACTCGGCTTCGCGG
Source organism: Mycobacterium sp. (assembly GCA_044508395.1). Classification (GTDB taxonomy): domain Bacteria; phylum Actinomycetota; class Actinomycetes; order Mycobacteriales; family Mycobacteriaceae; genus Mycobacterium. Next base: position 20,593 of record JBIQHU010000065.1, on the reverse strand, counting down.
GATTCCCGCTCGATAGCCAGCTCACGCAGGACCGCATCTCAGGTGCGAGCCTGCACGCAACGCAGATCTTTTTCGTGACCGCACGCAAAAGGGTGCCCGCCAGACAGACACCCCTGATACGCGCAGGGCGTCCACGACCACGGACACCCCGTCCCCGTTGTCACTGCGCATCGTCGTCGTCCTCATCAGCGCCCTCCGCCAACACCTGCTCGATCCACGAACCCTCGGCAGCTTTACCCTGTTCACGGCTCCGTTCGACGGCCGACCACTCGGCCAGCTCATTAGCGGAGATAGCGCCACCGATCGCCAATACCTGGCGCGCGATATCGACCTGGAGCGGCCAGATTGGATCCTCAGGGCCGATGGCCGTGCCGAACAGTGCGCGGGCTTCAGCGATCGCTTGTTGCTCGAGCTGCTCGGGGTTGAGCCGGCCTTCAGTGACATCCCTCGCGATACTCATCGCAGACTCGACTGCACCGCGCTTCGAAGCGGCCCTGCGCTCTTGTCGATTCATGCTGTTCTCCTCATCAAATCGAACCCTGATAGATCTTCATACTCACCGAGGGCGCGACCATACGCGCAGGTCAACCCCCCAATAGCCCTGGTGGGCAGCGACATTGGCTGCGCCCTGGCTACGTTCACTGCTCGATCGGTCGCGGATCGTCCACAACCTCTGCGTCGATGATCTGGTGCAGCCGCTCGGTTGCCGCAGTGAGAACCTCGGATGCCGTCTGATGATGGGTCACGTTCACGTCGACGGTCGCCCGCTGCAGCCCGAACATCTGAGCCAGTGACGCATCCGCCCTCGTAATGGTGTCGACAAGGCGAGCGACTGCCCGGAAGTCGCCTACGGCTTCTGCTTCCTCCAGGGCGCGCGTCGCGGCCGCCAACGAACGCCGCTTACGTGCCACGATCGCGGCCGCCACGTCATCTGCGTTGGGTATCGGGTTTCGCTCCAAGTACCGCCGATACGCCTGCTGAGCAGCACCAACGCTCTTGAAGTTCAACGCATCACGGATCTGGGACCACGGCTGCAATCCCACTTCGCGCCGGTAGTAAACCTCCTCCGCTCTTGCCCTCGAACGGGCCAGCGGCATTACTTGCGGCATACGTTCTCTCCTACCTCAGAAATAGTTGGTACCTCAGACAGGACGTCCGTCAGGTCGTGCGCAATCACTTCACTCTCCGGATGGTTGGTCCGCCGCGGGTGCATGTGTCGTATTTGCGGATGGCTTCTCGTAGTCGGTTGACGTCTTCGCGGTCGAGATCGTATGGGCCTATTTCGAGGACGATGCCGGCTGCGGCGTTGTGTGAGAGGCGCATCGGCATGGTGCACCAGTAGTCCGTCTCGTCGATGTGGGGTTCTATGGCGCCGAGTTCGTCGATGACAGTGCGGAAGAGGTCGTTCTTGGCTTCGGTTCGTGGTGCGTCGAGGATCGGGAAGTCGGTCATGGGTGGTGCCTTTCTGGTTGTCCGTTGTCCGTCCTGTCCACCCCCTAAAGGGGGGGTGGGTGGACGGACAGTTTCGGCGTTGGGTGGACAGGGGGTGGACGGGGTGGACAGTTTCATTGAGCGGCGAGTCGGTAGAAGGGGCGCTTGTCGGTTCCTTCGTTGATGAGGTCGCCGGATTTGACGAGGTCATCGAGGGCGCGGTGGAAGGTGCCGGTGGTCATGTCGGAGACGTCGCGTAGTTCTTTTTTGTAGGCGCCAGTGGTGGAGAAGTATTGGACAAATGTGGACAAAAGTCGGTCTCCGCGGTCGGTTTGTCCACCCCCTGTCCACCTTGAGATCGTGACGCTTCCGGTGCCGGGTATGGGGTCGAGTCTGAGTTCGTGAGTGTCGTTTTCTGGCCCGTCTTTTCGCTTGGTTCGGTCGAGGGTGATGGCGTCTCCGTCGCGGCTGACGAAGTAGACGGTGTCGGCGGCCGCTTCGAAGGCTGAGGATCCGCGGAACGTCTTGGAGTCCTTGCCGGCGTGGTGCACGCCGAGGACGACGCCGCGACCGCCAGGTGTTCGTTGGAGGAGCCGTGTCATGGCATCGACGACCACGCCCGTGTCTTTCGCGGAGTTTTCTTCGGCGCCGACCATGCAGCGGGCGAGGGTATCGATGACGACCAGGCCGTAGCCGCCCCAGTCGACGACCGCAGTCAGGTTGACGACATCGACGGATCTGGTGAGGTTCACGGCCTGGGGCAGCACGTGCAGTCCATCGTCGGTGATCTCGGTCTGCCAACCGGTTTCCCACGCGTCGAAGCGCGCCCGCAGGCCGAACGCGCCTTCGGCGGCGACGTAGAGGACGCGGCACTGTTCGGTGTGTCTGTTCTGCCATCGCCGCCCGGTGGCGACACTGGCAGCCCAGTCCAGGGCGATGAAACTCTTACCGGTGCCCCACTTTCCATAGAGCAGCGCGGTGGTGCCCTGATCGAGAGTGTTGACGATCAGCGGCTCCGGCGCGGGAAGCTCACGCAGGGCTGAGCGGTTTAGCAGCTGCTCGACAAGCACTGGAGGGGTGTCCGCGGCGTGGACGCCGTTGCGGGCGAGGGCATCCTCGTCGGGCGGGGGCTCTGATGGTGGCGGGATTTCTGACCAGTCATCGGCATTCACGGGGTATTTGCCGGCGTCGTAGTCGGCGACTCGTTCGGCGAGCACCTTGCCGCGTTCGATCAGTGTGGGGTCACCTGTCATCGGACCGACCGTGACCACGGGTCGCGACGTCCCGAATGTTCGAGTCGCGGTAGCCGATGGGCAGCCTCGCGCCGACGACGGAGCTGGCTGCCGATGTCCTGGGGAGCTGGCGGCCGCGTGCAGGGCACCCAGACCAGCGCGGTGCCGGGCTTGTTGTCGGCGTTTCCGTTATCATCTGGGGTATCACCGTTGCGGGTGTGGTGGGTGCCGGCTTCCTCCTCTGGGGCCGGCATTTCGCTTTCAGGCGGCCCCGTCGCGTGGTCGTCCATCAGCCGCGGCCCGATCCTGCCACCGTGTTGGCGTCGAGATATTCCGCGAGATCGCTTGCGCGATAGCGGATTCGACGGCCGTCTCGGATGTACTTCGGGCCCCGTCCGTGGTGTCGCTCCTGTTCCAGCACCGCGGTGGTGGTGCCGCGATAATCGGCGACCTGCTGAGGTGTCAGCAACTCAGGGAGAGTAACCGTCGCTTTGTTCATGTAATGAGGATTGCGCCATAATCAGAACAAGTCTATGATGTAAACCTGTGAAGGGGTCCCCCCGTAAGATTTCGTCATCAGGCAAGGCTGGTGCCGTGGTCGACGTGCAGGTGAACCGCGAAAAGGCGCGGCCGGTCGAAGTCACCCTCCATGGCCACCCGCATAAATATGAAATTGCTTGGCGCACAACAGATGACGGTCCAGTTATCACGGACTTGCGTATCTCGTCCGGGAAAGATGCCATCCCAATCACCACGAACAGCCTGCGTCGTCTCGTCGTAGAACGGCTCGCAAGTGCGGCGCAGACGTACGACACCGACCAAGCGGCCAGTATCGGCGAGTTCGTGAAAAACGACCTCGAGGCTGCCCTGACGGACGTCATGAGTAGCCCAGATCCCGCGGTGCGAGTTGCCGGCTATATGGAATGGCTAAGCAAGGACAGCGAGGGGGACGAGTTCCAAGAGGCGTTGGTGGCCGAACTTCGCAGCCTAGAGTTCCGTGATCTGTCCGCTTACGTAGACCGATTGTGGGCGGATCGTGGTCGATCCTTCGTCGTCAGCCCCGCCATGGTCGCCGGGCTCAACGCCGAGGTAGAAGCCGAACGAAGCAAGCGAAAGCAGCGTGGCGGGCGGCCCAAAGACCCGCGGTACAGCTACGACTTCCTGGAGAAGGTTGCGCGATGGGCGCTTGAGGGCAAGGACAAGTTGTCCGTCCACCAGCATGTTCGGGAGCGTGCTATCGCGAGCGGCATCAATGAGTACGACGCCAGGCCTGGACATGTCAGGTATTGGATCGGCCTCTGCAAGGAGGCTGGACTTCTCGCGCCCGACGCATTGCGGAAGCCCCGTCAGCGCAGACCGCGAAAGGGTGGTTGAACATGGCGTCGATCAAGAAGTACTCGACTGTGAAGGGTGATCGTTGGCGGGTGCAGTACCGCACGCCCGATCGTCGGGTGACGCAGCGGCGCGGCTTCAAGACGAAGAAGGACGCTGAAAACTTCGCTGCCACAACGCATGTCAGCAAGATGCGCGGGGAGTACATCGACCCAGCCGACGCAAAGATCACGATCGGCGTGCTCGGCCCCGAGTGGCTTGAGCGGCGAACGCACCTGAAGCCGTCGAGCCGCCGCGTCGAAGAGGTCGCTTGGAGGGTGCACGTCCAACCGCGCTGGGGTACGGCGAAGCTTTCCGACATCCGGCACAGTGCTGTCCAGTCGTGGGTTGCGAGCATGACGAAGAACGGCAGCGGACCCGTCACAGTCATCCGCTCGTTCAACATCTTGGCTGGTGTCCTCGACGACGCGGTGCGCGACCGCCGGATCCTGACCAACCCAGCGCGGGGCGTGAAGCTGCCGCCCAAAGTGAAGCGCCCGCACTCGTACTTGACCGACGATCAGGTGTGGCAACTCGCTCACGAAGCCGGTGCCGACAAGGGCGTCGTCGTCCTAGTGCTCGCGTACTGCGGCCTTCGGTGGGGTGAGCTGGCCGGGCTGCATGTCGCGGACGTGGACACGCTGAAGCGCCGCATCAACGTCCGGCGCAACGCGGTCCGCGTCGGGGGAGCGATCATCGTCGGCACACCCAAGACGCACGAAGATCGAACGGTGCCGTTGCCACGGTTCCTGATCGAACCTCTGGCTGCAGCGTGCCGCGGCAAAAGCCGCGACGGGATCGTTTTCCCCGCGTCGGGAGGCGGGCACGCGAAGTCGCCTGGCGCATCGACCTGGTTTGCGGGTGCAGTCACCCGATGCATCGCCGCGGCCGACAAGACTCGCGCAGCCGAGCGCAAGGTTCACCCGGACAGTGAGCCCGTGACGCCGGTGTTCCCGCGGATCACGCCGCACGATCTGCGCCACACCGCCGCGTCGCTGGCTGTCTCCGCCGGCGCCAACGTCAAGGCGGTCCAGAAGATGCTCGGGCACAAGTCCGCCGCCATGACTCTCGACACTTACGCCGATCTGTTCGACCGCGACGCCGACGCTGTCGCCGACGCTCACGACCAGCGCCTCGCTGGCCGCACCTTCACAGCAAATGTAGCCAAAACGCAGCCAAACAGGGAGGGGGGCGCCGGTCCATCGCTATCGATAAACGCCTGACCAGCACGCATATCTGTGCAATGTCAAGTGCCCTCGGTGAGACTCGAACTCACACTGTCTGGGTTTTGAATCCAGTTCCTCTGCCAATTGGGATACGAGGGCGGTGAAGCCAACTGACGTCGACCTCGTGCGGCCTTCAACCATAGAGGATGCCCCCGAGGTCGCTCATCGCGGTCACTACCGCCACAATAGTTGCATGGCAGCTGCTCCCGAGGCATCGACTGGCGACGAAAAGCCGCGCCGCGTTCTCGTCGCCGAAGACGAAGCGCTCATCCGGATGGACCTCGCCGAGATGCTGCGCGACGAAGGCTACGAAATCGTCGGTGAGGCCGGCGACGGGCAGGAGGCCGTCGACTTGGCTCAGAGTCTCAAGCCCGACCTCGTGATCATGGACGTGAAGATGCCGCGCCGCGACGGCATCGACGCGGCGTCGGAGATCGCCAGCAAGCGGATTGCCCCGATCGTCATTCTGACCGCGTTCAGTCAGCGCGAGCTCGTCGAGCGGGCCCGCGACGCGGGCGCCATGGCATATCTCGTCAAGCCGTTCAACATCAACGACCTCATTCCCGCGATCGAGGTGGCGGTGAGCCGATTCAGCGAGATCGCCGCGCTGGAGCAGGAAGTCGCCGAGTTGTCGGACCGGTTGGAGACGCGAAAACTCGTCGAACGCGCCAAGGGTTTGCTGCAGTCCAAGCAGGGCATGACCGAACCCGAAGCGTTCAAGTGGATCCAGCGCGCGGCCATGGACCGCCGGACCACCATGAAGCGCGTCGCCGAGGTCGTGTTGGAAACCCTCGACACGCCCAAGGACGCTTCACCGTCGAGCTAGCGTCGACCCGGGACAACCGCGAACAACCGTTAATTGTGCGTTTCCGATGCCGCAGTTTGACCGGATCGCCTGACCGATCGACACGGTCCCTTCGCCAACATCGCGCACCACCGCCATGTGTTGGCTATGGTCGTCCCGAAGCATTGCCGCCCCCGCCGACCTGGGAAGGGCTGCCGATGCCGACGAAAACACTGACCCGGAGGTGAAGCGTGCGCGGTCGCGTGGCACGGAAAGCATTTGCTATCGGTAGTGCTGGTCTGGTTGTGCTCGGCATAGCGGGTTGTCAACAACAATCTGCGCCGAGCGAGGACGGCGCGGCACCGGCCGATTTGAAGATCGTCGAGCAGGTTCAGATCGACGAGAGTGGTGCCGAGGTAAAGCCACCAGAGGGCGTGACGCCGCTCGATCCGGCGGGCGACGGAAACGCGCAGTGCCCGCCGGTGTCCATCGCCATGGCGGGAGCGCTCAACGGCCCCGACGCCGCGCTGGGCATCAACATCAAGAACGGCATTCAGCTCGCCGTCGACCAGCACAACACCGCCAACCCAGGCTGCCAGGTGCAATTGAAGACGTTCGACACCGAGGGCGACCCGCAGAAGGCGACTCAGGTGGCGCCCCAGATCATCAACGACGCCTTCACGATCGGCCTGATCGGGCCCGCGTTCTCCGGTGAGACGAACGCCACCGGCGACGTGTTCAATCAGGCCGGCCTGGTCGCCGCCACCGCGTCGGCCACCAACGTCACGCTCTCGGAGAAGGGATGGAAGACCTTCTTCCGCGGGCTGGCCAACGACGGCGTGCAGGGCCCGTCGGTCGCCAACTACATCAAAAACACCTTGGGCCACAAGAAGGTGTGTGTGGTCGACGACAGCACCGACTACGGTCTCGGCCTCGCGCAGGCGGTGCGTGAGACGCTCGGCCCGGTCGCCGATTCGGCGTGCAACATCTCGGTGAAGAAGGGCGACAAGGACTTTTCGGCGGCCGTCACTCAGGTGAAGGGCGCCAACCCGGACTCGGTGTTCTTCGCCGGCTACTACGCCGAGGCGGCTCCGTTCGTCCAGCAGCTCAAGGACGGTGGCTTCGAGGGCACGTTCGTCAGCGCCGACGGCACCAAGGATCCGGAGTTCGTCAAGCAGGCGGGCGAGGCGTCCAAGGACGCGGTCCTGGCCTGCCCCTGCGGCCCGGCCACCGGTGAGTTCGCCGAGGAGTACCGGAAGGCGTTCAACCAGGAGCCCGGCACCTACAGCGTCGAGGGCTACGATCTCGGCGCGATCATGCTGAAGGGCATCGACTCGGGCAAGATCACCCGACCCGACCTGCTGGAGTTCGTGCGCACCTACGACGGTCAGGGCATCGGCCGCAAGTACCAGTGGGGTCCCACCGGTGAACTGACCACCACGTTGATCTGGATCTACAAGGTCCAGTAGGAAGCTGGTCGAGACGCGTCCGAGGCCTCTGGCCCGGGCGCGTTCTCGTTAGCACGATGATTTTGCGAGGAGCCGCCGCCGGATGACCAACCCGTGCGTAGATGCTGGGGTCCAGTACGCCTGCCTGGCCGCGAACATCAACTTCAACCTCGACGGCCTGCGAAACGGCTTCTGGCAGTTGACGATCGACGGTCTCTCCTGGGGCGCGATCTACGCACTGGTGGCCGTCGGCTACACCCTGGTGTTCGGTGTCCTGCGACTGATCAACTTCGCGCATTCCGAGATCTTCATGCTCGGGATGTTCGGCGCCTACTTCTGTCTCGACGTCATCCTGGGCTTCACCCCCAGCGGCAACGCCTATCAGAAGGGCGTCGTCCTGACGGTGGTATACCTCGGTATCGCAATGCTTTTCGCGATGCTGGTGTCGGGTTCGGCGGCGGTCGGGCTCGAATTCGTCGCCTACCGACCTTTGCGAAAACGCGGGGCGCGTTCGTTGACGTTCCTGATCACGGCGATCGGCATGTCGTTCGTACTACAGGAATTCGTGCACTTCGTGCTGCCCAAACTGCTCAAGGGCTACGGCGGTAGCAATGCTCAGCAACCGATCATCCTGATGCAGCCCAAGACTCAGTTCACGATCTTCGGGGCGACGGTCTCCAACGTCACGCTGGTGATCGTGGCCTCGGCACTGGTCTTCGCGCTGCTCACCGACATGGCCCTCAACCGGACCAAGTTCGGCCGCGGCATCCGTGCCGTCGCCCAGGACCCCACCACGGCCACCCTGATGGGCGTCTCGCGTGAGCGCATCATCATGACCACATTCCTGCTCGGCGGCCTGCTCGCCGGGGCGGCCGCGCTGCTGTACACGCTCAAGGTGCCCCAGGGCATCATCTACTCCGGCGGCTTCCTGCTCGGCATCAAGGCGTTCTCGGCGGCGGTGCTCGGTGGCATCGGCAACCTGCGCGGTGCGCTGCTCGGTGGCCTGCTGCTCGGCATCATGGAGAACTACGGGCAGACGGTGTTCGGCACCCAGTGGCGCGACGTGGTGGCGTTCGTCCTCCTCGTTCTGGTGCTGCTGATCCGGCCAACCGGAATACTCGGTGAAAGCCTCGGGAAGGCAAGGGCATGAGCGCCAGCGAGAAGCCAAAGACGGACCGAGCGTCGTCCTTGTCGGACAAGCTGATGGCCCCCGGCGACGGGCTGCGTCGGTGGTGGGACGGGCTGTCCCGCGTGCAGAAGTGGGGATTCGGCGTCATCGGCTTCGGGTTGTTGGCCCTGCTGCCGCTGTACCCGCCGCCGTTCCTCAACACGCCCAACATCAGCTTCGGCGGCACGATGGCGCAGTTCGCGATGGTCGCGATCATCGCGATAGGCCTCAACGTCGTGGTGGGCCAGACCGGTCTGCTCGACCTCGGATACGTCGGGTTCTATGCTGTCGGCGCGTATACCGTTGCGCTGCTTACCAGTCCGAACAGTCCCTGGAACAAGTTGGGCCCCACCGGTTGGTTCACCGAGGAGTGGGCGTGGCTGGCGTGCGTACCGCTGGCAATGGCCATCACGGCGCTCAGCGGCCTGATTCTCGGCACACCGACGCTCCGGCTACGTGGCGACTACCTGGCAATCGTCACGCTCGGGTTCGGCGAGATCATCCGGCTGTTGGCCGATAACCTCGCCGACGTCACCAACGGCCCCCGCGGCCTCAACGAGGTGGCCTATCCGAGGGTGGGGCAGACCGAGCGGTTGCCGGATGGCGTGTTCTCCAGCGGTAATTCGATGGGCGACGCCAACTACGGCACCTGGTGGTTCTGGCTGGGCATCGTGTTGATCGTCGTCATCCTGCTGTTCGTCGGCAACCTGGAGCGCAGCCGGGTCGGACGGGCGTGGGTGGCCATTCGCGAAGATGAGGACGCCGCGGAAGTGATGGGCGTCAACACCTTCAAGTTCAAGCTGTGGGCGTTCGTGATCGGGGCGGCGATCGGCGGGCTGTCGGGTGCGCTCTACGCCGGCCAGGTGCAGTTCGTCGCACCGCCGACGTTCAACATCATCAACTCGATGCTGTTCCTGTGCGCAGTGGTGCTCGGCGGACAGGGCAACAAACTGGGCGTGGTGTTCGGCGCGTTCATCATCGTCTACCTGCCGAACCGCCTGCTGGGCGTGGAGTTCCTCGGGATCAACCTCGGTGACCTGAAGTATCTGTTCTTCGGGCTGGCGCTCGTGACGCTGATGATCTTCCGACCCCAGGGCCTGTTCCCGGCGCGGCAGCAGCTGCTCGCCTATGGCAAGGCCGCCCGCGAGTTCTTGCGGTCGCCGGAGAAGGAGTCGGCGAAATGAGCATCGAGGAATTGGCAGGCGTCCACCGCGACATCGAGGCGGCCGAGGGCGAAACGCTTTTGCAGACAAAGGATCTGACGGTCAAGTTCGGCGGCCTGACCGCGCTCGACTCGGTGACGTTCGATATCCGGCGCGGCGAGATCCTCGGCATGATCGGTCCGAACGGCGCGGGAAAGACCACCTGCTTCAACGCCATCACCGGCGTGTACCGGCCCACGTCCGGCACGGTGACGTTCGACGGTGCCCCACTGGGTCGCATCAAACGGCATCAGATCACGCGCCGCGGCAGCGCCCGCACCTTCCAGAACATCCGGCTGTGGGGCGAGATGACCGCGCTGGAGAACGTCATGGTCGGCACCGACGCGCGGCACTTCACGTCGGTGCCGGGGGCGTTGGTGCGCAGTCCGCGGCATCGGCGTGAGGAGCATTCGGCGATCGATCGCTCGGCGGCGCTCCTGCATTTCGTCGGGATCGCCCATCGCGGCGAGGAGAAGGCGAAGAATCTGCCCTACGGCGATCAGCGGCGGTTGGAGATCGCCCGCGCGTTGGCCACCGAGCCCAAGTTGCTCTGCCTCGACGAACCCGCCGCGGGCTTCAACCCCCGCGAGAAGGCCGCGCTGATCGAGCTGATCCAGAAGATCCGCGACGACGGCTACACCGTGTTGCTCATCGAGCACGACATGCGGCTCGTCATGGGGGTGACCGACCGCATCGTCGTGCTGGAGTTCGGCCGAAAGATCGCCGATGGCCTGCCGTCGGAGATCCGCGAGGACCCGAAGGTCATCGCGGCGTATTTGGGGGTGCCCGATGACGACAGCGAATGACGACAAGCCGGTTTTGCTCGAGGTACGCGACCTCGTCGTGCAGTATGGGCGGATCCGCGCGCTGCACGGCATCTCGTTGCAGGTGCGTGAAGGCGAGTTGGTGACGCTGCTGGGTTCCAACGGCGCGGGCAAGACGACGACGATGCGGGCGATCTCGGGCCTGCTGCCGGTGACATCGGGGTCGGTCTGGTTCGAAGGCGCCGACATCTCCAAGGTCAAGGCTCACCATCGCGCAGTTCGGGGCTTGGTGCAGGCGCCGGAGGGCCGCGGCGTGTTTCCCGGCATGACGGTGATCGAGAACCTCGAGATGGGCTGCTACGGAAGAAAATTCGCCTCTAGGGCTGAACATGATGAACGCCTTGACTGGGTGCTGGAGACGTTCCCGCGGCTGGCCGAACGGCGCGCTCAGGTCGGCGGCACACTGTCGGGCGGCGAGCAGCAGATGCTGGCAATCGGACGCGCGCTGATGGCCAGGCCGCGAGTGCTGCTGCTCGACGAACCGTCCATGGGACTGGCCCCGATGGTGATCTCGCAGATCTTCAAGATCATCGCCGAGATCAATGCGCAGGGCACCACGGTGCTGCTGGTGGAACAGAACGCACAGCAGGCGCTCAGTCGATCGGACCGCGCCTACATCCTGGAAACCGGCGAGGTGACGCGCGAAGGTAATGCGCGAGAACTGTTGACCGACGACAGCATTCGCGCCGCATACCTCGGCGTCGCCTGAGCCTTCGTTGGGCCGTCGAGACTACGGTTTGTGACGGAATTCGGCCGAAAGTCGTCAGAAACCGTAGTCTCGGCGATCATTCGTCGACGCAAAACCGTTTGACCCGTGACGTCGCACCCGATACCAGGGCCACCCGGCTGCGCGGCACTCCCAGATGCTTGGCCAGCAGTTTGACGACGGCCTCGTTCGCCTTGCCCTCGACCGCCCGCTCCTGGACATAGATCGTCAGCTCACCGTTGTCCGCGGCCTCGACGAGCGGCCCCTTCCGGCTACCGGGTTTCACCCGGACGACGACTGTCTCGCTCATCTGGCCGCGGTACGCGCCTCGAACGCGTCGAGCACATCGACATGCCACAACTGTGTCGGTTGTACGCGCTCCGACCGCAGGGCCCGGGTGAACAATTCGTCGAATTCGGCAACCCGGACAGGGCGTTCCGGCGTCGGCAGGGTGCACGCGTCGGGAACCCAATCCTCGGGAACTGTCACGGCTTCAGGTTAACGCTCACGGCGAGCGGGCTAGCGGGCGACGATCACTGACGAGCCGTGTCCGAACAGACCTTGGTTGGCGGTGACGCCTACCTTGGCGCCCTCGACCTGTCTGCCGGTGGCCTGCCCCTTGAGCTGCCAGGTGAGCTCGCAGACCTGAGCGATGGCCTGAGCCGGGATCGCTTCGCCGAAGCAGGCCAGCCCGCCCGACGGGTTGACCGGGATCTTGCCGCCGATGGTGGTCGCGCCGCTGCGCAACAACTGCTCGGCCTCGCCCTTGGCGCACAGCCCGAGGTGCTCATACCAGTCCAGCTCCAGCGCGGTCGACAGGTCGTAGACCTCCGCGAGGCTCAGGTCCTCGGGGCCGATACCGGCCTCGGCGTAGGCCGCGTCCAGAATCTGATCCTTGAACACCCGCGCGGGTGCGGGCACTACCGCGGTGGAATCCGTGGCGATGTCTGGCAATTCGGGCAGATGCTGCGGGTACTGCGGGGTCTGCAGGCTGATCGCACGCACCGAGGGCACGCCCTCGACCGAACCGAGATGCCTCTCGGCGAACGACTTGCTCGCCACGATCAACGCGGCCGCGCCGTCGGAGGTGGCGCAGATGTCCAGCAGCCGAAGAGGATCGGAGACCACCGGGCTGGCCAGCACGTCGGCGACCGAGCTCTCCTTGCGGTAGCGGGCGTTCGGGTTGTTCAGGCCGTGGCGGGCGTTCTTCACCTTCACCTGGGCGAAATCCTCGAGCGTCGCGCCGTAGAGGTCCATCCGCCGGCGCGCCAGCAGCGCGAAGTACACCGTGTTGGTCGCGCCGATCAGATGGAAGCGCTGCCAGTCGGGGTCGTTGCGGCGCTCGCCGCCAACCGGGGCGAAGAAACCCTTGGGCGTGGTGTCGGCACCGATGACCAACGCGACGTCACACAAGCCCGCGAGGATCTGGGCCCGCGCGCTCTGCAGCGCCTGCGAACCGCTGGCGCACGCGGCGTAGCTCGAGGTGACGGGAACGCCGTTCCAGCCCAGCTTCTGGGCGAACGTCGCCCCGGCGACGAACCCCGGATACCCGTTGCGGATGGTGTCTGCACCCGCGACCAGCTGGATCTGGCGCCAATCCAGGCCGGCTTCGGCGAGTGCGGCACGGGCGGCGACCACGCCGTATTCGGTGAAGTCGCGCCCCCATTTGCCCCACGGATGCATCCCCGCACCCAGGATGTACACCGGCTCAGGACTGGATGTCGCCGCCGGGGCGGCTCCGGTACTCATGACGCGATCCTCCAGGCGTGCACGACGCGCTCGACGCCGTCGTCATCGACATACAACGGCATGGTGGTCAGTTCCATCTCCATGCCGACCTTCAGATCGGCGGCCAGAGTGCCCTCGACCACCTTGCCGAGCACGATCAAACCCTCGTCGGCCAACTGGACCGCGGCCACAGCGAACGGCTCGAACGGATCAGGCGCCGGATAGGGAGGTGGTGGGGCATAACGGTTTTCGGTATAGCTCCACAGCGTCCCGCGCCGCGACAACGGCACCTGCGCCAACTCGTCACCCTCACACGCGGGGTTGGGACAGTTGTTTGCACGCGGCGGGAAGACGAACGTCCCACATTCATGGCACTTGCTGCCGATCAGATACGCCGCACCCGATTCGTCGGTGGCAAACCACCCCTCGATCGCGGGCTGAGTAGAAGCTGACACGCGGTCAGCGTACCCAGTCCGGGCACCAAACTGAAACGTGTTCCAGTTTGGCCGGTCCGTCTCCATCTATCCGGGGGTGGTCAATGCCCCACGGCGATGACGCTGGCGGGACGAAAATGGCGAGGTGGTTCTTGGGATCGGTAGCCACGGCCACGGTCTGTACTCATCAGCACGGCGACGCCAACGGGGCGGGCGCCCGAGAGATCTGGAGACAGCGATGGGGTTTTTCGACAAGGCGAAGCAAGCCGCGCAGCAGGCCAGTCAGGCATTCGCTCCGCCGCAGAACGACGGCCGGGTGCATGTGAAGGGTGCCGGACCGATCGACCCGGCCATGTTCGGTGGCCCGTCGACCCGTTCGGTCGCCGCTGACGATCCGATCTGGCAGCCCATCAACGGCATCTCGCTTCAGGATTACGCCGAACTGGCCCGTGACGCGCAGGCCAGGGGCATCAACGACGAGGCGGGCATGATCACGCTCGCGCAGGAGCGCGGATGGGATCCCGCCGATACCAAGGCCGCGCTCGACGGCTGGGTTCAGCGGATGGGCCAGTCGATGGCCGTCGGTCAGCAGTTCCGCAAGTTCCTCGGCTACTGATCGGGGCTGATTCGTATGCCCAACCCGTTCAAGGACTGGGCGCGAATGTACGGCGCCAACAAGCAGTACCTGGAATCGCAGGGCCGCCCGTCGTCGTTCTTCGGCCAGATCGGGGACATCCCCAACCGCATTCATGAAGCGGCCGATGCCAGTGAGATCGGCATGAAGATGATGCGGCACTCGCAGCTGACGAACGGTGGCGGCCTGCCCGCCACCGTCACCGTCGAAGGTGTGTGGCAGGTCGGGTCCTACCTGAACATGTCACCGGTCCTGCGACTCCAGGTGCGGGTGCAGCGTGAGGACGGCACTCCTGCCTACGGCGCAGTCTTCGATGAGGTCGTGGCGGATATGCACGTCGCACGGGTGCAGCAGGGCATGACCCTCGCGGTGTACGTCGACCCGCAGAATCCGGTGGATATGGCGATCGACTGGATTCGCACCGGTCAGCTGGGTCCGCCGCCGCCCGGTGCCATCCCGGGACCAGGGGCGCCGGGGGCACGCCCGATTTAAGGCTCGGCGGCTACAGCGCGTGTCACCGGCCGTGCATAGAGTAGGGCCGTGACCGCTAGCGCAACGACAGAGAAGGCGACCGAAAAGCCGACATTGATGCTGCTGGACGGCAATTCGTTGGCGTTCCGGGCGTTCTACGCGCTGCCCGCCGAGAACTTCAAGACCCAGGGTGGGCTGACCACCAACGCGGTCTACGGCTTCACCGCGATGCTGATCAACCTGCTGCGCGACGAGCAGCCGACCCACATCGCGGCGGCGTTCGACGTGTCGCGCCAGACGTTCCGGCTGGAGAAGTACCCCGAGTACAAGGCGGGTCGTTCGGCCACACCCGACGAGTTCCGCGGGCAGATCGACATCACCAAGGAGGTGCTAGGCGCGCTCGGCATCACCGTGCTGGCCGAGCCCGGCTACGAGGCCGATGACGTGATCGCCACGCTGGCGACGCAGGCCGAGAACGAGGGCTACCGAGTGCTGGTGGTCACCGGCGACCGTGACTCGTTGCAGTTGGTCAGCGACGACGTCACGGTGCTCTACCCCCGCAAGGGGGTCAGTGAGTTGACCCGGTTCACGCCGGAAGCCG
The DNA here is from genome assembly GCA_044508395.1 of Mycobacterium sp. GTDB lineage: Bacteria > Actinomycetota > Actinomycetes > Mycobacteriales > Mycobacteriaceae > Mycobacterium. The sequence goes on along the minus strand of JBIQHU010000065.1, from coordinate 5,333 downwards.
TCCTGGACAAGTACGGGCTTACCCCGCAGCAGTATCCCGACTTCGCGGCCCTGCGCGGCGACCCGAGCGACAACCTGCCGGGCATCCCTGGTGTGGGGGAGAAGACGGCCACCAAGTGGATCGCCGAGTACGGGTCGCTGCAGGCGCTGGTCGACAGGGTGGACACGGTGAAGGGCAAGGTCGGCGACGCGCTGCGTACCAACCTGTCCAGCGTCGTGCTCAACCGTGAGTTGACCGACCTGGTGAAGGACGTGCCGCTCGCTCAGACGCCCGACACGCTGCGGATGCTGCCGTGGAACCGTGACCAGATCCACCGGCTCTTCGACGACCTCGAGTTCCGTGTGCTGCGCGAGCGGCTGTTCGACACGCTGGCCTCCGCCGACCCCGAGGTGGATCAGGGCTTCGACGTCCGCGGTGGCGCCCTGGCCGAGGGCGAACTGGCCGGCTGGTTGGTCGAACACGGATCGGGCAAGAGGTTCGGGATGGCCGTCGTCGGTACGCATTTGGCGTTCGACGCCGACGCCACCGCGCTGGCGATCGTTGCCGCCGACGGCGATGGCCGCTACATCGACACCGCGACGCTGCACCCCGACGACGAGGCTGCGCTCGCGGCATGGCTGGCCGACCCCGACCAGCCGAAGGCGCTGCACGAGGCCAAACTCGCGATACACGACCTCGAAGGCCGCGGCTGGAAGCTCGCCGGTGTCACCTCCGACACGGCCCTGGCTGCGTACCTGGTGCGGCCGGGCCAGCGCAGCTTCGCGCTCGACGATCTCTCGTTGCGGTATCTGAAACGCGAACTCCGTGCGGATAACCCTGAGCAGCAACAACTTTCGCTGCTTGACGACAGTGACGGCGTGGATGATCAGGCGGTCCAGACGGTCATCCTGCGCGCCAGTGCCGTGATGGATCTGGCCGACGCGCTCGACGAGGAGCTGGCGCGCATCGATTCGACGTCTCTGCTGAGCAACATGGAGCTGCCGGTGCAGCGGGCGCTGGCTGAGATGGAGACCGCGGGCATCGCCGTAGACCTGAACCTGCTCTCGGAGCTGCAGAGCGAGTTCGCCGATCAGATCCGCGACGCCGCCGAGTCGGCGTACGGCGTGATCGGCAAGCAGATCAACCTCGGCTCGCCCAAACAGTTGCAGGTCGTGCTGTTCGATGAGCTGGAGATGCCGAAGACCAAGCGCACCAAGACCGGCTACACCACGGACGCCGATGCGCTGCAGTCGCTGTTCGACAAGACCGGACATCCGTTCCTGCAGCATCTGCTGACCCATCGCGACGCGACCCGACTCAAGGTCACCGTCGACGGCCTGCTGAACTCGGTGGCCTCCGACGGCCGGATTCATACCACCTTCAACCAGACCATCGCCGCGACGGGCAGGCTGTCGTCGACCGAACCCAACCTGCAGAACATCCCGATCCGCACCGAAGCGGGCCGGCGGATCCGCGATGCGTTCGTGGTCGGAGAGGGCTATTCCGAATTCATGACGGCGGACTACAGCCAGATCGAGATGCGGATCATGGCGCATCTCTCCCGGGACGAGGGCCTGATCGAAGCGTTCAACACCGGAGAGGACTTGCACTCCTTCGTGGCGTCGCGGGCGTTCAGCGTGCCGATCGAAGACGTCACCCCGGAGCTGCGTCGTCGGGTGAAGGCGATGTCGTACGGGCTGGCTTACGGGCTTTCCGCGTACGGTCTGGCCGCCCAGCTGAAGATCTCCACCGAGGAAGCCAAGGTGCAGATGGAGCAGTACTTCGACCGGTTCGGCGGGGTGCGTGACTATCTGCGCGACGTGGTCGACCAGGCGCGCAAGGACGGTTACACGTCGACCGTGTTCGGCAGGCGTCGCTACCTGCCGGAACTGGACAGCAGCAACCGCAACGTGCGCGAGGCCGCCGAACGGGCCGCGCTCAACGCGCCGATCCAGGGCAGCGCGGCAGACATCATCAAGGTGGCGATGATCAACGTCGACGCGGCGCTCAAAGAGGCGGGCCTGAAATCGCGGATGCTGCTACAGGTGCACGACGAGCTGCTCTTCGAGGTCGCCGAGGGCGAGCGGGACACGGTCGAGAAGCTGGTCCGCGACAAGATGGGCAACGCGTATCCGCTCGATGTGCCGCTGGAGGTGTCCGTCGGGTACGGCCGCAGTTGGGACTCGGCTGCGCACTGAGGTTCGGCCCCATTCCACATTCACTACTACAGTAGTACTATGATCGTAGTGAATATGGAGAGCGGATGCCAGCGACCAACGAGCAGCGCCGTACCGAGTTGATCGACGCGGCGATAGACGTCATCGTCCGAGACGGACTGCACGGGCTGTCGCATCGCGCGGTGGACGAGGCCGCGAACGTCCCGCGAGGCACTACGTCCAATTACTTCAAATCCCGCAGCGCGCTGCTGGAGGCCGTCACGCGGCGGCTCAACGAACTGCACTTCGACTTGATGAGACAACGGCGCCCGCATCAAGGCGGGCTGGATCGGCAAGGGCTGATCGATTTCGTCAGCGGGGTCTTGCAGGAAGCGCTGAGCCGCTACCCGCACCGGTACGTGGCGATGCTGGAGCTCGCTCTCGAAAGCGCCCGCGAACCGGGCGTAGGGCAGGCGTTCGGCGGCATCTTCGACGAAGCGATGAGGCTCACCGACGACATGCACGGGGCCGACCCGTCGCTGTCGGCCGAAGACGTCGGGCTGCTCAGCGTGTTCTACAACGGGATTCTCTTCACGTTCTCGGTGATGCCCCAGATCGTAGGGGGACGCACACCCGGCGAGATCACCCGCAGAGGACTCGAAAAGTTGTTGTAACCGAACCCAATTGATTAGGAGGAGCGATGACACAAGTAACCGACGATCCAGGCTCGGGTCTGCGCACCACGGTGACGCGTGTTCACGCTATCTGCCTGTTCATCATCACGATCGCAGCCACCGTCGGATCGACGCTTGGCTGGCAGGGCCGCGGCCCACTGGACCTGCTCGCGAGTCAGCCGTTTGGCTATGTTGGCCTGTACCAGGCGTACTTCCTGATGTTCCTGCTCGCGCTGGTGTCACTGATCGGCGCGACACGGTGGCCGAGCCGGTTGTGGAACGCCACGCTGCTGGTCGCGCATTTCGCGCCGCTGTCGGTCATCGTCATCGCCAACAGCGTGTTCGTCGCCACCGACACCCGCGCAACGGCCTACGCCGTCGCGTTGTTCGTCCATATTCCGCTGGTGCTGCTGGAAGCCTTTGCGCTGCTGTGGAAGGCGCCGTTCCTGCGGCCATCACCGGCGCCGGTAGTCCGCTAGCGCGCGTCGGCGGCCAGGCCCACGCCCAGTGCCATCAGTATGGCGCCCATGACTCGTTCGATGCGGCGACGAATGTGGGTTCGGCTCAACACTTCTCGCGCCCGAGCTGCCGCCAGCACCACACCTGCGCACCACGCGGTGTCGATCACCAGTTGAATGACCGCCAGCGCCAGCAGTGTTGGAATCAGCGGCCCGCTGGACGGCAGGAACTGGGGGAGGACCACGATGCCGAACGCCGCTGCCTTCGGGTTGGCGGCGATGGACAGCAGCGCCGCACGGAACGCCGCTGCCGGGGTTCTGCCGCGCGGCGGCAGCGTGACCTCGATCTCGGCGGGACGCTTCGCGTTGCGCCACGCGCTGATGCCGAGCCAGATCAGGATCACCGCGCCGACGATGTGCAGCACCAGCGACAGAGCACGGTTGGCCATCAACAGCATCGACAGTCCCGCGCCACCGGCCAAGGTCCACCCGAGAATCCCGATCTCGTTGCCGACCACCGCGGCCAGACCGGCCGCACGGCCGTCACGGATCGAGCGGTGCAGAAACAGCGCGGTCGCAGGCCCAGGCAGCGCGGCGAGTATCACGCACGCGATCAGGAAGGCGGGCATGACGTCGATCAGATGCTGCAAGTGCATGCGAGCAGTATCTCCGAGATGCCAAGCGATTTATCGCACCGGCGGCGCGTGGAACCCGGCAAGCCCGGCCAGGGCGGGCGCCGACATGCGGGCGGCGTGTACCGCGTAGGCCTCCTCGGTCTGCATCGCGTACACCCGCTCGTCACCGAAGCCGCGATCGATGCGATCGCGGACAAATGCCAGCTCGACAACCTGGGCGGCGAAGTTCTCGACCGCCTTGCGGGCGGGTTTTCCGCCGATCCGGTGGGCGTGCGCGATCGCCAGCTTGCGGTTGCCGATCGAATTCAGCCACGTCGCCTCGCTCGGGGTGATGAGCTGGGCGGCCACCATGCCCGGCAGTTTCTCGGCCACGATCCGCTGCTCTTTCCTGCGGCTGCGGACGCCGAGCACGATCGCGAACACGAACACCGGCACCATCCAGAAGAAGTACACGGCGAAATACGTCTCGGGCCCGATCAACGACGACCCGTTCCACAGCCCGTGCATGATCACCGCGCCCAGGTACCCGAGCAGGATGCAGCCGGCCTTCGCGAGCGCGCTGCGCTTGTGCAGGGCGAACCAGACGCCGATACCGAACATGCTGGTGAACAGCGAATGCGCGAACGGCCCCATGATCAGCCGGACGGCAGCCGTCAGCAGCGAGTCGCCCAGCGACGCGCCGTCGGCGATGTAGAGGATGTCCTCCAACCACGCGAAACCGGCGCCGACGAGCCCGGCGTACACCAGGCAGTCGGTCAGCGAATTGAGTTCGCGGCGCCGCCGCCCGGTCATCATGAGCAGCAAGAACGCGCCCTTGGCGGCTTCTTCGACGACGGGCGCGCCGACCGTGATGGATACCCAGCTCACGTCCTCGGACACGCCCCGGACGATCATCGACTCCAGGACGAGGCCGATGATCACCGAGAGGATCACCGCGACCGACGCGCCCCACAGGAACGCAAAGATCAGCAGCCGGGGCGGTTCCGGTTCCCACCGGTCCAGCCAGATGTAGGCGAACACGACCACGGCGATCGCCACCCCGGACAGCACGAACCCGACCGAGGCGCCGACCGGGTTGAGCGCGGTCAGGCCGATGACGATCAGCCCCGCGATGATGCCCAGCAGGATGAGCACGCCCAACGGCGCGCCGACTTGGCGGATCTTGCGCTGAAAGGGTGGGTGAATCGGCCATGACTGCTGCGGAGCACCGGCGTATGCCACCTAGGCAGGGTAATCAAGGATGTAGCGGGTTGCGCTGCTACTGGGACTGAGTTTGTCCTGCATGTACCCAGTCGAGTAACCTCTACGGGTACCTGTCTGTGGTTTTTCTATAGGTCTATGGCGGGTAACACCCTTAACAACTGTCCCTACGACCCAACCTGTCCGGAGCAACCCACCACATGCCAAGTCCCTCCGTCACCTCGCCGCAAG
>JBIQHU010000064.1:0-29629 GCA_044508395.1 Mycobacterium sp. | reverse complement strand
TGAACATCGTGCCGACCTCGACCGGCGCCGCCAAGGCGATCGGCCTGGTGCTGCCCGAGCTGAAGGGCAAGCTCGACGGCTACGCGCTGCGCGTGCCGATCCCCACGGGTTCGTGCACCGACCTGACCGCCGAGCTGTCGAAGTCGCCGACCGCCGAGGAGATCAACGCAGCGTTCAAGGCCGCCGCCGACGGTCCGCTCAAGGGCATCCTCAAGTACTACGACGCGCCGATCGTGTCCAGCGACATCGTCACCGATCCGCACAGCTCGATCTTCGACGCCGGACTGACCAAGGTGATCGACAACCAGGCCAAGACCGTGTCCTGGTACGACAACGAGTGGGGCTACTCGAACCGACTCGTCGACCTGGTCGCGCTCGTCGGCAAGTCGCTCTAGTCGTCATGGCCGTCAAGACCCTCGACGATCTGCTCGACGAGGGCGTCGAGGGTCGGGGCGTGTTGGTGCGCTCCGACCTGAACGTCCCGCTCGACGACGACCGCAACATCACCGATCCCGGACGCATCATTGCGTCTGTACCGACGCTGAAGGCGCTGTCGGACGCCGGTGCGAAGGTGGTCGTCACCGCTCACCTCGGCAGGCCCAAAGGCGGCCCGTCGCCGGAGTTCTCGCTCGCCCCAGTCGCCAAGGCACTGGGCGAGCGGCTCGGCAGGCACGTCCAGTTGGCCGGCGATGTCGTCGGCACCGACGCACTCGCACGGGCCGAGGGGCTGACCGACGGTGACATCCTGCTGCTGGAGAACATCCGGTTCGACCCACGCGAGACCAGCAAGGACGACGGCGAGCGCCTGGCCCTGGCCCGCCAGCTCGTCGAACTCGTCGGCGGCCCGGACGGCTCGGGGGGCGCTTTCGTGTCCGACGGCTTCGGCGTGGTGCACCGCAAGCAGGCGTCGGTCTACGACGTGGCCACCCTGCTACCGCACTACGCCGGCACGTTGGTGGCCGCCGAGATCAAGGTGCTCGAACAGCTGACCAGCTCCACCGAGCGGCCCTACGCCGTGGTCCTCGGCGGCTCGAAGGTGTCGGACAAACTGGCCGTCATCGAGAACCTCGCGACGAAGGCCGACAGCATCGTCATCGGCGGCGGCATGTGCTTCACATTCCTTGCCTCCCAAGGGGTTTCGGTGGGCAGCTCGCTGCTTGAAGAGGGCATGATCGACACCTGCCGCAAGTTGCTCGAGGACTACGGCGACGTCATCCACCTGCCCGTGGACATCGTCGTGGCCGACGAGTTCAAAGCCGACTCGCCGGCGGAGACCGTTGCGGCCGACCGCATTCCGGACAACAAGATGGGCCTGGACATCGGGCCCGGGTCGGTCGAGCGGTTCACCACGCTGCTGTCCAACGCCAAGACGATCTTCTGGAACGGCCCGATGGGTGTCTTCGAATTCCCCGCGTTCGCGGCGGGCACAAAGGGTCTTGCGGAGGCGATCATCGCGGCGACGGGTAAGGGCGCGTTCAGCGTCGTCGGCGGTGGCGACTCGGCCGCTGCGGTACGCCAGCTCGGACTGCCCGAGGACGGCTTCTCCCACATTTCCACCGGCGGCGGCGCCTCCCTGGAATACCTTGAGGGCAAGACGCTCCCGGGTATCGAAGTGCTCGACGACTGAAAGGCGCCAGACCATGAGCCGTACGCCGCTGATCGCCGGCAACTGGAAGATGAACCTCAACCACTTCGAGGCGATCGCGTTGGTCCAGAAGATCGCCTTCTCGCTGCCGGACAAGTACTTCGACAAGGTCGACGTCGCGGTGCTGCCGCCGTTCACCGATCTGCGCAGTGTGCAGACCCTGGTCGACGGCGACAAGCTGCGCTTGACGTACGGCGCGCAGGACCTGTCCCAGCACGATTCGGGCGCCTACACCGGTGAGATCAGCGGGGCCTTCCTCGCCAAGCTGGGCTGCACCTACGTCGTCGTCGGCCACTCGGAGCGCCGCACGTACCACCACGAGGACGACGCCCTGGTTGCCGCGAAGGCGGCCGCCGCGTTCAGGCACGGCATCACCCCGATCATCTGCATCGGCGAGCAGCTCGAGGTCCGCGAGGCCGGCAACCACGTCGAGCACAACGTGGAGATGCTCCGCGGGTCGCTGGCAGGGCTGAGCGCCGAGCAGATCGGCCAGTCCGTCATCGCCTACGAGCCGGTCTGGGCGATCGGCACCGGCCGAGTGGCGAGCGCCACAGACGCGCAGGAGGTCTGCAAGGCGATCCGCGACGAGCTGGGCAAACTGGCGTCACCGCAGCTGGCGGCCGGGGTGCGGGTGCTGTATGGCGGCTCGGTGAACGCCAAGAACGTCGGCGAGATCGTCGCTCAGGAGGACGTCGACGGTGCGCTGGTCGGCGGCGCGTCGCTGGATGGCGAGCAGTTCGCTACTCTGTCGGCCATCGCCGCTGGTGGGCCGTTGCCGTAGTGGCGCTTTCCGGCCTGTAGGCTGTCGCCCATGGTTCTTGGCCTGCAGATCACGCTCATCGTCACCAGCTTGCTCGTGGTGCTGCTCGTGTTGCTGCACCGTGCCAAGGGTGGCGGTCTGTCGACCCTGTTCGGCGGGGGCGTCCAATCCAGCCTGTCCGGCTCGACAGTCGTGGAGAAGAACCTGGACCGGTTGACGTACTTCGTCACCGGCATCTGGGTGGTCTCGATCATCGGCGTCGCGTTGCAGATCAAGTACGGGGGCTAGCGCCTCGGCCTGCAGCCGACGGCGGCCGCGCCGATACTTGGGTCATGGTCATGGCAGAGGTCGGCGGACTGGAACCCATCGGTGCGGTACAGCGCACGAAGGTGGGCCGCGAGGCCACCGAGCCGATGCGCGAGGACATCAGGCTGCTGGGCACCATCCTCGGTGAGACCGTCCGTGAGCAGAACGGCGAGGACGTGTTCGATCTGATCGAACGCGCTCGGGTGGAATCGTTTCGGGTGCGGCGCTCCGAGATCGACCGCGCCGAGCTGGCGTCCATGTTCGACGACATCGACATCCACCAGGCCATCCCCGTCATCCGGGCGTTCACCCACTTCGCGTTGTTGGCCAACGTCGCCGAGGACATTCACCGCGAGCGCAGACGGCAGATCCACGTCGCCGCGGGTGAGCCGCCGCAGGACAGTAGCCTGGCCGCGACGTACGCCAAACTCGAATCGGCCGAACTCGATTCGGCGACGGTGGCCGACGCGCTGGCAGGTGCGCTTGTCTCACCGGTGATCACGGCGCATCCCACCGAGACGCGGCGGCGCACGGTCTTCGACACCCAGCACCGCATCACCCAACTGATGCGGCTGCGCATGAGAGGCCACCACCACACCGACGACGGCCGCGAAATCGAGCGTGAGCTACGCCGCAACATTCTCACGCTGTGGCAGACGGCACTGATCCGGTTGTCCCGGTTGAAGATTCAGGACGAGATCGAGACCGGCCTGCGCTATTACCCCGCGGCGTTCTTCGAAGTCGTGCCGCAGGTCAACGCCCAGGTGCGCAACGCGCTGCGATCCCGGTGGCGCGATGCCCAACTGCTGAGCGAGCCGATCCTGCGGCCGGGCTCGTGGATCGGTGGTGATCGCGACGGCAACCCGAACGTCACCGCCGAGGTCGTGCGGCTGGCGACCGGTGGTGCCGCCTACACCGCGCTGGAGCACTACTTCAACGAGATCACCGCGCTCGAAGAGGAACTGTCGATGTCGGCGCGACTGGTGAAGATCAGCGACGATCTCGCCGCGCTGGCGGATCAATGCCACGAGCCCGCCCGCGCCGACGAACCGTACCGGCGGGCACTGCGCGTCATCCACGCGCGGCTCACCGCCACCGCGAGCGAGATCCTCGACCGCCAACCCGAACACGTGCTCGACCTCGGACTCGAGCGTTACCAGGCCCCGGCCGAACTGTTGGCCGACTTGGACGTCGTCGACAACTCGCTGCGCGCGAACGGCAGCGCGGTGCTTGCCGACGACCGGCTGTCGCGGCTGCGGGAAGCCGTGCACGTCTTCGGGTTTCACCTGTCCGGTCTCGACATGCGGCAGAACTCCGAGGTGCACGAGGACGTCGTCGCCGAGCTGCTGGCGTGGGCCGGCGTGCATTCCGACTACCGGTCGCTGCCGGAACCGGATCGCGTCGAACTGCTTGCGGCCGAGGTGGCTACGCGGCGGCCGCTCATCGGGGAGGGCGCCGAACTCTCCGAGTTGGCGCGCAAGGAACTCGACATCGTCGCCGCAGCCGCCCGCGCTGTGCAGGTGTTCGGCCCGAAGGCCGTGCCGAACTACATCATCTCGATGTGTCAGTCGGTGTCGGACATGCTCGAGGCCGCCGTTCTGCTCAAAGAGGTCGGCCTGCTGGATGTCTCGGGACCGCAGACCTACACACCCGTCGGGATCGTGCCACTCTTCGAGACCATCGACGACCTGCAACGCGGTTCGTCGATTCTCGAACAGGCACTTGACCTCCCAGTGTATCGCGCCATCGTGTCGGCGCGCGGGGACAGCCAGGAGGTGATGCTCGGCTACTCCGATTCGAACAAGGACGGCGGATACCTCGCCGCGAACTGGGCGCTGTATCGCGCCGAACTCGACCTCGTCGAGTCGGCACGCAAGACGGGAATACGGTTGCGCCTCTTTCACGGTCGCGGCGGCACCGTCGGTCGCGGCGGCGGACCCAGCTACGACGCGATCCGGGCCCAGCCGCCCGGCGCGGTGAACGGGTCACTTCGGATCACCGAGCAGGGCGAGGTGATCGCCGCCAAGTACGCCGAGCCTCAGACGGCCCACCGCAATCTCGAAACTTTGTTGGCCGCGACGCTGGAAGCCACGCTCCTCGACATCGAGGGCCTCGGCGATGCCGCCGGTCCCGCCTATGAGGTGCTGGACGACCTGGCGGCCCGTGCACAGCGGGCGTACTCCGAATTGGTGCACGAGACACCGGGATTCGTCGAATACTTCAAGGCGTCGACACCGGTCAGCGAGATCGGGGCACTCAACATCGGAAGCCGGCCGACCTCGCGCAAGCCCACCACGTCGATCGCCGACCTACGTGCCATCCCGTGGGTGCTGGCCTGGAGCCAGTCGCGGGTGATGCTGCCCGGATGGTACGGCACCGGAACCGCGTTCGAGGGCTGGATCAACGAGGGCGACGGGCGGCTCGAGGTACTGCAGGACCTGTATCTGCGGTGGCCGTTCTTCCGCACCGTGTTGTCGAATATGGCGCAGGTGCTGGCGAAGGCCGACATGGGCCTGGCGGCGCGCTACTCCGAGTTGGTCTCCGATGAGCAGCTGCGGCGGCGGGTGTTCGACAAGGTCGTCGACGAGTACACGCGCACGCTGCGGATGCACAAGCTCATCACAGGTCAGGACGATCTGCTCGCCGACAACCCGGCGCTGGCGCGATCGGTCTTCAACCGGTTCCCATACCTCGAGCCGCTCAACCATCTGCAGGTGGAGTTGTTGCGCCGCTACCGATCTGGCGATGACGACGAACTGGTGCAGCGCGGCATCCTGCTCACCATGAGCGGACTGGCGACCGCACTGCGCAACAGCGGCTAGGTCGCCCGGCTATGAGTTGGCGGTGTCGCGGGCCTTCTCGAGCGCGGCGATCAACGCCTCGACTTCGGCGCGCTTCTCCGCGGGCACGATCAGGGAGTAGAACGTCCCCACGTTGACGGTCAGCTGAAGAAGTTCCTCCCGCTCACCGCCGAACAACTTCTTCCGACGGCTGATCTCTTTGACATCGGTGCCCGAATACTTGTCGGCGGGGTTGCGGCCCCGCGAAGTGTTCGCCCGCAGCTTCTCGACCCAGTTGCCGTCGACCACGATGCTCTCGCCGTTGATCCCGTCGATCCGAAACACCCGGTGATCCTATCGGGCCAGGCCGGGTGAAGCTGGATGAAGCGTTGACAGTTCGGCGGCGGGGTGTCACAGTCGGTAGGTTCTTAACTGAAAACTATGTTTTCATTTAAGCGGAGTGGAGAGACCGTGAGCCAAGCGAATCCGATGGCATGGCTGCCGTTCTCCATTGCCGAGGCGGCGCTGTCCGGACAGGGCGGTGGCGCGGAAGATCTGGCTGGTGCGTGGGCGCATCTGCTGGACCGGTTGAAGGCCGCCGGTGAGCTGGTGGCCTCCAGTGAGGTCAACCGCAGCAGCATCGATTACGCGTCGGGGATGAGGCACCTGATGGTGCTGCTGGCCGTCGGTTGCGATGAGGCGCTGCGCGTCGATCCCGATCCCGTGCTGGCGGTGACCCGCACCAGCACCGACGACATTCTGACGTGGGGCATGGAGTGCCCGGACTGCCTGTATCTGCGGGCCACGCTGCGAGGCGGCGAGACCTACCGGCTTTTCGGTAACCGGGGCACCGCGCGCTACGTCGGGCTGCAGACCATGAACGGCATCGTTTCCACGGCGAACTGCCTGGTGGACGAGCTCGAGGTGGACGAGGACGGCGACTTCGAAGTGGTGCTCTCCGCCGATGAGCACGAGGGCAACTGGATGCCTCTGGACGGTGCGCATCCCACGCTCGTGGTGCGGCACTTCTTCTACGACTGGGACTTCGAGCGGCCGTCGACGTTGCAGATCGAGCGCATCGGCGCCGAGGTCGAGCCGCAGGACCGCTCTGTGCCCGCCGTCGTCGCGGTATCCCGCCAGATCCACGCGCTGGGCGAATTCGTCCACGACAACCTCAAGTTCTTTCTCGACTTCAACGCGGGCCCGCCGGCCAATGCGTTCATGCCGCCCATCGACCGGTCCGACATGGGTGCCGCGGCGGAGAACCGGCCGGTGATCGGGCGCTACGAACTCGAACCGGATGAGGCGTTGATCCTGGAGGTCGAGCCGCCGAAGGGCGTGTATTGGAGCTATTCGCTTGGCAATCAATGGTGGGAGACCATCCACTACGGCCGCCACCAGTCGAGCCTCAACGCCCATCAGGCGAAACTCGACTCCGACGGACTCGTTCGTGTGGTCATCAGCTCGCAAGACCCTGGTGTAGCGAATTGGCTTGATACCGCAGGACATAGCAATGGCGCGATGATTCTGCGCTGCGTGCGGACCGAAACCGCTCCCACGCCGAGCGTGCGACTGGTCAAGGTTGCCGATGTCCTGTCGGAGTTGCCTGCCGGCACGGCGACGGTCACCCCCGAGGAGCGCGCGGCGACCATTGCGGCGCGCAGGCACGCGGTTCACGAAAGGTTCTCCGCATGACCTTTGTCGTCGACGAGTTTGTCGTCGACGAACTCGAAGACGGTGCGCGAGTCGCCACTGGGCTCGACGATTTCGGCTCGCCCTACTACCGCGAGGGACTCGAGCGCACCGTCGCGGCCCTCAACCACGAGGCCGATCTCAACGATATGGGCAGGGTCATCCAGCACGCCACGATCAGCAACGCCCTGATTCAGCGGTTGCGGATCATCGACACCTACAAACAGCATCCAGAGATCGACGACGAGGTCGTAGGCGGTCCGGTGTTCGTGATCGGATTGCCACGCACCGGAACCACGGCGCTGAGCCAGCTGGTGGCCAACGATCCGCAGTTCCGGTCGCTGCGGATGTGGGAGTCGCAGGCGTGCACGCCGCCTCCGGAAGCGGCCACCCAGTACGACGACCCACGGATTGCACAGGCGGCGGAGGGAATCGCCATGATGGACAGCATGTTTCCGCGCATGCGGACCATGATGAACTCAGAGCCGCAGGCGCCGACCGAATGCCAGGACCTGATGGGCATGAGTTTCCGTACCTTCCATTTCGACGGGGTCGTGCGGGTACCCGGATACCTCGCGTGGTTGATGCAGTGCGACATGGGGGAGACGTACACGTTCCATCGGCAGGTGCTCAAACTTCTCCAGTGGCACTGCCCGCCGACGCTGTGGCACCTGAAGACACCGGTACACATGTTCTCCCTCGATGCGCTCGTCGCGGCGTACCCGAACGCGAAATTTCTGTGGAGCCACCGCGACCCGGCGAAGGTACTGGCCTCGGTGTGCAGCCTGATCCAGTACGTCCGCAGCTGGAGCAGTGACCGCAACGATGCACACGAGCTCGGCGCCGAGCAGCTTCAGTGCTGGGCCGAGGGGGTCGGGCGTGCGATGGACTTCCGAAAGCGACTCGGAGACGACCGCTTTGCCGACGTGTCGTTCGCGGACCTCAATGCGGATCCGATCGGCACGCTCGAGAAAAGCTATGACCGGCTGGACCTGACATTCAGCGACGTGGCGCGCCGTCGGGTGCAGGAGTGGGCGGACGGACACCGGCCCGGTGCGCGCGGTGAGCACCACTACGACCTTTCTGAGTACGGCCTCACCCGGGAGCAGGTGCACGAGGCCTTCACCGATTACCTGGCGACCTACGACGCGACCGCATGATGGACACCGTCGTCAAGCGCAGACGCAAAAGGCTGGACCCCGATCCCGGAGTCCGTGACGCGCTGGTGAACGCCGCCGCCGAAATCGTTCGCGACGACGGCATCGCGGCGGTCAACGTGGCCAAGGTGCTCGATCGTGCTGAGCTGAGTACCCGCGCCTTCTATCGCCATTTCGATTCCAAGGATGCATTGATAGCCGCGGTGTTCCTGCAGATGGCCAGGACCGAGGCACGCAGGCTGAAGCGCAAGATGGCGACGGCGCCCAATCCCGCCGACGCGGTGGTGGCATGGATCGACGGCCGCCTGGACCTGGCATTCAACGAACAGATCAGATCCGATCTGCGGAAGATGTCGCTGGAGGCGCAGACCCAGACGTTCGCCGCACCCCAGCTTGTCGGTGCGGCGTACCGGGAGATCCTCAAGCCGCTGGTCGAACAGCTCGAGAAGGGCAGGGCCGCAGGGCTTTTCCCCGGCATCGATCCGGGCACCGACGCATTGTCGATTCACGGCGCGATCTGGGCCAGTGTCGAACGTCAGTGGAGCACGGGCGATTGCGACCGGAATGCCGTTCGTGAACAAGTCGTGCGTTTCTGCATGCGCGGCCTCGGTGTCCCGCAGCGCGAAGGAAGGTAACCCGATGGACCTGGGATTGACGGGGTCGACGGCGGTCGTGACCGGCGGCAGCAAGGGCATGGGCTTGGCGATCGCGACGACGTTCGCCGAGGAGGGCGCCAAGGTCGCCGTGATGGCCAGGGGCGCCGAGGCCCTCGACGACGCGGTGACGAAGCTTTGCGAGGCCGGGGCGGCCGATGCCGTCGGTATCAGTGTCGACATGGCGGATGCCGAGTCGATCGCCGCCGGGTTCGAAGCCGTCGCGCAGCGCTGGGGCGAACTGAACAGCCTGGTGCACACGATCGGGCCGGGCGACGGCTACTTCGAGGACATGGACGACGCGCAGTGGGAGGAGACGTTCACGCTGGGCACGATGTCGGGGGTGCGGTCGATCCGCGCAGCGCTGCCGATGCTACGAGCCGCGGAGTGGGCGAGGATCGTGACATTGTCGGCGCATTCGATACAGCGTCAGAATCCACGTATCGTCGCCTACACCGCATCGAAGGCGGCGCTGACCAGCGTCACCAAGAATCTCTCGAAAAGCCTGGCCAGGGACGGGATTCTGGTCAATTGCGTATGTCCGGGCACCATCGTCACGGCAAGCTTCACCGAGGTGCTCAAGGACATCCTGGCCGCGGACGGCCTCGACGCCGGCGACCCCACCGACGTGATGACATGGATCGAGGCCAACTTCCATCAGCCGTGTGACCTCGGACGTGCCGGCCTGCCGGAGGAGATCGCGTCGGTCACGGTCTACCTGGCATCGCGGCGCAACGGATACGTCACCGGGGCCACCGTCAACGTCGATGGCGGCTCCGATTTCGTGTGACGTCGGCGCCGGACGCAGGTCACCGGACTCGGCTCGGCAGCGCGCGCGACGCCGCGGATCTGCGCGGGCACTAGAGACCGGTGGTCTTGCGCACCTTGTTGACCGCGCCGCGGACCACCTGTTCTGTCGCGGTCAGGGGGGCGATCACGGATTCGCCGAGACCCACGATGCGCTCGACACGGTCGACGATGCCCTCGAGGCGGTCCACCATTGCGATGAGACGCGGCGCGAGTTCGTTGATGCGGCTGATCGTGTCGTTGAACCTCTCCAGCGTCGTGTCGAGCTTCTCGGTGGACTTGTCGAGGTCGACCAGCGTCTCGCTCAGTCCCTCGAGGATGGTGTCGACCTGCTCCACCGTGACGTCGGCGTTCAGTGCAGCCTGTGCCAGTTTCTGGATCCGCTCCCGCCCGCTCCGGGGGGCGGACTTACCAACACCCTTGTCTGCCATGACGGTCATTGGACCACACACGCGGGAACCGCCGGGTCGGAGTGGTCGTCTGACTCAGATGTGACGACGCGCGAAGGGAACATGATGTCCCGCCAATGCCCGTGCGACTCGTGGCGGCGGTTCCGCACCAACGATGCGGCCAGGCGGGGCCCTGACTATGACGCCGGCTTTCGGGATAGCGAGCGGGATCGCCTGGCCGACAATCGGGATTAGGGCTGGGGCCACGGCCGCGCTAGAGCTTGGAAGCCGCCGCCTCGTCGAGCAGCCACACGGTCGCCTCACGACCGACCGCCCCTGCGGCGGGCACGTCGACGGGCTTGGCGCCTCCGATCGCAGCGGCGACAGCGTCGGCCTTCGCCTCGCCCGACACCACCAACCACACTTCACGCGACCGCTGCACAGCGGGCAGAGTCAACGTGATCCGCCGCGGCGGCGGCTTGGGGGAGTCGGTCACCCGCACCACCATTCGGGTGGTTTCGCGTACCGCCGGGGTGTCGGGGAACAGCGAGTTGATATGTCCCTCGCCGCCCATGCCGAGGAGGTGCACATCGAAATCGGGTGTCGGCTGGCCGTCGTCGGCGTTCTCCGCCACCACTTGCGCATACGCCGCCGCGGCCGCATCGAGGTCGTCTCCGAACGCGCCGCCGCTGGGTGCCATCGGGTACACGTTGGCTGCCGGGATGTCGATGTGGTCGATCAGCGCCTCGCGGGCCTGCTTCTCGTTGCGCTCATCGTCGTCGGCAGGTACGAAGCGGTCGTCGCCCCAGAACAGGTGAACCTTGGACCAGTCGATCCCGCCGGCCTGCTCACGGACCCGTTTCAGCAGTCCGGTCCCGGTGCCGCCACCGGTCAGCACGATGAGTGCACGGCCCCGTTGGCTGATCGCATCGGTGATCGCCGCCACCAGCCGATCGCCGGCCGCGGCTACCAAAGCAGCTGTGTCCGGGTACTTTTCGACGACTGTGCTCATACGTACTGCACCTTCTCGATCCCCTGCAGCGCCTCGTGGTAGATCTCGTCGGCGTCGAGCCTGCGCAGATCCTCGGCGAGGCATTCCTTGGCCTCCCTGCGAGCCAACGGAATCAGCGAGTCCGGCTTCGCGGTCCTGCTGATCGTCGCCGTCACCCCGGTCTGCGGCCGCCGCAACGTGATGGTCTCGGTGCTGCGGATCAGCTCCACCTTCAATTCGCCGACCGCCCTCTGTACCGGACCGCCGATCCTGCTCGCCAGCCAGCCCGCGAGGACGTCCAGCGACGGTTCGTCGCGCAGGCCTGACACCACCGCTGACGTGACGGGCTCAAAAGGCGGCTGATCGAGTGCCGCTGTCAGGAGCGCGCGCCAGTAGGTGATGCGGGCCCACGCCAGATCGGTGTCTCCGGACGTGTACCCGGCCAAGCGACTCTTGATCGCGCGCATCGGGTCGGCGCAGTCCGTGGCATTGGTGATCCGCCGAACCGCCAAGCGCCCCAAGGGATCCTGCGCGGGAACATCGGGACCGCCGGCCGGCCACCAGGCCACCACCGGGGTGTCGGGCAGCAGGAACGGCAGTACGACGCTGTTGGCGTGGTCAGCCATCTCGCCGTGCAGATGAAGGGCGACGATCTCACCCGCGCCGGCGTCGGCGCCCACACGCAGCTGCGCATTCAGCCGAGGTTGCTCCGCATCCCGATCGCCGGCCACCACGACGATCACCCGGCACGGGTGCTCACGGCTGGCGAAGTTGGCCGCCTCGATGGCGTCCTCGAGCAGATCGTTCGAGTGCAGCGAGATGACAAGGGTGAGCACGCGGCTCAGCGTGATCGCGCCGCCCTCTTCGCGGAGTCCGGTGATCTTCTTGTTGATGTCGTTGGTGTTCGTGTCGGGCAGATCGACGATCACGGCCGCCTCCATTCCCGACCCATGCGATGCAACATCTCGTCGGCGGACTCAGGTCCCCAGGTGCCCGACTCGTAGGCTTCGGGCTTACCTTGCGAGGCCCAGTAATCCAGCACGGGATCCAGTATCTCCCAGGAGAATTCGACCTCACGGTTCAGGGGGAACAACGACGGCTCACCGAGCAGCACGTCGAGGATCAGTCGTTCATAGGCCTCGGGGGAATCCTCGGCGAATGCCGAGCCGTACGAGAAGTCCATGTTCACGTCGCGGACTTCCATGGCGCTGCCCGGCACCTTGGAGCCGAATCTCGTGGTGATGCCCTCGTCCGGCTGTACCCGGATCACCAGCGCGTTCTGGCCGAGTTCCTCCGTCATGGTCTTGTCGAACGGCAGATGCGGTGCCCTCTTGAAGATCAGCGCGATCTCGGTGACCCTGCGGCCCAGCCGTTTTCCGGTGCGAAGGAAGAACGGCACCCCGGCCCACCGACGCGTGTCGATCTCCAGGGCGATCGCCGCGTACGTCTCGGTGGTCGAGTCCTTCGAGAAGCCCTCTTCCTCGAGCAGCCCGACCACCTTCTCGCTGCCCTGCCATCCCGCGGCGTACTGACCGCGTGCGGTGGTCTGGTCCAGCGGCTGCAGCACCTGGGTGGCCGAGAGCACCTTGATCTTCTCGGCCTGCAACTCGCCGGGACCGAAGTTGACCGGTTCCTCCATCGCGGTCAGCGCCATCAGCTGCAGCAGGTGATTCTGGATGACGTCGCGGGCCGCACCCACACCGTCGTAATAGCCGCCGCGGCCGCCGAGGCCGATGTCCTCGGCCATGGTGATCTGGACGCTGTCGACGTAGTTGTTGTTCCAGATCGGTTCGTACAGTTCGTTCGCGAAGCGCAGCGCCAGGATGTTCTGGACAGTCTCCTTGCCGAGGTAGTGGTCGATGCGGAACACCGAGTCCTCGGGAAACACACTGTTGACCACCGCGTTGAGGTCTCGTGCGCTCTGCAGATCGTGACCGAACGGCTTCTCGATGACGACCCTGCTCCAGGAGCCCTCGCGCTGGTTGGCCAACCCGGATTCCTTGAGCTGTTGGCAGACGACCGGAAACGCGTTCGGTGGGATCGACAGGTAGAACGCGTGATTGCCGCCGGTGCCACGTTCGGCGTCCAGCTTCTGCAGCGTCTCGGCGAGCCGTTCGTAGCCCTTCGGATCGTCAAAGGTGCCCTGGGCGAACCGGATTCCCTCCGCTAAGCGGTCCCAGACTTCCTGGCGGAACGGCGTTCGGGCATGTGCCTGGACGGCCTCGCAGACCAGCTTGGCGAAATCCTCGTCCGCCCAGTCGCGCCGGGCGAACCCGACAAGGGCGAAGTTGGCCGGCAGCAGCCCCCGGTTGGCGAGGTCGTAGATCGCCGGCATCAGCTTCTTGCGCGCCAGGTCACCTGTCACACCGAAGATGACCACCGCACAGGGGCCCGCGATATGGGGCATCCGCTTGTCGCGCTTGTCGCGCAGCGGATTGCGCCACTCGCTCATTTCTTGGCGGCGTCGAGCTGGCCCTTGGTCGCGTCGAGAAGTTCTAGCCATGACTTCTCGAATTTCTCCACGCCCTCGTCTTCGAGGACCTTGAAGACATCCGGCAGATCGATGCCGACAGCGTCGAGCTTGTCGAACACCGCCTGAGCCTCGCCGGCCGTTCCGGTGACGGTGTCTCCGGTGACGACGCCGTGGTCGGCTACGGCCTCGATCGTCTTCTCCGGCATGGTGTTCACGGTGTGGGGCGCGACGAGCTCGGTGACATACAGAGTGTCGGAGTAGTCCGGGTTCTTCACACCGGTCGACGCCCACAGCGGTCGCTGGACCCGCGCGCCGTCGGCCTTGAGGGCCTCGTATCGCGACCCGCCGAGGAACACCTCTTCGTATGCTGCGTAGGCGAGTCGGGCATTGGCCACCCCCGCCTTACCGCGCAGTGCCAGCGCTTCATCATTTCCGATCTTCTCCAGCCGGTTGTCGATCTCGGTGTCCACCCGGGACACGAAGAACGATGCGACCGAATGGATCTTGGACAGATCGTGGCCGGCCTCCTTGGCCTTCTCCAAGCCCGCCAGGTAAGCATCCATCACCAACCGGTGCCGCTCGACGGAGAAGATCAGCGTGACGTTCACCGAAATGCCCTCGGCGATAACGGCGGTGATCGCAGGCAGCCCGGCCATCGTGGCGGGGATCTTGATCAGCAGGTTGGGCCGGTCGACGATCTTCCACAGCTCGATGGCCTGCAGGATGGTCTTGTCCGTGTCATGTGCCAGCCGCGGGTCGACCTCGATCGAGACGCGGCCGTCGACCCCGTCGGACTGCTCATACTGTTTGGCGAGCACATCGCAGGCGTTGCGCACATCGTCGGTGGTGACGGTGCGGATGGTCGCGTCGACGTCCGCGCCGCGCTCGGCGAGCTCGGACACCTGCGCGTCGTAGGCGGTGCCCTTCGACAGCGCCGCCTGGAAGATCGACGGATTGGTGGTCACTCCGACCACGCTGCGGGTGTCGATGAGCTCCTGCAGGTTGCCGGTCTGCAGCCGGTCACGTGACAGGTCGTCGAGCCACACGGAGACGCCTGCGGCGCTCAAGGCGGCCAGATTCGGGTTCTGCGTCATGATG
Organism: Mycobacterium sp.; assembly: GCA_044508395.1. Taxonomy (GTDB): domain Bacteria; phylum Actinomycetota; class Actinomycetes; order Mycobacteriales; family Mycobacteriaceae; genus Mycobacterium. The sequence goes on along the minus strand of JBIQHU010000064.1, from coordinate 14,878 downwards.
TTGCCCTTCTGTAGTTGTCTAGTTCTCGATGGATCGCTCTGCCGCGGCGGCGACGGCCTCGGGCGTGAAGCCGAACTCGCGGAACAACGTCTTGTCATCTGCCGATTCGCCGTAATGCTCGATCGACACGATCTCGCCGGTGTCACCGACCAGCTTGTACCAGCTCTGCGCGACGGCCGCCTCCACCGCCACCCGCGCCGAAACCGATGGCGGCAGAACGGAATCGCGGTATTCCTTGGGCTGCGATTCGAACCACTCGACGCACGGCATGGACACCACATACGCCGTGATGTCCTTTTCGGCCAGTAGTTTCTTGGCTTCCACCGCGAGCTGCAGTTCCGAACCGGTAGCGATGATGATCACGTCGGCGTCGTCGGCAGGGTTGCCGCCGCCGAGCACGTAGCCACCCTTTGCCACCCCCTCGGCGTCGGTGCCCTCCAGCACTGGAATACCTTGGCGCGTGAGGATGAAACCCACAGGCCCGCTGCCGTTTCCGCGGGCGAGGATGCTGCGCCAGGCGTAGGCCGTCTCGTTGGGATCACCCGGACGCACCACCGAGAGGTTCGGGATCGCTCGCAGCGCCGCGAGGTGCTCGATCGGCTGATGCGTCGGTCCGTCCTCACCGAGCCCGATGGAGTCGTGGGTCCAGATGTAGATGGTGTCGATGTCCATGAGCGATGCCAGCCGGACCGCGGGCCGCATGTAATCGGAGAACTGAAGGAAGGTTCCGCCGAAGGCACGCGTCGGGCCGTGCAGCACGATGCCGGACAGGATCGAGCCCATGGCGTGTTCACGGATGCCGAAGTGCAGCACTCGGCCGTACCAGTCCGCGGTGAAGTCCTCGGTCGAAATGGACGGCGGGCCGAACGACTTGACCCCCTTGATGGTGGTGTTGTTGCTGCCCGCGAGGTCGGCCGAACCGCCCCACAGCTCGGGCAGTTTCGGCGCCACATCGTTGAGCACCTGACCGAACGCAGCCCGGGTCGCGATCGGCTTGCTGCCCGGCTCCCAGTACGTCAGGTCGGCGTCCCAGCCCTCCGGCATCTCCTGAGCGAGCAGCCGGTCCAGCAGCGCCTTGCGTTCGGGTTCGCGCTCGGCCCAGGCGTCGAACTGCGGTTGCCACTTCTCGTGGGCTTCCCTGCCGCGGGCCACCAGCTTGCGGGTGTGCTCGATGACCTCGGGGCGCACCTCGAACGTCTTGTCCGGATCGAAGCCGAGCACCTTCTTGGTGGCCGCGACCTCTTCTGCACCCAGCGCCGATCCGTGCACGCCGCCGGTGTTCATCTTGGTGGGCGCCGGGTAGCCGATGATCGTGCGCACCGCGATGAACGACGGGCGGTCTGTCACTGCCTTGGCGGCCGCGATGGCTTCTTCTATTCCGACGACGTTCTCGCCGCCTTCGACCTCCTGCACATGCCAGCCGTAGGCGCGGTAGCGCGCAGCGACGTCCTCGGACAGCGCGATGTTGGTGTCGTGCTCGATCGAGATCTGGTTTTTGTCGTAGAACACGATCAGGTTGCCGAGTTGCTGGGTGCCCGCCAGCGACGACGCCTCGCTGGTGACGCCCTCCTCGATGTCACCGTCGGAGGCGATCACATAGATGTAGTGGTCGAACGGGCTCTCACCCCACGGCGTGTCCGGGTCGAACAGACCGCGCTCATACCGCGACGCCATCGCCATCCCGACGGCCGAGGCCAGGCCCTGCCCCAGGGGTCCGGTGGTGATCTCCACACCCTTGGTATGGCGGAACTCCGGATGGCCGGGGGTCTTTGACTTCCACGTCCGCAGCGACTCGATGTCGGAGAGCTCCAACCCGAAGCCGCCGAGGTAGAGCTGGATGTACAGCGTGAGGCTGGAATGCCCGCAAGACAGCACGAAGCGGTCGCGGCCCAGCCAGTGCACATCGCTGGGGTCGTGGCGCATCTGGCGCTGGAACAACGTGTACGCCAGCGGCGCCAGGCTCATCGCCGTGCCGGGGTGTCCGTTCCCCACCTTCTGCACCGCATCGGCGGCGAGCACCCGCGCAGTGTCCACAGCCAGCGAGTCGACATCGGTCCAGTCATCGGGGTGATGCGGACGGGTCAGGGTGGAAATCTCTTCGAGCGTGGTCACAGGCGCCCTCTCCAGGTCGAATGTTGAGCTCGGCAAGCTGCCTCTTCGACCACCCTAATGCGGGAGCGTCTTCGGCCGCAGTCTGCTAGGGGGACGATTAGGCCGCCGTTCGGGAGCGGTCTACCATCCTCTGTAGTAGACGCCGCGTGCGCCGCAGCCATTTCAAGGAGTCACTGCGTGGATATTCGCGAGAGCCAGCTCCCCGTCGGGGCGCACGGCCGGGTGCGCACCACGCTGCTGGGCTACCTCGCGCTGACGAAGCCGCGTGTCATCGAGCTGCTCCTGGTCACCACCATCCCGGCCATGCTGCTTGCGCACCGCGGCACCGTCGACCCGTTGCTGATCCTGAACACGTTGTTCGGCGGTCTGTTGGCAGCGGCTGGCGCGAACACGCTGAACTGCGTGGCCGACGCCGACATCGACAAGAAGATGAAGCGCACCGAGCGCAGGCCGCTGGCCAGAGACATCGTCCCGCGCAGTCATGCGCTGGTCTTCGGGCTGATGCTCTCCGTCGGCTCGTTCTTCTGGCTGTGGTGGACGACGAACATGCTGTCGGCCCATCTGGCCGGCGCGACGATCGCGTTCTACGTGCTCGTCTACACGCTGCTGCTCAAGCGTCGCACGACGCAGAACGTGGTGTGGGGCGGCGCGGCGGGCTGCATGCCGGTGATGATCGGCTGGTCAGCGGTCACCGGGACCATTCAGTGGCCCGCGCTCGTCATGTTCGCCATCATCTTCTTCTGGACGCCGCCGCACACCTGGGCGCTGGCGATGCGCTACAAGGAGGACTACGCGGCAGCAGGGGTGCCGATGCTGCCCGTCGTGGCCACCGAGACGCAGGTGACCAAGCAGATCCTGATCTACACGTGGCTGACCGTGGTGGCCACCCTCGCGCTGACGCTGGCAACCGGCTGGCTGTACGCCGCAGTGGCCATCCTGGCCGGCGCGTGGTTCCTGGTGATGGCGCATCAGCTCTACGGCGGTGTGCGACGCGGCCAGCCGGTCAAGCCGCTGCGGCTCTTCCTGCAGTCGAACAATTACCTCGCCGTGGTGTTCCTCGCGCTGGCCATCGATTCGGCGCTCGACCTCCCGACGCTGCTGCACCTATAGCCGTCGGCCCATGTCCGGTGTCCGCGTCACCCCAGACAATTTCGCTCGCGCCGAGAGCGACCTCTACTTCGGAAACATCGTCAAGGACGGTGGCTTCGGCAGGTTCTTCCACATTCGCGAGCTCACCCCCATCGACCACCAGCTCGTCATCCGGGCCAACCGCGACACGCTCTACTCGGCGGCGGTCTTCGACCTGGACGCCGGCCCGGTAACCATCACGCTGCCCGACGCGGGCGCGCGGTTCCTGTCGATGCAGGTGATCGACGAGGACCACTACAGCCACGAGGTCGTCTACGACGCGGGCGAACACATTTTGACCCGCGAGGAGATCGGCACCCGTTACGTCGTGACGGCGGTGCGCATCCTGGTCGACCCCGACGACCTTGCCGATCTCTCGGCGGTGCACGCCCTGCAGGACGCCATCGCCGTCAGCCAGAGCGCCTCCGGATCCTTCGACGTACCGAACTGGGACCCGGTGAGCCAGAGGACGGTTCGCGACGCGCTGATCACGCTGGCGACCACGCTGACCGATACCAGGGGCGCATTCGGCACCAGGGCGGACACCGACCCGGTGCGCCACCTGATCGGGGCGGCCAACGGCTGGGGCGGCAATCCGGAGAAGGACGCGCTGTACCTCACCGTCGTCCCAGCCGAGAACGACGGCACGACGGTGCACCGGTTGGTCATCGGTGAGGTGCCGGTGGACGGGTTCTGGTCGGTGACCGTCTACAACGCGGACGGCTACTTCTCGCCGAATGCGCACAACGCGTACTCGTACAACAACGTCACCGCTGCGCAGGGCCCGGACGGAACCACCACCATCCAGTTCGGCGGGTGCGACGACGTGACGCCCAACTGCCTGCCGATCACACCGGGCTGGAACTACACCGTCCGGCTGTACCGTCCGCGGCGCGAGATTCTCGACGGCACATGGACCTTCCCGCAGGCGCAGCCCGGCTAGGGGACCAGCACCACCGAGCCGACGGTCTTGCGGCCATGCAGATCGCGGTGGGCATGTGCAGCGTCTTCGAGGCGGTAGCGCTCGCTGACCGTGACGGTGAGGGTGCCGCTGGAAATCGCATCGAGCAGTTCACCTGCGCGCCAGGCGAACTCGTCGGGGGTGCGGGTGTAATGCACGAGCGTCGGCCGCGTCAGGAACAGTGAACCGGCGGAGTTGAGGCGCTGCGGGTCGAACGGTGGGACCGGTCCACTGGACGCGCCGAACAGCGCCAGGGTGCCGCGTACGGCGAGGCTGGCCAGACTTGCGTCGAAGGTGGCGGCGCCGACGCCGTCGTAGACCACGGCGACGCCGCCGTCGGTGAGTTGCTTGATCTTGGTGCCGAACTCCGCTGGATCGTCGGGGTAATCGAGCACCTCGACGGCTCCCGCCTTACGCGAGAGCTCGGCCTTCTCGGGGGTCGAGACCGTGGTGATCACCCGCGCCGCCAGGCTGGTCGCCCACTGCGTCAGAATCAGCCCCACACCGCCCGCGCCCGCATGCACCAGGACCGCGTCGCCCTGCTGCACCGGATACGTCGAGAAGATGAGGTAGTGCGCCGTCATCCCCTTGAGCAGGGCCGCGGCCGCCACATCGGCGCTGACGCCATCGGGTACGTAGGCGCAGAAATCCGCTACGGCCAAGGCGTATTCGGCATAGGCGCCGTTCGCCTGGGCGGTCACCACCCGGTCGCCGACCGACAGCGCGGCTACCCCGTCGCCGACGGCCTCGACCGTCCCGCACACCTCGTTGCCGAGGATGAAGGGCAGCTCCCGCGGGTACTGCCCCGAGCGGAAGTACGTGTCGAGGAAGTTCACCCCGATCGCCTCGGCCTTGATCAGCACCTCGCCGGGCCCGGGGGTCGGCTGCGGCTTCTCGACGTAGGTCAGGACTTCGGGTCCGCCGGTCTCGGCGATTTCGATGGCGTACATCCTTCTATCCTGCCTTGGTGAAACTTGCCCGGCCCGACGTCTTCCATCCCCGCCTCGTGCTCGCAGGCTGTCAGGCGTTACCCGAGGGCGACGGGGACGACGCAGGGCTGGTCGATGCGCTGCGCAAACACGGTCTGCACGCTCGCTGGCTGCCCTGGGACGACCCGGCCACACTGGACGCCGACCTGGTGATCCTGCGGGCGACGTGGGACTACATCGACCGCCTCGACGAGTTCCTGGACTGGACGACGAAGGTCAAGAACCTCGTCAACGCCCCGCACGTGGTGGCGTGGAACACCGACAAGCGGTATCTGCTCGACCTTGCCGAAGCGGGGGTGCCGATCATCCCGAGCCACTTCGTCGCGCCAGGGGAGCGGGTGCGCCTGCCAGCCGGTGAGGTCGTGGTGAAACCCGCTGTCGGTGTGGGATCTGTTGGGGCACAACGATTCACCGACAGCGACGACGCGCGTCGCCATGTCGATGCGCTGCACGCCGACGGTCGGACGGTGCTGGTGCAGCCCTACGACCGAAGGGTCGAGAACGGTGAGACGGCGTTGGTCTTTCTCGGCGGTCGCGAGTCGCACGCATTCACCAAGGGGCCGATCCTGCCGGCGCCCGGTCGACATCCTGTCTTCGACGATTCGGGCACGTACGCCGAGGAGTCGCTGACACCGACCGAGCCGGACTTCGAACTGTGGGACGTCGGCCATGCGGCGCTGGCCGCCGCGGCCGCTCACCTCGACATCGAGGTCGCAGAGCTGCTGTACGCCCGCGTCGACGTGATCGGCGGCCCCTCCGATCCGCAACTGCTCGAACTCGAGCTCGTCGAGCCGTCGCTGGGTTGGCGGCAGCTAGACGCCGCGACCAGGGCGCGCAGGCAGCGCGACTTCGTCGTCGGGGTCGAGGACACCCTCGAGCGGCGCGGACTCGGTCCGCTCTCGCATCGACGCCCATAGCGCGGCGGTGGCGGCGGTACATGCGGCCGCGCCCGCGACGTGGAGGGCGACCAACGCCGCGGGGACGTTGTTGTAGTACTGCACGGCGCCGACGAGTCCCTGGGCGCATACGAGCACGACGAGCACTCCGAGCCGCAGCATGGCCGGCCGGGGCGCGCGCACGGCGAGCAATCCGAAGCCCAGCGCCACGAGCAACGACAGGTAGGCCACGAGCAGCGTGGAGTGCATGTGCACGAGCGTGGTGATCTCGACCTGGAGCCGGGGAACCTGCTGGGTGATGCTCTTGTCGCCCGCGTGCGGGCCCGCGCCGGTGACGAACGTCCCGGTCACCAGCACGGCGGCGAGGGTGATCGCGCTCAGAACGGTCAACTGGCGCAACGGTTTCGGCACCCGGTGGCGGACGACGCCGCCGTCGGGCTCGCCGATCTTGACGAAGAGCAGCACCGCGACCCAGACCATGGTCATCGATGCCAGCAGGTGGATGGCCACCGTCCACCACAGCAGCCCGGTGAGCACCGTGATGCCACCGATGACGGCCTGAACCACCGTCGATGCGGGCATCAGCCATGCGTAGACCAGAACCTCGCGGCGTCTGCGGGCCCGAGTGACGGCGAGTACAGCCAGCGCGGCGGTCAGCACCACCAGGAACGTGAGCATCCGGTTGCCGAACTCCACGGCCTGATGGATTCCGGCGACCTCGGGGTGGGGGATTGGCGTGAAGCTACCCGGGAAGCACTGCGGCCACGTCGGGCAGCCGAGGCCCGAGGCGGTGACGCGGACGATCGCGCCGGTCACCGCGATACCGCCCTGGGTCAGGATGACGGCGGCGGCGATGGCGCGCTGGACCCGCAGGCTCGGCATGGGCAGAAGGTCGACGAGCCGCAGGAAGATTCGTCCGACGGGCACGGCTCGATCGTAGAGCAGCGGGAACTACAGCCCGTAGTAGGGCTGGCTCGCGCCGAAATAGCATTCCTGGTCGCTCGCGGGCCGTTCCGGGAACCTGGAATGCTATTTCGCGGGTCGTGGCGACACGAACGGCACCAGGACCTCGTCGACCAGCGCGACCACCAGCTCGTCCGTGATCGGATCGCCGGTGATCAGTAGGCGGTGCCACAGCACGCTCTGTCCCAGTTCACGGGCGATATCGACGGGCACGTCCGGCCGCACATCGCCGCGTTCGATTCCTCGGGCCAGCAGCGCGGCCATCTCCTGCTTGCGCCAGCCGATGACGTCCTGCTGAAAGGTCGCCATCAGCTCGGGATCGTGGGCCGCGGCCGCGACGGCAGCGCGCAGCAGGTCGGCCTGCGGCCCAGTGAACAGCGCCGCCCATCCGCGCAGGATCGCCAGCATGTCGGTGCGGTAGCTGCCGGTGTCCTCGTGGGGGATTGCGGCCGTCGCGATGCGCAACAACGTGTCGCGCAGCAGCGCGGCGCGGTCGGGCCACCGCCGATACAGCACGGGCTTGCTTGTCTGCGCGGCTGCGGCGACGGCCTCCATGGTGACCCCGGCCGGACCGTGTTCAGCCAGGAGATCGAGGACGGCGGTGCGTATCGCCGCGTCGAGTTCGTCACCACGACGTCGTCGCATCGGTCCTCCTCAAAAGAAACGCTTGCGTATCTTACGGCGGAAGTCTAACCTGCTCTCATAAGAAACGCTACCGTATCTTGGAGGTTCACGATGAGTCGTCCAGTGCTCTATCCACTGCGTCCCGTCAGCTCAGCGACGGTCCGTCTCAGCGAGCATCCGCACGGCCGGCGCCGCATCACGATCGACCACCAGCCGCTGTCAGGCGTCACCCCGGCGATGCTGCTCGACTGGTTCACCCATCTCGGCGGCACGATGTCCTACGCCGGCGAGGTCATCGATCGCTACCTCGCCTGGCATCCGATCGATCACATCAAGTGGGAGCTCGCGCGGCAGGCGCCGGGTGGGGGTGCGGCCGAAGGGGCCCGGTTCCACATGGTCGAGGCGTTCGGCGCCAGGCCCGAGTACACGATCGACGAGATCGCCCGCGTCGAGAAACTCGACGAGACCGGCATCCGACTGGTCAGGCGGGTGGCCGGTGTTCCCATCTTCCAACTCGAGCACACCTGGTCGGCGGGCAGCGACGGCGCGCACTATGTCTCGGTGATGGACCTCGGCGTCCGGTCGTGGCTGTTGGCCCCCATCAACCGCATCGTGCGCCGCCTGTTCCCCGACGACAAGATGCGGGCCTGGGTCAAGCACAACATCGAAGAAGTCGGCCAGCTGGAATATCTGCTGCCGCAACTGAAATCGTCAGGTGAAACGGAACCAGCGCAGAGCGCACAGGGCCGCAACACCGCCCCACACCGCGAGTACCGCCAGGCCGAACCAGTCAACTGACGGCATCACCGCCTGCGACAGCGCCTCGGTCAGCGCCCCCGACGGGGTCAGCCGCGCCACCCAGGCGAGCGCGGTGGGCACCATGTCGGTCTCCACTGTCAGCGCTCCGAGCCCGGCGAAGACGAACCACAACAGGTTGGCCACCGCCAACACGATCTCGGCGCGCAGGGTGCCGCCAAGCAGGAGACCGAGCGCGGCGAACCCGGCGGTGCCCAACGCGATGATCACCGCGCCAAGGGCGAGGCCGACGGGGTTCGGGCGCCAGCCGAGCGCAAACCCTATGGCGCCCAGGATGATCGCCTGGAGGAACACGACGGCCACGACGGCCAGCGACTTGCCCGCGATGATGCCCCATACCGGCAGTGCGGTTGCGCCCAGCCGTTTGAGCGCCCCGTAGCGGCGATCGAACGCCACGGCGATCGCCTGTCCCGTGAAGGCGGTCGAGATCACCGCCAGCGCCATGATCGCGGGGACGAACGTCGCCGCCCGATTATCGCCGAACGATCCGAACGGCAGCAGCGTCAGCCCCACCAGCAGGGTGATCGGAATGAACATCGTGAGCAGCAGTTGTTCGCCGTTGCGCAACAGCAACTTCAGCTCGAGGCCGAACTGTGCGGTCAGCATCTTCCGGACCGTCGCCGGGCGTGGGTCGGGCGTAAACGTCCCTGGTGCAAAGCGATTCGTCACGGCCGCAACTCCCGCCCGGTGAGGTCCAGAAATACATCTTCGAGGCTGCGTTGTTCCACCCGCATGTCGGTGGCGAGCACGTTGACCCGCGCGCACCACGCGGTCACGGTGGCCAGCACCTGCGGGTCGATGTCGCCTTCGACGAGATATTCGCCAGGGGCGGTCTCTTTCGCCGCGTATGTCTCGGGCAGTGCCGACACCAAGAGCGACAGGTCGAGCATGCGCGGGGCGCGGAATCGCAATTGGTTCTCGGCGCCGCTGCGCATCAGTTCCTGGGGCGTTCCGGTGGCCACCGCGACGCCGTGGTCGATGATGACGATCCGATCGGCGAGTTCCTCCGCTTCGGCCAGCTGATGGGTGGTCAGCACCACCGTCACACCGTCGCGGCGCAGCCCGTCGATCAACTCCCACACCACGATTCGGGCGTGAGCGTCCATGCCCGCGGTGGGCTCGTCGAGGAACACCAACTCTGGACGGCCGACCACGGCGCACGCGAGCGCCAGCCGCTGCTGTTGGCCGCCGGAGAGCCTGCGGTATGTGGTGCGTGCCGAGTCCGTCAGGCCCAGCGTGTCCATCAGCCACTGCGGGTCGAGCGGGTTGGCGGCGTATGAGGCGACGAGGTCGAGCATTTCGCCTGCCCGTGCGGCGGGGTAGGCGCCGCCGCCCTGCAGCATCACGCCGATGCGTTCGCGCACCGCGGCGTTGTCGGCGACCGGATCGAGCCCAAGGATCTCGATCGTGCCCGAGTCGGGCTTGATGAAGCCCTCGCACATCTCGACGGTCGTGGTCTTGCCTGCGCCGTTGGGTCCGAGCAGGGCGAGCACCTCGGCGTGCCCCACCTCGAGGTCGAGCCCTGCCACCGCCGTCGTCGACCCGTACCGCTTGCTGACCCCGCGTAGGCGGACGGGGACGGGGGAGGTCCCCGATGGGTCGGTCACGGGGATTCAGCGTAGGCGTCGGGCTGAACCTGTTGTGGCGGCGGTGGCGACGAAGGCTTGGGCGCCACATCGTCTACCGCGACCCCGTCGGTGTCGGCAGGCTCTGTCTCGGCAGGCACGTCGCGCCACGGCAGATGACGATAGGTCAGCGCCATGAGCAACAACACGATCACCGTGCTCGCCACGACGGCAAGCAGGATCTGGAACAACGTGAACCGGTCGCCGTTGGCGGTCGGGCCGAAGATTCCGACGACGAGGGTCACGACGATCGTCGTGGTGCGGAATGCCGGGCGGGTGGCCCACGCGGCCAGCGGAATGACCGCCCACAGCACGTACCAGGGCTGGACCACAGGAAACAGCAGGACGGTCAGTCCGAGGGCGACGCCGAGCCCACCGACCGGATGCAGCCGTCCGCGGAGGACGGCCAGTAGCAGCCAGGTCACGAGAATCGCGATGACGACGACACCGATCGCACGGGTCAGGCCGAGTATCGCGGTGGTGTGGTCGCCCAGCCCGAGCAGAATTCCGACCTGCCCGGTGCCCAGCGCGGCCAGGGTCGGCAGCGACATCCAGCTGCGCACGACGTTCGCGGTGCCGAGCGTGAAGAGCCAACCGAACCCGAGGCCGCTGGCCCAGCCGATCAGTGCCATCACCGCCACCGACACCGCGGTGAGTGATCCACCCGCCAGAATGAACGCCTTGAACGTGCCGCCCCATCGGCACGCCAACGCCATCGCCACGAAGCCAAGCGCAAGCAGCGACGGCAGTTTGACCTGTGAGGACATCGTGATCAGCACGACGCCCACCAGGAGCATGAGCGACGGCCGCCAGCGTGCCCATGCTTCGGGTCCCTGTGGCCATGCCAGCGGTCGTGGGATCAGCGGGCGGGCGGCATCGATACCCCGCAACGCGAACTCGGTGCCCGCGAGCATCAAGCCCAGCATCAACGCCTCGTTGTGGATGCCTGCGACCAGATGCATCATCAGCAGCGGGTTGGCCGCGCCCAGCCACAGCGCGCTCACCTCGGCCACCCCGCACCGCCGCGCCAAACGCGGTGTGGCCCAGACGATCAGACCGACGCCGAGCAGCACCACCAGTCGGTGGCACAGCACCGCGGCGACGATGTTCTCACCGGTGATCGCCGAAATGCCCTGCCCGATCCACAGGAACAACGGGCCGTACGGCGCGGGCGTTTCACGCCACATGTTCGGCACCGACAGCGTGAAGACGTGATCGAGGCCGAGGCCAGGCGCGGGTCCGACGCGGTAGGGATCGAGACCCTTCATGGCGATCTCGCTCTGCGCCAGATAGGAGTAGACGTCGCGGCTGTACATCGGAGGCGCGATGAGCAGGGGCAGCACCCACAGCAGCAGCGTGCGGTCCAATTGGCTGCGCGACATCCGCCGTTGCCCGAGCGCGAACCGCCCGAGCATCAGCCACGCGAGCGCCATCATCACCGCGCCGGTGGTGGTCATGGTCAGCGACACCGTCTGGATCCGCGACGGCAGGTTGAGCAGACGAACACCGAAGGTCGGATCTTGCACCACCGGGCGGGCGCCGACACCGAGCGCGCCGATCGCCATCAGCACCGTGCCCGTCGCGCCGAACAGGCGGGTGCGCCGCATCGCAATGACTTCGGCCTCGTTGAGCGGCGAGCCCACGGCGCGTTCGTCGGCATGCCAACGGGCAATCGACGAGCTCAGGGACCGGGGGCGGGCGGCCATCAATGCAGCGTAACCGTCAAAGCGCGACGATCACCTTTCCGGTGTTTCCGCCGCTGAACAACAGATTCAACGCGTCGGGCGCCTTCTCGAGGCCCTCGACGATGTGCTCAGACGACTTGATCTTGCCTTCGGCGATCCAGCCCGCCATCTCCAGTTGCGCGGCCGGGAAGCGGTCGAGATAGTCGAGGATGATGAACCCCTCCATGCGCCCACGGCGCACCAACAGGTTCAGGTAGTTGCTCGGGCCGGGCGGCGGACCGTCGTCGTTGTAGGTGGAGATGGCCCCGCAGAGCACGACACGCCCGCGTTGCGCGATGTTGGCCAGGCAGTCGTTGAGGATGGAGCCGCCGACGTTGTCGAAGTACAGGTCGATACCGTCGGGGCAGGCTTCGCGAAGCCGCGCCGCCACGTCCTCGTTCTTGTAGTCGATCGCCTCGTCGAAGCCGAGGTCGTCGACGATGTGGGCGCACTTCTGCGGGCCGCCGGCGATACCGACCACTTTTTTCGCGCCCTTGATCTTCGCGATCTGCCCCGCTGCCGAGCCGGTGGCGCCGGCCGCTCCGGAGACCACCACGACGTCGCCCTCGGCGACCCGGCCCACATCGGTGATACCGAAGTAGGCGGTCATGCCCGTGATTCCGAGGATTCCGATCGCCATGCCCGGTGAAACGCCCTCGGGCAGCACCTGCATCGCACGCTCGCCGGAGTCGACGATCACGTAGTCCTGCCAACCTGTCATGCCGAACACCAGTTGCCCAGGCTGATAGGCGTCGGTCCGGCTCTCGATGACCTCGCCGACGCCGCCGCTGCGGACGACCTCGCCGATCTGGATCGGCGGCAGGTAGCTGGGCACGTCGTCCATCCATGTCCGAATCGTCGGGTCGATCGACAGATATCGGACCTTCACCAGGGCCTCGCCGTCGCCGGGCGCAGGTGCCGGTTCGGGCTCCAGGCGTACCGTCTCGCCGTCGACGAGCCCGGAGGGCCGCTTGGCCAGGATCAGGCGCCGATTCGCTTCGCTCATTGGCCGATCCTATGACGAGGCTCACGTAAGGCTGCCCTTGCTAGACCCGGTTTCGGAATTCCGTCACAATAGTGTTGTGAAATTCAGTCCGGACAGTGCCGACCGCCACACCCGTGGCGCGATCGTCCAGCTCCTGCTGGAGTCCGGGCCCATCACCGCAGGCGAGATCGGCGATCAGCTGGGCATCTCGGCTGCGGGCGTTCGCAGGCATCTCGACGCGCTCATGGAGGCGGGTGACGCGCAGTCCAGCGCGGCGGCGGCGTGGCAACACAGCGGCCGCGGCAGGCCCGCCAAAAGATATCGGCTCACCCCGGCCGGTCGCGCCAAAATGGGCCACGCATACGACGATCTGGCGGCCGCGGCCATGCGCCAGCTGCGCGAAATCGGTGGTGACGATGCGGTGCGCACGTTCGCGCGCCGGCGCATCGACACCATCCTGTCGGGAGTAACCGAGGGGGCCGATGACGTTGAGACTGTCGTCGATGGCGTGGCAGATGCACTGACCGATGCCGGGTACGCTGCGACCGCAACCAAGGTGAGCGGACCCCTCCACGGAATCGAGCTGTGTCAGCATCACTGCCCGGTATCGCACGTCGCAGAGGAGTTCCCGGAGCTGTGCGAAACCGAGCGGGAGGCGTTCGCTGAGATCCTGGGTACGCACGTACAGAGGCTCGCCACGATCGTCAACGGTGACTGCGCGTGCACCACGCACGTTCCGCTCACCGAGAACAACAAGACCCTTCGGCGCACAGCCCACGCCGCAGAAACCACGAGCAAGCTAGGAGCGTCGACATGACGACCACCCCAGAGGCCCTGACCCAGGAGCAGACCATTGAGTCACTGGGTCGTTACGGCTATGGCTGGGCGGACTCCGACGTCGCGGGTGCCAGCGCCCAGCGCGGCCTGTCCGAGGCAGTGGTGCGCGACATCTCCGCCAAGAAGAGCGAACCCGAGTGGATGCTGCAGGCCCGCCTCAAGGCGCTGCGCACCTTCGAGAAGAAGCCGATGCCGCACTGGGGTTCCAACCTCGAGGGCATCGACTTCGACAACATCAAGTACTTCGTGCGTTCCACCGAGAAGCAGGCGGCGTCCTGGGAGGAACTGCCCGAGGACATCCGCAATACCTATGACCGCCTCGGCATTCCGGAAGCCGAGAAGCAGCGTCTGGTCGCCGGTGTGGCCGCTCAGTACGAGTCCGAGGTGGTGTACCACCAGATCCGCGAGGACCTCGAGGCGCTCGGCGTCATCTTCCTCGACACCGATTCGGGCCTGCGCGAGCACCCGGAGATCTTCCAGAAGTACTTCGGCACGGTGATCCCCGCCGGCGACAACAAGTTCTCGGCTCTCAACACCGCGGTGTGGTCGGGTGGTTCGTTCATCTACGTCCCGCCGGGCGTGCACGTCGACATCCCGCTGCAGGCCTACTTCCGGATCAACACCGAGAACATGGGCCAGTTCGAGCGCACGCTGATCATCGTCGACGAGGACGCTTACGTGCACTACGTCGAGGGCTGCACCGCGCCGATCTACAAGAGCGACTCGCTGCACTCGGCGGTGGTGGAGATCATCGTGAAGCCCGGCGGTCGTTGCCGGTACACGACGATCCAGAACTGGTCGAACAACGTCTACAACCTGGTCACCAAGCGGGCGCGGGCCGAGGCCGGCGCCACGATGGAATGGGTCGACGGCAACATCGGCTCGAAGGTGACGATGAAGTACCCCGCCGTGTGGATGACCGGCGAGCACGCCAAGGGCGAGGTGCTCTCGGTGGCATTCGCGGGCGAGGGTCAGCATCAGGACACGGGTGCCAAGATGCTGCACCTGGCGCCGAACACGTCGAGCAACATCGTGTCGAAGTCGGTTGCCCGTGGTGGCGGCCGCGCGTCCTACCGTGGTCTGGTTCAGGTCAACAAGGGCGCGCACGGCTCGCGGTCCAGCGTGAAATGCGATGCGCTGCTTGTCGATACGGTCAGCCGCAGCGACACCTACCCGTACGTCGACATCCGCGAGGACGACGTCACGATGGGCCACGAG
>JBIQHU010000253.1:0-3620 GCA_044508395.1 Mycobacterium sp. | reverse complement strand
CACGCCGCCAGCGTTCGTCCTGAGCCAGGATCAAACTCTCCAAACAAAAACCCCCAGACCAAACTGGGCAGAATTCAATCAGAAAAATCCGATCACAAACAAAAGACACCAAAAACTGGCATCCAAAAAAACCACGCCCTAAACGGGAAAAAGAACGCGGCAAAAAAACAACAAACAAAAACCACCAAACACACTATTGAGTTCTCAAAAAACAGACTTTGCTTTTTGTTTCCCCTGTTTGGGGCAACCCTGCCAGCTTAGACCGATCTGGACTGGGAAGTCAAGTCGCGGTGTGCGGTCCTCGTTGTGACGGTCGCCTCACGCGGTGCTTGCTTCTAAGAACTTACCCTCTCGATCTCCGCTCCCAAAATCAGGAGGTTCTCGACGAACAGCGGATAGCCCCGATCGATGTGAAAAACGTCGTGGACCTCGGTGTCTCCGTCGGCGACGAGGCCGGCCAACACCAGGCCGGCACCGGCCCGGATGTCCGAGGACCACACCGGCGCACTCGACAACTGCGGGATTCCGCGCACCACCGCGTGATGACCATCGGTGCGGGCATCGGCCCCCAACCGGATCATCTCCTCGACGAATCGGAACCTGGCCTCGAAGACGTTCTCGGTGATCATCGACGTGCCGTCGGCGATCGACGCCAGGGCGATGGCCATCGGCTGCAGGTCGGTCGGGAAACCCGGGAACGGCAGGGTGGCGATGTTGACGGCCTTGGGCCGGTCGTACTGGACCACCCGGAACCCGTCGTCGCTCTCGGTCACGGTGGCCCCGACGTCGTGCAGCTTGTGCAGCACCAATTGCAGGTGGGCTGGGTTCACCCCGGTGATCGTGACGTCCCCGCGGGTCATCGCCGCCCCGATCCCCCACGTCGCCGCGACGATTCGGTCGCCGATCACGCGATGCTCGGTGGGGTGCAGCTTGTCGACGCCGGTGATCGTCAGAGTCGACGAGCCGGCTCCGGAGACCTGGGCCCCCATCTGGTTGAGCATGTCGCACAGGTCGACGACGTCGGGTTCGCGCGCGGCGTTGTGGATCGTGGTGACGCCCCCGGCCAGGACTGCGGCCATCAGGATGTTCTCGGTCGCGCCGACTGACGGGAACTCGAGCTGGATCTCCGCGCCGTGCAGCGAGTCCGCCTCGGCGACCACGCAACCGTGCTCGATGTTGCAGTCCGCGCCGAGTTGCCGCAGACCGGATTGATGCATGTCCAGCGGCCGGGAACCGATGGCGTCCCCGCCGGGCAGTGCAACCTTGGCCCGCTTGCAGCGCCCGACCAGCGGGCCCAACACACAGACCGAGGCCCGGAACTGCCGGACCGCGGCGAAGTCGGCGTCGTACTTGGGTTCGTCGGGCGAGGTGATCCGCACGACGTCGCCCTCGAGTTCGACGGTGGCACCCAGACCGCGCAGCACCTCCGCCATCAACGGCACATCGAGAATGTCCGGACAGTTGGTGATCGTGGTTGTGCCCTCGGCCAGCAAGCTCGCGGCCATCAACTTGAGCACGCTGTTCTTTGCTCCCCCGACAGCAACTTCGCCAGACAACCGGCTGCCTCCGGTCACTACGAATCGCTCACTCACGCGGTAAGTGTAAGCAGGCCGCCCTTGGGTGTCAGTCAGCTCGGTCACTGTCACGGGTACGGTTTGGCTATGGCAGTCCACCTGACCCGTATTTACACCCGTACCGGGGACGACGGCACCACCGGACTCAGCGATTTCTCCCGCGTCTCCAAGACCGACGCGCGGCTGGTGGCCTACGCCGACTGTGACGAGACCAACGCCGCCATCGGCGTCGCCCTGGCGCTCGGATCGCCCGACCAGCAAATCGCCTCGGTGTTGCGGCAGATCCAGAACGATCTCTTCGACGCCGGTGCGGACCTGTCGACTCCGGTGGTGGAGAACCCGGAGTACCCGCCGCTGCGCATCGCGCAGAGCTACATCGATCGGCTCGAAAAGTGGTGCGATGAGTTCAACGAGTCGTTGGCGCCGCTGAACTCCTTCATCCTGCCCGGCGGCACGGCGCTGTCGGCGCTGCTGCACGTGGCGCGCACCGTGGCCCGGCGCGCCGAGCGGTCCGCCTGGAGCGCGATCGACGCGGAGCCGGATTCGGTCAGTGTGCTGCCGGCCAAATACCTGAACCGGTTGTCGGACCTGCTGTTCATCCTGTCGCGGCTGGCGAATCCCGACGGCGACGTGCTGTGGGTGCCGGGCGGCCCGGAGGCCAACAGGGACACGGCCACCGAGGACTGAACCGCTACGTCGTGCGCCGCCGTGCGCGCGGGTTCGGCCGGGACTCCAGCCAGGACAGGAAGGCGGTCAACGCCCCGCGGTCCAGGGCGATCTCGTACCCGTTGCGCCGCTCGGGGCGTTCGGCGCCGGTGTCACGCAGTTCGAGGACCACGATCTGATCGGTCATGATGTCGAACTCGTCGCCGCGGGGCGCCCGACGGGAAATGATGTCGATGTCGCGCCGGCTCAACCGGCGATCCGGCCACCAGCGCACACTCGACAAGCGATAGAAGACGGCTTCGCCGCCGCGATAGCGGATCACCCCGTGGCGCCAGCCGTGGCCGGCGACCGCGGGGGTGTCGCGCAGAATTGCGGCGGTCCCGCCCTGACGCAGCTTCCACAGCCGATACGTCAGGGCGAGGACCGACAGCAAGAGCACGGCCACCAGCACGACCATCAGGATCATGGGCGTGCTCATGGCAGCGCGTACCTAGGCGAGTTGGCCGACTGCGCGCAGTCTGGCCCGGCCCCGGGCGGCCGTCGCGGCATCATCGGATTCCGCGTCGGCCTTGGCCGCGTCGACGTCGATCTCGGATTCGAACTCGGCCGCCTCGGCCAGGATGATCACGCCTTCTTCGGTGACCGACAGGAATCCGCCGTCCACCGCGATCCGCAGATCATCCTCGCCCTCCCGCTCGACGCGCACCATGGCGTCGTCGACCAGCTGGGCGACCAGCGGGATATGCCGCGGCAAGATGCCGATCTCGCCGGCGGTGGTCCGGGTGAAGACGAACGTGGCCTTACCCGACCAGATTTTGCGCTCGACGGCGACGATATCGACGTCCAGTTCAGCCACCACACACCACCTTTCGAGCCTTCAACAACCCGATCACAGCTTGGCGCCGAGGCTCTCGGCCTTCTTGGCGAGGTCGTCGAGTCCACCGATCAGGAAGAACGCCTGCTCGGGCAGGTGGTCGAAGTCGCCCTTGGTCAGCTTGTCGAAGGCCTCGATGGTCTCCTTCAGCGGCACCGTCGAACCCGGCTGGCCGGTGAACTGCTCGGCGGCCATCATGTTCTGGCTCAGGAAGCGCTCGATCCGGCGGGCCCGGTTGACCAGCTGCTTGTCTTCTTCGGACAGCTCGTCGATACCGAGAATCGCGATGATGTCCTGAAGGTCCTTGTAGCGCTGCAGGATCCGGATGACTTCCTGGGCCACCCGGTAGTGCTCGTCGCCGACGACGCCCGGGTCCAGGATGGTCGAGCTCGACGCCAGCGGGTCCACCGCCGGGAAGATGCCCTTCGAGAACACCGCACGAGAAAGCTCGGTGGTGGCGTCGAGGTGCGCGAACGTGGTCGCCGGCGCCGGGTCGGTGTAGTCGT
>JBIQHU010000252.1:0-3622 GCA_044508395.1 Mycobacterium sp. | reverse complement strand
CTTGACCAGACCGCGCAGGATGTGGGCCCGCTCGTTGGCCTTGCGCAACCGGTAGGTGGTGCGCCGCACGATGACGTCGAGTTGGTGGTTGACGTAGTGCCGGATCAGCTGGTCGAGCCGCAGCGTGCGCGGTACGCCGTCGACGATCGACAGCATGTTGGCGCCGAAGCTCGTCTGCAGCTGGGTGTGCTTGTAGAGGTTGTTGAGCACGACCTTCGCGACGGCATCTCGCTTGAGCTCCACCACAATTCGCAGCCCGACGCGGTCGCTGGACTGGTCCTCGATGTTGGAGATACCGACCAGCTTGCCGTCGCGCACCTGCTCGGCGATCGACGTGATGAAGTTGTCGTGGTTGACCTGATACGGCAGCTCGGTGATGACGATCCCGGTGCGGCCGCGGTTGTCCTCTTCGATCTCACACACGCCCCGCATCCGGATCGACCCACGACCGGTGGTGTACGTGTCGTTGATGCCCTGCGAGCCGACGATCAGGCCGTGGGTCGGGAAGTCCGGGCCCTTCACGCGTTCGGTGACCGCCGCCAGCGTCGCCTCTTCGTCGGCGTCGTGGTTCTCCAGGCACCAGTAGACGGCTTCGCCGAGTTCGCGCAGGTTGTGCGGCGGCATGTTGGTGGCCATGCCGACGGCGATCCCGCCCGAACCGTTGGCAAGCAGGTTCGGGAACCGGCTCGGCAGAACGGTCGGCTCCTGCACGCGCCCGTCATAGTTCGGGATGAAATCGACTGTCTCCTCGTCGATTTCACGCAACATCTCCATCGCCAGCGGCGTCAGGCGCGCCTCGGTGTTGTGACTGACAAAGCCGTTGGTGATAAAGGCGTGGTCATCCGTGTCTACTCGCAGGCTGTACACCGGCTGCACGCCCGCATCTGTCACCGAGGTGACCTTCGCGAAGTAGAACCTGCCGTCGGTCAAGTCCGACGCGATGGCACGAACATCTCGGTCGGCGATATGGCTGAGGATTTCAGCTCCGTCACGCTGCCACCGAGATAGTCGGTCGATGTTGTGCTTTCGCAGCCACTCCTTATCAACCCAACGGCCACCGCTGTGAGCGCGGATGAAAGTAGCGAGACCGGGAACGTGGTCCGTATCCAGGCCGGAAGCCTTATCAGGCAGCGCCCCCAACAATCCGGACAGCTTGGACTGCTTCGCGCCGCCAAAACCAACCAGTTTCGCAAACATATCGGCGTGCGCACGGTTCGTGATGACGACCTTGTGTTCACCTGTCGCATGGAGATAGCGGCGTGAGATAACCCCGAACTCCAACAACATCTGGTGGACATCCTTGGCCAACCGACCGCTTCTGGTCGAGTAGGAGATTTGAATCGTGTTGCGGGGGAGGGCAGAACACGACCCGTCGCCTTCGAACAACGATTGAAGGAAGGCTCGCTTCACGGCCGCCGCAGAGTGCCACATCCAGTCGGGAACAGCCTTGTCGGCAGATCGTTGGCCCACCAAACAGGCCAAGCGTGTTCTACGGAGTGCGGTCAAGTTATGGACGTCCAACTCCAGCAGCCTCGAGCCAGACAGGATGGTCCGCTCCGAAACGTAACGGGGTCCCCCAACGACGAAGTCATAGGCGGCGACGACCATATTGAAGTAGTCGCGGTCAAGGTTGTTGAAGCCAGCCCGCCGCGCCGAAACGAATCCCTCGCTGATGAGAGCGCCCAAAAGAAGCGCCTCAAGCGTGTCGTGCCAATCAGCTCCGCCGAATTCCATCGGTGGAGTCCGCTGAATCACCACGCGATCGTCAGGACGAATCTCCTCGATCAACTTCCACAGCAGCGTGGGCACGCCCGCGACGCTCACCAGGCATAGCAGCGGGTGGTTCGCAGTGCCGGTGACCTCGTAGCCTTCCGCGGTGCGAACGGTGTAGGTCTGATGCTCACCGGAGTGGAAGAGGCGATCTGCTGCAACCGGATTGCCGTGGCGGTCCAGAACCTTTGCGTCCACAACGTGGTCTGTGTTGGGCCGAGCACCGGGTACGACGTCTGAGATATGTACCGACTGCCCAAACGGCAGCCGCACCAATGCATCGCCGGTCACGCAGTAACGCATGGCGGCCGGTGGATCGTTGCCCGGTGAGCCGAAGTTGCCCTGCCCGTCGACCAGCGGGTAGCGCAGCGACCACGGCTGGGCCATCCGGACCAGGGTGTCGTAGATCGACGAGTCGCCGTGCGGGTGGTAGTTGCCCATCGTCTCGGCGACCGATCGCGCCGACTTCGCGTGGCCGCGGTCAGGCCGGAAGCCCGAGTCGAACATCGCGTACAGCACGCGGCGGTGCACCGGCTTGAGGCCGTCGCGCACCTCCGGCAACGCGCGGCCGACGATGACGCTCATCGCGTAGTCGATGTAGCTGCGCTGCATCTCCTGCTGAATATCGACAGGCTCGATGCGATCGGCGGCGTCGCCGCCCGGGGGCAACGTGGTATCAGTCATGTGTTTTCAGCCTTAGATCGTCAATTTTGTCGATGCGTTGCGAATCAAACATCTGCGAATCAGACATCAAGGAAACGAACGTCTTTCGCGTTGCGTGTGATGAAGCTGCGGCGCGCCTCGACGTCCTCGCCCATGAGGATGGAGAACAGTTCGTCGGCAGCGGCCGCGTCATCCAGCGTGACCTGGCGCAGCACCCGCACGGACGGATCCATGGTCGTTTCCCACAGTTCCTTGGCGTCCATCTCGCCCAGACCCTTGTACCGCTGGATGCCGTCGTCGACGTTGATCTTCTTGCCCGCCTTTCGGCCGGCCTCCAGCAGACCGTCGCGTTCACGGTCGGAGTAGGCGAACTCCGGATCCGTGCGCTGCCACTTCAGCTTGTACAGCGGCGGTTGTGCCAGAAACACATGGCCGTTCTCGATCAGCGGCTTCATGAACCGGAACAGCAGCGTCAGCAGCAGCGTCGAGATGTGCTGGCCGTCGACGTCGGCGTCGGCCATCAGCACGATCTTGTGGTAGCGCAGCTTGTCGATGTCGAACTCGTCGTGGATGCCGGTGCCCAGCGCGGTGATGATCGCCTGGACTTCGGTGTTCTTCAGGACGCGGTCGATGCGGGCCTTCTCGACGTTGATGATCTTGCCGCGCAACGGCAGGATCGCCTGGAACATCGAGTCGCGACCGCTCTTGGCCGAGCCGCCTGCCGAATCACCCTCCACCACATACAGTTCCGACTTACGCGGATCGGTGGAGCGGCAGTCCGCCAGCTTGCCCGGCAATCCGCCGATGTCGGTGGCGCTCTTACGCCGCACCAACTCACGCGCCTTACGGGCGGCGATGCGTGCCTGGGCGGATGACACCGCCTTGTTCACAACGGTTTTCGCTTCAGCGGGGTTGGCCTCGAACCAGTGGCTCAGCTGCTCGTTGCAGATCTTCTGCACGAACGACTTCACCTCGGTGTTGCCCAGTTTGGTCTTGGTCTGACCCTCGAACTGCGGTTCGGCGACCTTGACCGAAATCACCGCGGCCAAGCCCTCACGGATGTCATCGCCGGTGAGGTTCGGATCCTTGTCCTTGAGCAGCTTCTTGTCCTTGGCGTACTTGTTCACCACCGACGTCAGGGCCGCGCGGAAGCCCTCTTCGTGGGTTCCGCCCTCATGCGTGTTGATCG
>JBIQHU010000063.1:0-29690 GCA_044508395.1 Mycobacterium sp. | reverse complement strand
CCAACTCGTCCAGCAGCGGCTGCACACTCCGCGCGGTCACGGCCTGCTCGTCCATGAAGCTGGCGTACAGGTCGCCGATGCGCTGCTCATCAGTGCCCCGTGCCGCGCCGGACGACGCGGCTTCGGTGATCAGATCGCGGACCTGCTCCTCGGCGCGGTCGTACAGCGCGCGGAACGCGCCGTCGGTGGCCCGGTCGCCGGGCATCTCGTAGTCGGCCAGCCAGCGGCCGTTGACATGGCCGAAAAGATCGTCTTGTGGGCGGGCGTCAGAGTCGACGTAGCTGAGGTCGATACCGGATCTGATGGCCGCTCCCGCTGCGCCGTGCGTCGTTTCTACCGTCACCCCACCAGGGTGCCAGACAGGTTGTCGGAGCCGCGCGGCACAGCGCGCCAGGTACCCTCACGCGCATGCCCGACGACGTGCAGGACGACGTGCCGGACGACGCTGGTCCCGGTATTTCCGGCTACGGCATCGGCTCCGCGGTGGTCGGTGTGATCGCCGTCGCAGCGATCGTGCTCGCTGCCCTGATCTGGACGCAGCACCGCAGCGACGCCGAGGAACTGCGCTACCGCACCCGCGCGATGCAGGCCGCCGCCGACTGGACCAGCGTGCTCATCAACATGAACAAGGACACTGTCGACGCCAGCCTGGCCCGACTCCACGAGAGCACTGTCGGGCAGCTGAACGCCGACTTCGACGCCGCGGTCAAGCCGTACCGCGAGTTGGTCCAGAAGTTGCGGTCGCGCACGACCGGCCAGATCGATTCGGTCGCCTTGGAGTACGTCCACCATCAACCGCCGAACGCGCAGGGACAGCCGCAGCCACCGGCGCCCGAGATGGCCGAGTTCGCATCACGCACTGACACCGTGATGGTGGTGGCGACGTCGATCAGTGAAAACGCCGGCAGCGACAGGCCGCAGACGGTGCGCTGGACGCTGCGCCTCGATGTCTCCGATATCGACGGCCGGCTGATGATCTCGCGGCTGGAACCGATTCGATGAGATACGCCTGGCGCGTTCTGGCGTTCGACGTGTTGCCGCCGCTGGCCGCGATCGCCGCGCTCGTGTACATCGGCATCGCGCTCGGATGGCCGTTGTGGTGGGTTTCGGTGTGTTCGGTGCTGTGCCTGCTCATCGTCCAGGCCGTCGTGGTCAACGCGGTGCTGGCGCGCAGGGACGGGGTCAGCGTCGGCACCGACGACGACGGGCCACGGCTGCGGTTGGCGGTGCTCGGGGTTGCGACGGCGACGCTGGCGGCCGCGGTGGTCGTCGGTTACCTGAACTGGTCGGTGCCCGACCGCAACCTGCGCAACGACACCGCCGAAGTCGTCGGCATCGCCACCAGCGTGGCGGAGGCGTCGGCGACGTTCACCCCGCAGAACCCGACCGCGTCGATCGATCGCGCCGCAGCGAAGATGTCACCGGAGAGTGCGGAGGCATTCAAGAAGGAATTCGACACTGTGGCAAAGGATTTGGCGGGCCGGGACATCACGGCTCACGCCAGCACCGTTTCCGCGGGTGTCGAAGCCATCGGGCCGGCCGCCGCCAGCGTCGCCGTGATCCTGCACGGGACGCAGAATTCGCCTGGGCGTCCACCGGATACCGCCGTGCTCGCGTTGCGGGTCCAGCTGTCCAAACACGACGGCCGCTGGCTGGTCGACGACGTGTCGCCCATCCACTCCCGCTAGATTGTCCGGCGATGTCAGTCGAGCAGGTTGGCGTGGTCTACCTTCAGGCAGCGGTCCATCACGACCTGCAGCCCGGCCGCGGCACCGTCGCGCGCGATGTCGTCGTCCCATAAACCCTGTTGCAGCCAAAGCGTTTTCGCGCCGATGGCGATGGTGTCGTTCAGCACGGAGCGCAGATGCTCGCGGCGACGGAAGACGTCGACCATGTCGGGTACGACGGGCAGGTCCGCAAGCGACGGGTAGACCGGAATGCCGTCGATCTCGCTGATCGTCGGGTTCACCAGGTACAGCGTGTAGTCGCTGGCCGCCCTCAGGTACTGCCAGACGCCATGGCTCGGGCGCATGGGGTCGCTCGAAACACCCACGATCGCCACGCTTTTGGTATCCCGCAGGATGCGTTCGATGTCCATCGGCGGCTAGTAACTGAACGTGGTTGCGCCGTCGCCGATCCATTCCCAGAGCTGGACCGTCCCGCCGGGTTCGGCGCCGGTAATGAAGTTGTCGGCGTCGAGTTGCTTGGACTTGATGCAGATCGGGCAGACCAGGTATCGCCCGCCCGCCTTCGCATAGCGTTCCATCAACTCCTCGAGCGGTGGACAGCCGTCGCACGCCGTGCCGACGGCCACCCCCGGCACAGCCAGCCGGACGGCCTCCTTGGTCAGGAACATCAGCGTCGGACGGCCGCTTTCGGCAGCGCCGACGGCGACCAGGAACGCCACGGTGACCTTCTCGGCATCTTCGAGTCCGGTGGTGAGGCTGATCGCGGCTTTGCTGTTGCTGTTCATGCCGCCAGCCTAGGGGCTCAGGCCCGGTCGTCGCGGCGCGTCGAACGCATCTTGGCGAAGCGGTCGGCGAGCCTGCGCATGCGCACCATCAACGACGCGGACGGACTGGCGTCACCGCTGAGGTACGTCGCGAAATCGTCGTTCGGCACACCGATCCGCGACGCGAACTCCTGCTGGCCCAGACCGGACTTCTCGAGCAGCGCCTGGATCTGCCGCGCGACCTCGGCGCGCTCGTTGGCTTCCAGATGCTCACGAGTGCGGTTGAGCACCTCGGCGAGCGCCTTCGAAACGCCGTACGGCTTGGCGGTCCGCAGCACCTCCTCGACCTGGCGCGCGGTGCGGCCGAACGGGTCGCGTTTGATCGCCGCCACGATGCGCTGCCACACAGCCAGGTCGTCGGTCTCCAGGGCGGCGCGGATCGCGGCGGTGGGCCAGAACTCGACCGGTCGGTCGTCAGCCGGACGGCGCTGGGTATCCCGAACGTCGGGAGTCACCGTCACCTCGCCTCCTCCAGCATCGCCACCGCCACGGCCAGGCAGCGTTCCTTCACCTTGGCCCAATCGGCCTCCGCTTGTGGACCCGACATGCGGGTGTCGTGCTCATCTGACGGTTGGGGGTCGGCCAGTCGGCGCACCAACTGCGTGGCCACCCATTGTTTCCTTGGATCCTGTCCACAGTAGTACCGGTCCATTCCCGTCAGCACCAATGCGGCGGTTCGAGTTTCCATGGCCTCCACCAACTCGGCGAACTCCGCGTAATCCTTGGTGCTGTTTCGGCACATGATGAGGTAGCTCTGCAGCCGCAGAGTCTCCGCGCCCGTGGGAATCTGCAAGCGGTCGCCGGTCGGCAGTTGCACGTTCGTGGTCTCGACCGGCGTCTTGCGCTCCATCGGTGCCCGTTCGAGTTCGGACTCCGCCTGCAGTGCCTCCAGCGCCACCGACAGCCGGCCTCGCCACATCGTCACCGGGTGCACCGGCAGTTCCGCGGTCAGCAGGGCCTTGTCGTTGCCGCCGGTGCGGTGCGTGCCGTTGATGCGACTGGCGCTTCGCAGCTGCATGACCGGCTGACAGCCGCTGAAGGCCAGCGGATCAGCGACGGTAACAGCCTGGGGGGCAAGGGCTTTCAGCTTCGCCGCCGACTTGACCACCGTCCGCAGCTCCGAACCGGTCGGCCCGAGGGACGACAGGTCGTCGGGAATGATGATGAGGTCGGGGATGTCGACCTTGGGCAGTGGCTTCTCGAAGTCGACCGACGGCAGGATGCGGTCCAGCCAGCGCGGCAGCCACCAGTTCCATTCGTCGAACATCGCCATCAGCGCGGGTACCAGCACCAGGCGCACCACCGTGGCGTCGACCGCGATGGCCACGGCACACGCCACGCCGAGCTGCGCGACCAGTGGCATGCCCGCGAACGCGAACCCGGTGAAGACCGCGATCATGATCAGCGCGGCGCTGGTGATCGTGCGGGCACTGGTGCTCACCCCGTACGCGACGGCGTCGCGGGTGTTACCGGTCTGCAGGAACCGCTCCCGGATGCGGGTCAGCAGGAAGATCTCGTAGTCCATCGACAGGCCGAACGTCATCGCCAGCACCAGCGGCGGGATGGTGCTGTCCAGCGACGAGATCGGCTTGAAGCCCAGCGCCTCCAGCCAGCCCCACTGGAAGACGACAACCAGGCTGCCGTAGGCGGCCGCCACCGAAAGGACGGTCATCAGCACGCCCTTGAGCGCCAGGAACAACGAACGAATCGCGATCAGCAGCATCACGAATGCGATCAGCGCGACGAAGGCGAACACCAGCGGCTGCTTGGCGGACACCTGATCGTCGAAGTCCTTGATCAGTGCGGTCGGCCCGCCGACGTCGATGCGGGCGTCGCCGAGCCCGGGGGTGGCAGGAAGTTCTTTGCGTAACCAGTCGACGGTGTCACGCGCACCCATGTCCTCGGGGTCCACCGACAGCACCGCTGACAGCAGCGCGTGCCGGTAGTCCTCGCCGAACACCGGTGGCGCCACCGAGACGACGTTGGGACCCTGCGCGATTCGCTGGCGGACGGCGTCCAGCAGCGGTTCCTTGGCCGGGGCAGAGGCGGCATTGCCGTCGGGGAAGCTCACCAGCACCCGCACCGGACCGAGCGCGCCGGGGCCGAGTGCCTCCGCCGCCGCGTTCACGCCGCCGCGGATCTCGTGGGTGGGGTCGAACTGACGCTGCATGCTGTTGCCTAGCACCATCGAGAACGCGGGCGCGGCCAGCACCAGTAGTAGCGCCGACGCCCCGAGCGCCGCCAGCCACGGACGGCGCATGACCCAGCCCGTCCACCGCGTCCAGAACCGCGACTGGGTGGTCTCCGGGCGGCGGGACCAATGCAGATACGACGAGCGCTTGGCCGCCGCCTTGCCGAACGTCGCGAGCACGGCAGGCGTCAGCGTCGTCGAGGTCAGCACCGCGAGCGTGACGGCGAGGATCGCTCCGGTGGCCATCGAAACCAGCACGGGCGTCTGGATCAGGTAGATGCCGGTCACCGAGGCGACCACAGTGAGGCCGGACAGCACCACCGCGAGGCCGGAGGTGGCCATCGCGGCGTCGGCGGCCTGTTCGGGGTCGCGGCCCGACCGCAGCTCCTCGCGGAACCGCATGAGGATGAACAGCGAGTAGTCGATGGCCAAAGCGATGCCGAACATCGACACCGTCGACGTCACGAAAACCGACATCGTGGTGTACATCGACAGCAGATAGACCAGCCCCATCGTCACGACGACGGTGCAGATCCCGAGCACCAGCGGCATCGCCGCGGCGGCCAGTGACCCGAACACCGCGAGCAGGACGATCAGGACGATCGGCAGGTTCCACTGCTCGGCTTGTGCGATGTCGTGTTTGGTGGCCTGCGTCGCGGCGGCGCCGAGTGCGCCCTGGCCGATGACGTAGAGCTTGACCCTGCCGTTCTCGATCTCGCCGGGGTCCTCGCCGTCGACGCCGACCTTCTGGCGCAGTTGTTTTGCGACGTCCACCGCGCCGGTGTTGTTGAAGTCCAGCTGCAGAGTGATGACGTACGGGCGGTCGGGCTGCGGAGCGGGCTGCGCAGGATTGGGCACGACCCTGACGCTGGGCACCTCGGCCGCCGCGCGTTCCAGATAGGCGACCGCGGTGTTCATGTCGTCGAAGGACGCATCGGCGCGTGGTGCGGCCACCAGGGCCAGTGGCGACGCACCCTGGTCCGGGAAGTTCTGCTCGAGCTCGCGTTGGACGCGCAGCGATTGGGAGCCCTCGACCTCGAACCCGCCGCCGGTGAGGTGACTCGATTGGGTCACCGCGAGATATATCGATGGCACCAGGAGTAGTAGCCACACAGCGAACACCGCCCAGCGATATCTGCGCAGGGTGCTGCTCAAGCGCATCATGAACTGCTGGATGTCGAACTCCCCGCTTTCTCCCCCGGAGTCGGTCCGCCGACGACATTCAGTCGGAGTCGCGCTGCCGACGACATTCGGCACGGCTTAGCTAGCGTGAGCGTACAACAGCATGTGCTATGGCGAGGAGCCGCGAGAATCCTGCCAGCAACGCCTTAAACAGCTTTAACCCGCTCCTTCACCTAGCCGGCCCAACCTGATCTTCAGCTGGCAGTTTCCTGTACCCCTGCCCGCTGAATTGGCGAGGCCCGCGATGCGGATGGCACTATGTGAGTCGGCCGTAATGGCCACTCTTGTTGTCGGGGATCGATTGCCGCCGATTGGCGAGCGTTTGCGGTGCGCCCAGACGTTCGCAAACTGTGAGGAGTCCCGCCATGAAATCGATCGCCGCCTCGGCCGTCGTCGTCGCGATCGCGGTGTCGTCGTCGCCGGCGATACCGTCGGCAACCGCGGCACCGGACCCATGTGCGGCCAGTGAGGTCGCCAAGACGATCGGCTCGGTGGCCACCTCCACAGGCAACTACCTGGATTCGCATCCGCAGACCAATCAGGTGTTGACGGCGATCGCCAAACAACAGCCCGGCCCGCAGTCGATCGCCGCGGCCAAGGCGTACTTCGACGCGAACCCGCAAGCCGCCAAGGACATGCAGCAGCTGCAGCAGCCGCTGGCGACGCTGTCCAGCCGGTGCAAGTTGCCGCTGACGCTGCCGCAGCTGCTGGGTCTGATACAGGCCGCGCAGCAGAGCCCAGGGGTGACGGCGAGTTTGCCAGGCGCAGTGGCCGGCGGGCCGACAACCGGCCCTGTGGGTGCGGCGTCACCGGCGCAAACGTCGGCGGTATCGCCGGTTTCGCAGGGCACAGGTCCGATGCCCACGCCTGCGATCGCGGGCTTGCCGTAGTCAAGTTCGACCCGCAGCCTTCGCTGGTGGCGTCGATGAGCTGCGATTTCCGACTTTCTCACGACTCGTTGGCCCCAAGGCAGGAAAGTCTGTGAACATTCTGCTTAGCTTTTGGTGTCGGTAACCGCCCACGGTTACGGCCTCTACCACTTCCGAAGAAGGAGCTGTCCATGTTGCTCTCGCCCCGTACTGCCCGACGTGCGGTAGCTGGCGCGGTGGGAACCGGCGCGCTCGCCGGTGCGATCATGTTCGGCGCGATGCCCTCGGCAATGGCGCAACCCGCCCCGCCCAACTGCACCGCGGCGGATCTGGCTGGTGTGGCTGCGGGTGTCTCGGCAGCGACGTCTGCCTACCTCTTCACCCACCCTGACGTGAACTATTTCTTCACGAGCCTTGAGGGTGTGCCCCGCGACGAGGTCCAGGATGACGTCAAGGCTTACCTCGATGCCAATCCCCAGGCGAAGGCCGATCTGACCGGAATCCGTCAGCCGCTCGTGGACCTCAAGAACCGCTGCGGCGACACCAACGGCGACGGCATCGCGGACAGTTAAGCCTCCGTTCGGGGGTGCGCATGAGCCGTCGACGGGCGACGGCTCTGGCCGCACTGTGCTCATGGTCGACGACGACCCGGACGTCAGGACCTCCGTGGCGCGCGGACTGCGCCATTCGGGCTTTGACGTTCGGGTCGCCGCCACCGGTAAAGAGGCCTTGCGGCTGCTGTCGAACGAGTCGCACGACGCACTCGTGCTCGACGTCCAAATGCCCGAACTGGACGGTGTCGCCGTCGTCACCGCGCTGCGTGCCCTCGGCAACGAGATTCCGATCTGCGTGCTGTCCGCGCGGGATACGGTCAACGACCGCATCGCAGGTCTGGAAGCCGGCGCGGACGACTACCTGACGAAACCGTTCGATCTGGGCGAGCTGGTCGCGCGCTTGCACGCCTTGCTGCGTCGGGCCGGCCACTCCGAACAGCAGTCGGACACCACGACGGTCGGGCCGTTGACCATCGACGCCGCGCGACGGCTGGTGTTCGCAGGCGGTGAGCGGGTCAATCTGACCAAGCGCGAATTCGATCTGCTCGCTGTGCTCGCCGAGAACGCCGGCGTGGTGCTGAGCCGCCAGCGCCTGCTCGAGCTGGTGTGGGGGTACGACTTCGATGTCGACACCAATGTGGCCGATGTCTTCATCTCCTACCTACGCCGCAAGCTCGAACGCGAAGGCCTGCCGCGGGTGATCCACACGGTCCGGGGGATCGGGTACGTGCTGCGGGACGAGGCCTGAGGCGGGCCGTCGAACTTCCGGTGACGAGCCTTAGCCTTAGCGCGTGAGAGTTCCGCGGTTTCTGCGATCCGCATCGCTGCGCACCAGGGTCGCTGTCGCATCGGCCGCGGCGGCGGCTGCGGTCGTGGCGGTGTTCACGATCGCGACGTCGGTGGTGCTGGCGAATAACGATGCGGTGCAACTGGATCGCCGCCTCGAGGCGATCGTCGACGCGAGCATGTATCCCGAGCAGTTGCAGGATCCCCGCCGCGGAGTGTTGACGACCGGCCGGTCCGTATCCAGCGGACAGGTGGTGTTCCAGCGCGGCTTTCAGCTGCCCCCTCTGCCGCCGGGTACCGAGACCGTCGAAGTCAACGGCGTCGAGTATCGGGTGCGCACTCTTCCCGTCGACGAACCCGACGGCGTGATGATGTCGATCGGCATCCGCGCCGACAGCATCCTGTTGAACCGCGCGAGGATTCCGCTCTACACCGCGGCGGGTCTGCTCACGGTACTGATCGCCGCCCTGCTGGGATGGCTGCTCGCGGGCCCGGCGATACGGCCGCTGCGCAGGCTGACCGAGCACACCAAGCAATTGAGCCGGGGCAGTGAGCAGATGCCCGAGGTGCGAGGCGTCCGTGAAGCCGAGGACCTCTCCGAGGCGATGTCGGAAATGCTGAGCCGCCTGGCCGCCGCACAGCGGGCGACGACGAACTCGCTGCAGGCCGCCCAGGATTTCGCCGCCAACGCGGCCCACGAACTGCGCACCCCCCTCACGGCGATGCGTGCCGATTTGGACACGTTGCGGATCCACGACCTGCCCGCCGAGGAACGCCAGGAGGTGGTCGCGGACCTGTCCAGGGCCCAGCGACGGGTGGAGGCGATCATCACCGCGCTCGGACAACTGGCCTCCGGCCAGCTGGCGCAGGTCGAGGACCGCGAACCCATCGACATCGCCGACATGCTGGACCGGGTCGCCAGGGAGAACATGCGGCTCAACACGGGCGTCGAGATCGTCGTCGAGGCACAGGACGACCTCGAACCCATCTGGGGCTGGCCGAGCGGTCTGCGCCTGGCCGTCGACAACCTGGTGCGCAACGCGATCACGCACGGGCAGGCGACCCGCATCGTGCTGGAAGCACGACGGACCGGCGACTTGATCGTCATCATCGTGGACGACAACGGGCGAGGTCTGCCCGCGGAGGAGCACAAGACGGTGCTGGGCCGGTTCTCCCGCGGCAGCACCGCCGCACCGGGCGGCTCCGGACTCGGCCTCGCGCTCGTGGTCCAACAGGCCGCCCTGCATCGCGGCGGCATCGAACTGTCCGACGGCCCGTTGGGCGGCCTGCGTGCCACCCTGACGGTGTCAGCCTCGGATGAGCAGGCGGGCCCCGCCCCGCCACCCCAGAAGGAGCACGGCGGTCGAAAGTGACGCCACGACAATGAAGCTCGGCGCCACTCCGGCCGAGGTGAGCTTTCGCAGCAGCATCCCCACCGCCACGGTGCACACCCAGACCGTCACACCGGTGGGCACCAGTGCGGTCGGGCGCCGCCAGCCCAGACTCAGCAGCCAGCCGACGAGCGTGCCGACCAGAAACGGCCATGCGGTCTCGGCGATGCCGGAGACGGTCAGTCCTTCGGCGTGACTACGCCTGCCGATGGTGCAGAAGACGATGACGCAGACGACATCGGTCGCGAACGCGGCCAACGCGGGGCGGGCCTGCGCGGTCCCGTCAGCCGGCATAGGTCATCACATCGAGATTCATTGGCATGACGTCCTTCTCGTCGCGAGCGGCGAAGCCTGGTTGCAGTGGCACAGGCTGGTCGTCGGGAAGTTTCTCGAGTTCATCCAGCGATACGGCGATGCGTGAGTCGACGCGAAACTCTTTGTATACGAAGGGAAGTCCGTCGGATCGCAGCGGATCGGCGGTGCTCATCACGTGGAGGTGTAGATGTGGCGAGCTGGAGTTGCCGGTGTTGCCGACAGCACCGATCGCCTGCCCGGTGCTCAGCCGGTCACCGGGTTTGACCGCGACCGTGCCGGTCTTCAGGTGGGCGTACAGCGCGAAGTTGCCGCCGCCGAGATCCTGGACGATGTGGTTGCCGGGGTACTGGTCGAGTGACAGCCCGCTCGGGTTCTTACCTGGTACCTGTTCGGGCAGTCCGTCGACCACGGCCACCACCGGACCGTCGGCGACGGCGCGGACATCGTTGCCGAACGCCGGATAACTTTCGAGCTTGGTCGGGTCGCCGTGGTACTCACGGCCGTCGGAGTCCAGCTGCACGTAATCGATCGCGAATCGCTCGGCCGCCCACAGCTGGCCGTCGATCGGATTGAGCGCCATCCGATGCGGAACCATATCGCAGCACCCGCCACCGTCCAACCAGTTCGACCCCGTCAACGGCGGCGAGATGACGACCGGCTCGCGCTTTCCGACGTCGACCGGCGCGATGTTGATGGTCATGGTCGCGGGGAACAGCGGCGGCTTGGGGTCGGGCAGTGACAGGCCTATCGCATGCACAAGTCGGGCCGGCACCGTCGCCCCTTCGTCCAGCGCGAGGTCCACCCATACCACGGCGGTCTGCGCGGGCCCGATTTTCGTTGTCGGCGTGGTGGTTCCGATGATGCGGGTCCAGTCGGCGAGCTGGTCACCGGACAGACTGAGCAGCGACACGTCGCGGTCGAGCACCACGAACGAGGTGAGAGTTACCTCCTGGGCGAGCACGTTGGTCAACTGAACCTCGTAGGCGAGATGTGTTTTGCCGTCGGTCGCGGGAACGGGGACCGGCGCGGCGAGCACGCTGCCGACCAACGGGGTCGCCACCGGTGGCAGGGGACCGCGGATGGGTCCAGAGGCGGCCGGCGGGGGTGTGGACGCCGCGGGTGGCTCCGACGCGGTCGAGCAGCCGGCCACGACGACCATGACGACCATGACAGCGGCCGAGCATGCGGTGACGGTTCGGAATCCCATGAGCCGCTACGGGTCGGGGTCGTGGTGTGTGTCGGAGTCGGTCACAGGCCGGCGCGTTTCCTCGGTGGTCGCGCCCGTCGCGGCGTCGGGATCGACGTCGGCTTCGGTGCGGAACATGAAGAAGAACACCGCCCAGCCGAGCGCCGCGATGAAGATCCAGCTGATCAACCGGTAGATGAGCATGGCGGAAATCGCCGAGGCCAACGTCATTCCGCTGGACACCAAACCCGGCACCAGCACCGCCTCGACCACCAACAGCCCGCCGGGCATCAGCGGTATCGAGCCGACGGCGCGGGCGGCGACGTAGGCGACGACCACGCCGAGCAACGAGGGCTTACCGCTCGCGGCGAAGCACGCGAACAACAGTGTCGCCACACCGGTGACGAGTGTCATCATCGACCACACGAAGGCGACGCCCATCTGGCGGCGCGACAGCTTGACCGATTCGAGTTGAGCCAGGGTCGCCCGCCACTTGGCCAGCCCGTTATCCGACGGCTTCGCCCGTAGATAGTTGACCCACGACAGCACGCGGACACCTATGCCGTCGAGCAGATCCGGGCGCGACGCCACGGTCTGGGCGAGCACGATCAGCATGATGAACCCGGCGAGCGTGAAGATCAGGGAGAACGGGTTGTGTTTGGCGCCAAGGAAGAACGCGCTGCCCAGTCCGAGCAGCGCCAGGCTGATGACCTGTAGTGCGCCCGACATCACCAGCTGCCATGAGGCCACGACGGGGGTGGCGCCCCAGATGCGCTGTTGGCGGTAGATGAACGTGGCCGACAGCACCGGGCCGCCGGGCAGCGTGGTGCTCAACGAGTTTCCACCGTAGAACGCCGCCTGTGAGCGCCACTGGTGCACGGGCACGCCCGCCGAGCGCAGCAGCTTGCGCTGGATGTCTCCGAAGAAGTGCATTGACGCCATCGCCGCGACCACGGCGGCGAGTACCCACCACCATTTCGCGGTGTACAGGCTTCGCCACGCGTCGGCGAGCTGATCGCGTACCAGGGTCAGTTCGACCGACAGCACGACGACCGCGACCGCGATGACCACCCATCGCAGCCACCGGTACTTGCCGCGCGCGGCGCGGGCCTCGCGCGCAGGCGCGTCGTGCGACACGCCCTACAGGGTAAAGCGTGGGAGGCGGTTTCCCGAGATACGTGGACTCCGCGGGGCGGGCCGATACGCTGGCGGGATGCCCGCCGGCCTTTCCGATGCTGACCAGGCGGTCAGCCCGCTGGTCCGCAAGGCCGCCGCCTGGTCGTGGCGGCTGGTGGTGATCTTCGCTGCGGTCTTCGCGGTGCTCTGGCTGATCAAGCAGCTCGAACTGATCGTCGTCCCGGTCGCCCTGGCGACCATGGTGGCGGCGTTGTTGTTGCCCGCCGTGGACTTCCTCGATCGTCTCGGCACTCCGCGCGGCCTCGCGGTGGCGTTGATGTTGCTGTCCGGTTTCGCGGTGGTCGGCGGCATTCTGACCTTCGTGATCAGCCAGTTCATCGAGGGCGTGCCCGCGCTGGCCGAACAGGTGAGCCACAGTATCGAGGGCTTCGGAAACTGGTTGGCGCACAGCCCCCTTCAGGTCGGCCATGATCAGATTCAGCAGATCCGCGAGAGTGCCCTCGAGGCGCTGCGCAACAACCAGGAGAAGGTGACCAGCGGGGCCCTTTCGACCGCGAGCACCCTCACCGAGATCGTCACCGGTGCGCTGCTCGTACTGTTCACCCTGATCTTCCTGCTGCACGGCGGGCGCAACATCTTCGGCTTCGTCACCAAGATCTTTCCCGACACCGTGCAGCCGCGCGTCCGCGAAGCCGGCCGTGCGGGGTTCCGCTCACTGATCGGCTACGTGCGCGCGACGTTCCTGGTGGCGCTTGTCGACGCGGTGGGGATCGGCGCCGGACTGGCCATCATGGGCATCCCGTTGGCGCTTCCGTTGGCGTCGCTGGTGTTTCTGGGCGCGTTCATCCCGCTCGTCGGTGCGGTGATCGCTGGATTCCTCGCCGTCGTCGTCGCGCTGATCGCGAAGGGCTGGATCTTCGCGCTGATCACCCTCGGCCTGATCGTCGCGGTCCAGCAGCTGGAGGGCCACGTGCTGCAGCCGCTGGTGATGGGGCGAGCCGTCTCGATCCACCCGTTGGCCGTCGTGCTCGCGATCGCGGCGGGCGGTGTCACGGCGGGCATCGTCGGCGCCCTGCTCGCCGTGCCCGCCGTGGCGTTCCTCAACAGCGCGGCCAGGGTGCTGCTCGCCAGCGATCCCGAGGCCGAGGAGGCCGCACAGTCGACCGCGGACGAGCCCGTCATCGCGGCCAAAGCCGATGACGTCGGGGACGCCGAGACGGACTAGATCCGGCCCTCGCGGCGCAGCAGATCCGCCGCGCTCATTCCGCCACCACGCCGCTTAGGCTTCTGGCCTTCCTGATGGGCGTTGAGCTTCTCCGTCGCGGTGTCCGGGTCTTCTGGCCGTTGCGCCGGGATCGCAGTCGTGGCGTCGTCGGCGTCTTTCAGTTCACCGGGGTCCTGTGCCGGGATCGCCGTCGTGGGTTCGTTGCCCGGGGCGGGCTGCGGCTGCCGCCGTCGGCCCGGAGGTTGGCCCGCGGTCTGCTCGGGCATCGCGCGAGTGGATTCGGTCGACGGCTTGCGCGTAGGCGGCGGTGTGGGCGGTTTGGCGGGCGTGCCGGTACCGCGCAATTCGCCCAGCCACGACTCGATCTCGCGATCCTCGCGCTGCGGACGCGGGGCGGGAGGTGCGGCGGCGCGGGTGGCCGCCGCGGCGTTGCTCACGACGTTACGCACCGCGTTCTTGGCGGTCGTCAGACGCGTGGTCTGCGGCTCGTCGTCGGCGGGCGGGCGGCCGGTCGGCATGCGCGTCGTTCCGGTGCTCGATGGTGCGTTGGTACGCGGCGGCGCCACGGTCCGGCCTGCGCCGGGACGCGACGCTCCCTCGGCGGCCGGATGAGTGGGGTCGAGCGGCGGACGCGGACGGGTCGGCGGAGGCCGAAGGGGTGCGCCCGCGCCGACCAGAGCCTCGGGGTGCTCGGCGGGCTCGCGCACCGCGGGCCGCTTACGTTCGTCGGGCAGTTCGGTCTCCCCGAGACCGAGGCGTTCCTGGATGCGTTTCATCCATCTCGGTGCCCACCAGCAGTCGTCACCGAGCAGCTTCATGATGGCCGGCACCAGGAACATACGGACGATGGTCGCGTCCAGCAGCAGCGCGATCAGCAGGCCGAACGCCAGGTACTTCATCATCACCAGGTCGGAGAACACGAACGCACCCGCCACGACCGCGAGCACAAGTGCCGCACCCGTGATCAGGCGGCCGGTGGTGGCCGTGCCGATGCGGATCGCCTCGGCCGTGGACATACCGCGCTCGCGGGCCTCCACCATGCGGGAGACCAGGAACACCTCGTAGTCGGTGGACAGACCCCAGATCACCGCGATGATCAGGCCGATCATCGGCGCCATCAGTGGCTGCGGTGTGTAGTTCATCAGCCCGGAGCCGTGACCTTCGACGAACATCCACGTCAACACGCCCATGGTCGAGCCGAGTGTCAGCGCGCTCATCACCGCGGCCTTGATCGGCAGCACCACGGAGCCGAACGCCAAGAACATCAGGATCGTGGTGGTGACGATGAGGATTGTCACCATCAACGGCAGCCTGTCGAACAGGCTGTGAATGCTGTCCTGCTCCAAAGCCGGTGTGCCACCGACGGATATCGTCAGGCCGCGCGGCGGGGCGATCGACCGCAACTCACCGACCTTCTTGGCGGCATCGTTTCGGTCGATGAGGCCGTTCTGGATGACGCGCACCGAGGCGTCGCTCGATTCGCCGCCACGCGGTTGCCACATCTTCGATGCGTCACCGTCGGGCTCGATGAAGCCGGGGATGGTGAGGGCTTTGTTGCGGATCTCGGCGACCTGTTGGTCCGTCACGGGCTGGCCGTCGACGTTCTCGATGACCAACGTGAGAGGTTCTGTACGGAACCCGGGGAAAGTCTTGTCGAAGTCTTCCTGCGCGATCCGGACCGCGTTGTCGGGCGGTAGATACTTCTCGCTGATGCCGCCCAGGGCCAGCTGTCCGAGCGGAATGATCAGCACGACCATGGCGACCGCGATCGGCGCGGCGAAGGCGATGGGACGTTTCATCACGACATTGACGAGCTTGCCCCAGAAGCCCTTCTCCACCTCGGCGCGCGTCTTGGTCTTCTGCGTCTTCTCCGCCAGCCAGTTCAACCACCACACGATCGGCGTACGAGCAAGAGGGATGTAGCGGGCGAGGACGACACCGGCGACGACAACCGCGACGAAGATCACGATGCCGAGCAGCACCCAGTACAGCGCCGCGCCCAGGCTCTCCTTCGCCGAGGAGATGATCAGGGCGAGACCGCCAAGCAGCGTGATGTAGCCGAGCGTCAGACCGATGACCGTGTACTGCGCACCCTGTTCCCCGGTCTGTCTGATGCGTTTGCGCGCAAGGTGTCCCAGTGCGATGCCGACCGGCGGGACCAGCAGGCCCGCGGGGATCGAGGCCAGCGCGAAAGTGTTGGTGCGCGGGTTGTTCGGGTCGGAAGCGATCGGATCCGGCTCGGCGAAGTTGAGCAACCAGCGCACGCCGAGGGCGTCGACTCGGGGACCGAGGATGGCCAGGGCGGCGGGCAGCACGGTGATCGACAGGATCGCCGCGAGCATGACCGACGCGATGATCGCGTAGGTGATCGACTTGAGGAAGCCCTGGGGGAACAACAGCAGTGGCACCGACGACGCCACGAGAATGACCGCGGAGAACATGATGGTGCGGCCCGACGTCATCACGGAGCGGCGCACGGCGGCTTCGGTGTCGTAGCCCTCCGCGAGTTCTTCGCGGAACCGGCTCACCATGAACAGGCCGTAGTCCACGGCGATGCCGAGCCCCATCAGGGTGACGACCGGCTGGGCGAAGAAGTGCACAGGCATGATCTCGGCGAGTAACCGCATGATGCCCAGCGCCCCGGCGATGGTCAGGCCGCCGATGAGGCCGGGAAGGGCCGCCGCGATCACACCGCCGAACACAAAGAACAGCACCACACAGACCAGCGGGATGGCTGCGACCTCGGCGCGCTTCTGGTCCTCGCCGATGGTGCCGGTGAGCTCGCTGGCGAGCGGGTTGAGGCCGGCGAGCTGGATATTGCCGCCGTTGACTTTCTGCAGGTCGGGCTGGATGGCCTGGTAGTTCTTCAGGATCGTGTCGTCGTCGTCACCCTTGAGCGGGACGCTGACGAACGTCTGCGACAGATCCGCGGTCTTCATCTGCTGGACCGTCGGGTCTTCGCTGTTGGGGGCCCGTAGCCAGCCGACCCAGCCGACGATCTGGTCCCCGTGGTCGGCCACGAGTTGGTTGAGTTCGTCGGCGGTCTTCTTCATCCACGCCGGGTCGTCGACCTTCTTGCCGTCGGGCGGAGTGAGGATCGCCACGATATGGCTGGTCCGGTCTCGCCCGTACGCCTTGTCGGCGACCACGGACGCGTGCACGGACTGGCTGCCCTCGTCGTAGAAGCCGCTCTGAGTGACGTGCTGACCCAGGCTGATGCCGTAGATGCCGCCAGACAGGCACAGTGCGACCATGACGCCGATGACGGTGTACCGGTACCGGTACACCATCCGACCCCACCAGGCGAACACCTAAAGCTCCTTACTCATTCTGCGGCGACCTGCGCAGTTCAATTGTTGACGCGCGAGGTCAATAGCGATGACAGCGGCCGGAACGGCTGCAGCCAAGCACCCTGCTCGGGCAGCGAATCCAGGCCGATTCGCGGTAGTGGCTCCCGGA
Source organism: Mycobacterium sp. (assembly GCA_044508395.1). GTDB lineage: Bacteria > Actinomycetota > Actinomycetes > Mycobacteriales > Mycobacteriaceae > Mycobacterium. Next base: position 12,883 of record JBIQHU010000063.1, on the reverse strand, counting down.
AGACACCGGGGATGTCCTCCAAGTCGACGAACACCAAGGTATCCGACGCTAGCGCCCAGCTCGCATGTTCGCGAAATCCAAGCACCCGCACAGGGATGCCGTCGCGGGCGATTTCCTCCAGGGGCTGCTTGAACGCCTGCCCGTCGGCGGAAGCCACCAGTACGCCGGCCAATCCCTCGCTCCTGCGGAGCGCGATGTGGTTGAGCATGTCGCTGTCGACGTCGCTGTCCTCGTCGATCTTCGGTTTTGCGAAGACCGCGAATCCGACGTTACGCAATGCCTCCACCCACGGTCGAACCACATCGGCGCTACCAGGGGCGATGTTGGTAAAGACGGTGGCCTCAGGCTCCAGTGAGACATCCGGGCGGGTGGCCGACAGCTCGGCGGTCTGGGCCAGCAGCCAGCGGCCCAGCGCGTCGAACCGGGGCCGGTGCGCGGCGGTCGGGCGACCGCCGAGGATCGAGCCGAGGCCCATGTCGAGGTTGGGAGCGTCCCAGACCAGCAAGACTCTCGAGGTGCCTTCGACCGGCGCCGTCGGGTCGGCCTGGGCGGGCGTGACCTCTATTTCTTCTTCAATCTCTTGAACGTCTGCGTCTTGGACGTCTTCTGCGAGGCTCATGGTGACTTCTCCCATAGCAACTCGGCGACCGAACTGCCCGCGTGATGTGCCTTGCCCTCGTACTTCGTGACGGGCCGCTGGACGGAGATGGGCAACGTGTCGCCGACGCTGACGCGGCGGAGCCGCGGCTCGGCGTCCCCCACGGCGGCGATGTGCTCGGCATACCCCGCGTGGTCGGTCGCGGCGTGCAGCACGCCGCCAGGCCGCAACCGGTCGGCGATCAACGCCACCGTCGCCGGCTGTAGCAGGCGACGCTTGTGATGGCGGGCCTTGGGCCACGGGTCGGGGAAGAAGACCCGTACTCCGGTCAGCGAGTTCGACGCGAACATGTGCTCCAGGACGTCGACGCCGTCGCCGCGGATCAGTCGGATGTTGGTGACCTTCTCGCGGTCGATGCCGGACAGCAGCTGGGCCAGCCCGCGGCGGTAGACCTCCACCGCGACCACGTCGATGTCGGGCTCGGCCTGGGCCATCGCCAACGTCGAGGTGCCCGCTCCGCAGCCGATCTCCAGCACGATGGGCGCCCTGCGGCCGAACCACGAGTCGGTGTCCAGTAGCGGGGCCGGCCCGTCACCATCCCGCGCGTGCATGCCCAGCTCGGGCCACAGCCGCTCCCACGTCGCCTGCTGCGCACCGCTGAGCGTGGTGCGGCGGGTGCGGAAGCTGGTTACCCGGGGATGCCGATGCGACGCGGGTGGTGCCCCTGCATCCGCGCTTCCCGAAAGCATCCGTCCATCGTCGCTCATCAAGGGTCGAGTACCCGCATCGTGTTACAGATTGATACCCAACAGTTGCCTTTTGCTGCTACCCGCCAGCAGTTATCCCAAGGTGCCCATCTGCTGCTATCGGCACCTCGAGCGGAGTGCCAACATCGTGGGTGGGAACGGGACCGATCGGACGCGGGGTCCGTCAGAGATAGGGAGCCGCCAGATCTTCGTCGACGTATTGACGCGATTCGCCCAGCAGAGCCGCAATCCGCGGCTGATGCAGATCGTTCGCCGTGTCAGTGCGCCGGTGCGCGTCGCCGTATGCGGCCGCAGCGGTGTCGGACGCGCCACGGTGGCCGCCGCCTTCGCCGACGCAGGCATCGCGGTGACGGCCGACGCATCCGCGGCCGACGTCGCCGCGCTGGTGATCGCCGAGACCCTCAAGCCCGAGGAGCTGGTCGCGGCGACCCAATCGGATATGCCGACGGTGATCGTGCTGAACAAAGCCGATCTGATGGCGTTCGGTGCGGGGGGACCGATGGCGCTGGCACAGCGCCGAGCGGCGACGATCCGGGCGTCGACGGGTACTCCGACCGTGCCGATGATCGGCCTGCTCGCGGTCGCCGAACTGGAGGACGATCTGATGGCCGCGCTGCGGACGCTCGTGGCCGCTCCGGCGGATCTCACCTCGGTTGACGCCTTCGTGGCGTCGGAACATCCGCTCACGGCGGGTGTGCGACGGCGTCTGGTCGACACCCTGGACCGCTTCGGCATCGCCCATGCGGTGCTGGCGATCGACGGCGGCGCGGACATCGCGGCGGTGCGGGCGCTGCTGCGCAGGCTGAGCCACGTTGAGGCCGTGGTGGCGCAGGTGAATGCGGCCGCCGCACCGGTGCGGTACCGGCGAGTGTGCACGGCGATCACCGAATTGCGCACGCTCGCAACACGATCCGGAGACCAGCAGCTTGCCGAGTTCCTGGCAAGCGACGCGACCGTACTGGCGGTGATGGGCGCGGCCGTCGACGTGGTGGAAGCCGACGGCACGCGCGTCGACAGGGGCGACGATCCCGCGGCGCACCGCAGGCGCGCGGTGTACTGGCGGCGCTACGGCACCGGTCCGGTCGCCGCGATGCACCGCAGCTGCGCAGCAGACATCTGCCGGGGCTCGCTGGTCCTGTACGGGCGGCAACTATGACCGGGGAGAGCGCGGCTGACGCCGTGGTGGCCGCAATCGAACCGGGGCTGCGTTCGCCCGGGGTCGAGAGTCGCGACGTCGTGCTGGTGGCCGGCCCGTGGCTGGCCGGCACCACAAGCTTGATCTCGGTGCTGCGCGACCGGATGCCCGAGCACACGTTCGTCGAGGCCGACGAACTGAGCCCCGCGCATGCGCCCGTCGCGGTGGTCTTCACGGTGTCGGCGATCGCGCCGCTGACGGAATCCGACTGTGCCCTGATCGAATCGGCCACGAAGTACACCGACCTGGTGATCGGCGCGGTGTCGAAGATCGACGCGCACCGCAACTGGCGCGACGTGCTCGCCGAGGACCGAGAGCTGTTGACGCAGCGCGCACCTCGCTACGCAAGTGTGCAGTGGGTCGGGGCGGCTGCGGCGCCCGATCTGGGAGAGCCGCGACTCGACGAGCTTGTCGACCTGCTGCGGCAGCGATTGGCGGATCCGGATGTAACCCGACGGAATCGGTTGCGCGCGTGGGAAACCCGCCTGCACGGCATCATCGCGGGTTGCCTGGCCGGCGGCGACGGGGCCGACCGCATGGCCCGGGTCAACGCCCTGCACAACAAACGCGACGACATCCTCCGTCGGCGTCGACTCGCGAAGAGCGAGCGCGGGATCGCACTGCGCAGTCGGCTCAAGCAGGCGCATGTGCAGCTTTCGCACCTCGCGCGTAACCGCGCCACGTCGGCGCGCGGAGAACTCGCAGAGGATGCCGCCCAGGTGACGCGGCGCGGGATCGGTGCCTTCGAGCCGCAGGTACGCACCCGGATGCGTGACGTCATCGAGGACGTCGACGAGGGCATCACCGCAGCGCTCGCGGACGTCGCAAGCGACCTGGATCTGCCGGCGCCCCCGGCCGCCGGGCCGCCGCCACCGCTACCGGAGATCGTCGGCCCACCGTTGAAGTCACGCAGACAGGAAACCCAACTGATGATGATCCTCGGCGCCGGCTTCGGGCTGGGGGTGGCGCTCGTGGTGACCAGGCTGTTCGCCGGGCTCGCTCCCGGCCTGACGGCGGCGGGGCTGGTGGTGGGCGGCGCAGTGGGCTTGGCGGTGACCGTGTGGGTGGTCGGCATTCGCGGGCTGCTGCATGACCGGGGAGTGCTCGATCGCTGGGTCAGCGACGTGGTCAACGTGGTGCGGTCGGCGCTGGAGGAACGGGTGGCCACCAGGGTGCTGGTCGCAGAGACGGCGCTGTCCTCGGAGTCCGCGCATCGCGACGAGGTCGAGAGCGCCACCGCCGCCGACCGGGTCGCCGCGATTGACGCCGAACTGCGCGAGCACGCGATGCAGACGGCCCTGGCTGCGAAGGACAGGGATCGCAGGCTCCCGGCGCTGCAGCGCGCGCTGGACGCCGTCCGATCCGAGTTGTACGGATCCGCCGGGCCGGGGAGCCGATCAGCTGAATCGATAAACCTCTGAGATGGGCTTTCTGAATCGTTCCTGTGAGTGATTGGACATAGTCCCGAATTACCGCGGGTATCTCACCCGCGTTAACCTCTCTATTACAGGGACGGCTGGGATGTGCAGCCTATTTTCGGGCTGACGCTCCAGATCCTGAGTCCTGGCAGAAAACGTACACAGGAGATTTTGATGACCGCAGCGACCATTCCAGGTCTGGACACCGCACCGACGAAGCACAAGGGGCTGCTCGCCTGGGTCCAGGAGGTCGCCGAACTCACGCAGCCGGAGCGCGTCGTGTTTGCCGACGGGTCTGAGGAGGAAGCCGCGCGGCTGTCCGAGCAGCTGGTCGAGGCGGGCACCTTCAAGCGTCTCAACGACGAGAAGAAGCCGAACTCCTACCTGGCGCTGTCCGACCCCTCCGACGTGGCGCGCGTGGAGTCGCGCACCTTCATCTGTTCGGAGCGCGAGATCGACGCCGGCCCCACCAACAACTGGATGGACCCGGCCGAGATGCGCCGCATCCTGACCGACCTGTACCGCGGCAGCATGCGCGGTCGCACCCTGTATGTGGTGCCGTTCTGCATGGGCCCGCTCGGCGCCGAGGATCCCAAGCTGGGCGTGCAGATCACCGACTCGGAGTACGTCGTCGTCTCGATGCGGACGATGACCCGGATGGGCAAGGCCGCGCTGGACAAGCTCGGTGACAACGGCTTCTTCGTCAAGGCGCTGCACTCGATCGGCGCACCGCTGGAGCCCGGCCAGAAGGACGTGGCTTGGCCCTGCAACGAGACCAAGTACATCACCCACTTCCCCGAGAGCCGTGAGATCTGGAGCTTCGGCTCGGGTTATGGCGGCAACGCGCTGCTGGGCAAGAAGTGCTACTCGCTGCGTATAGCCTCGGCGATGGCGCACGACGAGGGCTGGCTCGCCGAGCACATGCTGATCCTCAAGCTGATCAGCCCCGAGAACAAGGCCTACTTCGTCGCGGCGGCGTTCCCGTCGGCGTGCGGTAAGACCAACCTCGCGATGCTGCAGCCCACGATCCCGGGCTGGCGCGCCGAGACCATCGGCGACGACATCGCGTGGATGCGGTTCGGCAAGGACGGCCGCCTCTACGCCGTCAATCCCGAGTTCGGCTTCTTCGGCGTCGCGCCGGGCACCAACTGGAAGTCCAACCCGAACGCGATGAAGACCATCTCGGCCGGCAACACCGTGTTCACCAACGTCGCGCTGACCGACGACCACGACGTGTGGTGGGAAGGCCTGGAGGGGTCGCCGCACCACCTCATCGACTGGAAGGGCAACGACTGGTACGAGCGCGAGACCGAAACGGTCGCCGCGCATCCGAACTCTCGGTACTGCACCCCGATGTCGCAGTGCCCGACGCTGGCGCCCGAGTGGGACGACCCGCAGGGTGTGCCGATCTCGGCGATCCTGTTCGGAGCGCGCCGCAAGACCACGGTGCCGCTGGTGACGCAGGCCCGCGACTGGCAGCACGGGGTGTTCATCGGCGCCACCATGGGCTCCGAGCAGACCGCCGCCGCCGAAGGCAAGGTCGGCACCGTGCGCCGCGACCCGATGGCGATGCTGCCGTTCCTCGGCTACAACGTCGGCGACTACTTCGCGCACTGGATCGACATCGGCAAGCAGTCCGACGAGTCGAAGATGCCGAAGATCTTTTTCGTCAACTGGTTCCGTCGCGGTGACGACGGCCGCTTCCTGTGGCCGGGCTTCGGCGAAAACAGCCGCGTGATGAAGTGGATCATCGACCGCATCGAGGGCAAGGCCAACGGGCGCACCACGCCGATCGGCATCGTGCCCACGGCCGCGGACCTGGATCTCGATGGCCTTGACGTGGATCCCGCCGACGTAGACGCCGCGCTGGAGGTCAACGCCGACGAGTGGCGGCAGGAGATCCCGCTGATCGAGGAGTGGTTCGAGTTCGTCGGCGAGAAGCTGCCGACGGGCATCAAGGACGAGTTCGACGCGCTGAAGCACCGCCTCGAAGCGGAGTAATACCCGGCGAGCTCCCTTTCTTCGGCGAGCAGACGTGAAAACCCCCGAAATCGGGTGATTTCGGGGGTTTTTGCGTCTGCTCGTGCGATGAACCGGCGGCAACCGCGAGAAAATTAGACCCACTTGACACCTGTCAAGATTGCACATCGTAGAGTCTGGACATGCAGATTCGTGAGCATGCCGAGGCCACCCCCGACAAGCCCGCCGTCATCATCCATCCGGCCGGGACGGTCGTCACGTTCAAGGAGCTGGAGGAACGGGCCAACCGGTTGGCGCACTATTTCCGCCGCGCCGGCCTGGTCGAAGGCGACACCGTCGCAGTCCTGATGGAGAACAACGAGCACCTGCCGACGGCGATGTGGGCGGCCCGCCGCAGCGGTCTGTACTACACCGTGGTCAGCACCCACCTCACTCCGGCCGAGGTGGCCTACATCATCGATAACAGCGGCGCGAAGGCCGTGATCGGATCGCGCGCGGTACGCAAGACCCTCGAGGGACTTGCGGAGTTCGACGTGCTTCCCGACCTGTTGATGATCGCCGACGACGATTTCGACGGCTGGCAGCGCTATCCCGAATGTGTGGCGGAGTATCCGAGCACGCCCATCGACGACGAGCTCGAGGGCGATCTGCTCCAGTATTCGTCGGGCACGACCGGCCGCCCCAAGGGAATTCGTCGCGAGCTCACCCACGCCAAACCCGCCGATACGCCGAACTTCCTCTCTGCGCTGCTCATGGCGATTCGGATGGACTCGAATTCGGTGTATCTGAGCCCCGCGCCGCTGTACCACACCGCACCGTGCCTCTGGTCGATGAGCGCGCAGGCGATGGGCGTGACGACGGTGATCATGTCGAAGTTCGATCCCGAATCCGCACTGGACGCCATCCAGAAGTACAAGGTGACCAGCGGCCAGTTCGTACCGGCGATGTTCGTGCGGATGCTGAAACTGCCTCAGGAAGTGCGTGATTCGTACGATGTGTCCAGTCTGAACCGCGTCGTGCATGCGGCGGCGCCGTGCCCGGTCGACATCAAGAAGCAGATGATCGACTGGTGGGGTCCGGTCGTCGACGAGTACTACTCCTCGTCTGAGGGTGCGGGTATCACGTTCATCAGCGCCGAGGAATGGCTGAAACGTCCTGGCTCCGTGGGTAAACCGCTGCTCGGTGTGGCACACGTTCTCGACGACGACGGCAACGAGCTGCCGGCCGGCCAGGCGGGTCAGATCTACTTCGACCTGGGTGTCGTGCCGTTCGTCTACCACAAGGATCCCGAGAAGACCGCCGCCTCACGCGACAAGCGCGGCTGGGTGACGGTCGGCGATGTCGGCTACCTCGACGAGGACGGCTACATGTTCCTCACCGACCGCAAGCACCACATGATCATCTCCGGCGGCGTCAACATCTATCCGCAGGAGGCGGAGAACATGTTGATCACCCACCCGAAGGTGCTCGACGCCGCCGTGTTCGGCATCCCCGACGACGAGATGGGCCAGAGCGTCAAGGGTGTCGTCCAAACCGTCGATCCTGCCGACGCCGGCGAGGAGTTCGGTGAGGAGCTCCTGGCGTGGCTGCGGGATCGGCTGGCGCACTACAAGTGCCCGAAGTCGATCTCCTTCGAGGCGCAGATGCCACGGACCGAAGCCGGCAAGATGTTCAAGCAGGAGCTGATAAAGAAGTACTCGTGATGCGCCCTCAAGTCGCTGAACTCGCCTCGGGCGTGGTCGTTGCGCTCGGATCTGCCTCCGACGACGCGGTTTTCACGCTCACCGAGGAGGGCAGCGACGACCCGCGCGTCGTGACCGTGGCATCGGTGTCCGACGCCCTCGACGAGCTCGACGACCGTTGCCGGCGATGGCCGATCGCCGCGGCGGTCTGCGGCGACGTACTACGCGCCCTCGACGTCGACGCACCCGCGTACGCCGGCGTCATCACCGAATCGCTGGCCTACTCGACGCTGCAGTCCGGACCGGAGTTCGCCCGCTGGCTCGGCGAGCGTGGACCCGCGCGGCCGGTGGACATCCCCGATCCGGTGCAGGCCGAACGCGTCGACGACACCCTCCACGTGCGGTTCAACAGGCCGCAGCGGCACAACGCGTTTTCCACCGACGCTCGCGCGGCACTGCTTGAAGCGCTCGAGGTGGCGCGGCTGGACCCGTCGGTGACCGACGTGGTGTTGTCGGGCAACGGGCCCTCGTTCTGCAGCGGCGGCGACCTGGCCGAGTTCGGCACCTTCACCGATCCGGCCAGCGCCCATCTGGCCCGCACCCGGCACAGCCCCGCGTTGGTGCTTGACGAACTGACGGTGCGGCTGGGCAGACATTGCCGCGCAGAGGTGCACGGTCAGGTGCTGGGCAGCGGGCTGGAGATGGCCGCCTTCTGCGGGTGGGTGCAATCGCGGCCGGACGCCGTCTTCGGCCTGCCGGAGTTGAGCCTCGGACTGATCCCCGGCGCAGGCGGCACGGTGAGCATCACCCGGCGAATCGGCCGCTGGCGCACCGCCTATCTGGTGCTCAGCGGTAAGACCCTCGACCCGCAGACAGCGCTGCGATGGGGACTCATCGACGAACTCCTGTGATTTCGGCGTGCTGGGTCACGCTGAGCGAGACTAAACACGCCGAAATCACTAATTACGGCGCAGCGTCACGCGGTAGGTGTACTGCTCCGGAAGGAAGTGGCTGACCGACAGCTCGACGGGTCGGCCCGTGGTATCGCTGTAGAGCCGGTCCACTCTCAGCATCGCATGACCGGGCTCGCACGACAGCGCCGTCCCAACCGCACTGTCGGCGGGCGCGACCGTAATCGACTGTGCCGCTTCGGCGATCGGCGCATCCAGGTGTGGCTCGAGTACGCCGATCACCGTCTGCGGGCCCGCTGCACCGTCCTGCAGTTCCGGCGACGACAGTACGGCTTGGGCGACGGATGGCGCCAGGTGCACCGTCGTCATCACGAACGGCACGCCGTCGTGCAGGCGGCGAAACACCACGGAGTAGACGATGTCGTCGTCGAGTCGCAGCCGACTGGCGGCGTCGAGGTCGACGCGCCTGCGGAGCCCGGAAAGCACCTCCATGGTCGTGTCGTCGGACAGGCTCATCAGGTCTTCGATCGAGCCGAGCTGACGTAGATACCGTCTCCCGGTCTCGCTGGTGTAGGTGCCGCGCCCCGGCACCCGGTACACCGTGCCGTCGGCGACCAGATCCTGAAACGCGCGCCGCACCGTCTGCCGCGAAAGTTCATACTGCTCAACAAGTTCGGACTCCGTGGGCAACCGCTTTCCGTCGCTGTACCGGCCCGATGCGATATCGTCGCGCAGTTGTTCGCGCAGAGTCTGATACGCCGGCGCGTTCCGCATCAGATCTCGCCGCGGGCGACCAGCTGAGCGGCGATCACGTTGCGCTGAATCTCGTTGGTGCCCTCACCGACGATCATCAGTGGCGCGTCGCGGAAGTACCGCTCGACGTCGTACTCGGTGGAATAGCCGTAGCCGCCGTGGATTCGGACGGCGTTCAGCGCGATCTCCATCGCAGCCTCGGAGGCGAACAGCTTCGCCATCCCGGCTTCCATGTCCGAACGTTCGCCGCTGTCATAGCGTTCGGCGGCGTACAGAGTGAGCTGTCGTGCAGCCGTGAGCTTCGTCGCCATATCGGCCAGATAGTTACCGATGGACTGGTGCTTCCAGATCGGCTGGCCGAAACTCTCCCGTTCCTGCGCGTACTTCAGCGCGTCTTCCAATGACGCCTTCGCGACACCGAGCGCGCGTGATGCGACCTGAATCCGGCCCGTCTCAAGGCCTTTCATCATATGCGCGAAACCCTTGCCGGGTTCGCCGCCGAGTATCGCCGTTGTGGACGTGCGGTAGTCGGCAAAGGTCAGCTCGCACGCCTCGACTCCCTTGTAGCCGAGTTTGGGCAGATCCTTCGACACCGATAGACCCGGGCTGGGGTTGATATCGAGGCCCGGCACGGCCTCGCCCTGTTCGACGAGGACCACCGAAATGCCTTTGTGCTTCGGCGTAGCGGCCGGATCGGTCTTGCAGAGCAGGGCGATCAGGCCCGATCGGCGGGCGTTGCTGATCCACGTCTTCGACCCGTTGATCACCAAGTCGGTGCCGTCGACCACGGCGACGGTCGACATGTTCTGAAGGTCAGAGCCGCCGCCGGGCTCGGTGAGCGCCATCGTCGCCCGCAGCTCGCCTGTCGCCATCGGCGGCAGGTACTTTTGCTTCTGCTCCTCGGTGCCGAACAGCGACAGCAGCTTGGCGACGACGGTGTGTCCCCCCATCGCGCCGGCCAGGCTCATCCAGCCGCGTGCCAGCTCCTGGGTGACCTCCACGTAGCACGGCGTAGACACGGGCGTACCGCCGTAGGACTCGGGGATGGCCAGGCCGTAGATGCCGATGCGCTTCATCTGCTCGATCCACGCCTCGGGGTACTCGTTGGCGTGCTCGACCTCGCGCACCGTGGGCTTGACGTCGCGGTCGACGAACGACCGCACCGTGTCCACCAGCAGAGTTTCTTCTTCGGTCAACATATGTACGGCCATATTGACACTTTGTGCGGCCTAATGCCAGCATGGCTGCCGTGAGCGGCCCATACTTCGACGACTTGCACGTCGGCCAGGTCTTTGACGCGGCACCCTCGATGACCCTGACGGCCGGGGCCGCAACGGTCCATCAGTCGATCATCGGCGATCGCCTGCGCCTCGCCCTCGACGGTGAGCTGGCGGCCGCTGTCGCTGGAGCCTCGGCCCCGCTGGCCCATCCGGCCCTCGTATGCGATGTGGCGATCGGCCAGTCGACGCTGGTGACGCAGCGGGTCAAAGCCAACTTGTTCTATCGCGGGCTGAAGTTCCACCGGTTCCCGGTGATCGGCGACACGCTGTTCACCCGCACGGAAGTGGTCGGGCTGAAGCAGAACTCGGCGAAGCCGGGCCGCGCCCCGACGGGCCTTGCGGCGCTGCGGATGACCACCGTTGACGACGTCGGCCGCCTGATCCTCGACTTTCATCGCTGCGCAATGCTTCCGCTGAGCGGCGACGCGGTCGAGACGGGCCACGCCGACGATCTGTCGGCGATCGGCGCTGATGAAGCGTCGGTCCCCGACCCGACCGCCGACTGGAACGCCGACGCCTACCGCGCCAAAGTCCCAGGCGCCCATTTCGACGCCGGCCTTGCGGGTTCGGTGCTGCACAGCACTGCCGACGTCGTCACCAGCGCCCCAGAGCTCGCCCGGCTGACGTTGAATATCGCAGCCACACACCATGATTGGCGCAGCGGCGGCCAGCGGCTGGTATACGGCGGGCACACCATCGGACTGGCGCTGGCCCAGGTCACCCGACTGCTGCCTAACCTCGTCACCGTGTTGGGCTGGCAGTCGTGTGATCACACCGGACCCGTGCACGAGGGCGACACCCTCTACAGCGAGTTGCACGTCGAGGGCGCGGTCCCGTTGCCGGAAGACCGTGGCGGGGTGCTGAAGTTGCGGTCGGTGGTCTACGCGGTGGGGGACTCGGGTGAGTCTGACCGGCAGGTCCTGGACTGGCGCTTTACTGCATTGCAGTTCTGAGCACAATGGGGATGTGACGTCGTTGGTCGTCCCCGCTGCCGTGTTGTCGCGGGCCCGCGACGTCGCCGACGACTTTCGGGCGCTCACCGGCGTTGACGCCAACGCTGACGAGATCATCGCGGGCCGGGCCGGACTACTGGGACACACGCCGCACGGCCGGATCTCGGCGGGCGGGGCGACACGCCTGATGCGAAGCCGTGACGGCTGGTGTGCGCTGACGCTGTCGCGCCCAGACGATGTCGACGCCGTCCCCGCGCTGATCGAGACCGAGGCCGTGGGGGATGACCCGTGGCCGGCGTTGGAAACGTGGACCGCCGAACGCTACTCCGCCGATGTCACCGAACGGGCCCGTCTACTCGGCCTCCCGGTCGCCGCGCTCGGCGAAACTCCCGCGGCGCCACCGCGCATCGTGCGCTGCGGGGCGGCTACTACCGGGCGCGGCCTGACCGGCCTTTTGGTCGCAGACCTGTCCGTGATGTGGGCAGGGCCGCTCTGCGGGCAGTTACTGGCGCGCGCCGGCGCGACCGTCGTGAAGGTCGAGAGCCGATCGCGGCCCGACGGCACCCGAGCGGGCCCGTCCGCCTTCTTCGACTGGATGAACGGCGGAAAGCTCTCATATACCGTGGATTTCAGCGATCCTGCTGCACTAAAGGCGCTGCTGGCCGCGGCCGACGTGGTGATCGAGTCGTCGCGTCCGACGGCACTCATCCGCCGCGGCCTCGGCCCGGCATCCATCACGCCGCGCGACGGTCGAAGCTGGCTGCGCATCACCGGTCACGGCACCGAGGGCCAGCGGGCCGACTGGGTGGCGTTCGGTGACGACGCCGCCGTGTCCGGGGGTCTGGTCCGCGGCAGCGACGACGATCCGACCTTCTGCGGTGACGCGATCGCCGACCCCCTGACGGGTCTCGAAGCCGCGCTCGAGGTGGCCCGCTCGCTGAGCCGGGGCGGCGGCGAGCTGATCGAGATGTCGATGGCGGCCGTCGCCGCCACGTACGCCGCCTTGCCGCGCACCGACGAAACCCGCTGCACCGCAACACCACCACCGTCGCCGGCAGCATCCGCGCTCGGCGCCGACAACCACGTCGTCGAGCAGCTGATCGCCGAGAAGCGCGTCGCTTCATGCTGATTCAACGTGCGACCCTGCTCGACGGCGGCACCGTCGACATTCGCGTCGAAGACCGGATCGTGGCCGTCGAGCCACGGTTGAAGCCGCTACCCACCGAGCAGGTCTACGACGCCGCGGCAGGAACCGTCATCCCGGGTCTGCACGACCACCACGTGCATCTCCGTTCTGCTCCGGCGGCCTTGCCGTCCGTGCGAGTGGGCCCCGCCGAACTGCACCC
>JBIQHU010000251.1:0-3637 GCA_044508395.1 Mycobacterium sp. | reverse complement strand
CCGGGTGTTCGGGCTCTCACCATCCGCCGCCAACGATCCCGCGTGCGTCGTATCGTTCCGCGACGCCCAAGCCCGCGCACGCCAACTCAAAGACAGTGACGAAGCCGCCGAGCTCTACCAATCCGCACTGCGCTCAGGCGACAACATCCTCGCAACAGCCGTACTGGAAAAGGCCCTCGGCCGCGGTTGGTCATCCATCAAAGAAGACTTCCTCGAACGAAACACGGCGGCCCGCGGCGACCTCGACGACCTGGCCGCCCTCGCGAAATACGAAGACAACAGCTTCCTCAACCTCACGCACTACATGCCGCCCAGTCTGAACCTCCCGCACTCCGCTGGCTTCCAACGACTCGGCGGCCAAACCACCGCAGCCACACCTGCCGGCGCCCGACCGCTGCGCAACGGATTCGGCACCGGCCGGTGATCCACAGAACCAACCCGCAGACCGAACACACAAGAAAGGCAATAACAATGAAGCAGCAGGAACTCGGGCAAATGCGCGGAGGACCGGCACGCTACGACGGCCCGATGGTGGCCCTCCACAATCCACAACTCGGCGTACAGATCTCAGTCTCCGAAGACAAGGCCAAACGCCTCCTCGCCGCAGGCGTCTACAAGCAAGGGCCACTGCCGACCAAGACAGCAGCCGAGAACTGAACATGACCAGCGGCGGACGGCGTCAAACCCACGAGACATTCCTTTCACGTCGGGCAAAGGACCTCCACGACGGTAGGACATGCCCAGAGGCACCTGCGCCGACGCCGCCCCACAATCCAGGAGCAACTGATGCCCTTCGCATCCACCACGATCCAAACAAGGCGACGAGCCTGCAGCATAGATGTCCGCACGGCCTGCTTCCTATGCAACGCAGTGAAGGGCGATGCTGGCGGTGGAGAGCAGTTCGCATTAGCCCTCTGACCTGCGGGTATGGTGGCTAGGTCTCCCATACCCCCCATCAGGCAGCGCGGCTCGGTGCGGCGGCGTTGTGTGTGTCACCCGTTCCGAAAAAAATCGACCTATGGGGGCTTGAATGGCGGCTAAGCAGACTTCTCCGCCCGTTCCGGCGGGTTTGACGGGTTCCGGGCGAACGTTGTGGGCGTCTACGGTTTCGGAGTTCGAGATGGATGAGCACGAGTTGGTGATTTTGCGGGAGGCTTGTCGGACGGCGGAGTCGATCGATGCGTTGCAGGCCGTGGTGGATCGGGATGGGGTGTTGAACGCGTCGCCGCAGGGGGTTCGGGCGCATCCGGCGTTGGTGGAGTTGCGGCAGCAGCGAGCATGTTTCGCGAAGTTGGTGGCAGCATTGGCGATTCCGGCCGACGACACCTCCGCTGGGAGTCAGAAGCCGCGTACGCGATTAAGGGCAGTCAAGTGAGGCGCCGCCGCTATTGCGACCCCGGTGAGATGCCGCAGGAATTGTTGGTGTTCGAGGGGTTTCGTTATCGGACTGATCGGGCGTGGGGGGCGGCGTTCTCTGAGTTCCGCTCTGCGCGAGAGGCGTGGGCCGAGGAGCACGAGGGCGCAGTGTTAGCGCCCTATGAGATCGACGGTTACTGCCCCTTCGATGGCGAACGTTTCCGCAAGTCGGGCGGTGGGGGATGACCAGAGGCTTTGGCTGTCGTGAAGACGATGACCGAGAAAGAGAACGACACGAAAACCGTTTAGGAGAAACAAGATGACTGATCTACCTACTGATTTCGAAGACGGTGTCGGCGACGTGGTTGATGCTGCGTGGCACAACGCCGTAGGCGCGGGGATCAACGCCGCCACGGCAGCACTTGCAACGCTGGTCAAGCCCGCGGTGCCTGAGTCGGGCTGGTCGAACGTCAATATCGGCGGCAATTCGGGCGCTACGGATAATGGGCACCAGTTGCTTTCTGTCGCCGGGAATACGGGCGTGAGCAACGTTTTGCGGGTTCGCACGTTGTCGCCGGCGAGTACGTACACGGCGTCGTTTTTCGTTGATCCGATCAGCCCGCCGAACGCGGCCGCGTCTCGCTGGCTGTATGGGGTGTGCTTGCGTCAATCGTCGAACGGGAAGATCGTGACGTTCGGCACGGGGGATATCAGCACGTCTGTGGCATCGCCAAGCGTTTCGGTTGGGCACTGGAACAGTCCGATAGCGCATTCGACGTGGCCTCAGCAGGCTAACCCGGAATTGCGGCCGGGTTGGTGGCGGATTCAGGATACGGGCAGCCAGCATGTGTTCTCGTACTCCTACAACGGCCTGGATTGGGCAGAGATGCATTCGCAAGGCCGCACAGCTCATCTCACTGCGGACGAGATCGGTTTCTTCTGCTGGAACGGTCTGGGCTCGGGTAACCCGATGGCGGTGCGTCTGAGTTCCTTCTCCGTCACGGATGACAGCTAACCCCTTCCCGCAAAGGAACGTTCAATGACGTGGACTGATATTCCCGCGGATCTCCGCGACGACCGCCCCGAGACCTACACCGTCTATAAGTACCCCGACGGTTCGGTCAGGATGGTTGGGTACTGGAGGACGGGCGAGACACCTCCCGACCCCGAAGTAAGGACCAGTCCTATTGCGCAAGGGCTTAACGAAGCAGCGCAAGGGGTGAACGCGACAGCTGCGGCGATTAACGCCATAGTCGGCGGTACCGTTGGCGCGGTAGTCGCGACCGGCGAAAGCACTACCTCGGCCTCCTATACCGATTTGACCACAACTACAGACTCGGTGACCGTGACGATTGGATCGAGCGGTAAAGCGTTGGTACTTATGAGTGTGGCGATTTCCGGCTCGGGTGGCGCGGGCTGGATGGCGTACGCCTTGTCAGGGGCGAACACTGTCGCGGCTACGGACGCGAAGGGGATTTCTTTCTGGCAACCTGCTGCCCACTCGGAGGGAAGGAGCGGTATCTTCCTCGAAACCGGGCTGTCTCCAGGGGAAACAGTGTTTAAGGCGAAGTACCGCGCCACGAACGCCAGTTATACGCAGACGTTCACCAACCGCCGAATCGCAGTCATCCCCTTCCCGTAACTACCGAATGGGCCGACCGAAGTCATCACGACGCACACCGAAACCGCCATCTGCGCGCGACCCCTGAATTACGGATAGTTCGACTTCGTCCTCGTCGCCGTCTCGCGTGTATCCGATCCGCACCGCGCCCTCCGGGGAGGTCAGAGTTTCGTCTGTATGCTCGCGGCCTGGATACGGAGTGGTTACTTGACGCTCGCTCCTCGTTGCCCAAAATGTATAGCCCGGCAGACTGCGGAACGTGAAAGTGATTCTGCCGCCAGGGACGAACGGCTTGTCGGGATCTGGGTCACCTGTTGGTCCACTTACCCATAAGACCTGTGCGCCCAGCAGCTCACCGTCTCGGTGGCAGTCGATTCGTAGATCACCTGCCTCGCGCTGTCCACCTGTGAAGCTGTCGAGGCCATCGTTTTCCTCGGTGATGAACCTTGTGACGGTGAACGTCCACCCCGGCAGGGTGTCGAACTTGAACGCGGCAGTCTCACGCATCTAGCAAGACACCTCCGAAGCCGCGACGTTCCTACCCACAGGCGAAGGGTCCATTGCACTCGGGGAAATGGACAATTTGTGCTGGCAGGCACCCGGTCATGACCGCGCTCGCTGAAATTCCCCACTGACGCTCATCGAAATTCCCCACCCGTG
>JBIQHU010000062.1:6475-30403 GCA_044508395.1 Mycobacterium sp. | reverse complement strand
CGGCTGCCACGGGTCGGCGAGCGCGGCGAGTTCTGCCGACATGCGGTCGGCGGCCATCGTGTACTGGGCCAGATCGTTGGTGCCGATCGACAGGAAGTCAACATGCTGCAGGATCCGCTCGGCGACCAGCGCCGCCGCCGGAACCTCGATCATCGCCCCCGGTGTCAGTCCGTACGAGCGTGCCTGTGCCGCAAAGTGTTCGGCCTCTTCGGCGGTCGCGATCATCGGAGCCATCACCCACGGCGCGTTGCCGGTCCGCCGGCCCGCGGCCGCGATGGCCTCGAGCTGCCTGCTCAACAACCTCGGATTACCCGCGGAGATGCGAATGCCCCGCACACCGAGCGCGGGGTTGGCCTCCTCGGAATGCCCCGCGAACTTCAGCGGTTTGTCAGAACCCGCGTCGAGCGTCCTGACGACCACCTTGTGCCCGGTGAACGCCTCTAGCACCTCGGCGTAGACATCGGCCTGTTCCTCGATGCCGGGTTCGGTGTCGCGGTTCAAGAAACACAGCTCGGTGCGGAACAGGCCGACACCCTCGGCCGCCGTCTGGCGTGCGGCCCTCGCGGCGGCCCCGTCGGCCACGTTGGCGAGGATCGCGACCGCATGCCCGTCGGACGTGGCACCGGGGCCGCTCCATCGTGCGGCGCGCTCGGCGTCGCGCTTGGCGGCAGCCACCGCCTCTCCCGCAATCACGGGGTCGGGTGTGACGACGACGGTTCCAGCCGTGCCGTCGACGAGCACCATCGTTGCGGTGCCGACGGCGTCAAGCCCCTCGACGGCGACGACGCACGGGATGCCGAGCTGGCGCGCAATGATCGCGGTGTGGCTGGTGGGCCCGCCCTGCGCCGTCGCCAGCGCGACGACACGCATCGGGTCAAGACCTGCGGTATCGGCGGGGGCGAGGTCGTCGGCGCACAGGATCGACGGCACATCGGGCATCGGGACGCCGGGCTCGGGCATGCCCAGGAGTTCGGCGAGCACCCGGTCGCGGATGTCGTTCAGGTCCGTCACGCGTTCGGCCATCAGCCCGCCCATCTGGGTGAACATGTCGACGAACTGCTCGACCGCGCCGACCACCGCGCGGACTGCGGGAGCGCCCGCGTTGATCCGCTCCTCCGCGGCGCCGAGCCATGCCCGGTCCTGCGCCAGGGTTGCGGTGGCCGACAGCACCTCCGCGGCGGCGCCCGAGGCGAGTGCCGCGCGGCGCCGCAACCGTGACGCGACCGCGGCCGCGGCGGCTGTGAAGCGGGCGACCTCAGCGGCGCGGTCGGATTCGGGCACCTCACCGGACCATTCGTCGTCGAGCGAGGGCAGCCGACCGGGCCGGATCACCGGCGCGTACGCGACGCCGGGCACCACCGGCACACCGCGCAGAACAGTGCTCATGCTCTGAATCTTTCGCCCAAACGGCCAATTCGGCGAGCAATGTCGAGAGGATTCCGCCATCACGTTCTTATCGGCGATCCCACTACCAGGAGCACAATGCCCACCAAGACCGTCATCGTCGGCTCCGCCATAGGTCTGCACGCCCGGCCCGCGGCCATCATCGCCGAGGAGGTGGTGAAGGCCGGGGTGCCCGTCACCCTGTCCCTGGACGGCGGTGAACCCGTCGACGCAGGTTCGGCGCTGATGATCATGACGCTAGGCGCAGGCAACGGCGCAGAAGTGACGGTCACCTGCGATGACGCGGCTGTGCTGGCCACTGTGGCCGGGTTGGTCGCACAAGACCTCGACGCCTAGACCCCGCAAACTGGTCCCCGCAAATTTGCGGACCTGACCCCCCTCGTCGCCCCCTTAGGATTGGCTGGATGTGGGGGACAGCCGGGGGTTTGCTGTGGGCGTATCTGCCCACTGCCGGCCCGGCGACTATCGGGGGAGGTGCATAGCGAGTGCGCCGCCTTGGTGTGCTGCTGGCCGTGTTGTTGCTGGCGTTGTTCGGCGCGCCTCCAGTAGCGGCCATCGAGCCACCCGCAATCGATCCGGCGGCCGTGCCGCCGGACGAGACCGGTCCCGATCAACCGACTGAACAGCGCAGGGTCTGCTCGGCGCCGACGGCGTTTCCCAACGCCAATTTCGCCGATAGGCCATGGGCGAACGACTACCTGCAACTCGGTGAGGCACAGAAGTTCGCGACGGGCGCGGGGATCACCGTCGCCGTGATAGATACCGGCGTCAACGGCTCGCCGCGAGTACCGGCCGAACCCGGCGGCGACTTCGTCGACCAAGCCGGAAACGGCATGTCCGATTGCGATTCCCACGGCACGCTGACCGCGTCGATCATCGCTGGCCGGCCCGCGCCGACGGACGGCTTCATCGGGGTGGCGCCCGACGCCCGCATCCTGTCGCTGCGGCAGACCTCGGAGGCGTTCCAACCGGTCGGCGCCCGCACCGATCCCAACGATCCGACCTCGACGCAGACCGCGGGTTCACTGCGCAGTCTGGCCCGCGCGGTCGTGCACGCGGCCAACCTCGGTGCGCAGGTCATCAACATCAGCGAGGCGGCCTGCTACAAGGTGACCCGGCCGATCAACGAATCGGGCCTCGGCGCCGCGATCAACTACGCGGTCAACGTCAAGGGTGCCGTCGTCATCGTCGCGGCGGGCAACACCGGCCAGGACTGCGCCCAGAACCCGCCGCCCGATCCGGCGATACCCGCCGACCCCAGGGGCTGGCAGCAGGTGCAGACGATCGTCAGCCCGGCCTGGTACTCCCCGCTGGTGCTGACCGTCGGCGGTATCGCCCCCAACGGCCAGCCGAGCACCTTCTCGATGTCCGGGCCGTGGGTCGGCGCCGCGGCGCCCGCGGAGAACATGGTGGCACTCGGCTACGACGGAAGACCGGTCAACGCGCTGCAAGGTCAGGACGGTCCCATCCCGATCAGCGGTACCTCGTTCGCGGCCGCCTACGTGTCCGGTCTGGCCGCACTGCTCAAGCAGCGCTTCCCCCACCTCACGCCCGCTCAGATCATCAACAGGATCACCGCCACCGCGCGGCATCCCGGCGGCGGCGCCGACAACTACGTCGGCGCCGGTGTCATCGACCCGGTGGCCGCGCTGACCTGGGACGTGCCCGAGGGACCCGAGCGAGTTCCCTACCAGGTCAAGGAAGTTCCGCCGCCGGTGTACATTCCGCCGCCGGACCGGGGGCCGATCACCGCCGTCGTCGTCACAGTTGCCGCCCTGGCGCTGGCACTCGGACTCGGCGCCCTGGCCCGGCGCGCCCTGAGGCGCCGATGAGCCGGATCGCGTCGCTGCTCGGGTTGCGCTTCACCACCGGCCACGCCATCTGGGCGGCGGCACTGATCCCGGCGGCCCTCGTGCTGTTCATCCAGCTCGATCTGCTCTGGCTGGGCAGCACCCTGGCGGTGGTAATCGCCCTGACCGCGGTGCTGACCATCCGCGGTCGACGGCTCACCGGCTGGGTGGCGGCGGTGCTCGGCTGGCGGCGGCGCCACCGCAGCGCACCCGACCGGCCATCCGAGCCTGCGGTCGGCGCCACCGTCATGCCGGGTGATCACGTCGCCGTCCGCTGGGAGGACGGTTACCTGGTCGCGGCCATGGAGCTGGTACCGCGACCGTTCACGCCTACCGTCATCGTCAACGGCGCGGCTTTCACAGACGACGTGGTCGACACCAAACTCGTCGAGCGGCTGGTGGCAGCGCACTGCCCGGACCTCGAAGCCGATGTGGTGGCAGCCGGTTACCGCGTGGGCAAGACCGCGCCCGCGAGCCTGGTGGCCCTCTACGAGCAGGTGGTCGGGCCGTACCCGGCGCCGGCCAATCGTCGCACCTGGATCGTCGTCAGAGCCGATCCCGAGCACACCCGAAAGTCCGCACAGCGCCGTGACTCTGGCGTCGCGGGGCTGGCCCGATACCTGGTCGCATCCACTACCCGGATCGCGGATCAGTTGGCCGGCAACGGTGTTGACGCCAAACCGGTCCGCAGTTTCGACGACTTCGACAGGGCGACCGAGATCAGCTTCGAACGTGAGACATGGTCGGCGATCAAGGGACGCAGCACATTCACCGCCGCCTACAGCGCGCCGGGCGGGCCGGACGTGTGGTGGTCGGCACGCGCCGACCACACCATCACCCGTGTCCGCATTCGGCCGGGCGAGGCCCCGACCGCAACGGTGTTGTTGACCACGCTGGCGAATCCGTCGACGCCCCGCGGATTTTCCTGCCTGTTCGGCGGTCAGCGCGCGGCGTTGCACGGCATCAGCCCGGTCAGCGACCGGCATTACGAACTGCCGATCGGATCCGCCGGGGTACTGGTCGGCGAGACCGCAGATCGCTATCCGGTGTACATGCCGTTCGACGACGTCGATGTGAGCATCAACCTCGGTGACGCGCGGTTGTTCACCCAGTTCGTCGCGCGGTCGGCCGCCGCGGGCGCAGTCGTCACCCTGATGCCTCAGTTCGCCGAGTTCGCCGGCTCCATCAACGCTCAGGTCGGCCCCGAGGCCAAGCTCGCATGGCCGAACGCGATCACCTACCTCGGCCCACATCCCGGTGTCGGACGAGTTGTGTTGCGCGACAACTATATCGACACGCCCCGGCACCGGCAGCTGCCGATCCGGTTGATCAATCCACGCGAGGAAAGCCGCTATCAGATGGCGCTGGAGGTGTAGCGGTGGCGGGCGACGTACAACGGGTCGAACCCGGTGCGCTCACCAGCCAGGCCGCCGAGATGAAGAGCCGGACCTGGCATGCGCCCTCCGACGTCACGGTGACGCCACCGGATGCCCTGCCTGCCACGCAGGACGCGGTCGCCAACCTCACCGACAACGCACAGTCGCTGAAGGAATTCGAGCGGTGGGCCGAGATCGAGAACCGTCGCATCGCGGAAATGCTCGAAATCGCGGCGGCCGCTTACCAAAAGGTCGACGACGACTACGGCAAGGCGATCGAGAATCCCGATCGCGTCGCGGCGATCGACACCATCACCATCCCCGAACCCGCCACGCCGCCGCCACAGCTTCCCGGTCCCGCCGGCACCCCTCGCCTGCTCGACGCCGGCGGATACAGCAACGTCAACCAGACGCAGGCCGACCTCAGTGCGCCCGACACCGGGATCTCGTTGAAGACCGCGATGCTGCAGTGGGGGGTCGCGTCCAAACGCGTCGAGAACAACAAGCCGAAGCCGCCGCCGGGTAACTGGGAGGGCGACGCCGCCGACGCCGCCTACACGCGGATGACGGCCTTCGGCAGCTGGCTGACCCAGCTGTCCGAGGCGTGGTACGACCTTGCCGACGCCGCCGCGAAAATTGTTGCGGCACACGACAAGGCAAAGAGCACGCACGACCCGATCCATCAGGAATACGTCGCGTTGGAACAGCGGATGATGGAGCTTGCGAGCGTGACCGGGCCCCACGGCGGCGTCCGAGTTCACAAAGAGATCGAGAAGATCCGCGAGCGGATGCAGGAGCTGCAGACCCAATCCGACGAGGTGCGCCAGGAGTACGCGAGCAGCGCGACGTTCGCACCGGTGCGGCCGGCGGAGCCGCCGTTCACGAGGAGTGGCGGCCCGACGACCGTAGGCGGCGGTGGCGGCGAGCTCACGGGTGATCCCGCGGGGATGGCCCAGAAGATGGCCGAATCGCTGGGCACCCCGACCCCGGCCGCACAGTCACAGTCGCAGCCGGGTTCCGGGCAGGGCGGCGGCGGGTCCCCCTCGGGCGGTGGATCCCCCTCCGGCGGCGGATCCCCATCAAGCGGCGGTGCGTCTGGCGGCAGCCCAGGCGGATCGCCCGGTGGATCGCCGACGGGGCTGCCGAAGACCCCCACCGAGCCGAGTCTGCGTCCGGCAGCCGGCGGCGGCGCAGGTCGGGCCGGAGGTGGCGCCGGTGGTGCCGGGATGGGGCCGGCACCGCTGTCTCCTGCCATCACCGCCGAGACTGTCGCGCCCGGCCCACCCGTGCCGGTCGGGGCAGGACCTACCCCCGCAACGGCGGGCGGTGCGATGATGGGCGGCGGTATGGCACCCATGCATGGCGCCCAGGGCGGAGCTCAGGGCAAGGAGAAACGACGCGATCCGCGCCTGGTCCCCGATGAGGATCTGTACACCGAGGACCGGCCGTGGACCGAGGCGGTCGTCGGCAATCGACGCCGCAGGGACGTCCACGACGGGCAGGGCGGCAAGGACGCCTAGTGGCCGACGACATGCATCCGGACGTGGCCGCTCTGCTGCAGCAGGCCGCGCGCCTGCAGTCACTGATGGACGAGCAGTTGCACAAGATGGCCAGCGACACGTTCCCAGCCACCGACGAGGACGAGACGGTCGAGGTGACCCTCGACGGGTATCAGCACCTGACGGGGGCGTTCATCGAGGACGGTCTGCTGAGGCTGGGCGCAGCAGCGGTCGAGCAGCGCCTCAATGAGGCCTTGCAGAACGCGACGGCCGCCGCGACCGAGTCGAGCGAACTCGACAAGGAACGCATCGATGCCGCGGTCGCGGATATCACCGCAGACCTGCAGACGGACGAACCGACGTGAGTATCGTTCGAGCGTGCCGTCCCGCGATCACGGGGACCCGGGCGATGCCCCCTCGGTCCCTCCCCCACTGTCCCCGGTAGTCGACTCCACCCGTCCCTCGGCGGCGGAGGAAGCCCGCACGATCGCGCAGTCCACCAACACCGGGACCCTCGCCACGCTGACCGAGGACGGCGATCCGTGGGCCTCCTACGTGACGTACGGACTGCTCGGCGGCGCACCGGTGCTGTGCGTGTCCAATCTGGCCGAGCACGGCCGCAACCTCGCCCACGATCCGAGGGCCAGCATTGCCATCGTCGCGCCGAGCTCGGAGTCCGATCCGCTGGCCAGTGGTCGCGTGACCCTCGCCGGGGTCGTGGCGGCGCCCACCGGCGACGAACTGACCGCGGCCCGCGAAGCGCACCTGAGCGCGGTGGCGGCGGCCAAGTACTACATCGACTACAGCGACTTCACCTTGTGGGTGCTGCGGGTCCACCGGGTGCGCTGGGTCGGCGGCTACGGGCGCATGGAGTCCACCACCGGCGAGGCGTACTCCGCCGCATCGCCGGATCCGGTGGCACCGCATGCGGCGGGCGCGATCGCCCATCTGAACGCGGACCACGCGGACTCGCTCGCCGCGATGGCCAAAGTGCTCGGGGGCTACCCCGACACCACGGGGGCGACGTGCACCGGCGCCGATCGCTACGGCCTGGATCTGCGGCTGGTGACCGACCGCGGTGTCGCCTACACCCGAATCGGCTACGCCGCACCGATCGACTCGATCGACCAATTGCGTTCGGCCACGGTCGAGCTGGCGCGTCGGGCGCGGCAGGGCTGAAATACCATCGCTGTATGGCAGATGCGAGCGAACGCCCGGAAACCTGGCAAAAGGCCTTCGAGCTGATCCGTGACCGCGGCTACGAGCATCGCACCGAACCGTTCAAACTGGCCAGCGGTCAACTCAGCCACGACTACATCGACGGCAAGTACGCCATCGACACCGGTGAACGCCTGACGATCGTCAGCCGCGCGATCGCCGATCTCGCCGCCGCGAAAGGGATCGAGTTCGACGCCGTCGGCGGACTCACCATGGGCGCGGATTCGATCGCCATCGGAGTCGCCATGGTCACCGGGAAGGCCTGGTTCTCCGTGCGCAAGGAACAGAAGCAGCGCGGGCGCGAGCAGTGGATCGAGGGCACACGGCTGCAGCCCGGGATCCGGGTGATGCTGGTCGACGACGTGATCAGCACCGGCGGCTCCACCGAGATCGCCTTCGAGCGCGTGGTGGCCGCGGGTGCCGAGGTGGTCGGCGTGATCCCGATGGTCGACCGCGGCGATGCGGCCACCAAGCGCTTCGCGAAGCGCAATGTGCCGTTCGCCGCTCTGGTCACATACCGCGATCTCGGCATCGAACCGGTCAAGGACGTCTGACCCGTTTCAGGCGGCCACCACCAGAACCTCGCCCGGCTCAACGCCGACGGTGACCGGATCACCCGGGGTCAACGCTCTCGCCGCAGAACCGGACAGCTGTGCGTTGATGACCGAACCGTCCGGCATGGTGACGTAGACCCGTGAGATCGGCCCGAGGAACGCGATCGAGCTGACCCTCGCCGTCCCGGCGGGATCGGCGGTGACGGTGACGGCTTCGGGGCGCACCATCGCCATGCCCCGACCGGACGTGATGGACCCAGCCAGCGTCGGCACCGCACTGCCGAGCAACTGCGCGCTACCCCCCGAAACCTCAACGGGCACTTTGTTGTTCAGTCCGACGAACTCCGCGACGAACGGGGTCGCCGGGTTGGCGTACAGGTCGGCGGGCGCCGCCAGCTGTTCGAGCCTGCCCTGGTTCATCACACCGACCCGGTCGGCGACGGCAAGCGCCTCCTCCTGATCGTGGGTGACGAACAGTGTGGTGATGCCGACTTCGAGTTGGACACGGCGGATCTCATCCCGCAGCTGGGCGCGCACCTTGGCGTCCAGCGCCGAGAGCGGCTCGTCGAGCAGCAGCACCCGCGGCTGGATGGCCAACGCACGCGCAAGCGCGACCCGCTGCTGCTGCCCGCCGGACAGCTCGTCGGCGTACTTGTCCCTGTGTGCCGACAGTCCGACCAGGTCGAGCATCTCGGCGGCGCGGGAAGTTCTCTCGCGCTTGGCTTTACCGCGCATCTTGAGACCGAACGCGACATTGTCGAGCACGGTCAGATGCGGAAAGAGGCTGTACGCCTGGAACACCATGCCCATATCGCGTTTGTTGGCGGGAACCCGGCTGACGTCACGCCCGCCGACCGACACGGTCCCCGACGTGGCCTCGTCCAGCCCCGCGAGGATGCGCAGCGCGGTGGTCTTCCCGCAACCCGATGGGCCAAGCAGCGCAACGAATTCGCCCGCGTCGATGTGCAGGGTGAGCCCGTCGAGGGCCTTGACATCTCCGTATACGCGCGTGAGGTCGGTCAGGTCGACGGATGTGCCTTGGACGCCCGCGTTCATGCAGTCACTCCTTGGATGCGCCTGCGTCCCCGTGTCACGAGCGACAGCACGAGGAGCAGGACGAAACCGAACAACAACACCGCCAACGAGGCGGCCACCGACGTGGGGCCGTCCGTCTTGCCGATCGCCACGATCTGCACCTGCAGCGTCTCGTATCCGGACAGCGACGCGATCGTGTACTCCCCGAGCACCACCGCGATCGAGATGAACGCGGCAGACAGAATTCCTGACCAGATGTTGGGTACGACGATGCGCAGAATCGTCGTGGTCCAGCTGGCGCCCAGTGAGCGTGCCGCTTCGGTGAGTGTCTGCAGGTCGATGGACGACAGCGCCGCATCAAGTGCGCGATATGCGAAGGGCAACACCAATACCACGTAGACGAACGTCAGCGTCAAAGCGGATTCGCCGAGGAAGTACGTCACCCAGAGGTACACATTGCGCAGGCCCACGACGATCACCAGCGCCGGGATCGTCAGCGGCAGCAGGCACAAGAACTCCACCGCGCCCTTCGCCCATGGCACGCGCAGTCGCACCCAGATCATCGTCGGCACCAGGATCACCAGCATCGCGACGACCGTGAACACCGCGAGCAGCAGTGAGATCACGATCGCCTCGTACAGGGCGTCGTCGGTGACGAGATTGGCCCACGCCTGCCAGGTGCGACCGCCCGCGATGAGGTTGCGGGTCGAGAAGTCGGCCATCGCGTACAGCGGAAAGAGGAAGAACAACCCGAAGATCACCCAAAGCGCCCCGCGCACCACCTGTTTCATCGCAACCACCTCGCGGTACGACGAACCAGCAGGTTGTACACGATCATCACCACGGCGACGATGACGATCATCTCGAGCGCGAGCGCGTACGCGAACCCCGACTGGCCGAGAACGACCTCACTGGTCAACGCGGACCGGATCAGCAAGGGGACGATCGGGCTGCCCTGGCTCACCAATGCCGCGGCCGTCGCATACGCGGCAAATGCGTTGGCGAACAACAACAGTGCCGACCCGAGGAATGCGGGGGTCAAAAGCGGCACCGCCACCTCGCGGAAGTACTGCCACCGGGATGCACCGAGGCTGATCGCCGCCTCCCGCCACTGCGCGCGAAGACCCTCCAGCGCCGGTACGAACACGATCACCATCAAGGGGATCTGGAAGTAGGTGTAGACGACGATCAGTCCGGTCAGGCTGTAGAGCCAACCCGAGCCGGCCAGGTTCCAGCCGAACGCCTGCTGAACCCACAATGTCAGCACGCCGTTGAGGCCGACGGTCGCCAAGAACGCGAATGCCAGTGCCACACCGCCGAACTGGGCCAGCACGCTGCAGAGCGAGATGACCGCCCGACGCACCATCGAGGTGGGTGAGCTGCTCACGATGAGCCAACCCAGGACGGCGCCGAATACGGCGCCGATGACCGCGGTGCTCACCGAGAGCACGACGCTGGATCCCAGTGCCGACAGCGCGGTGGACGAAAACAGCGCGCCGATGCGCTCCAGCGAGAATGCACCGTCGACGAAGAACGCGTTGACGATCACCGTCACCGTCGGAATCACCAGAAACACCGTGACGACAGCGAGGAATGGCAGCAGCGGCAGAGCTTCTGTGAGTCGCTTCGGTCGAAGGGTTCCGCCCGGCACTTCAGCCGATCGCTTCGGCCCAGTGGTCCGCGAGGTACGCGGTCGCCTTGTCGGTCTGTTCGGGGCTGGGCACCGTGACCGGACCGTCGATGACCGGAACGGCGGCCGCGGCAGACTGGTCCAGGGTGCCGTCGGCCAACATGTTGTCGGCGCGCACCGGGCGCACACCGCCTGCGGCGTACAGATTCTGACCTTCGTCGCTGAACAGGAACTCCTGCCACAGTCGGGCAGCGGCCGGATGGGGCGCGTCCTTGTTGATCGCCTGGTAGTAGTAACCCGCGACCGCATGGTCCGGCGGAACCAGCACCTGCCACGACGGCAGCTTCTTGGTCTCGACCGCATTGAGGTAGTTCCAGTCGATGACCACCGGGGTCTGGCCCGACTCGATGGTCGCCGGCGTCGGGTCGACCGGCAGGAAGTTCCCCGCCTCGTTGAGCTTGCGGAAGAACTCCACCCCGGGCGCGATGTCGTCGGCGGATCCGCCCTGCGACAGCGCGACCATCAACACCCCGGAGAACGCCGCACCGGCCTGCGTCGGATCGCCGTTGAGCGCAACCTTGCCCTTGTACTCGGGCTTGAGCAGGTCGTTGACCGACGTCACGGGCGGCACCTTGGCAGCGTCGAAGCCGATCGACATGTAGCCTCCGTAGTCGTTGACCCAGGCCCCGTTGGCGTCCTTGTACGCCGCTGGGATGTCGTCCCACACCGCCACCTTGTAGGGCGCGAACATCGCGGTGTTGGCGAGCGCGACCGACTGACCGAGGTCGAAGACGTCGGGCGCAGAGCTGCGGCCGCGCTGCTGGTTCGCGGCGTTGATCTCATCCTGACTCGCGGCGTCCGGCTGCGCCGAATTCACCTTGATGCCGTACTTGTCCTCGAACGCTTTGATGATCGCGCCGTAGTTGGCCCAATCCGGCGGCAGGGCAATGACATTCAGTTCACCCTCCTTCTTGGCCGCCTCCTCGAGACCCGCCAGCCCGCCGAAGTCCTCCGCCGACGTCGCCTCACGGGCGTTGACCCCGGACTGCGTCTGCTCCTCGGGCTTGTCTTTCTCCGGGGGCGCACAACCGATGAGGCCGGCGAACAGCAGAACCGATGCGGCCGCGGCCGCCACAAGACGTGAGGACTTCATTGCCGAACCTTCCGATGGGCAATTGGCGGCGCAGTGGCGCGTTGGTGACCGTACTGCGTCGTGGCGGGAAACGTTTGCATACGCGGCGCTCGACCCTACCGTGGCCGCACCGCCGCCGGTGCGTGTTCCCCCGACTTTGATCACCGCACATACACGCAGGTAACAGGGATAACATCGGGATGTGGCCGAACGCGAAGCCTCGGGGGACTTCGACTACCTGATCGGCGACCTGGCCGAAGCCCCGGCGCAAGCAGCTGAGACAGCTGCAGGGGACGACGAGGCGCCGCTGGAACCGGAACCGCCCGATGAATTCGACGCTGCACCGATTGTCCGCGACGGGGCCTTCGACGCGTTCGACTCGAGCACCTGGTACTTCGAACCCGCCGCGCCGCCGTGGTATCGGCGTAGGCAGGCGCTGATCGCGTGGGTCGCCGCAGGCACCGCCGCAGCGGCGCTGGTGGTCTCAGCGGTTGTGCTGATCGTCTGGACTCCCGGAAGCGGAGAGGACGAGACGACGTCGGTCGACCCGACCGCTCCGACGACTTCGGCGCGCACCGAACCCGCGACCAGCCGCCAGCCGTCGGCGTCACCGCCGTCGTCGCCGCCACCACCTCCACCACCGGAGACCTCGGCTGCGCCCATCGAGCCCCCGGCGCAGACCGCACGCCCCCAGAGGCCGTCGCCGCGCACCACCAAGGAGCCCGAGATCGGGGTCACGCGAACTCCGGTCACGCGCTCACCCATCAGCGTCGCGCCGCGGCCACGTTGAAATATGCACGAGGCGGAAGACTTTCGCCTCCCGCCTCATGCTTTCGATGGTCAGCGACCGTGGCCGCCGTGATGAAACGCAAGCGCCGGTACCCCGTATCCGAAGAACGGGTACTGAAGCTGGCCGGCCTGCACCGCGACATCGCTCGGCGTGGCAGTCACCTGCGCGTTGCCCGGCGATTGGACGACCGTCGCACCGCCGGTGTTGACCGTCTGCGGGCCCATCGGTGCGGCAGCGGCGATCGGGGCGAGCCCGATTGCGCTCGCAGCAGCAGCCAAAGCCACCGCCGCAACGAAACGCTTCTTCATTGCATCCTCCTCAATATTTCGAAACTGAACGTGCAGTTTCAGTGAGTAGAACGCGCCGGCCCGCCCGGATCAGTCCACGACAGGGCGGTGCGCTGTGTCACAACCGCTCTACTCGGGCACGGCGAGGCCGCGCATCGCCCCGTCGACCAGGGCGTCGGCCGAGGCGTCGTCGAGCGGGGCGTGGCCCAGCAGCAGGCGGTAGAGCATCGGGCCGATCAGCTGGTCGAGCGCGGCGTCCGTGTCGAGGTCGGGCCGCAGTTCACCGCGCGCCACCCCACGTGCCCAGATCGTTCTCATCAGCTTCCGACGCGGTTCCGCCAGATGCTCGTACA
This sequence comes from Mycobacterium sp., assembly GCA_044508395.1. GTDB lineage: Bacteria > Actinomycetota > Actinomycetes > Mycobacteriales > Mycobacteriaceae > Mycobacterium. The sequence goes on along the minus strand of JBIQHU010000062.1, from coordinate 17,275 downwards.
GCTCCACTTTCAGCTGCTGATCACTCTGCGCCTGCCCGACCAACTGTGCGAAGACTCGACCGCTGGCGCCGGTGTAGAAGTGCGCGAGTCCACGGATCACCCGGCGGAAGTCCTCGGCCGCGGAGCCGGTATCGGGGTCGGGCGCCTCGGCCATCATCTCGGTCAGGAACGCTTCGATGGCCACCGCGTACTTGTTGGGCCACCACTTGTAGATCGTCGCCTTGCTGGCGCCGCTGCGGCTGGCGATCTGCTCGGTCGTCATTGCACGCAGGCCCACCTCCTGCAGCAGCTCGGAGGTGGCGCGCAGCACCGCGACACGCGATTGTTCGCTGCGCGGGCGCCCGGGGCTGCGCGGCTGCGCACCCTGGGCGGGGCTCGGGCTCACGCCTATCACTATCGGCCACCCGCAGGCCCTCGCACGCTCGAACGTGCTTTCTCAGCGCATGTCGACAGGGTGTCAGGCAGCGTTCTCGTCCGCGGCCCACAGCGCGTCGATGGCCCCGAGCGCGCGGCTGAGGCTTTCGGCCGCAAGGGGTTTGAGTTCCGCCATGGCGGGTTTGGAGTTCGCCATCGTCAGCTCGGCGATAATGAAGCGTGGCGACAGACCCGTCATCGACACGGCATGGGGCAGCCAGGATTCGGCGTGATCCCAACCCTCGCGGGGAGTACCTGGGCCGTAGCCGCCGCCGCGGCTTTCGAGCACGATGAACTCGGTGTCGCCGAGTAGGCCCGTCTCGGATTCGATATCGACAGAGAGGCTGGGTGCAACGATGTGGTCCACCCATGCTTTGACTGTGCTCGGCGGGCCGAAGTTGTAGAGCGGAAGGCCGAGCACAATCGTGTCGGCGCGCTTGATCTCGTCGATCAGCTGGACGGTCAACGCGATCGAGTCCTGCTGGGCCGGCGTGAGCGCCTCCGCGGGCAACACCCGCGCCATTCCCGTGACGCCGTCGAGATGTGGGATCGGTTCGGTCGCCAGGTCTCGATAGGTGACGGTGCCGCCAGGGTGAGCGTCGCGCCACCGCTGGACGGCGTGAGCAGTGAGGCGGCGGCTCACCGACTGGTCACCCAGAAACGAAGAGTCGATATGGAGCAGATGTACCATCAGTTCTTCCTTCACAGATAGTTAGTGAACTACAAACTATCTGTACACAATTAGTAATTGGTGTATTCCCGTAGGCTGGCGAGGTGCCCGAACTGTCCGCCCCGCTGCTGGTCCATCTGGCGCGGCGCATGAAGCTCGAGGCCGAGGCGGAACTCGATTCCTTCGGTCTGCGCGCGCGGCACATCGTCGCCCTGACGCTGTTGCGGGACCACGGCGAGCAGAATCAGTCCGATCTGCCCGCCGTGCTCGGGGTTGATCCCACGAACGTCGTCGCGCTGCTGAACGAACTCGAAACCGACGGCCTCGTCGAGCGGAAGCGGTCGGCCGAAGACCGGCGCAGGCACACGGTCACTCTGACGGCCGCGGGCACTCGCAAGCTGGCCGAGGTCGAGAAGGTCCTGTCGGTGGTCGAAGAGCGCGTGCTGGCGCCGCTGAGCGAGGCTGAGCAGCACGAGCTCTATCTCCTGCTCGCCCGCGCGAGCGGGGGCAGCTGCACCGAGGCGCTTCCCGCCGCGCAGCAGTGCCTCGAGGCGTCGGATTAGTCTCGGATCCATGGCCGACTCCGACGCTGCGGCCGCGTTCGAGCAATCGCCCATCGCGATGCTCGCCACGGTCGGGCCCGACGGTGCACCGCACGTTGTGCCGGTCGTGTTCGCGGTGAACACCTCCCGCGAACAGCCCGTCGTGTACACCGCCGTCGACGCCAAACGTAAGACCACCCAGCGACTGCAACGGCTGGCCAACATCGAGGCCAACCCACGGGTGAGCATGCTCGTCGACCACTACGACGAGGACTGGACGCAGCTCTGGTGGGTGCGCGCCGACGGCGTGGCGGAGATTCACTACAGCGGCGACGAGATGGCCGCCGGCTACGCCCTGCTGCGCCGCAAATACGTTCAGTACCAACGAATTGCGCTCGACGGTCCGGTCGTGACGATCACGGTGACCCGGTGGGCGTCCTGGCAGGCGTGACGTCGGCTGCCTAGCCGTTCAGGGCCGTTCAGGGCCCGTTCTGGCGAGTGGATCTGGCCGCAGGTTTTGCGGATTGTGCGAATCCCTTGTGCTCGGTGTCGGTTCGGAGAATTGTGGATCAACAGATCCGATGGGAAGCACAGTGGCTTCCCGGGAGAGGGAACCGTCATGGCTGACAAGACGACAACTTCCCAGGCCGGAGCCGCCCCCACCGCGGACAGTCCGGCCGCCATCCGCAATGTGGTGCTGGTGGGACCATCGGGTGGCGGCAAAACCACACTCGTCGAGGCGCTACTGGTTGCCGCCGGAGTGCTCAACAGACCGGGATCGATCGTCGACGGGAACACCGTCTGCGACTGCGACGAGGCGGAGATCGCGCAGCAGCGGTCGGTCGGCCTCGCGCTCGCGTCGCTGGAACACGACGGGGTCAAGATCAACCTGATCGATACGCCCGGCTACGCCGACTTCGTCGGCGAACTGCGGGCCGGGCTGCGTGCCGCCGACTGCGCACTGTTCGTCGTCGCGGCGAACGAGGAGGTCGACGAGCCGACCAAATCGCTATGGCTGGAGTGCAGCCAGGTCGGCATGCCACGCGCGGTGCTGATCACGAAGCTCGATCACGCCCGAGCGAACTACGAGAACGCGTTGGCCGCGGCGCAGCAGGCGTTCGGCGACAAGGTGCTGCCGCTGTACCTGCCCGCCGACTCACCGTGCACGGGGCTCATCGGCCTCCTCACGCAGACCCACTACGAGTACGCCGACGGCAAGCGCACCGGATCTCATGAACCCGACGCGTCCTACGCCGACGCGATCGAGGAGACGCGGGGCAGCCTCATCGAGGGAATCATCGAGGAGTCCGAGGACGAGACGCTGATGGAGCGGTATCTCGGCGGGGAGGAGATCGACCAGTCGGTGCTGATCGACGACCTCGAGAAGGCCGTCGCACGCGGGTCGTTCTTCCCGGTGATCCCTGTGTGCAGCACGACAGGAGTCGGCACCCTCGAACTGCTGGAGATCATCGCCAGCGCCTTCCCGTCCCCTCCCGAGCACCGGCTCCCCGAGGTGTTCACGCAGCAGGGCAAGTCCCGCGCGAGCCTGCCGTGTGATCCGTCCGGACCGCTGCTCGCCGAGGTCGTCAAGACCACGTCGGACCCGTACGTGGGCCGCGTCAGCCTGGTGCGGGTGTTCTCCGGAACCATCTCCCCCGACGCGACGGTCCATGTGTCCGGTCACTTCTCGTCGTTCTTCGGAACCAATGGCGCCGGCAGCGCGGCGGCCCATGCCGATCATGACGAGGACGAGCGCATCGGCACCCTGTCCTTCCCGCTCGGCAAGCAACAGCGGCCGGCGCCGTCGGTGGTGGCGGGTGACATCTGTGCCATCGGCAGGCTGTCTCGCGCAGAGACCGGTGACACCCTCTCCGACAAGTCCGAGCCGCTGGTGCTCAAGCCGTGGACGATGCCGGAACCGCTGCTGCCGATGGCGGTGCAGCCGCACGCCAAGACCGATGAGGACAAGCTCGCGGTCGGCCTGCAGCGGCTCGCCGCGGAGGATCCGACGCTGCACATCGAGCAGAATCCCGAGACGCATCAGATCGTGCTGTGGACCATGGGCGAGGCCCACGCCGGGGTGGTGCTCGATGCGCTGTCGCGGCGCTACGGTGTTTCCGTCGACGCCGTCGAACTGCGGGTGCCGCTGCGAGAGACGTTCGGCGGCAAGGCCAAAGGCCACGGTCGGCATGTCAAGCAGTCGGGTGGACACGGCCAGTTCGCAGTGTGCGACATCGAGGTCGAACCGTTGCCGGAAGGCAGCGGATTCGAGTTCGTCGACAAGGTCGTCGGCGGCGCGGTCCCACGCAACTTCATCCCCAGCGTCGAGAAGGGCGTCCGCGCGCAGATGGAGAAGGGGGTCGCCGCGGGTTATCCCGTGGTCGATATCCGGGTGACGCTGTTCGACGGCAAGGCGCACAGCGTCGACTCGTCCGATTTCGCCTTCCAGATGGCCGGTGGGTTGGCGCTGCGCGAAGCGGCGGCGGCGACCAAGATCACTCTGCTGGAGCCCGTCGACGACGTCTCGGTCGTCGTGCCCGACGATTTCGTCGGCGCGGTGATGAGCGATCTGGCGGGCCGGCGTGGCCGCGTGCTCGGCACCGACAAGGTCGGCGAGGACCGCACGGTGGTGCACGCCGAGATTCCCGAGGTGGAATTGACCCGCTACGCGATCGACCTGCGCTCGCTGGCCCACGGCGCCGGCTCCTTCACCCGGTCCTTCGCCCGCTATGAGCCGATGCCCGAACAGGCCGCGGCCAAGGTGCGGGCCCCGGCGTAGCGGACTACCGACGTGTCAGGTGGTACTGCAGGCTGAAGTACACCTCGCGCAGCAGCATCGGCACCTGTGTGCCCAGGGTTTCGAAGCGGCTGGTTCGCGTCGGCGATGGGTGCGCGTCCAGCCCCAGGTTCGCCGCCATGCGCATGGCGCGGCGCATGTGCAGGGGATCGCTGACGATGAGCACTCTGCGCACGCCGTGTTCGGCAAGCACCGGCTGGGAAAAGAGCAGGTTCTGTCTGGTGGTGCGCGACCGTGACTCGACAAGGATCCGATCCGCCGGGATACCTGCTCTGATCAGCCAGTCGCGACCGGCCTCGGCTTCGGCGACCGAATCGCCGTGTCCGACACCGCCCGTCACGACGATCCAATCGACTTGTCCGGCTTCGAACAGCCCGGCGGCGTGCCGCAGTCGCTCCGCGAACACCGGCGTCGGCGCACCGTCGTGCACGGCCGCGCCGAGGACGATGGCTGCGTCGGCAGGCGCGGTGTCGGACTGCCGGCTGAAAGCGACGATATCGACGGCCAGGCCGATGACAACCGCCAGCAGTAGCGCCAGGACAATCGCGATGCCTCGGGCCAAGCGGCCCAACGGATGGCGCGCAGCCACACCCCCATGATGCCAGTGCCGAGCCACGTCTGTGGCCGGTGTATGGGGGCTAGCCGGTAGTCGAAACTTCGGTTTCCGGTACCTGCGATGGATGCCAGCGGTGCAGACATCGCACCGCCGGCACGGAAAAGTCCCCTACGTGCCTGAAAACGATGCGTTGCTCACCGCCCGCTTCGAGCGGGACGCGATTCCACTGATCCACGAGTTCTACCGCCACGCGCTGAAGCTGACCCACGATCACGCCGACGCCGAAGACCTGTTGCAGGAGACGGCGGCGAAGGCGTACGCCGGTTTCCACGGGTTCCGCGACGGCACCAATCTCGCCGGCTGGCTGTACCGCATACTGCTCAACAGCCACATCAGCTCGTACCGCAAACAACAACGGCGTCCGGCCCAGTGGCTGACCGACGAGTTCACCGACGGACAGTTGGTGGCCGAGGCGGCGCACACCTCCCACGGGTTGCGCTCGGCCGAGGACGAAGTCCTCGATCTGATCGGCGATGACAACATCCAGGAGGCGATGCGCCAGCTGCCCGAAAAGCTGCGTACTGCACTGTATTACGCCGATGTCGAGGGCCTGCGTATCAACGAGATCGCCGAGATCACCGGCGCCCCGCCCGGCACCGTGATGACACGCGTGCACCGCGCACGGATTCGGCTGCGGGGCCTGCTCGCCGACGTCGCGCGGGCCAGGGGCTACACGTTGGACGATGCTGCCTAGGTCTGCCGCCTAGGACCTGCCGCCTAGGACCTGCCAGGAGGAGGGGCCTGATGATGACCATACGTTTCGACCGCCGGGTAACCCGCCGCGCCGTGCACCCTCCTCCGGTCCTCAACGCCACCACCGCACGATCGCTGATCACACATCTGACGGCGACGCTTGTGCTCGGAGTCGTTGCGCTGGTGGCCGTCTGGCAGTTCATGTTCGACGGTGTCACACCGCACCACGCGAAGGCGTCTTCGCACGGGTCCTCGGTTTCACACCACTAGGTCACGGCACTGGTGTCACGGCGCTAGCGCGGCGGGTCACCCGCCCAGCTGAAGCTGTTGACGTATTTGCCCATGTCCAAAGCGATTTGAGTGTTCGCGCCGGACGGCTTGCCGAATCCGAAGTCGGGTCCGAACTCGTGGTAGGGCCCCACCGCCGATGCGACGAGGGCCACGTCGTTCTTGATCGCGACCATGACGAGCACCCGCATCCGCATATAGCTGCTGTTCGCCCCTTGCGGCCAGCAGTCGGCCACCTCGCCGTACCCGGATTGATAGCCGACCATGGCGTTCGGAATCTCGTACGCGGTGCGGGTGTCGGGGAAAGTTTTCTTGACCAGTTCCTTGGCGATCACCTCGGCAGAACGGTTGGCCGCGGGCTCGCTGAAGAACTGCATCGTGCCACCGTCGCCGGCCAGGAACTCAGCGGTCACCCCGTTGGGTTTGGTGGTGATCCGGTATGCCGAACTCGGGGCGGGATGCGATACGGAGAACGCGCCGTCCGCAGCGGTGAAGCGCGGATTGATCTCGACCGGCGTGCCCGTCGGCGGCCTGCCGCAGTCGGGCGGACACACGTAGCGCACGGGAGGCTTGTGGATGATCGCCGACAGCCAAACCAGCGCGCCAGCCACCACGGCGATGGCGACGAACCACGTCAGCACCAACCGGAGGCGTGACGTCCGACGCGGCGGCGCGGCCTGGTAGGACCCGGCCGGAACCGCGTATCCGGGAAAGAAAGTCGACGACGCCGTCATGGTTCCTCTGACCCGGACCCTCCCCGCACCGGACGCGCGTCACGCCGCGATCGGCGTGACGATCGAGACGATGCCCTGGTCGCCACCCCGCACGCGGGACAGAAGGCCATGTCGGGAACCACGTGACCGCAGTGCGTACACAGCAGCGGCTCATCAGCCTGGATCTCGTCGTGCGCCTCGTGCAGCAAGGCGAGGTGCAGCCCGACCCGCAACAGCAGCAGTGCCACCAGCGCCAGCACCAGATACAGCACCAGCATCAGCACCTGCGGAAACCGCGCGACGTCGACCAGACCCAGGGCCAGATAGACGGCCAATATCGCCGATGCGTGCCCGACGAGCACCAACCGGACCATGCCGGGGTGCTGATCCTTCTTGCTCTCCGGCCGGGTGAACCACAGTGCCGCACCGATCAATCCGCCTGCGGCAGCGGCGATCAATGGCACCGCGACACCCCTGATGCCTGCCTCGACCATCAGGCTCTCCATCGGACGTTTGCTGACCACACCGGTGCCGAACTGCGGCGCCAACCGCGTCAGAGTCGCCGCAGCGGTGAAGGTCAGCGCACCCAGCACACCGATCGTGAAGCCGTCCAACGCTTCTCGTGAATGCGGCCGCAACAGCCGCACGACCACCGCGGGCATCAGCATCAGGATCACTCCACCCAGCGGGACGCCGATGCCGTCGCGCAGCACCCGCATCCCGGTGATCCCGCTGCCGAGGCCGACCTCGTAGTGACGGGCCACCATCGCGCCGGTCAACATCACCCAACCCACGGCGAGCGCGATACCCAGTGCCATGGTGAACAGCAGTGTGCGAATCGGGAAGTCGCGGAAGGCATCCGACTCAGCGAGATAGATGAGATACAGCACGGGCAGGCCGAGCGCGGAAACGGTGATCAGCGCGGCGGGCAGGCGCAGAAACGTGAACGCGACCAGACATACCAGCAACACGGCCAGGCCGAGCCGGAAGGCGGTCCGGGAGCGCTGGCCCAGGTGGGGAAACAGCGAGCTGGCCAACGACAGTTGCAGCAGATGTTCGTTCGGTGCCGCTCCATAGTCCCGCATCCGCAACCAGTCCGGTCCTTCCCCCGGCCGCGGTTCCAGATGACAGCCGCACAGGCCGCAGTACTCACCGGCGGGGACATCGGTTTTACAGATGCGGCATTCCGCGGTAGGTACGGGGTCGTCGGGGGTCGTCATTGCGAAGCCTCTTGGAGGATCAACAGATTCTGTACAAGGTTATCGACATCGGGTGTGCCGAGCCCCGTGACGAGGTCGTAGCCCGGCCCGGCATCGGCGACAACGTTGCCGCCGAGTGTGACGTCACGAAAGGCCGGCAGCGGCGCACCGGCCGCGATCCGGTAGAGCTGCGGGTTGAGGTCACCGATCAACCGGCCGCCGTTTTCGAGCAGGTACTGGTTCATCACCGCGGCCAGACCGGCCCAGATCGGCGCGGACTGCGATGTCCCGCCGCCCACCAGTTCGGTCCCCTTGAACACGATGCGCACGCCGGTGAACGGGTCGGCGACCGCCGCCACGTCGGGGGAGAGCCTGCGCTCGGGATCGGTGTCGGGCAGCACCGCCCGCTGCCATTGCGGGCGCTCGAAGATGTTCGAGACTCCGCCGCCGGTGCCCACCGACAGCGGGACGTCGAACCAGGCCTGCTCGGCGAGCCAGCTGCCGTCGGCAGTCGTGGAGAGTGTGGTCCCGCCGACAACGGTCATTTCCGGCAGTGACGCCAGCGAATCCAGCCCGATGTCGGCGTCGCCCGGTGGGGACGACCAGTCGTCGCCCCCCTTGCACTCCAGCCCGGCGAGATCGCCGCTGGCGTTGAAGGCCGTCGTGCCGTGCTCCTGCGCCACCGCCAGTGCGGACCGCGCAGGCGCGAGATCCGCCGCGGTGATCAGCTTGTCGCAACCCCAGCCGATCGAGAAGCTCCATACCGCACCGGGATACCGCCGGTCGGCCTCGGCGAACATCTCGCCGACCTTCTCGAACACCCCGTCGCCGACGATCGTCGACTGGGCACTGAAGACGACCTTGCGCGCATCCGGCGCGACGGCGTGGGCAACCTCGAGATCCATGGTCGTCTCACCGCGCGGTTCGTCCAGCTCTCCACCGACCACTTCCGGGGTGAACTGCGGTAGACCGTATTTCGCTGCGAAGGCGTCCAGGTCTGATTGGTCGAAGCCGTCGAACGCGAAGAACACGATCGTGCTGCCCTTGCCGGTGTGGCCGTCCGCGACCAGATCCGACGCGTTGTACGTGTTCAACAGCGCGCTGGGCATCAGGCCCTTGTCGGGCACATCCAGCGGCAGCATCGGAGTGCGCGACTCATGGTGCGGCAGATAACCCAGTATCCGGCCCACCTCTGCGACCTCGGGAGTCAGCGGGTCGGGAATCGTGGGTTGTTGAGGCGACGCGTAGAACACCTGCCCCCGCTTGCCGCGGTAATCGTGTACTTCGACGTCGAACGCGTCGGCCACCCGTTGCGCCGCGCCCTCTAGCACCGCCCAGGGCTGACCGGGTTTCCACCGCACCGACAAACCGTTGCTGTGCGCCCAGTCGAAGACGCCGGCCGGGCGCGACGCCTCATGCAGGGCAACGGTCAGTTGGGCGTTGTCGTTGTGCGATGGTCCCAGATCGGTCGAGCTGGCGAGCAGATACGAATACGGACCGGCAATAACGTCGCCGGCGTTCGCGCGCGTAGGCGGCAACGACGGGCGCAGGTCCGACACGAGCACCATCACGCTCGCGGCGACCAGCGCCAGCACGCCGAATTGCCGCGCACTCACGCCAGCCAGCGTACGTGCGGGTAGGCCGAGTGCGTTAGTTGTCGCCTGGGACCGCGGTCGGCGCAGGCGGCGCGATGACCGTAGGTGAGAACGGGTTGGGGCCGGTGGGATCGATGCGCGGCGCCTTCTCCGTCGGTTGGACCGGCGGTGCTTCCGACGTCGTGGTGGTCGTCGTCGTCGTAGTCGTGGTGGTCTCGGGCGCCTTCTCTTCTTCCTTGGCGCACGACGCGGTGAGTACGACCATCGCGGTGATTGCGGTGCCACCGGCGATAGCCGCCACACGACGACCCAAAACTGACCTCATGTTCCAGTCCTAACTGTCCCGACCGATGCCAGCTGCGACCAAGATCAGTCTGGCCATCGAACTGTATCTGAACGGGGAAAATACCGCCCCCCGAAGTCAGTTCTGCGGTCGCGACCCCGTCACGGCGGCCTTGGCGTCGTCGAGGGACGCATGCAGCGACAGGATCTGGGCCAGCCCGGTCAACTCGATCGGCCGGCTGGTCGCCGGTCCGTCCGCGACGACCGCGAAGCCCGCCTCCCCACTGACGTTCTCATGGGTGGCCACCAACGCCTGTAATCCTGCCGAGGCGAGGAAGTCCACCGCCGAGAGATCGACGATCAACGCCGTGGGCCGGTGGTTCAACGCCTCGGCGATGGCCGCTTCAAAGGCCGGAATCGTTGCCAGATCTATTTCGCCGCTGACGGCCAGCACAGCCACGCCGTCGTCATGACTGACCGAGGTGGTGATCGGATCCTTCGGAGGCACAACCGTCCTTAAGTCAGCGCCGCGACAGAAAACGGCGGTGCGCCGAGCTTAACCCGTTGGCGCCGAACGGTAGATCCTCGCTTCGATACCGCCCCCCTGTAGACGCAGACTAGGGTCGAAAGGGAAGTTTGATCCGGGAGGTGCAATGTCCGAACCGACAGACTTGGCCAGCCCCAGCGCAATCGCGCCGACAGCGGCCATCTCTTCCGAGGGATTGTTACCGCAACTGGTCGAGCATCTGCGGCAGAACCGCACCGCGCTGCGTGAGGAATGGGCCCGCCGCATCACCGAGGCGGAACTCCTGACCGCGATGTCGCCGGAGGAGATCTTCTCCGAGGCCACGACCGTGTACGACAGCTATGTCGAGGTGCTCGAGACAGGCAGTGTGGAGGCGCTGCAGGATTACGCGCGCGATCTGTCCGAGCGCATCATCCCGCGGGGGGTGGAGACGAACGAGGTGGTCGGCATCGTGCTGCTGCTGCG
>JBIQHU010000062.1:0-6465 GCA_044508395.1 Mycobacterium sp. | reverse complement strand
GGCCCGGTCGCTGTTCGAGAAGTACCAGACAGACTTCGAACTGCTGAACAGGGTGCTCGACGCCTACGAACCGGCGGCGAACCGGATCGCCAACACCGTGGCCGTCGGCTTCGTGCAGGAACGCGAACGCATCATCCGGCAGCAGCAGGAGGCCATCCGCGAGCTGTCGACGCCCGTGCTCCAGGTGCGTGAGCAACTGCTCATTCTTCCGATCATCGGCATTCTCGACAGTCAACGGGCGCGCCAGGTCACCGAACAGCTGTTGCGGGCCATCCGGGCCAACCGCGCGAAAGTCGTCGTCATCGACATCACCGGTGTGCCCACCATCGATTCCACGGTGGCCAACCATCTGGTGCAGACCGTCGACGCCTCGGGGCTGATGGGCGCCAGCGTCATCATCACCGGGCTGTCCTCCGAGATCGCCCTGACACTGGTGACCATCGGGCTCGACCTGTCGAAGATGAACGCCGTCGGTGACCTTCAGGGCGGCATCGAGGAGGCCGAACGACTGCTCGGCTATGAGGTCACCCGCACCGGCGAGCAACCCGGATAACACGCTCAGGGACTCATGGCAGTACCGATACTCAAGCAGGGCACGATCCTCATCGCCTCGGTGCAGGCCGCGCTCTCCGATTCCGATACCGAACAGCTCCAGCACGACCTGATGGAACGGGTAAGCCGCTACCGCGCACGCGGCATCATCGTCGACGTCACCGCGATCGATGTGATGGATTCCTTTGCGGCGCGGTCACTTCGCACCATCGCGCACATGACCAGGCTGCGCGGCGCGGACACCGTGATCGTGGGTCTGCAGCCCGAAGTCGCCTTCGCCATGGTTCAGCTGGGACTGGCCTTCGACGACATGCACACCGCGCTGGATCTGGAAGAGGGTCTCGCGCTGCTGAATCGGAAACTTCAGGACAAGAAGCCGGCGATCGGACGCGACGGTGTCGAATGACTTCGTGGTCGACATCAGCAATCCCGACGACATCGTCACCGCACGACAAGCCGGGCACGAGCTGGCCCGGCAGCTCGGCTTCTCCCTGACCGACGTCACGATGATCGCCACGGCGATCTCTGAAATCGCCCGCAACATAACCAGTTACGCCCGTCGGGGCGAGGTTCGTGTCGGGGTGCAACTTCGCGACGGCCGCCGGGCACTGGTGGTGCGGGCCGAAGACGACGGCCCCGGCATCGCCGACGTGGAACGCGCACTCGACGACGGCTACTCGACCGGACGCGGGCTCGGACTCGGCCTGCCCGGTGCGCGCAGGCTGATGGACCGTCTGCACGTGGAGTCGGAGTTGGGCAGCGGAACCGTCATCGAGATGTGGAAATGGATCCCCGACAATGTTTAGGCACGGCAGGTTCGGACCCATCGAGTGGGCTGCGGTGCGCCGCCCCCACCCGGGGGAAGACGTCTGCGGCGACCATCCGATCGCGCTCGACGTGGGCGGAGCCGCCGCACTGTTCGGCGTGATCGACGGCCTCGGCCACGGCGAGGGGGCGGCCGAGGCCGCGCAGCGGGCGGCGGAGGTCGTAGGCGAGCGCCGGTCCGAGCCACTGGACGTGGTGATGAAGCACTGCCACCGTGCGCTGACCGAAACCCGCGGTGTGGCAATGACGTTGGCCCGGATGGACTTCGACGCCGGCACCATGTGCTGGATCGGCATCGGCAATGTGGCGGCCGATCTCGTCGCCAAGCACCCGATCGGCGTCGAGGTGCGCTTTTCGGCGCTGTTGGCGGGCGGCATCATCGGCTACCGGATGCCGCAGACCCTGTCGACTCGGCAGGTGCCGATCACGCCCGGTGACCTGCTGGTCATCTCGAGCGACGGTATCGCCCAAAGTCACCTCGACAGCATCGATTTCGCGGCGAGCGCTACCATCATCGCCGAACAACTCGTGGACCGCTACGGTCGGGAGACCGACGACGCACTGGTACTCGCGGCACGTCACCGAGGCGCATTGTGACCGACGATTTCTACGCCCAGTACGCCGAGGCGCTGACCACGTATCTGGATTCTAAGGATGAGGCCAGCCTTGCGGTCGGTCACGAGTTGGGCCGCCGCGCGCTGAGTGAGCGGATGAGCGTGCTCGAGATCATCGAGAACCATTCGCGGCTCGTCGGGGAGATCGAGCAGGGGGGCACGCCCCATGATCCGTCCGCACCGCTGCAGTTCCTGCTGCAGACGCTGGCGGCGCTCGACGTGGCGACCCGCGGATTCCTCGACGGCACAAAGCGTTACGAACAGCAGCGGGCGCGCGCCGAAGACCTCGCCGACCGCGACGAGTTCCGCGACGCGCTGGTCAACTCGCTGCAGGAAGGCTTCTTCGTCGCCGATCACACCGGAGCGATCGTCGAGATCAACGACGCGTTCGTCGACATCACCGGTTACGGATCCGAGGGGTTGCCGTACCGCTCGCCGTATCCGTGGGTGACCGCGGAGACCGAGTCCGCCAAGCGGCTCGCCACACTCAGGGAGGTCGGGCGGATCACCACCGAAACGGCGATCCGGCGTCGCGACGGCGCCGTTCGATGGGTGGCGATCAGCATCAATGCGGTGACGGCGCAGGGCGTCGACCGCAACGCGTACGTGGGAACCATCCGCGATGTGACGGCCGCCCGCGCAGTGGTGGAGCGCGAACGCGCGGTCGCGAGGCTGGCCACCGCAGTCAGCGCCGCACGCAACGTCGACGAGGTGTTGTCCACGGCACTGGTGCAGTCGCGCCCGCGGCTCGACACCCAGCGCATGATGGCGGTGGTGTGGCCGCCGGGTCAGGGCGATCCCACGGTCCACGCGGCCGGCGACCCCGCGGTGTCGAATTGGCCTGACCTCGACGAGGATTGGCGGCGCACATTCGAGGATGCCCGCAACTGGTTACCGCTGACCGTCACCCCAGTAGGGGCGGTGCCGAGTGAGGGTACGACGCGCGGATTTGCGGCGGTGCTGTCCGGGGCGCGCGACGTGGTCGTGTGTCTCGAGCATCGTGTTCCCCGCGCGGTCAGCACCGAGGACCGACAACTGGTCATGGCGTTGTTCGGGCATATCAGTCTGGCCATGCAGCACGTGCGGCAGCTCGAGGTCGCGCGCGAGACATCGCTGACGTTGCAGCGTTCACTGCTGCCCGCGAGCACATTGCCGGCAGGCTGCGCCGTGCGGTACGAGCCCGCCGTAGCTCCGCTGGAGATCGGCGGCGATTTCTACGATGTCCTTCCCGTCGGGGAGAACCGCGTCGGCATCATCGTCGGCGACTCCGTGGGCCGCGGTCTGTCCGCCGCTGCGGTGATGGGCCAGTTGCGCGCGTCGACGCGTGCCCTGTTACTCACCGGTGCCGAACCCGCCCGACTGCTGGAGCACCTCGACTCGGTGGCGGAGTACATCCCGGATGCGTTCTGCGCCACGGTGTTTGTCGCGATCGCCGACCTGGACGCCCATACCTTGAGCTATAGCAGCGCGGGGCACGTGCCGCCGGTGTTGGCCACCGGATCGGCGCCTCCTGAGCTGCTGACCGACGGCCACTCGGTGCCGCTGGCGGTGCACCGCGAGGAGCCCCGGCCGCAGGCGGTGCGCCAGTTGCCCGCCGGTGCCACGCTGCTGATGTACACCGACGGATTGATCGAACGGCGCGACCAATCCCTCGATGACCAGATCGCCCGGGTCGCGGAGGCCGTCGCGGACACCGTCGAGCTCCCCGTCGAATCCGTGGCCGACGAGATCCTGAGCAGACTCGCACCCGCGGACGGCTACGACGACGACGTCGCGATCGTGGTGTACCGGTCCCCGCCGGCCGCCTTGCTCATCGACGACGACGCTTCGCCGCGTCAGTTGAGCGACATACGGCACCGGTTGGCCGACTGGCTACATGCCAACGGGGTAGACGAGCCGCTCGCCGACGACATCATCCTCGTCGTCAGCGAGGCCTGCTCGAACTGCGTCGAACACGCCTACCGGGGACGGGAGCCGGGGCGCATGCGGGTCGAGGCCGAGGTGCGCGACGGCCATGTGCAGATCTACGTCGTCGATTCCGGCTCGTGGAAGACACCGCCGGCCGACCCCGGTACCAGGGGTCGTGGCCTGATGCTGATGCGCAAGGTCACCGACCAGGTCGACGTCAGGGGCAGCGACGACGGCACGACCGTCGAGATGAAGTTCCGGGTGGCCTAGCTAGCTCACCGGTCCTAGGCCTGGCGGTCCCTGGCCTCCTCGTCTGCAGCCTGCCGTTCCCGTCTCGTCACGGCCGCCTCCAGCTCGGCTTCCAGTGCGCCCTCCTCGCGTCCGAGCGCGACCGTCGCGGCCGCCATCGCGACGAGCGCGACGGTGATCGCGACGGCTTTGACCCCGTTGACCGTCAGATGCTCCCCGAGCACGACCGCGCCGAGTGCGACGGCGATCAGCGGTTCGAGGACCAACATCGTCGGCACCGACGTCTGCAGCGAACCCGCGTGGAACGCCGACTGCTGCAGCAACACCGCCACAACCCCGATCACCACGAGCAGATACGGCGCGGGCGTGGCGAGGACGGCTCGCACGCCGTCATGGGTCAGCAGATGCATCACGAGTTTGGTCAGCATCGCGACGACGCCGAACAACACGCCGACAGCCACCGCCAGCAGCACCGCCCGTCGCCAGCCGGGGTTGCGGATCGCGACGATGACGCACACCGAGACCGCGACGATGCATACCAGGGCGACGACGGCCGTCAACGGCACCGACGCCTCGTAATCGCCGGCACTGGCCTTGGCCAGCAGCACGAACACCGCCAGCGAGGCGGTCAGCACGATGGCCCACATCCACTCGCCGCGGGTCACCCGGCGATGAGCCAGCCGGGCACTCATCGGCAATGCGAACAGCAGGGCCGAGACCAGGATGGGTTGGACGAGCAGCAACGAACCGTAGGCCAGCGCGAGCGCCTGGAACGCGAAACCGGCCACCGCGGCAGCGGTTCCCGCCCACCACAGGGGTCGGCGTAGCAGCGTGAGCACCATCACGGCGCTCACGCCTTTTTCCTCGGGGACGTCCATGGTCGCGCGCTGACGGACCACGATGCCGATGGCGAGAAAAAGTGCGGCCAACAGTGCGTACAGCACCGTCAGACCATGGCCTACCAAAGGGGATCAACTCCTCTCAGACCACAGCCGGCCCACCCGACCAGACCAACATATGGTGCGCCCCACCGCTTTGCCGAATCGAGGTTTGGTCCGTGGCTGAGTGGGCATTAAACCGGACATGAATTTGCGATGGTTGGTTTTGGTGGCGGGGGCGATCGTGTTGGTTGTCGGTGTCATCGGTCTGCTCATGCCCGTGTCGGTGGCCGGTCCAGAAGGCCAGAACATCGGTTGTGGAAACGCGATCGCCGCAGATGATTCCGCAGCCCGCGCGGCGGACAACAACAATCCGGTCAACCTGCCGATCCTCAACGAGGTGATCCCGCACACGGATTACGTCGCGCAGTGCAACTCGGCGGTGTCGGAGCGGCGCACGTGGTCCATCCCGGTGGCGATAGTCGGGCTGCTGGTGGCTGGCGGCGCGTTCCTGATCGGCGGGCGGGCAGCGTCCAGGGCGGTCTAGCCGGCTTCGCGACCGGACACCAGGTGCAGGCGCCGCTGCGGCTGGTCGGGCGTGCGTTGTTCCGGCTCGGGCGGTTCCGTCGGCGCGATCCTGTCGTTGACTCCTGCGACCACTGAGTCGACCCGGAGCACCGCCCGGTCGCATAGCCCACGGACCTTGTCGCTGGCCGTGTCGACGTCATCGGCCGCGCTCATCAGGTAGGCCCGCACGTTGGTGCGCAACCGCTCCCCCTTGGCCCGCAGCCGACGTCGCAGGCGGTCGTCGACCTCGACGGTCACGTAGGGCAACACCCTAAGCTTCATGTGTTCACACTAACCGGGGCCGGGCGTGCGGTCCGTACTTCTTGGGTTGGCCGGTGCATTGGACTAGACGGTCTCAATTAGACTGGCTATACATACGCTGACCTGGGATGGATTGTTGACTGTCCGCTGTTTTGGACGATATAGTTCAGTTTCCACACAGATAGGACTTCACATGAGCTCAGTTCTGGGTCGGCGTCTTGCGGCTGTGGCCGGCGGCACCGCCATCACCGCGATGGTTGTGCTCACCGCGTCGTGCGCGAAAGAAGAGGAGAAGGCGCCCGAGACCACCACGACAACGACGACCACCACCACCACGACGGCGCCGCCGGTCGCACCGACGGACAAGGCGCCGCGGATTGATCCGACCGGCCCCAACCCGTTCTCGCCGACGGTTATCGCACCGGGTGCCCCCACCGCGATCCCCGGCAACCGCGAGAACACCGGCTAGTGCAACGTTCGCTAGGCCGCCGTCAGTGCACTGTCACGGCGGCGGCCGCGAACGACGCCACATGACCGATCGCCGTGTCCAGTGCGGGCTGCATGAGTCGCGGGTCACGTCCAATCTGCGACAGTAGGTAGCCGCCTTCCAC
>JBIQHU010000250.1:0-3723 GCA_044508395.1 Mycobacterium sp. | reverse complement strand
GCGACCGAGGCCCGACGGCTGGCCGGCCGGTTACG
Source organism: Mycobacterium sp. (assembly GCA_044508395.1). Classification (GTDB taxonomy): domain Bacteria; phylum Actinomycetota; class Actinomycetes; order Mycobacteriales; family Mycobacteriaceae; genus Mycobacterium. The sequence continues at coordinate 3,688 of JBIQHU010000250.1, read as the reverse complement.
GTTCGCCTGTCTGCCCACACCCGCCTCCCTGGAGGACTTCGATTACGACGCCGCGCCCGGCCTGGATCGCAAACTCATCACCGAACTGGGCACCTGCCGCTACCTCGAGACCGCCACCAACGTGCTGCTGATCGGGCCACCAGGGGTCGGCAAAACTCACCTATCTGTCGGATTAGCCAGAGCAGCAGCACACGCCGGCTACCGCACCTACTTCACCACCGCCGCCGACCTGGCCGCACGCTGTCACCGCGCCGCGATCGAAGGCCGCTGGGCCACCACCATGCGGTTCTACGCCGGACCAACCCTGCTCGTCATCGACCTATGCCGAACCGACAATTATGCCGACCCCTCTCCGAGTCGCTACGCGAAGTGCCTGGTTAACGTCGGGTGATTGGTTCCAAGGTCTTCAAATGCTCGGCATAGTTCCGGCGGTTTGGCGACGCTTCTGTGATGGAGCAAGTGGCTCCGAGACGGAGGTGAGGTCATGTCGGGAACCCGGAGGAAGCCTGGTCGGATGGCGCCGTTTATTGGTGGTCTGCAGACGAGGTGGTCGGAGCTGGGATATTCGGATCTCGCGATTCGAAATATGTTGAAAGATGTTGGCACAATCGGTCGGTGGATGCAGGAGCGCGATGTGCGACCGTGCGATCTGTCGCCTGTTGTGCTCGGTGATTTCCGGAAGCATCGGATTGCTGCCGGGCGGCGGAAGATACCGACTGTCAAGAGCTTCGAGCCGCTGCTTGGGTTCCTCCGCGAGGAGGGTGTGCTCGTAGAAACTCCTACCGATGACGGCCCCAGGCAGCGGCTGCTCGCCGACTACCGCTGCTGGCTCATCGAGGACCGCGGTCTGGCGCAGGCGACTGTCATCCGCTACGAGAATCTGGCCCGCAGATTCCTGACGTTGCATCCACTCGGCGCCGGCGCGGTGGTCACCGGCGCCGAGGTGGTGGCGTTTCTGCTGGAGGAGAGCCGACGGCTCAGCGTCGGCTCGGCCAAAGGGCGAGTCGCCGAGCTGCGTTCGTTGTTGCGCTTCCTGTTCGTGCGGGGGTTGACGCCTCGACTGTTGACCACAGCAGTTCCCCCCGTTGCGGGCTGGCGCGACGCAGGCATTCCCAGAGCTCTGCCTGCCGGACAGGTGCAGCAGCTGCTGGATCGTTGTGACCGCAGCGATCCCGTCCAGGTCCGCGACTATGCGATTCTGATGCTGGTGGCCCGCCTAGGTTTGCGCTCGATCGAGGTCGCGCGACTGCAACTTGACGATATCGATTGGCGTGCTGGTCGGATCATCTTGCACGGCAAGGCCTCTCGCGAAGACGCGATGCCCTTGCCGCAAGAGGTTGGCGCGGCCCTGGCCGATTATCTCTCCGCGGTCCGCCCGCGAACCTCCCTGCGTTCGGTGTTCGTCTCGTGCAAAGCACCCCGCCGAGCAATCAGACCAGACTTGGTCAGCGATGTAACACGGCGGGCCTGCGATCGGGCCGGGTTGCCACGTGTCGGGGCGCACCGGCTGCGACACACCCTGGCCACCGAGATGCTGCAGCGTGGAGTCAAACTCGCCGATATCGGCCAAGTGCTTCGTCACCGCGATCTGGCCACCACCGCGCTCTACGCGAAAGTCGACCTTGCGACCCTGAGAACGATCGCGCTGCCCTGGCCCGGAGACGACCAGTGACCGCGCTGGCCGACGCCGCAGCGGACTATCTGCGGCTGCGAAACCAACTTGGTCACGACCTGGCCGAGTACCACCGCCTGCTACCTCGTTTCGTGGCCTTCCTCGACGACGCTGGCCTGCCAACGGTGACCGTGGCCACGGCCATGGCGTGGGCCAACGCACCCGAGGTCGATCCCTTGGGCACCGTTGCGTCCCATCGGATGACCATCGCCCGTGGCTTCGCCCGGCACATGGCCGGGCTGGACTCGAGCACCGAGATTCCCCCGTTCGGCGTGATCGGTGCACGGCGCCATCGCCACGAGCCCTACATCTTCAGCCCCACCGACATCGACGCACTGATGCGCGGCGCCCAAGGCCTACGGACCCGGCTCGCCTGCGCGACCCATCGGAGCATGATCGGGCTGCTGGCCGCCACCGGGATGCGAGTCGGTGAAGTGATCCGCCTTGACCGCGCCGATCTCTGCTCAGCCGAGGCGCGGCTGCTAATCCATGAATCGAAGTTCGGAAAGTCGCGCATCGTGCCGTTGCATCCCTCGGTCCTCGACGCGCTGCAGCGCTACGCCAGTTTGCGGGACGCCGTCCACCCTCGGCCGACGACGGCGAGCTTCTTCGTCTCCAGCCGGGGCAACAGGATGGTTTATCAAACGGTTCACACGGTATTTCGAAACCTCTGTGACGGTGCGGAGATCGGTGCGGATGCGCTGTCGCGGCCCCGGATTCACGACCTGCGGCACACCTTCGCCATCCGCACTCTCATCGGATGGTATCGCGCCGGAGAGGACGTGGAGGCACGCCTGCCGGTGTTATCGACCTATCTAAGCCATCGGGATCCGCGGTGGACCTACTGGTATCTGTCGGCCGCCCCAGAGCTGCTGGCCCTGGCAGCATCCCGCATGGAAGCCGCCACAACAGGGGGCAACCGATGAGCCCCATCGCTCCGACGATGCAGGCGTTCTTCACCGACCGGCTCATCACGCAGCGCCAAGTCAGCCCACGCACCGTCGCGTCCTACCGCGACTCGCTGCGGCTGCTGATCGGATTCGCCCAGGAACGCACCGGCAAGACACCCTCTCGCATGGAGTGGACCGACCTCGACGCCGACCTGATCGCGGCGTTCCTCGACCACCTCGAACACGTCCGGCACAACAGCGCACGCACCCGCAATCTTCGGCTGACCGCTGTTCGTTCCCTATTCGGCTTCGCCGCGCTGCGCCACCCCGAGCACGCCGAGGTGATCCAACGGGTCTTGGCGATCCCGGCCAAACGGTTCGAAAAACAGCTCATCACCTTTCTCGCCGCGGCCGAGATCGACGCTCTTATCGCCGCGCCGGACACTGATCGATGGGAAGGCCGCAGAGACCGTGCGCTACTGCTGTTGGCAACCCAGACCGGGCTTCGGGTCTCGGAACTGACCGGTCTCAACTGCGGCGACATCTCCTTCGGAGACGGATCCAGCGTTCGCTGCCTGGGGAAAGGCCGAAAACGCCGGGCTGTTCCCCTGACCACCGCAACCCAAGCAGTGCTCCGCATCTGGCTCACTGAGCGTGGTGACGCACCCGATCAACCGCTGTTTCCGACCCGGACGGGCCGGCGGCTCAGCACCGACGCCGTCGAACGGCTCGTCCGATTGCACGCGGTCACCGCCGCGCGAATGTGTCCCACGATCCGCCCCGCCGAACTGCACCCGCACGTGCTCCGGCATACCTGCGCAATGTCGCTACTGAAAGCCGGAATCGACTCCGCGGTCATCGCTTTGTGGCTCGGCCACGCCGACATCCGATCGACCGTCATCTATCTGCACACCGACCTCACCATCAAGCAGCGAGCGCTCAACGCGATGGCATCACCCTCGACCAAACCCGGCTGCTACCGCCCACGCGACAAGCTGCTCATCTTCCTCGAAGGCCTCTAACTATGCCGATCACGACGACAGCGCAGATACCGAGATCACCACCACTGCAAGCAGGTCAACATCTCCCGCCGGCGAGAGTCGGCATAGTTGCGGAGTCGGCATAG
>JBIQHU010000249.1:0-3723 GCA_044508395.1 Mycobacterium sp. | reverse complement strand
GTGCGTGGCCACGCCCAGCGTGCCCCGCCACGCCAAAATCAGGGGCTGTAGCCTGGTCGGATGCAGGTTCTGGTCGTCGACAACTACGACAGCTTTGTGTTCAACCTGGTCCAGTACCTGGGCCAACTCGGGGTGAACGCCGAAGTCTGGCGCAACGACGACGACCGCCTGGCCACCGCCGCCGACATCGACAATGTCGCGGCGAGGTTCGACGGGGTACTCCTCTCTCCCGGCCCCGGCACCCCCGAGCGCGCCGGCGCGTCGATCCCGCTCGTCAAAGCGTGCGCGGCTGCGCGCACACCGCTGCTCGGTGTCTGCCTGGGCCACCAGGCCATCGGTGTGGCGTTCGGTGGCACCGTCGACCGGGCGCCCGAGCTGCTACACGGCAAGACCAGCACCGTATACCACACCAATACCGGTGTGCTGCAAGGTCTTCCGGACCCGTTCACGGCGACGCGCTACCACTCGCTGACCATCCTCCCCGAGACGATGCCCGCCGAACTCGAGGTGACCGCGCGCACGGAGGGCGGCGTCGTGATGGGGGTGCGCCACATCGAACTGCCGATCCACGGCGTCCAGTTCCACCCCGAGTCGATCCTGACCGAAGGTGGTCATCGGATGCTGGCGAACTGGCTGGGCTACTGCGGTGCCGCGCCCGACGAGGCGCTGGTGCGCCAGCTGGAGGACGAAGTGGCCGGGGCCGTCGCCGCGGCTACGACGCGAAGCTCAGCGTAATTCGGCTGTCGAAGTTCACCCCGGCGCCCGGAGACGGACTCTGGGTCACCACGGCATTGGTGCGCTGACCGCTGTTCTGCACGTCGGCGGCCCGGTCGAGTACACCGGTCCAGCCCAGTGCCCGCAGCCGCGGCTCGGCGTCGGTCCAGAACATCCCGCGCACGTCAGGCATGACGAACTGGTTGCCCCGCGACACCTGCAGCTGAATCACAGTGTCGACTGGAACCGTCTGTCCCGCAGCCGGATTGGTGCCGACTAGCTGCCCGGCCGGACCGGTGCTGTCAACTTCGACCGGGATGGTCTTGGTGAAGCCCGACGCGGTCAGGATCTGGACAGCGCTGTCCTGCGACTGACCCTTCACGTCAGGGACCGGACGAGTCTCCGGGCCTGCGCCGAGCACAATGGTGATCTCGTTGGTGATCGCCGACGTCTGATTGACCGGCGGATTGGTCCCGAGAACCTTGTCCTTCATCTCGGGCGTGGACGGCGACGACGAGGGCCTGAAATTCACGAACCCCGCATCGGTGAGCTTCTCGACTGCCTCGTCGTAGGTGAGGCTCCTGACGTCGGGAATCTCGCGCTGCTCGGGGCCGGTGGACACGCTGATGGTGATCTCGTCGCCGGCGTCCACCGACGTGTTGGCGGCCGGATCTGTGCCGATCACATGGTCGGGCGCGACGTTGGAATCCGGCTTCTGCTGGGTGCGGGTCCGGAATCCGCGGTTCTGGAGTTCGGCGATCGCATCCGCCGATGCCTGACCGCTCACATCGGGCACCTGGACGTCGCGCGTGGTGCCGCCGAACATGTTGATCGCCAGCGTCACCACCACCGTCAGCACGGCCAGCACCGCGACCGCGATGAGCCAGCGGGTGACCGAGCCGCGGCGCTCCCGTTCGTAGTACTGGGGCTGCGCCCGGACGACGGGATCGATGCGGTCGGTCCGGTGATCGCTCGGCGACGCCGACAGCAACGAGCTGCGCTCGGCGTCGGTGAACACCTTCGGTGCATCGGGCTGCTCGCCACTGTGCACCTTCACCAGATCGGCGCGCATCTCTGCGGCGGTCTGGTATCGGTTGTCGGGGTTCTTGGCCAGCGCCTTGAGCACGACGGCATCCAGCTCGGGGGTGATGCCCTCCTGGCGCCGTGATGGGGGTTCCGGATCTTCGCGGACGTGTTGGTACGCCACTGCTACGGGCGAATCACCGACGAAAGGTGGCTCGCCAGTGAGGATTTCGTACAGTACGCAACCGAGCGAGTACACATCCGAACGCGCGTCGACTTTCTCGCCACGCGCTTGCTCGGGCGACAGGTACTGCGCGGTGCCGATCACCGCAGCGGTCTGAGTGACGCTGTTGGCGTCGGCCAGCGCCCGCGCGATGCCGAAGTCCATCACCTTCACCGCGCCGGTCTCGCTGATCATGATGTTGGCCGGTTTGACGTCGCGGTGGATGATCCCGTGCTGGTGGCTGAAGTTCAGCGCCTGGCACGCGTCGGCGATGACCTCGATGGCGCGGCGCGGTTCCATCGGCCCGTCGTTGTGCACGATGTCGCGCAGGGTGACGCCGTCGACGTACTCCATCACGATGTAGGGGAGCGGCCCGTTGGGCGTCTCGGCCTCACCGGTGTCGTAGACGGCGACGATGGCGGGATGGTTCAGGGCCGCGGCGTTCTGGGCTTCCCGGCGGAACCGCAGGTAGAAACTCGGGTCGCGGGCCAGATCCGCGCGCAGCACCTTGACGGCCACGTCGCGGTGCAACCGCTGATCGCGCGCCAAATGGACCTCGGACATACCGCCGAAGCCGAGGATCTCGCCGAGTTCGTACCGGTCGGACAGGTGTTGCGGGGTGGTCATCGTGATGTCTGTTCTGGAGCTGAGGGGCGGCCCCGCCACTCCGTGGGCGAGAGCGTCACCTGCACCGTTGCCGGGGCCGCCATCGCATTGTGTCGGGATACCCCGAATTCTGCTCCACCATGACGGATAGCCCCCCGTCCGGTCCAATCCGGCATCGCAGTCGGCGAGAACGGGGTGGTCTCGGTGATCGTGTTGGTGATCGTCGGCGGTGGCGTCTGCTCCTGCTCTTTACGATCCTGCGCATTGAGCACGATGAGGATCGCGATGACGATCGCCAGGGCACCGAGCACGCCGGCGGCCCACAGCAGCGCCCGCTGGCCCGACGAGAACGTGCCGCGTGCCGGGGGAGGGGGAGTGCGATGGCTTCCGGTGGCCGGGCGAGGCCGGGTGGCCGCCGCCGGGGCGCGTCCGGTCAGATCCGCGGCGGCACGCGCCTGGGCTGCCGACGGGACCGCCGCCGGTGTGGCGCGCCCAAGCGACGGTGCCTGGTTGGGTCTCGGCGGGCGCCGGCCCGAACGCACGGCGGCGACCGCGTCGGCGAACAGACCGCCCGACTGGTAGCGCATCCCCGGGTTCTTGACCAGAGTGATCTCGATCAACTCGCGCACGTTGGGCGGCAGATCGGCGGGCAAGGGTGGCGGCGTCTCCTTTATGTGCTTCATCGCCACCGTCAGCGCGCCGTCACCGGTGAAGGGCCGCTTGCCCGAAACAGATTCGTAGCCAACAACTCCCAGCGAGTACACGTCGCTGGCGGCCGTCGCGTCATGACCGAGCGCCTGCTCGGGCGCGATGTACTGGGCGGTGCCCATCACCATGCCGGTCTGGGTCACCGGAGCGGCGTCCACCGCCTTGGCGATGCCGAAGTCGGTCAGCTTCACCTGGCCGGTCGGCGTGATGAGGATGTTGCCCGGTTTGACGTCGCGGTGCACCAGGCCTGCGGAGTGCGCGACCTGCAGGGCACGGCCCGTCTGCTCGAGCATGTCGAGCGCGTGGCGCAGCGACAACCGGCCGGTGCGCTTGAGCACGGAGTTCAGCGGTTCGCCGTTGACGAGTTCCATCACCAGGTAGGCGGTGCGGCCCTCACCGTCCATGTCGGTCTCGCCGTAGTCGTACACACCGGCGATGCCCGGGTGGTT
>JBIQHU010000061.1:6084-30590 GCA_044508395.1 Mycobacterium sp. | reverse complement strand
GCGCTGGGCGTGCCGAAATGGAAGACCATCGTCCGCATCGTGATCCCGACGGCATCGTTGGTTCTATAGCCGACTGAACTGTTGTGATTGACTGATCGGGTCCATTGAGAATGGAGCCGATCATGGGTGATGCGCGATGGCAGGTTCATCGATACAGATTTGACCTGCCGGTCGCTGACTTGTCATCGGTGCTGGCGGATAGATCAGAGTCGCTGCCGGAGTTGATCAAGGCCGTCGGGGGCCGAGATGGGCAGCGGTTCTTGTTGGGCCCGAATGGATTTCCAGATACTCGGGTGAACGACTTCCTTGGTTCGGCTCGGATGCGGAATCTCGCGAAGACGAGCAATCGCGACTATGCCGGCTGTCTGGCATTGTGGCTGAACTTCCTAGAGATCCGCGGGCACGAGTGGTTCACGGCATCTGTCGATGATGTCGAGGAGTTTCAGTTCTGGCGTCTGACTGACCCGACGAATCCGGAAAGAGTTGGTACGTCGACTTTTTCCAAGGACATCGCCGCCTGTAAGAAGTTCTATCGATGGGCCTCATCTCGCTACCCGGAGGTGGCGGAAGTGGCTAGATCCCGCCGCGATCGTGAGGTGGCGCGACGTGGGCCTGCGTGGCCGAACCCTGGACGGCGGACGAGACAAATCGTGGCGAGGTCGAAATGAACAGCGAGACAGCGCGTTTGTCGACGGCCTGTATGGGACAGGACTGCGACTGACCGAGTGGGGCTCGGTGGTGTTGCCGGAGTTGCCGACGCTGGAGCTGGGAAAATCGTTCTATACGTGCCGGTTGGCTGACAAATGCGCCAAGGGTGGGTACGGACATACCTATTGGATGCCCGTTGATGTGCTGCGCGCGGTCCGCGCCTACATAGAAGGCCCTCGTGCGCGTGCTGTTCGTGACGCGCAGGCCGAGCATCGCTATGACGCCGTCGCAGCGCGCCAGATCGCACAACCGGCAAGACGTGGGGGCGACGTGATCCTTGTCGCGGACGACGGCCAGGAGGTTCAGCGACAATGGAACCTCATTGATCCAGAATATCGGCGGCGACTGTTCATGCGCACCGGTAGCGATCTGGAACCCTTGGCCTTGTGGCTAAATGAGGATGGGCTGCCCCGAGATCCCCATGGATGGCACCACACGTTTGATAATGCCAATCGGCGGATCGCTGCGCTTGGGTTACCCAACTTCAGGTGCACGCCGCACATGCATCGGCACTCATTTGCTCTGAAATGGTTTTCGATCGGCAAGCTGGTGTACGCAGCCCGACTGGGCTCCCTCGGGGAGGGCGGCACAAACGACTTCCGTACTCAATTCGGAGACACGTGGCATTTCGTTCAAACCATGCTCGGCCACGCCCGCGTCGAGACGACGAAAAATGTCTACTTGGAACCTTTCCGGAATCTTGACGTCGAGATTCTGCTGGCCCACGCCGACGGCTTTCCGGTGAAGGAGTTCCTCAGCCAGGTATTTCGCCTGCACCCCAATGTCGTCAGCGACCCGGTTGGAACTAGCTGGTGAGCCGCCGAGGTCGACGCGCTGCGCTGCCCACCCAAGGACTGACATCACATGGACTGCAGCGGGACCGACTTACGGTGCGGTGCTTTGACCAAGACGGTAGCGCCGCAAATGATTTCGATTTCTCTCAGCTCCCCGTCGCACCAGAAGTTCAACGAGGATTGGCGAGAAGCTTTGCGCGGCGCACGGCTCCGGGCGGCACTCTGACCAGGATGGCGGGATTTAAACACTCGTTCCGCGTCATTCGGCATTTCGCGGATTACCTCGGCGGACTCGCAACGCCACCGATTACGATGGCGGAGCTCACCGATGTTCACATTGATGGTTTCCGCGATCATCGCCGCGCGGCAACTGTATCGGCGCAACGAGAAGTATCCGAGCTAACTTCATTGCTACGCAACAACAATGAAGTAACTTCCGCGATCTCGGCCACAGCCTGCCACGTCGCTCAGAGGAATCCGAAGTCAAGCGAGAAGACGAGCTACAGTCGCGCGGAGTTCACTCAGATCGCTCGCCTTGCACGGTCGGATCTGCGCGTCGCGGCGGCAAGAATCCGCAAGAACCGTGAGATGCTGCGGCAGTTCAGAGCAGGCAAGCTCGTCGATCCCGACCGTCGTCTTGAGTTACTTGAGTTCGTCGACCAGCACGCGGACGTGCCCCGTTACTCTCGTCCTACTCGTAACGGGACATTTTCGCGCAAGGCTTGGGTGCAGGACTCGGGGTTTGGCTCGAATGCCGAGATCGTGGGTTGGCTGCATCTGACTTGCATCGAACTCGCGGCCGCAGCACTCTTGCTGGGAATCATGACGGGGCAGAACCGCAGTGTCATTCTTGGCCTAACCACGTCGCATCATCGCCCTGACGGACACATCGACGGAGAGAAGTCCATCGCGATCCTCGATACCCACAAACCGCGTCGAGGTTCGCGGGCCTACATGAATCTGGCGTTGACCGAGATCCCTGACTGGATCACGACCCCGTCAACGTTGGCTTCGCCGACAGCCCGCGACGAATTGCACACCCCGTTCGGCCTGTATGCACTGTTGATTGATTTGACATCTCGCTCACGCGAATTGATTGGTACTGAGCACCTTCTGACTGGCTATCACGCCAGTGGGTCAACCGGCCGCGGCATTCGAGCGCTTGCCAGTAATGATCACTTCCGTAACTGGTCGGCGCGTCACAATATCCAGCCTGACACGTCCGTTGCCAACGACCACGGATATCTGTCGGTGAACTTGGACCTAATCCGTCTCACCTATGTCACTCTGCACCAGAAGCCAATTGCTCACACCGAAACCACGTTGGTAAAGGACTATCTCAGCCGGGACCGCGGCAACCTCGGCCAGTATCGACAAGTCGTCGCAGCCGCACTGGCTGAAGAAGTCGACAAGGCGCGCAGTCGCAGTGTCATGGAAGCCTTTAGTCGCGACGAGATCGCGCAATCTGATGCTGCCGCGCTGGCCGCAAAGCATGGGATAGAGCCCGCAGTCTTCAAACGAATGCTCGCAGGTGAACTCGACACGGTGATGAACGCCTGCATCGATAACGACAACAGCCCATTCGGGACACCGGGGCAACCGTGCCGCGCGTCATTCATGATGTGCCTGGAATGCCCGTGCGCCAGAGCGTTGCCACACCATCTGCCTGTCCAAACCCTTGTCCTCGACCGCCTACAAGCCCGCAGGGCGGAAATGACTCCGCTGGTCTGGACGGAGCGATTTGCACGTGCTCACACCCAACTATCCGATCTGGTCAGCCGCCACGACGCCGTCGATGTTGATGAAGCACGCGAGAACGCCACCCCTCAGCAACAGGCGATGGTAGATCGATTCATCAACCGAGAGATGGATATTCGATGACCGCGCCTCGTCGGTCGGTCGAGTGGGGAAGCCCACTCCCCGACAACGTGTACTGGCCCGACGATCAGACGTTGGTCCTGACCAACCGCGAACTCGTCCCTGGGACAGAGGTCGCTGCACTGAGTCGCTTCGGTGACGACCGATGGAGCTTGACTGAGGCAGTTTTCGAAGAACACCTCTACACGCTCACGTTGAACTTCGCAGCTGTACCTGCTCCGCTGCGGGAAGCGTCCAAACACTACTTCTGGCAGCTGATCAATCACGATGCTCCCGCGCCGTTCCACCAACGAGCAGTCAGTAAAGCAGCGATCGGGACGGTGGTGGGAGCTTGGGCCTACTTCAAAGCCTTCACCGTGTGGTTGAACCAACGAAGCATCGCGTCTTTCTGCGAGGTTGATGACGAGGTCCTAGACCACTACCTGACTCACCTTGCGGACTCCGAAACCCCACTCGACACCAAACACCGACGCGCACTTGAGATACGCCGACTGTGGAGTTATCGCTCGATATTGCCAGAATCAATGAGGCTTCCCCTTGCTCCGCCGTGGAACGACGACCCCTTGCATGAGCTTTTGGGAAAGTCTCTGTCGCGCAGGGAAAACAAGACCCCGCGCATCCAAGAAGCCACTATGCAGTCTCTATTGCACTGGGCGCTGCGATTCGTCGAGGAATTCTCAACCGACATCATTGAGGCGCACGACGAACATCTGCGGCTCAAAGACCTTTCGCCACAAGCGCGACGCAACCGCAACGGCGGATCTGTCGACCGTGCAGTACGTGGCGAGGCAGAACGCAAAGTGGTGGCTTACCTCGCACACCTGCGCGAAACTGGCGGAGCGCTACCCGGCAAGGTCGACTCCGCCGGGATGGTGCACCTCGACACGCAGCATCTCGAGAGGCAGCTGGAGATGGTGGTCAACCAGAAAACACTGCGCTACCCCGCGGGCCAGTTGATTGCGCGATCAGGCCTGCCGATTGCTGACGCGGCCTATCTGGACACCGCGATCACCGCCCGCCTCGACGGACATCCCTGGCGGCACCGTCCCATCGCCTACGAGGAGGCGCGGACATTGGCCAACCATCTCAGCGCTGCCGCGATGATCGTCATCGCTTACCTCTCCGGTGCGCGAGCCGGCGAAGTCCTCAATCTGCGGCGGGGATGCATCGAACGCGACGAAGCAGCCGATATGTGGCTGATGTCGGGACTGGTGTTCAAGAACGTCGTCGACGTCGACGGAAACAAACTCCCCGAGGGACAACAACGCCGGGATCCGTGGGTGGTGGTCAAGCCCGTCGCCGACGCGGTAGCTGTTATGGAGCGCCTCCACGCCCACCCCCTGCTGTTCCCGTCCAGAATCCAGCCCTACAAGGAAGCAACAAACTTCGCCCGCATCGGTCAGGCTCGGACGAGCACGCGAGCCGTCGGCACTATTTCCGAATTCATCGACTGGGTCAACGACTACTGCACGCAGAACGACCGCCCGGGCATCCCTCTGGACCCCCGGCAGATCACGCTCTCACGGTTTCGGCGAACACTGGCCTGGTTCATTCGGCGCCGGCCCCGCGGCCTGGTCGCCGGAGCAATGCAGTACGGGCACGTGCACACACGACTGATCCAGGGATACGCCGGTGACTACAGCTCGGGCTTTCCCGACGAGTACGCCTACGAAGACTTCCTCGCGCGTCTGGAAGAGATGGCCATCGACCATCAAGCACTCGAAGACGGCGAACGCGTCTCTGGGCCCGCTGCAGACGAGTACCGCCAGCGAGTCCGTGCCGCCGAACGCACCTTCGCCGGCCATGTGCTCACCAGCCCCCGACAAGCACGCGACCTGCTCGGCAACACGCTGCTGCAGATCTATCACGGTGACGGGATGACGTGCGTGTTCAAGGCGCAGGAGGCTGCGTGCCAACTGCGCGGGAGCATAGACGATCCGATGCTCACCCCCGACATCGGCGACTGCCGTCCCACATGCCGTTGCATCGCACACACCGACCGCGACATCGAAGCCGTCCAACAACACCGCAACCAGCTCCACGAGATCGTCAGCGATCCGCTGGCCCCTCCGATAAGACATCAACGAGAGCAACGCGAACTTCAACGTCTCGACAAAATCCTGGAGCGACACCAATGACAACCGGTGCCGCCCACAACGACCCGATCCGCGCCCAGATCCTCGCCGCGATGGACAGGCTGCTCGCCGGTCAGCCGCTACGGTCCACCGGCCGACTGTCGGTGTCACAGCTCGCCGTGGAAGCCGACCTCCCGCGCTGGCATCTGACCCACCAACATGTCGACCTCAAAGAGCTCTTCCAGGCCAAGGTGCGCAACGCCGACGGCGCCCCTGCCGCATTCGCGCGCCGCCTCAGCGACTATCAAAAGCTCAAGGAAGACCACGCAAAACTCCTCGCACACTGTGCAGAGCTAGAGCAGAGACTGCAGCTGTACGCCACAGTGATCAATGTGCTGACGCTCGAACGAGACAGTGCTCAAAGCCAGAAGCCCATCACCAACATCTCGACGCGTAGGCGACCCGGCTCACAAGCTGCATCCCGCCACCGCGGAAACGATGACGGCACCAGATAACCGCCGTGCTGGGCGCAGTCGGATGTGTCTCCGCCAGGATCGTGCCCTAGGCGTGAGGCCACCGTGCCGACAATCCGAAAACTGTTGATGCCGAGATAGTCTCGTGCGCGGTCACGACCCCTTCACTAGTGTCGGGGTCAGCAGCGTGCGCCTCGAACGGGAGATCATCTTGTAGGGGGCGCTGTGCCCATGGGTTGCGCCACAGCCTCGGCAGCCCAGCCGCAACGCGTGAATGACTGACGCTTTCACCGAACAACACGGCCGAGACGACACTTCCGCGCGGCGGCGGCCCGGGGTGCCAATAGCCGTCTGTACCTTGAACCAGCTGGGCGGTGTCCCTGCCAGATTGCACGACGGCGGACCCAAACAGGGCCCGGTTGACTTCGTTGAGCCGGGCGAACATCGACCAGTTGAGAATCGCGACGATCAGCGGCGCATCGACCGCCCGGCACTGTTTAGCCTTGCCCTTCAAGATGTCTCGAATCTCGCCAACGCTTTGCACCGCAAAGGCGCCATTCGCCGGGCCGAAGCCGATGCGGCCAACGTCATTGCCCCGCCTGTCGGGGTGCATGGGTATTGCAGTGAGTCTTACCCGCGAATCAGCGAACTCGAAGTTCTTTGATGGGTAGTGTGATTCGCCTGCCCGGCTGGCCGCCGACACGGAGTCATAATCCAGCGTTGCCAACCAATCCTCGATGTGGCGTGTGACGTGGCTCTGTTTCGGCCGCAGTTTCCCGAAGTGCTCGAACCGAACCCCGACGACGAAGTCAGGGTTCTTGGCGGCGTCGATGCAGTCCTTGACCCAGGATTCGCTGTCTGTTGACTGCCGGCTCCCGTCCTCAAACAGCACCACACATTCGACGTACACCCGGGAACCGTCCTTGGTGAGCAGCAGGTCGGGGTGGCGGGTGGTGCCGGGAATCTCGGGGTGAACCGTCGGCGCATATCCGAGCCGGCGAAACAACGTGTAGATGTACAGCTCCCACCATGCCGGAGCGTGCTGCCGGATGCTGACATCACGAAATCTGGCGCGCAGATCGCCGTCGGGGTCGGGGTAGTCGGCATACCACTGTTCGATCACGTCACGTACCTGCGCCCACATCGGGTCACTGGCCCGGTTCAGGAACGCGAAATGAGGTTCGGTGTAGAGCGCGGGACCGTCGTGACGCGGACCGTCATCAAAAAGGGGATCGGGAGCCATCGCCGTCAGCGCCGAGGAAGCCAGCCGTGTTGGAGGCCGCAGCGTGCACAGTCGACCTCAACGATCCACGTCGACGGCTCATCGAGGCCATGAGACCAGATCGGATTGGCCGTAGCCACGCGGGCCGACTGGTTGCACTCACTGCACATCGCCTGCGCTGGAGGTGTCGCCATAGCCATCCACCGTAACCACGGCCACCGACAAAACGCCGCTATCGAATCGCAGCCCTCAAGGCGCCCGGCTCAACCGCGCCCACGGCGTTGGGAGAGTGTTCACTTGCCAGATGGTATCGATAACTGTCAATATTGATGTATGTCGAATCAGTTTGATCAGTCGTCCGAGGCGCTGTGTTGCCCTCCCGGGGCGCTGCTGCGTGAACCGATCTCTGCGGTGGCCGCCGCGGACATGGCGGTCAAGCTCAAGGCGCTGGCCGACCCGGTCCGGCTGCAGCTGTTCTCGGCGATCGCCAGCCGCGCTGGCGGTGAGGCCTGCGTCTGCGACATCTCGGCCGGAGTCGAGGTCTCCCAACCCACGGTGAGCCATCACCTCAAAGTGCTGCGCGACGCGGGACTGCTGACCTCGGAGCGCCGCGCATCCTGGGTGTACTACACGGTGGTGCCCGAAGCGCTGGCCAGCCTGTCGGTGCTGCTCGGCGCCACCGTCGAGACGGTGGGGGTGCCGGCATGACCGAGACCACCACTTCGTCGTCGGCAACGCCGGTTGTCGGCAAGCTGTCCACCCTCGACCGGTTCCTGCCGTTGTGGATCGGTGCCGCCATGGTCGCCGGCCTGCTGCTGGGGCGCTGGATCCCTGGATTGAACACCGCGCTGGAAAAGGTCCAGATCGACGGGATTTCACTGCCGATTGCGCTGGGTCTGCTGATCATGATGTATCCGGTGCTGGCCAAGGTGCGCTATGACCGCCTCGACACCGTCACCGGCGACCGCAAACTGCTGCTGTCTTCGCTGCTGTTGAACTGGGTGTTCGGGCCGGCCTTGATGTTCGCGTTGGCCTGGCTGATGTTGCCCGACCTGCCCGAGTACCGCACCGGGTTGATCATCGTCGGGCTGGCGCGGTGTATCGCCATGGTCATCATCTGGAACGACCTGGCCTGCGGTGACCGTGAGGCCGCCGCGGTGCTGGTCGCGCTGAACTCGGTCTTCCAGGTCGTCATGTTCGCCGTGTTGGGCTGGTTCTACCTGTCGGTGCTGCCGGGCTGGCTCGGCCTGGAACAAACCACCATCGACACCTCGCCATGGCAGATCGCGAAATCGGTGCTGATCTTCCTGGGCATCCCGCTGGTGGCCGGCTACCTCTCGCGTCGCCTCGGCGAGAAAGTCAAGGGTCGTGACTGGTACGAGTCGAAGTTCCTGCCGCGGATCGGGCCGTGGGCGCTCTACGGACTGCTGTTCACCATCGTGATCCTGTTCGCGCTGCAAGGGGAGCAGATCACCAACCGGCCGTGGGACGTCGCCCGCATCGCGCTGCCCCTGTTGGCGTACTTCGCGATCATGTGGGGTGGGGGCTACCTGCTCGGCTCGGTGCTCGGGTTGGGTTATGAGCGCACCACCACACTGGCGTTCACCGCCGCCGGCAATAACTTTGAGCTCGCCATCGCCGTGGCCATCGCGACCTACGGCGCCACCTCCGGCCAAGCCCTGGCTGGCGTCGTCGGCCCGCTCATCGAGGTGCCTGTCCTGGTCGCCCTGGTCTATGTCTCGCTGGCGTTGCGCGGTCGATTCGGCGGCGGCACCGGCACTGCCGCCGCCCCGGCACCGATCACCGCACGGGAGCCGTGACCCATGAGTGAAAAGGTCAAGCCGGCAGTGCTGTTCGTGTGCGTGAAGAACGGCGGCAAGTCACAGATGGCGGCCGGGCTGATGCGCCAGCTCGCCGGCGAGGATGTCGACGTGTATTCGGCCGGCACCAAGCCCGGCGACACCATCAACGCGCTGTCAGCCGAAGCGCTCGGCGAGGTCGGTGTCGACATCACCGGGGAGACACCCAAACTGATCGACCCCGACCTCGTCACAAACGTCGATCTCGTGGTCACCTTGGGGCGCGAAGCCAAAGTCGACCCGGTGCCGGGAACGCGCTTCGAGAACTGGGACACCGACGAACCCTCCGAACGCGGCATCGAGGGCATCGAGCGGATGCGATTGGTCCGCGACGATATCGCCTCCCGGGTAACCGATCTCGCGTCCCGACTGACGAGCCCGAGCCAGCTCTAGAAGCGCACGTGCACCGCGGCCACGGCCGCCCAGCTACACCGCACCCAACGGCGGGTGTCGTCTGCAGCACTCGTCCACCCCGAGCACATCCCGTCCCCCAGGAGCGATGAGCCATGCCCCAACACATTGTTGCCGTCGGCGGCAGCGACGCCGGAATCTCAGCGGCACTGCGGATCCGCGAACTCGACCCCACCACCGAGGTCACCGTGGTGGTCGCCGACGCCTATCCCAACTTCTCCATCTGCGGCATCCCCTATTACGTGTCCGGCGAGGTCGCACACTGGACCCATCTCGCCCACCGCACCGCAGAAGACCTTGCAGCCACCGGAATGCGGGTCCTCACCGACACCACCGCCACCAAGATCAACATCACCGAGCACACCCTCGATGTCCTCGATCCCACCGGCAACCCCCAGCAACTCGGCTACGACGCCCTGATCGTGGGCACCGGCGCCGAATCTGTACATCCACCCATCACCGGCCTCACCGGCCCACACGCCCTCGGCTCCGCCGACGGGGTCCACCTGCTGCATTCCATGGGCGACACCTTCGCCGTGATGGACTCCCTGCAGCAGCGGGATCCGAAAACCGCGATCATCATCGGTGCCGGCTACATCGGCCTGGAAATGGCCGAAGCCCTCACCCTGCGCGGCATCGAAGTCACCCAGATCGAAGCCCTACCCGAAGTGCTGCCCACCGTCGATCCTGAGCTTGGCGCCCTGGTCCACACCGAACTGCAGCGCCACGGTGTTGAGGTCCTCACCGCGACCACCGTCAACGCCATCGCCAAGACCGACACCGGGGCATTGACGGTGAACGCCGCCCGCGACGGGGAAACCATCACCCGCACCGTCGATTTCGTGCTGGTCGTTGTCGGCGTGCGACCCGATACCGAACTCGCGGCCGACGCCGGCGCCGAACTCGGAGTCAAAGGCGCGATCGTCGTCGACGACGCGATGCGCACCAACCTGCCCGACATCTACGCCGCCGGCGACTGCGCACATACCCACCACCGCCTGCTCGGCTCAACGTGGCTACCGCTGGGCACCACCGCCCACAAGCAAGGCCGCGTCGCCGGGGAGAACGCCATCGGTGGTGACACGCGGTTCGCCGGGAGCCTGGGCACCCAGGTCGTCAAGGTGTTTGACCTCGTCGCTGCCCGCACCGGGCTGCGCGAGCACGAAGCCATCGCCGCAGAGCGCGGCTGGGCGCCGGTCACCACCGCATCGGCCCCCGATGATCACAAGGCCTACTACCCCGGCGCCACCCCGATCCATATCCGTATCACCGGCGACCAATCCAGCGGGCTGCTGCTCGGCGCCCAGCTCGTCGGGCATCGTGGCGCCGAAATCGCCAAACGCGTCGACACCTACGCCACTGCCCTCTACCACCACATGACCATCCCGCAGTTCAGCAACCTCGACCTGTCCTACACTCCGCCGCTGGGATCACCTTGGGACGCAACACAAATAGCCACCCAAACGTGGAGCCGCGACCATCAGCGTGGACTGCGGCCCTTGCCCGGATGATTGGTCATCGCCGCGGCCCTGAGTTCAGGCCACACCGACCTTTTCGGCATAAGTCGATATCCGAGTTAGGGTGAAACCTATGCCCAAGTCGTTGCCGGTCATCGATCTCACCGAACCGATCTGCTGCGCACCCGTCTCGGCGGCACCGCTGGATGACGACGCGGCGCTGCAGATCGCGTTGCGGCTCAAAGCATTAGCTGATCCTGTGCGGATCAAACTGATGTCGATTCTGTTGACCGACGCGCAGGGCCAGGTGTGCACATGCGATCTGGCCACCGCGGTCGGGCTCGCCGAATCGACGACGAGCCACCACCTCGGCCAGCTGCGTAAAGCGGGGATGGTCACCGCGCAGCGGCGAGGAATGAATGTGTTCTACGAAGCGAACGCGAAATCGTTGGATGCGTTGAGGTCAACGCTGACGACCTGTTGCTAGGCCCCTGGCGGCCACTACCTTTCGTCCCTTGATCTGAACAGGATTGCCCATGCCAACCACCCCCAGCGTGCTGTTCGTCTGCGTCCACAACGCCGGCCGATCCCAGATGGCTGCCGGTTTCCTCGCAGCGATGGCCGGAGACCGCATCGAGGTCCGCTCCGCCGGTTCCGCGCCCGCCGACCAGGTCAACCCGGCCGCGGTGGAGGCGATGGCAGAGGTCGGTATCGATATTTCCGCACAGAGCCCCAAGATCCTCACCGTGGACGCGGTGCAGGCCTCCGACGTCGTGATCTCGATGGGCTGCGGCGATGCCTGCCCGGTCTTTCCCGGCAAGAGCTACCGCGACTGGGTTTTGGAAGACCCCGCCGGTCAGGGGCTGGACTCAGTTCGCCTGATCCGCGACGAGATCAAATCCCATGTCGAGGCATTGATCGCCGAACTGACCTCGAAACACAGCGCCCCCTGATCCCCATGGCAACGAGTGTGGATGTCGTTGTGGTCGGCGGCGGGCAGGCAGGGCTGGCCGCTGGGTACTACCTGCGTCGGGCCGGCCACCACTTCGTGATCCTCGACGACCAACCCGCACCCGGAGGCGCATGGCCCCACACCTGGCCATCACTGCGGCTGTTTTCCCCGGCCCAGTACGCCTCGCTACCCGGGTGGCCGATGCCGCCGTGGAAGAACGGGTTTCCGCCGGCAAGCCATGTCGTGGACTACCTCACCGCCTACGAGGCCCGCTATGACCTGCCGATCGAGCGGCCGGTGCGGGTGAGCGCGATACGCCGCGACGGCGCCGAACTGCGGGTCGAAGCGGAGACTCGCACCTGGCGGGCACGCCGGGTCATCAGCGCCACCGGAACTTGGCAACAGCCGTTCTGGCCCGTGTACCCCGGCATGCGGACCTTCAAGGGACGACAACTACACACTGTCGACTACCGCACGCCAGCGGAGTTCGCCGGCGCCGATGTCGTCGTGGTCGGTGGTGGCAATTCCGCGGCCCAGCTGGTCGCTGAGATCTCCCCGGTGGCCGCCAGCACGATATGGGCCACGCTGCGACCGCCGAGATTCCTGCCCGACGGTGTGGACGGCCGAGCCCTGTTCGAGGCCGCGTCCCGTCGGGCTATCGCCCTGGCCGCGGGGAAGCCCGATCCCGGTGGGGTCGCCGCACTCGGTGACATCGTGATGGTCCCCGAAGTCCTGGCCGCGCGCGATCGCGGCGATCTCACACCGGTGTCTATGTTCGACCGTCTGACACCTGACGGTGTGGCCTGGGGTGAGCGAGTCCACCACGCTGATGTGGTGTTGTGGGCGACAGGATTTCGCCCCGCCCTGTCCCACCTTCGGCCGCTACGGCTGCGCGGCCAGGACGGTACCGTGCCGACCGCCGGCACCCGCGCCCTGGCAGAACCGCGCTTGCACTTGCTCGGCTATGGCGATTGGACCGGACCGGGATCGGCCACAATCCTTGGTGTCGGCCGCACCGCCAAGTCTGCGGTTGCCGAACTCGACCTGGACGACTGACGTTCAAGCCCAGTCCGGCGATTGAGCTGCACTGACCGCTCGGCGACCGGGAGGCTTGGCCGCCGGCTGTCAGCTTGCCTGCACGTAGGGCGCGAGGTGATCGATGCGGCCGGTGAGGACGTCCACGGTGTTCTCGAACGCGTCCGGGTTGGTGCTGTGCACCGGGTCAGGAATCGACCAGTGGATCCGTTCGGGGTCCGGTGCGAGTTCCTCATGGGCGCTGTCACAGACCGCGATCACCAGATCGCCAGAAGCCAACACCTCGTTGAGATGACGCGGTGGCCGCGTCGACATCGGAACCCGCCGTTGCCGCGCGGCGGCCAGCGCGGCCGGATGAATACGGTCCACCGGGTGCGTGCCCGCCGACGTGGCCAACACCGGACTGCGCCGATTCCAGATGGCCGCCGCGAGTTGGCTTCGAGCCGAATTCTGCGTACACACGAACACCACCCGGCGCGCGTGACGTACCGCCGCGGGCACCAACTGCTCGAGCGCCTCACGCTGCAGATGCAAATAGGTGCGGCGTCGGTCAGCTTCGGATCGGGTCCGCCCGATCAGGCCGGCCTCGGTCAAGACGCGCAGGTGATGGGCCATCAGGTTCGACGGCACCGACAGCTGAGCCTGCAACTCTGAGGGTGATGCGTCGGCGATCAACAACTGATCAACGATTGCCACCCGGTATGGATCGGCCAGGGCGGCGTGAATCTCGGCGCGCCGCGACGCGTCGACGAGATCGGGCTGACCATCCATTGGCTCAATGGTCATTGAGTGATGGCAGGCCGTCAAGCCGGAGCTCGACCTACCCGGCGGCTCTATCGCTGCTCGACCGACTCGTGTTGTCCTCTGGGCTTCCTCGAGACTGTGACCCGCGGTGCGCGCTGGACTCGGACGGACACGATCGTGCACACATCGCAGCGCCAGCCCCGTCGGCCGGCAATGCATGAACTCCCACCACCCGGGAGATGAATGCTCGGTGACATCACCCGGCGAATCCCGTTACGGCACTTGCCCATCACAAGATCACTCAATCATCATTGAGGCAATCATGGCTGAGCGATATGCAGACGGGCCGCAGGCGAATGGTGCGGCCCGAATCGACGCCGCGGCACTGCACCGTGGCCGCGCCGTTGTCGGCGCACACCGTTTCCCACCTGCTTGGTCAACCCGCAGCGATGTGCGGCTGACTGCCCAGGCAAACACGTATCCACCCCTATCCAGACGAACGCAAAGGACACAGTCGACATGACACTTCGCCGATACCGCGCAGCGGCAGGCCTGGCCGTTGGCGGGGCACTCCTTCTGGCGGGATGCGCCACCACCGGACCCGTGCAGCCCTACGCCAAGAACGCCACGGTGGACTGCGGGGGCAAACCGACCCTCACCGCGAGCGGATCCACCGCCCAGGCCAACGCCATGACCCGATTCATCAAGACCCACGAGGATGCCTGTCCGGGCAAAACGGTCACCTACACCGCCAACGGCTCAGGAGCCGGCGTCGAAGAATTCCTCAGCGGCAAAACTGACTTCGGCGGATCAGACACTGCGCTACAAGGTCAGGAATACGCGGCTGCCAAGCAACGCTGCGGCGGCTCGGACGCCTGGAACCTGCCTGCCGCTTTCGGCCCCCTGGCCATCACGTTCAACCTCAGCGAGGTCGACGTGCTGACCCTCGACGCACCCACGATCGCCAAGATCTTCACCGGCGCCATCACCCGATGGGACGACCCGGCGATCGTGGCACTCAACGGAAAAATGCCCGCCCTCGACATCCATGTCGTCTATCGCAGCGACTCATCCGGCACCACCGACAACTTCCAGCAGTATCTGCAGGCTGCCTCCGAAGGTGCGTGGACCCACGGCGCCGGAAAGACATTCCAGGGCGGCACAGGTCAGGGTGCCGCCGGCAATCAGGGCACCTCGGACGTCGTGAAAAACACCGAGGGTGCCATCAGCTACAACGAATGGTCCTATGCCATTGAGAAGGGACTGGCCGCCGCCGACATCCGGACCTCTGCCGGCATCGTGCACATCGGCTCGGACTGGGTCGGCAAAACCATCTCCTCGGTCGGTATCACCGGCCAGGGCAACGACATCGTCTTGGACCTGAAACCGATCTATCTCCCCACCGAAAAAGGCGCCTACCCAATCGTGCTGGCCAGCTATGAAATCGTCTGCTCGAAGTACCCCGACCCCGAGGTAGGCAAGGCCGTCAAGGCATTCCTGCACTCCACCATCACCGCCGGCCAGACCGGGCTCAACAAGAGCGGCTACATCCCGCTGCCGCCCGACTTTCAATCCAAGGTCTCAGCAGCAGTCGACAGCATCACCTAGCGGCAGCCGCGCTCTGAGGGTCGAACATATTCGGCAACAACCGGTCTCGTGGTTTTGTGCTCGCGCGCCTGCGCTCCCAGGCGAGAGTGCCAGTGTCTGACGCACGGACCTGAGTAGCGGGGCGGAGTCTCAGGAGGGCACTGGAGGGCGTCTGGTTGGCGGTCACCCGCCTCCTGCGCGGCCGGGCCTAGGTCCTCCTCGCACCGGCGCTTCGGAAAAGCCACTCCTGAGACCCCGCCACCCCAATGTACTACTAGTAGGGCAGACTCTCGTGTTGCTGAACTGACTACTGGGTGGCGTGCCGACCCGACCCAGCCAGACAGACCCAGAACGAGCCGCCCTATGGGCGCAGCGCCGCCGCGCTGTGGGACGTCGTATCCGCAGCTTGCGGCTCGAACGAGGATTAACCCAGGAAGCGCTCGCCCTCGAGTCAGGCGTCACGCGCAATGTGCTCATCCACGTCGAGCACGGCAAGCGCGGGCTGTTGTTTGAGCGGCTCTACGACATCGCCGAGGTGCTCGGAGTGCCGGCCAGCGACTTACTCGACGACTCGATGGACACCTGACACAGTCGTTGGGTGTGCGCCGGGGGTGACGGTGGTCGCCCCGCGGCGACTCACTGACCAGGTAAGAACGCGACATACGCGCGGCGGGTCAGGGTCAATTCTGTGAGATCTGCGGGATTCTGATCGGCCAGCGCAAACGCCCACGGCGTCAAGCCATGATCACGTGCCGCACCCGACACCGAGGCGAACTCATCGCGAAAATGGTTGCGCTGCCCCGACGTCCAGTCGCGATGATCGACTACCAGCGTCCACGGCCGCGTGAATCGCCGCAAGTCGGGGTCGTAACCTTCTCCGGCATACAGCTCAACCCGGTAGATGCCGTCGACATCGGCGATCTGCCCCGTCCAGCGCAGCTGGGCATGAAGCACCCTCCGATGCGGCAGTCGGACGATGTCGCGGCGCGGGAGTCCTTTGAACGCGAATTGGTAGCGGTCGGCGTTGACGCCCGGAAGCTCGATCGGCGCCCCTCGGCGCTCCTCGGCGCTCATCTCCAGAAACGCCGCTGCGAATGGCCTGATCGATCGGGCGATCGCGCTGTCCGACGTTCTCCGGCGTACGTCACCTGTCGCCGATACCGGCACTAGCGAGGTGCGGCGGCGATCTGCACTCGGCGACAAGCTAGCGGCCGGTTCCCCGCTGATCTTGCGGTCCTCGGATTCGACCAGCCGGGTCGGACGCAGCACCGGCAGTCGGCCAGGGGAACCGCCGGCGATCACGCCACCGGCAGCGGCGGTCTCATCAACCAGGGTGCAATTCACATGCTGGCGAAGCGGTTTGGTGGCAAAGTGCGCCTGCACTCGTCGGTCGGGGCGGTGGGCTTTCGGGTACATCTCGACGGTGCAGCCGCAGCACCGAAACGTCGTGGCCTCAACCTCGGCATCGGTCCAGGCCCGCAACTCCTGCGCCGACACCACGACTGCCGGATCGGTCCCATCGATCACCGCACTGTCCACGACCGCCCCCATGTCGACCGCCCCTGCAGATGGCCGACCCCCGGCGCATCCGAGCAACCCACCCAGCACACCGGCGCGGCCGCTGCCCCCAGTGTCGCAGCCACCGCCGACACGCACGTCAACGCGAGCACCGCCGCCACCGCGCTCGACGCCGGGAATCCGCAACTGAACTATTTGATATATATCAAATAGCTGGTTATGGTTGGCAGCATGCCCAAGGCGTTGCCCGTCATCGATGTCAGTCCCCGATCTGTTGCGCCCCGATCTCCGCGGCGCCGATGGATGAGGATGTCGCCGTCGCGCTCGCGCTGCGTCTCAAGGCATTGGCCGACCCCGCTCGGCTGCGGCTGATATCGATCCTGCTGACCGCCCGCGACGGTGAGCTGTGCACTCAAGACCTGGCCACCGCCGTCGATCTGTCCGACGGCACCGTCAGCCACCATCTCGGCCAGTTGAAGAAGGCGGGATTGGCGCTGTCGCAGCGACGCGGGATGAACGTCTACTACCGGGCCCATGTCGCTGCCCTCGACGCCTTGCGCGGCGTGTTGGCGACCTGCTGCTAACCCAATCAGTCCCATCGTTCGCCCCTCTCGAGAAGGAGTTCTCCCGTGACCGCTTCAGTGCCAGTGGATTTGCCGTCGGTGTGGACGCCCGCGGATTTTCCCGATGAGCACGCATGGTCGATCGACCTCTCGCCCGCGGACCGCCAAGCTCTCATCGACTACGGGCGCGGCGGATCGCAGCAGGACCTGGCACGTCACTTCGCCCCGGCAGCCGCGCGGTGGGCGGCCATGCTGCAGCGGGGAGCGGGGTTTGTCCGGCTGCGCGACTTCCCGATCGAGGACCTCGCCGAGGCTCAGATTGAGCACGCCTACCTCGGTTTGGGAAACCTGCTGGGCCAGCCCGTCGGTCAGGATCGCCACGCCAACCTGCTCACCCATATCCGCGATGAGCGCGGCCAGCACGGCCCAGGTGTGCGCAAGTACCGGACAAATCTGCGCCAGGACTTCCACAGCGACGGTTCAGATCTCGTTGGCCTGCTGTGTCTACATCCGGCCAAGACCGGTGGCGAATCGAAGATTGTCAGCGCCCACGCGGTCTACAACGAGATGCTGCGCCAAGACCCGCACCTGGTGGAGGTGATGTATCAACCCATGCCGTGGAGCCGCAACGGGGAACAACCCGCCGGTGAACCCGAATTCTTCGAACTGGCACCGATCACCGAGATCGACGGCATCCCACGGCTGTTCTTCATCGCCTGGTACATCCGCGACTCCCAACAGCACGCGGGCGCACCGCGACTGTCCGATGACCAGTTGGCCGCCCTGCGCCTGGTCGAGAACATCGCCAACGATCCGGCCTTCCACATCGAAATGGACTTCCGGCCCGGCGACGTGCAAATCCTCAACAACACCACGGTGCTGCATTCACGCGAGCAATACACCGACCACGACGAACTGAGCCGGCGGCGCCACCTGTTGCGCCTGTGGCTGACCACCGACACCCCGACCACCCACGAGCTGCTCCGCGGCGGGATCCCGAACCAAACCGCGCGCTGACACCTACGGACACCGGTGGGATGCGAACGCTGACCTGCTCGCATCCCGCCGGTGGACCACCACTACCTTTTCAGCACCTCGGCCAACGGCTCGGGCGCGACATGGTGGCCCTGGCCGGTCAACTGCACCAGCGTGACGTGGGGAAGCTCGTGCGCGAGCAGGCCGATGGCCTGGTGCAGAAACGCCGCGCTGGCGGTGCCCGACACCAGGGTGGTGGGCGCCTGCAGACCGGCGTAGCGGCGCACATCAGCGGGCAGTCCCGACAGAACCTCCATGGTGGGCAGCAGCGTGGCGGCGTGCGCCACGTTGGCCAGCCACAACGGGTTATCCCGTGCGGCAGCCACTTCGGCCGGTGAGAGCCCGCCGCCCCCGCGGCCCAGCGCATCCAGGACCAACTCCTCGTAGCGTCCTGCGTCGAGCATGCCGCGGATCCACTCCAGATCCGGAATGGGGTAGGTGATCGGCAGCGGTGGCTCATACAGCGCCAGACGGGGCACCAAATCTGGTGCGGACAGCGCGGTTTCCAGTGCGACAACAGCGCCGAACGAGTAGCCGAACAGGGCATCGATCGGGCCAAGGGAATCGATGACCGCGCCGACATCCTCGGTGTAGCGGTCGATGTGTGGCGGTGACAGGCCACGCTGGCTGGTGCCGTGGCCGCGCAGATTGACCAGGGCGACAGTGAACCTGTCGGTGAGATGGTCGGCCAGCGGCATCAGACTTAGTGCGGTACCCAGGCCGCCATGCACCGCGACCAGGACCGGGCCCTCACCACGCACCAGGTACGTGATCTCCGTACCGTCGGCGGAGCGCACCGATCCGCCGCGCAGCCACCCATGGCCGCGCCTCATCGCCATGCACCTTGGCGGGAAGGGTTGCGGGCCAGCAGTTTATCCACGACATAGGTGGCGTCCCGGCCGACGCCGCGCAGTGACGCCGAAGACAAGGACCGCTGCCACTCCAAACCTACGAAGCCCAGCCCTCGGTGAGTGCGCGACAACCCGCGCCGCTGTCGGGGCAGCGCGCGGTCATCGAGTGCCCCCAGCTCGGCGAGATAGTCCAGCGCGGGCCGATACCCGGTCGCGCACAGCACGAGGTCGACCTGTTCGCGGGTGCCGTCGGCCCACACCGCCGAGTCGCCGTCGAGACGACGGAACATGGGTCGCCGGTCGGGACGACCGGCGGTGAGCGCGTCCCGATAGGTGCCGTGGTCGAACACCGGAACGGTAGGCGGTTGGTTCAGCCACGGGCCGATCGGTGCGGCATCCAGGCCGGTGACGGTGAACCAGAAGTGCATGTCGCGACCCCACGGTCGCTGCGGAATGAACCGCACCCGGTCTCGGGTGGCCAGGGATACGTCGGCGACTTCAGCCAGCTCGGCGCCGACCTGAATCGCCGAGTTGCCGGCGCCCACAACCACGATGCGCTGCCCCGCCCACGGGTCGGGGTTTTGGTAGGCACTGGCATGCAGCAGTTGGCCGGTGAACGTGTCGGCTCCGGGGAAACTGGGCAGGTAGGGCTTGGCGAAGCTTCCGGTCGCGGCGATCAGGATCGGTGTGCTCCACTGCCGGCCCGCGGCGGTGAAGACGGTGAAGCCACTCGGGTCGCCGGTGACGGTGGTGACCGCATCGCCGGTGTGGATGTCCACCGACAGCCCTGTGGCGTAGCCGCGCAGGTAGTCAATGACGTCGTCGCGATGCGGATAGCGGTCGGGATCGCCCGGGAACGCCACGCCGGGCAGCGCGCTGTAGCGGGCGGGGCTGAACAACGTGAGGCTGGCGTAGTAGTCCGGCCAGGATCCACCGGGTTCACCACGAGCTTCCACAATGAGCGGGTACAGGCCGCGGTCGCGTAGCGCGGTGGCGGCGGCCAGTCCGGATTGGCCGGCACCGATCACGATCGCGTCGCGTGGTGAGGCGGAAGTCATTGCCGTGACGGTTCTTTCGTCGATGGTGTACCGGTGGTGAGTTCGGGTGCAGCCACGCCGGTGGCGGTGGCCAAGACCGCTGCCAGGCCGGCGGCCGCGCCCAGGACGACGAACATGGCCGCGTAGCCGTGCAATACGGTGGCCAGCGCGGCGCCGATGAACGGGGCAAGTGCGGTGGTGAACATCAATGGTGCCGACAGGATTCCGCTGAGATGCCCGTAATGGGCTGTGCCCCAGCGTTCTGTCACGGCAGTGGCCTGCAACAGCGTCATGATGCCGCGCACCATGCCCGCCACGATCGCGACGCCGATCAGCGCCGCCAGCGAGGTGAACAGTCCCAACAGTGCGGTGGTGACCGCAACGATGCCCATGATCAGCGCAGTGCGGGTGACGACGCCGAAGCGCTGCACCAAACTCTGATAACCGATCCGGCCCAGCACCTGGCCCACGCCGCCGAGGCCGAGGGCCACCGCCGCCGCCTGGGTGCTGAACCCGCGCTGGGCCATCAACGGGACGAGGTTGATGACCACGGCGTAGGAGGCCAGCGCCGCCAGCGCGAACGCAGCCGTCAGTGCCACGAAGGGGCGGGTGCGTGCCGTGAGGGTCGGGGCCTGCACCGCATAGTGATGGATCATCGGCGGCCACGGCCAGCGCAGTCCGACGAGGTGGGCCGGGATGGTCACCACCGCCAGCAACGCCGTGAGCACGAGATAGGTGGTGCGCCAATCCAGATTCGCCGAGAGCACTGCGGTCAGCGGGGCGAAAACAGTGCTGGCGAACCCCGCGACCAACGTGAGCACGGTCAGCGCCCGCACCGCATGGGGAGCGAAAAACCGCGTCAGCGCGGCGAACGCCGGCGCGTAGAACACCGCGCTCATCGCCACGCCGGCCAGCGCCCACGCGGCAAGAAACCACCAGAAGGTGGGGGCCGCGGCGATCCCCAGCAATGCGGCGACACCGAGCACCGAACCACCCGTCATGACCCAGCGGGGGCCATGGCGGTCCAGCGCCCGACCCACCGGGACGCTCATGATCGCCGAGGTGAGCAGGCCTGCGGAAAACGCGGCAGTCACCGCCGAGGCCGACCAGCCTGTGTCGCCGCAGATCTGGGGCAACAACACCGGGAAGGCGTAGTAGAGCACACCCCAACTGATGATCTCGGTGACACACAGCGTCACCAGCACCCCGCGCGGGCCGTGCGACCCGGCGCGGGGCGGCAGCGATGCACTGCGCGGTGAGGTCATCCGCCGATCGGATTGAGCGACAACGTCAACGGCTGCGGGGCGCTGGCCGTGCTGCAGCAGCCGCCCTCGTTGGCCGCCTCAGCGTCATCAACCAGGCCGCCGCCGCTGCACACCCCGGTCTCGGGCAACACCAATTCGACACGCTGCGCCGCCTCGTGGTCACCGGCCAGCTCCGCGGCCACACTGCGCACCTGCTCATAACCGGTCAACGCCAAGAAGGTCGGGGCACGCCCGTAGGACTTCATCCCCACCAGATACAGGCCCGGCTCGTCGGGATGGGCAAGCTCGGTAGCACCGTGCGGCGGCACACTGCCGCACGAGTGCAGGTTGGGATCGATCTCGGGGGCCAGCTTGGCCGGGGCCTGCAGGATCGGGTCCAGATCCAGTCGCACCTCCGACAGGAACGACAGATCAGGCCGGAAACCGGTCAGCACCACGACATGATCAGCCGGCGCCAACGTGCGCTCGTCATCGGCGACCAGCACCACCTGGTCCTCCACGCGATCGACGCGCTCAGTGCGGAACCCGGTGTGCAGCTTGACCAGTCCGGCATCGACAGCCGCCCGGGCCCGAATCCCCAGCGCGCCACGCTGCGGCAACGCATCGGCCTCGCCGCCGCCGAAACCATCACCCACCGCGCCACGCCGCCACACCCACGACACCTGCGTGGACGGATCCTCGCGGACCACCTCGGCCAACTCGATGACCGCGGTCATCGCCGAATGGCCATTGCCGACGACCACCACATGGCGACCGGAGAACTTCTCAGATTGGTTGCGCGAGGCGGGGATGTAGGTCACCAGACCCGCGTCGGCAGCCGCCTGCTCGCCGATGGCCGGAAGTCCGTCGGCGCCCGCAGGATTGGGCTGCGTCCAGGTCCCCGAGGCATCGATCACAGCCTGGGCCAACACCCGAGACTGCGCGCCGCCCTCATCGCTGATGCGCACCACAAACGGGGATTCCGCACGCCCGGTGCTGAGCACCCGGTCATGGCCCTGACGCGAAACGCCCACAACCCGGGCGCCGTAACGCACCCGATCACCGAGCGCCTGCGCCAACGGCGCCACATAGTCATCGATCCACTCTTGTCCGGTCGGGTACCCGGAAGCTGGAGCTACCCACCCGGTCGGAGCCAGCAGTCGGGCAGCCGCCGGATCGATCAACTCGGGCCACGGCGAGAACGTACGTACATGAGACCAGTCCTGGATCGCCGAACCCGGCCCGCTGCCGGCCTCCAGCACCAGCGGCGTCAGGCCGCGTTCCAACAAGTGCGCGGCCGCAGCCAGGCCTTGCGGGCCGGCACCGATCACAACAACGGGCAGGTCGGACATCTTCTCTCCTCGGATCGACAACTATCGATACATCGACAATGCTCGATACATCGACGTTTGTCAATATGTGTGGCACACTGGGTCCATGACCAGCGCAACTGCCGCGGTGACCGCCACCGATATCGGTGCGTGCTGCTCTCCGCTGACCGGCGGTGTGATCGACACGCCGGCAGCCGAACGGCTCGCGGCGGTGTTCAAGGCTCTCGCCGATCCGGCCAGAGTCAAGCTCCTGTCCCTGATCGCCGCCTCGGCCGGCGGTGAGGCCTGCGCCTGCGACCTCACCGAGCCCCTGGGTCTGTCGCAGTCGACGGTGTCGCATCACATGAAAATGCTCGTCGAGACCGGCCTGGTCAGCCGTGAGCAGCGCAGCAAATGGGCCTACTACCGGGTCAACGAAGTCGCGCTTGAGCGTGTCGCACATCTGCTGATGGCCCGCTAGTCCAAGGTCTACCCGCCCCGCCGCCCCTTCTGTCCTAGGCGGGCCGTCCTTGTTCGGGCAGTTGTCGGCCATTGGCGCCAATTCTCTTAAATCGCAGTAATTTTCACGCCCATCCTCGATCTGGCCCGTGGCTCTAAGTGGTCTGCCCGCGCAATCCGGTGCCGCGGGCCTGCGGTTTCGGTCACGGTGCCGAATCGACGTTCGAAGTGTGAGCTCGGCAACCTCACCCTTGTCGGTAGTTGACGTTGTGGTGCTCGATCCTGCACAGTGTCGATGTCGTGACCTTTGGGTGGCACCTAGGGCACCGATGAACTATTGAGAGCCCCGCACTCCGTCGAGTGCGGGGCTCTTTTTGTTCTGGCGACACGCCGATGCCTGCATGCTCAGCAATGTCCTGAGCTGGAAATTCCAGAATTGTTATTCAGAACATGTTGTATGCCCCAGCTCGATGACCACTAGGTGTAGTGTTTGCGAAGCCACCCAAAGAGCGGCTCAGCGAACGCTGGGTCGGAGAACTTTCGAGACGGAAGGTCACGACAACACCATGACGGAGCAGTCCGCATCCGAGCACGCGTTCATTTCCTATGTCCACGAGGACAGCGATCACGTCGACAAGCTGTGCACCCTGCTGAACGCGGCCGGCATTCCGCGCTGGCGGGACCGGGCCGATCTGGGGCCTGGCGACATGTGGAAGGCCAAGATCCGCGAGGCGATCAGCTCTGGCTCACTGGCCTTCCTCGCATGCTTCTCGACCAAATCCACCGGCAAGCCCAAGAGTTATCAGAATGAAGAGATCACGCTCGCTGCAGAGGAATTCCGCCTGCGTCCGCCCGGTCGAACCTGGCTCATTCCCGTCCGATTCGATGACTGCGAGATCCCCGAATGGGATCTCGGTGGTGGCCGGACGCTTCGCGACATCAATTACATCGACCTGTTCGGCGACAACTACGCCGAGAACGTGGTGAAACTGATCGAGGCCACCAAGAAGGCCATGGGCCTCACCGGAGTCGACCCCGCCACCGTTCGAACGGCAGTCAACGAAGCCGCCGCCGGCGAGCGTCCAACCCTGCTGCGGCGGCTCACCAAAGACATGATCCGCGACCCGTCCCGGGAGATCGAACTCGATGAACTGATCACCCAAGAGATCTCCACCAT
Source organism: Mycobacterium sp. (assembly GCA_044508395.1). Classification (GTDB taxonomy): domain Bacteria; phylum Actinomycetota; class Actinomycetes; order Mycobacteriales; family Mycobacteriaceae; genus Mycobacterium. Next base: position 6,201 of record JBIQHU010000061.1, on the reverse strand, counting down.
GCTGGCAGGCATGCGTGACACCGAGCGTTTCCCCTCGGCGTTCTCCGGCACCACCAACGACGAGCACATCGTCCAGATTGCGGAAACCGCGATCGACTACTGGCGGTTGGTCGAGCC
>JBIQHU010000061.1:0-5984 GCA_044508395.1 Mycobacterium sp. | reverse complement strand
GCGCTCATCGTGGACAATGTGGTCCCGAACCCCCGCCTGCAGGGAAAACGCGTGGCGATCATCGAAACCGTCAGCCCCTACACACCTTTCGCCGGAGCGGCCGAAGTGGCGGCCCACATCCTGGCTCGCTCAGTGGTCACTGATGACGACCTCGTGACCGCCCTGGCTGGATACAACAAGAAGTACGGAAAGTTCCACACCCCGGATTCCGATTGGCTGTTCGCCATCTTGAAGTCGACCTTCTCAGACCAGTTCCCGGACGACGACGCCTACCAGGATGCGTTCGACTACACCGAGATCGCCGTCGGCGTCGTGAACGAGGACCTCGGATTCATGCGCGCCGCAGAGACTGGCCGCCCGCCCTACTCCCGCAACAAGTGGTTCGGACGTTCCACCTGGCGGTATGCCCACCGCTACTGCGAACCGGTGAAAGACTTCGCCGACGAACAGCAGCTGCGCGGGGAACAGTGGGAACCGTTGCGTGTTGGCCTGTTCGGCGGGTCACCGGACCGCGCACGAGATGCCACGAAACAATACGACGAGACCTTCAAGGAAATTGCCAGCCACAGGTGGTGAGGGTCGACACCGAGCTCACGGAGTGTGCCCGTCACTGCGACAGCAAACGATCGCGCCACGCCCGGCTGACCGCGCAGCGCTGAGTGGGTGTCGGTAAGCGGTTGGTAGCCATGGTGATTGCCACGTCGATGTCAGCGGCTGATGACGGCCCGTTGCCGATCGCGGCGACCGCGCAGCTGAGTTGACGCGCGGTCAAAGACACCGGACCCTGCAACGCGATCAACGTCGAATGGCCCGTCCGTGGCGCCTGTTCGGCGTAGCCGGCGCGCAGCCACTCAATCGCCGCTGTGAGCGCGGAACGCAGCGGGGTGTCGGGCTGCGGTCTCACGGGACCGGCCCGGCGCCCTCTGGTGGCGGAAACGGATGTATGGAGTCGATGGGGCAAGCGATTACGCATGAGCGGCAACGCCAAGTTCGTTGAGCAGCTGGCGAACTCGGCGTTCGATGTCGTCGCGGATGGGGCGCACGGCATCGACATTCATGCTCGCCGGATCCTCCAGCTTCCATTCCTCATAGCGGCGACCCGGGAAGACTGGGCAGGCATCGCCGCATCCCATCGTGATCACCACATCGGCAGCCTGAAGGATCTCCTCAGTCCAGGGCTTGGGGTACTCACCGGAGATGTCGATGCCGCGTTCGGACATCGCGGCCACCGCGGCCGGGTTGATCTCGTTGCCCGGTTCCGAACCGCCCGACCACGCCACCGCCGCATCCCCGGCGAAATGGCTGAAGAATCCCAAGGCCATCTGGGAGCGACCGGCATTGTGCGTGCACAGGAACAGCACGGTCGGCTTGCCGGTATCGCTCTTGCCTTCCACCTTGGCCAGTGCCCGTAACCGTTGGCGTGCGAAGCGCTCGGCCAGCAGCGGCAGAAACCGTGGGATCGAGGCTCTACTGGCGAACTGGTCATAGGAGGAGTGCAGAAATCGCTCGATGGTCTCGATGCCGAAGCTGTCGGTGAACTCGTTTTCGAGCCGAACTGCTGCGGTCTTGAGCGCGAGCTGCTGATCGATGGACAGGTCGGAGTGCAGGTGGGTGGCGGCGTTGTCGGACATGGTGGCAGTGACCTCTTTCGGGCCTGTTAGCGAAGTGGTGTGCGTCGTGGGGGTCGAGGTTGTCGTTCCCTGGAGGGGTGGGCGGGGCCGAGCGGTGGGCGTGAAGGTTTAGGTCCAGAAATATTGACTCAATACTTGTTGAGTCATATCGGTGCCGTCAAGAGGGCAGCGTGAATCGGCCCGAGGCCGTCAAAGTGGTTCATCTTCCGTTCATCCGGGTTGTGCTGTGGGTTCACTGGCAACCTTTAGGTTCAGGTCCCGAGCAGCCACCGGTTCTGCTCGGCGGAACAGCCGTTCCGCGGCTTGGCCCGCCGTGGTGGCAACGGGAGTTGACCACCCTGACCTCTAATAAGGAGCTACGTGAAGCTCAACCGTTTCGGTGCTGCGCTGAGCCTGATGGCCGCAGGCAGCCTGGTGCTTTCGGCGTGTGGCAGTGACAACAATGCAGAATCCGGTTCTAGCGCGACCAAGGCAGCCGGCGAGGCTTCATCGTCAGGTGTCGACTGCGCAGGCAAGAAGTCGCTGAAGGCCAGCGGGTCCACTGCGCAGGCCAACGCCATGACCCGGTTCGTCAACGCATACGAGCAGGCTTGCTCGGGCTACACCCTCAACTACACCTCCAACGGCTCCGGTGCCGGGGTGAGCGAGTTCGTCGGCAAGCAGACCGACATCGGTGGCTCGGACTCCCCGCTGAGCAAGGACAAGGGCGAGTACGACAAGGCCGCCGAGCGGTGCGGATCGCCCGCCTGGAACCTGCCGGTGGTGTTCGGCCCGATCGCGGTCACCTACAACCTCGAGGGCGTCGACGGGCTCGTGCTCGACGGGCCCACCGCCGCCAAGATCTTCAACGGAACCATCAAGACCTGGGACGACCCGGCGATCAAGGCGCTCAACCCGCAGGCCACGCTGCCCGCGCAGCCGATCACCGTCGTGTTCCGCAGCGATGAATCCGGTACCACCGACAACTTCCAGAAGTACCTCGACGCCGCCTCCGATGGCGCCTGGGGCAAGGGCGCGGGCAAGGCGTTCGCCGGCGGAGTCGGCGAGGGCGCCAAGGGCAACGAGGGCACCTCGGCGGCCATCAAGAACACCCCGGGATCGATCACCTACAACGAATGGTCCTTCGCCCAGGCCCAGGGACTGTCGACGGCCAAGATCGTCACCTCGGCGGGCCCGGAGCCGGTCGAGATCAGCACCGAGACTGTCGGCAAGACCATCTCGGGCGCCACGATCAAGGGTGAAGGCAACGACCTCGTGCTGGACACGGTCTCGTTCTACAAGCCGACCGAGACCGGGGCCTACCCGATCGTGCTGGCCACCTACGAGATCGTCTGCTCGAAGTACCCTGACGCCGACACGGGCCAGGCCGTCAAGGCATTCCTGCAGTCGACGATCGGTGCGGGTCAGCAAGGCCTGGCCGACAACGGGTACATCCCGCTGCCGGCTGCGTTCGAATCGAAGCTGTCTGCCGCTGTCAACGCGATCGCTTGATCGGAATCACTGATGGCCTTACAGCCAGAGATCTCGGGAACCTTTCGGGGGCCGTCTACACCGGCGGCCCCCGAAAGGGGAGAGACTGCATCTATGCCTGATCCGGACAAGGCCACCAAAAAGACGAGCGCGATCCGCGCGGGGAGCGGCCAGCTCGGTGACCGTATCTTCAAGGCGCTAGCTGTCGCAGCGGGGTCGACCATTGTCATCGCGATCGCACTCATCGCGATCTTCCTGCTGATCCGCGCCATTCCGTCGCTCGGGGCCAACCACGCCAACTTCTTCACCAGTACCGAGTTCAACACCGCCGACGCCGACAATTTGAGGTTCGGCATCCGCGACCTGTTCATGGTGACCGTGCTCAGCTCGGTATTCGCGCTCGCACTTGCTGTGCCGGTCGCGGTGGGCATCGCACTGTTTCTCACCCACTACGCACCGGCACGCCTGTCCCGACCGTTCAGCGCGTTGGTCGACCTTCTCGCCGCGGTGCCCTCGATCATCTTCGGCCTGTGGGGAATCTTCATCCTGGCTCCCTGGCTGGAGCCGGTAGCCAGTTTCCTCAACAAATCCTTGGGCTGGCTGTTCCTGTTCGAGACCGGCAACGTGTCGCTGGCGGGCGGCGGCACCATCTTCACCGCCGGCGTGGTGCTGGCGGTGATGATCCTGCCCATCATCACCTCGGTGAGTCGGGAAGTGTTCCGCCAGACCCCGATCTCCCGGATCGAAGCCGCCCAGGCCTTGGGGGCCACGAAATGGGAAACGGTACGCATGACGGTGCTGCCGTACGGTCGCAGCGGTGTCATCGCCGCCTCAATGCTGGGCCTGGGTCGTGCGCTCGGTGAAACCGTCGCCGTACTGATCATCCTGCGCTCGGCAGCACAGCCGGGTAGCTGGTCATTGTTTGACGGCGGCTACACCTTCGCCTCCAAAATCGCCTCGGCGGCAGCCGAATTCAGTGCACCACTGCCTACCGGCGCCTACATTGCCGCCGGTTTCGTCCTGTTCGCCCTGACCTTCGTGGTCAACGCGGCCGCCCGCGGCATCGCTGGAGGGAAGGTCAACGGATGACCACCGCATTCGACAGCCCGGTCAAGAGCCAGACGTTCCACTCGGTGAGCGTCGGTCGGCGCATCAAAAACAACATCGCGACCTCGCTATTCGTCGCAGCATTCGGGGTCGCATTGATCCCGTTGTTCTGGGTGCTCTACATCGTGGTGGAGAGGGGCTGGCAGGGCGTCACCAAATCGGGCTGGTGGACTCGCTCGCTGCAAGGTGTGCTGCCCGAATCCTTCGCCGGAGGCATCTACCACGCGCTCTACGGAACGCTGGTGCAGGCCGGCATCGCTGCCATCATCGCGATCCCGCTGGGCATCATGGCCGGCATCTACCTCGTCGAGTACGGCCGCTCCCGGCTGGCCCGGGTGACCACCTTCATGGTCGACGTCTTGGCCGGTGTGCCCTCAATCGTGGCCGCCCTGTTCATCTTCGCGTTGTGGATCGCCACCCTCGGATTCCCGCAAAGCGCCTTCGCCGTCTCACTGGCGCTGGTCTTGCTGATGCTGCCGGTGGTGGTGCGCTCCACGGAGGAGATGCTCAAACTGGTGCCCGACGAACTCCGGGAAGCCAGCCTCGCATTGGGCATTCCCAAGTGGGTCACCATCGCCCGTGTCGTCCTACCCACCGCCCTGCCCGGAATCATCAGCGGCATTCTGCTGTCGATCGCCCGCGTCATCGGTGAGACCGCCCCGGTGCTGGTCCTGGTGGGATACGCCCGATCCATCAACTTCGACGTGCTCGACGGCAACATGGCATCGCTGCCGCTGCTGATCTACACCGAACTGATCAACCCCCAACCCGCCGGGCAAATGCGTGTCTGGGGTGCTGCGTTGACGCTGATCATCGTGGTGGGCATCCTGATGTTCCTGGCCTCGATCGCGACACGCCTCCTCACCCGCAACCGCTAACCGCAAGGAACGTTCCTCATGGCCAAACGTATTGACCTCAAAGACGTCAACATCTACTACGGTGCATTCCACGCCGTGGCCGACGTGGGTTTGTCGGTGCAGCCGCGCAGCGTGACCGCGTTCATCGGCCCGTCGGGTTGCGGCAAGTCGACCGTGCTGCGGTCGCTGAACCGTATGCACGAGGTGACCCCGGGGGCCCGCGTCGAGGGCTCGGTGCTGCTCGACGGTGAGGACATCTACGGTGCCGGGGTGGATCCGGTGGGTGTGCGCAAGACCATCGGAATGGTGTTCCAGCGTCCGAATCCGTTTCCCACCATGTCGATTCGTGACAACGTGGTGGCCGGGCTGAAGCTGCAGGGTGTGCGCAGCAAGAAGACCCTCGATGAGGTGGCGGAGCGGTCGCTGCGCGGTGCCAACCTGTGGACCGAGGTCAAGGACCGTCTGGATAGGCCCGGCGGTGGTCTGTCGGGTGGTCAGCAGCAGCGGTTGTGTATCGCCCGCGCGATCGCGGTGCAGCCCGATGTGTTGTTGATGGATGAGCCCTGCTCGGCGCTCGACCCGATCTCGACGCTGGCCATCGAAGATCTGATCTCCACGCTCAAGCAGGACTACACGATCGTCATCGTCACCCACAACATGCAGCAGGCCGCCCGGGTGAGTGATCAGACCGCGTTCTTCAACCTCGAGGCCACCGGAAAGCCCGGCATGCTGATCGAGATCGACGACACCGAGAAGATGTTCTCCAATCCGGGCAAGAAGGCGACCGAGGACTACATCTCCGGCCGATTTGGTTGATAGTCGGCGGGATGCGCATCACGCACGGGGGTTTTGCGAGCGCGTGAGAAGAAGAGTGGGGTACACGATTTGACGATCGAGGTACGCCGTGCCGACGAGTTCA
>JBIQHU010000060.1:0-31107 GCA_044508395.1 Mycobacterium sp. | reverse complement strand
AGTATGTCGACGTGTCCGCACAGGAATGTCTGGCGACAATTACCGAGCTTGCCTACCCGTTCTGGAGCTACGCGGGCGTGGTCGCGTCTCGGCTGGGGGCCAAACCCGCTCAACCACTGGACTTTTTCGAGTGCCGGGATGGCTGGGTGTTCCTATGCGTCATCGAAGAACACCAATGGCGAGCATTCGTCGAGGTGATGGAGCAGCCCGAGTTGCTCTCAATGGAGGTCTTCTCCGACCGGCTCCAACGCGGCATCAATTATGACGTTTTGCGGCCGATACTAGCCGAATGGATGGCGCAACAGTCGGTTGTTGAGCTCTACGAACGACTGCAGGACAAGCGGGTACCTATTGCGCCCGTGTCGACGATGGGAGAGGTCTTCGCATCCGAGCACCTGATCGACAGAGGGTTCTTCACGACCTTCCAGTACTCGGGTGGTGCGGTTCGTGGCCCCGGTGCCCCGTATCACTTCTCCCGGACACCGTGGCAGATGCGCTGCGCGGCACCACGAATCGGAGAGCACAACGCGATGATTTTCGACGACCGTGATGGCGTATGGGGGGTGCGGTAAATGGTGGAACAGCCATTGGCGGGAGTGCGGGTAGCCGACTTCACGTGGGTATGGGCAGGCCCATTTTGCACCCAGCAGCTCGCGCATCTCGGTGCTGACGTAATCCGCGTCGAGACCCCCCAACGGCTGTGCCCGACGAGGCTAATGCCGCCCTTCGCGGACTCGGAACCGGGAGTAAACCGGAGCGGATTCTTCAACCAGTACAACACGGGAAAACGCTCGCTTACGCTGGACCTCAAACATCCGCGCGGCCTGGAAGTCGCCAAGCGATTGATCGCGAACAGCGATGTCGTGGCGGAGAGCTTCGGCGCAGGAGTGATCGATCGCCTAGGCCTAGGCTATGACCAGGTGCGCGAGCTCAAATCCGACATCATCATGGTGTCGATCTCCGGCTACGGTCGCGCGGGTCCCGAGCATCACCGAATCTCCTACGGGCCCGCCATCGCACCGCTGTCCGGCCTGTCTGCGCTGACCGGTTTCGAGGGTGGCCCACCGCATAATCCAGGCTTTTCCTATGGGGATCCGGTGGGTGGCCTGCATGCCGCCTTTGCCGTACTTACCGCCCTGTATCACCGAGCTCGGACAGGCGCGGGACAGTTCATCGACGTTTCGCTGTGGGAGTCGACAAGCAGCCTCGTCGCCGAAGCACTGTTCGAATACGACATGAACGGGACAGAGCCGAGCCGGTGCGGAAATCGCGTGCGAGACATGGCACCCCATGGGGTCTATCCGTGCGTCGGCGTAGACAAGTGGGTATCCATCGCGGTAGGTACCGATGCCGAGTGGCAACGACTAGCCCGGCTTGTCGATGAGGCGGAACTGGCCTCCGACCCCCGGTTCGCGAGCATCGAAAACCGCAAACGTCACGAAGGCGAACTCGACGAGCGGATTGCACGATGGACCCGTGAGCGATCACGGGAGGACGTGATGTCTGCTCTACAGGCAGTGGGAATTGCATCGTTTCCGACCATGACCGGTCGCGACCTCGACGAGGATACGCATCTCAACGAGCGTGGATTCTTCGTCGACGTTGCGCATCGCGAAGTTGGTAGGCGCCGTCATGCGGGGATCCCGTGGAAGCTGTCCCTGACACCGTGTGAGGTGCAGCGACCTGCTCCTTGCCTCGGTGAACACAACGCCGAAGTACTCACCGACTTACTTGGCTACACCAAGACAGAGATCGCCGATCTAGCTGCGGCGGGCGCCCTCGGAGTATCACGCCGCTGAGGTAACGCCTCTAAAGCCATTCGCGTGTATTCATTTCATCCACGTATGCGGCCAAACCGCAGTCAGCGATTCTTCCGGCGCAAAACCTCTTGTGCGGCTAGGCGACCCGGTAAACCCGTAATTCCGGGCGATGGATGTGATCCTGCGCCCCCCAAGTAAAGGCCCTTCACCGGCGTTCGGTAGCCACTAAGTCCGGCGGCGGGCCGCATGGGTCCGAGGCGGAAGGTGGAGAAATCTGTGTGGTACAGGCAGCCATTCGTGACCCGCAGGCGTTGAGCGAAGTCCTCCGGTGTCTCTACCCAGCGGCCGATCTCCAACTGCTCGATCCCGTCGTAATATTTCGCGGCGAGCGATACCAGGCCCTGGCCGGCAACATCCTTCACGTCAGACCAGCCCGTGCCGCGCGGTTCAAGCGGCATGGGCTGCGCCCACAGATAAAGTGTGTCTTCACCTTTCGGAGCTTGCGTGGGATCGGCGGCAGTCGGCACTGCCATCCATACCGAGGGAAATGCCGGTAGCTCGCCGGCGATAGCCTGTGGATAACTCAGATAGGCCTCATCGTAGCCGCCGATGATACAAGAAGGTTCCCGCAGATCTAGGCCGTCGCCCCGCCATTTTTCGTGCCGTCGCAAACCCAATTTTCCAGACAGGGCAACATCCACCTTGAGAAAGGAAAAACCCTCAGCGGAAGCGGGAATATGATTCACTTTGGCGACCATTGCCGGATCCAGAGTGTCCGCTGGTAGCAACTTACCCAAGGCCATTCGCGGATCGCAGGTGGCGATAACCGCACGCCGTGCTGCTATTTCCTCGCCGCCCTCCAAGCGAACACCCGTGGCCCGACCGCCTGAGACCAGGATCTCCTCTACCGGCGTGCCGGTACGAATTGACCCACCCGCCGCGCGGAGTGCGGCAGCCAAACTGTTGGGGAGCGTCTGCGTGCCACCGATCGGTCGAGTCGCCCCAAATCGGTGGAAGAACGGCAGGATGATCATTCCCAGGGAACTACCGTCTGACGATATTGAGGTTGCGACCGAGCATTGCGTGGATATGGCATCACGCACCACGGGATGCTCGAAGTACTCATCGATAATCTGCGCGGCAGGTGCAACAGAGAAGGGCATCAGCTTTTTTAACGCGTGCCCGTTGCGGACTGCTCCGCGGGCCGTGCCGAAGAGCGCGCGAGGACTGGGGCGTAGGGGATTTGCGGGAAAGAGCGGCAATGCGATGTCGAGCATGCCGTTTAATAGCCGCACCAATTGGAGGTAGCTTTTCGCGTCGTGCTCGGAAAAGCGACGTATTTCGTCTGCTGTGCGGACTGGATCACGCCAGAAGGCAATGGAGGAACCATCGGCATGGAGATAGGCAGTCGTCGGATCCACTGCGACCTCGCGGTAGCCGAAGCGGCGCAGCCCGAGCTCGTCAACGATCTTCGTCGCGTGCAGGAAGCATATATCCACTGCGCAGTAGTTGATCTGGTGCTGCGGCGCTTCCGGAATCAGAGCTTGGGTTCCGCTCATTCCACCTACGGTTGGGGCGGCCTCGACGACGACGACATCAAGTCCGGCCTTGGCGAGATAGCACGCGGCGACAAGTCCATTGTGCCCCCCACCGATTACTACGACGTCCGATTGAGCTGCCATCCGCATGTCCCTTTCTTGGGGTGACGAAGTCCGTTTAGCTAGTTCGCATGTGGCGGTCGGCCAACGATCCTTATCTACGAGGGTTTCCGATAGACGGCGACGGCTCCGGCACTGCCAAGCCCGAGGTTGTGCTGCAAGCCAATGCGGGCGTCGTCTACCTGGCGCTCGTTGGCGTCGCCGCGTAGCTGCCAGGTCAGCTCAGCGCACTGGGCTAGCCCGGTGGCGCCGATGGGGTGGCCTTTGGAGATCAGACCACCGGATGGATTGACTACCCAACGGCCCCCATAAGTCGTGTCTTGAGCCTCGATCAGCTTGTGCGCTTCTCCCTCGGCGGCCATCCCAAGGGCTTCGTAGGTGATCAGCTCGTTAGCAGAGAAGCAGTCGTGCAGCTCGATGACGTCTACTTCGTCGATCGAGACCTGCGCTTCTTCCATCGCCCTCTGCGCAGCGCGCCGGGACACGTGCGCCCCGATGGCGTTGATGGATGACTCATCGAATGAGTCGGGACGGTCAGTAGCGATGTAGTGACCGGCGATTTCGATCGCTTGGGACCACAGGTCGTTTTGGTCCACAAACCGCTCACTGGCGAGGACCGCAGCGCCCGAGCCATCGGAGGTCGGGGAGCACTGCAGTTTAGTCAGTGGCTCATACACCATCGGCGCGTTCTGGACGTCTTCGAGACTGTATTCATCTCTGAACTGCGAATACGGGTTGTTGACTGAGTGCTTGTGGTTTTTCCAGCCGATCCAGGCGAAGTGCTCGGGCCGCGAGCCGAAACGCTCCATGTGCTCGCGTGCGGCGTTGCCGAACATCTGTGGCATGGGGTGAGCATCGTCCTGCCAGCCGCGTCCCGCGGTCATCGAGCGTAAGTGGTAGTCGAGTGGACCGGCGCCCTCTCCGCCGATGCTGAGCGAACCTTTTCGCATCTTTTCGTAGCCGACAGCCAAAGTGACGTCGCAGCCGGCCTTTACGGCTTGGCGGGCCAGAAATAGTGCCGATGAACCCGTTGCGCAGGCGTTGATCACCGTAGTGATGGGCACGCCGGACATCCCAACGTCGTACAGTGCCCGCTGCCCGAAGGAACCGTAGGCGGATCCGGCGTAAGCCTGTTCGACCTGTTCATAGGCGACCCTGGCATCCGCGAGCGCGTTGGTAACCGCCTCTTTGGCCATATCAGGAAAGTCCCAGGTACGACTCTGCGGCTTCTCGAACTTGGTCATGCCAACACCGATCACAAAGACCCGGTCCACCACGTGCTGCCTCCTTTGGTTCGATGTCATTTATGTCATGCTAACATATGCGACATAATGACAAGAAAGGCCCAGTCGTCGTGATGGCCACCTCGGTCGTGACGATCGCTGTTTAGAGCTGAGCTGACTGTCAGGCTGGACGACAAACCCGTCGTTCAATGTCGCGGACGTGATCTTGTTGTGGGGTTTAGTGCGCGCACGTCAATTCAACGGTCGAATACTTGAGTGTCAGGGGTTCAAGATGACGGAATTTTCCATGACGATCGACGGGGCTCGGGTCGGCGCCAGTTCGACATTCGACGTATTGAATCCCGCTACCGAAGAGGTATGCGGGCACGCTCCGGAATGCGCGCCCGATCAGCTGGATGCGGCGATGGAGGCTGCCGCAAGTGCCTACGATTCGTGGCGGCGGGACGAGCCGGCCAGGGTCGCGGCGATGATCGGTGCGGCGGACGCGCTGAAGCGGAATGCGAAAGAGATCGCCGTCGTGCTGACCGCTGAGCAGGGCAAACCCATGAAGGAGGCCGTCGCCGAAGTGCTCGGTGCGGCCGCCTGGATCCGCTACAGCGCGAGCCTGGACGTCCCGCGCGAAGTGATCCAGGACGATAAGATTGCTCGGGTCGAAGTAGTCAGACGCCCGTTGGGGGTGGTGGCGGCGATCACTCCGTGGAACTTCCCGCTGTTGCTGGCAGCGTGGAAGATTGGGCCTGCACTGAGAGCCGGGAATACGATGGTATTGAAGCCGTCGCCGTACACTCCGCTGAGTAGCCTGAAAGTGGGCGACATACTGCGAGATGTGTTGCCTGCCGGGGTATTTAACGTGGTTACCGGAGATAACGACCTAGCCGCATACATGACGTCGCACCCGGCTGTTCGCAAGATCTCGTTTACGGGATCCGTCGCGACGGGTAAGCGGGTCGCAGCTGCGGCCGCGGACGATCTCAAGCGAGTGACTCTTGAGCTGGGGGGAAATGATCCGGCCATTGTCCTGGACGATGCAGATGTCGGTGAGATTGCCGCGGACCTGTTCAAGTCGGCATTCGCCAACAACGGACAGGTATGTTCTGCGATCAAACGGATCTATGTTCAAGAGAAGCAACATGATTCGTTGGTCGAAGCGCTCGCAGAGTGTGCCCGCTCCGTCGTTGTGGGAAACGGCGCGGAGGATGCTACGGCACTTGGTCCAATCAACAACAAGCCGCAGTATGAGCGCGTCTCAGAACTTGTGGCCGACGCACTCTCGAATGGCGGGCAAGCCGTCGCAGGCGGAAAACCGTTGGACGGCAAGGGCTACTTCTTCGCTCCAACGATCCTGACCGATGTTGGCGATGGCACCAGAATCGTCGACGAGGAACAATTCGGCCCCGTACTGCCCGTCGTGGCCTACCGAGGTCTTGACGATGCCATCGAAAGTGCCAATGCCAGTCACTTCGGGCTTGGCGCATCTGTCTGGTCGAGTGATCCTGAACGGATGACTGCGGTCGCTGAGCGGCTCGAGGCCGGGACCACCTGGATGAACACGCACCTGGCGCTAGCGCCGCATCAGCCGTTCGGCGGGCTGAAGTGGAGTGGTGTCGGCGTTGAGAACGGACGCTGGGGTCTATACGACTTCACAGGCATCCAGGTTCTGCATCAGTCAATGAGATGAGCGGCGCAGCGAGCACTCCTCAGTCATAGCGAACGGAAACAACGTCGGTGACAGGTATCGACTGACATGCGAGGACGAACCCGTCGTTCAGATCATCCGACTCGAGGACGTCGTTGTTCATCATCTCAACTTCCCCGGAAACGACCTGGCACACACACGAGCTGCATGCACCCTCCCGGCACGAATACGGCGCGCGGATGCCGTTTTCAAGTAGTACGTCGAGGAGTAGTTTTCCACGGGGCCACGAGAACTGGTGTTTGCTACCGTCTATCTCCACGTCGAGCGATGCCGGTAATCCGTCCGCATCGTCATGGTCAGCGTCGTTGACAGAGCCAGAGTTCTCCTCGACTTCAAAGGGGCTGCGAGACAACGAGATAAATTTCTCAATGTGTACTCGCCTTCGGTCGGCCCCAATATTGTTGAGCGCTGCGGCTACAACATCCATGAATCCACCCGGCCCGCATACATAGGCCTCGCGCTCGCGCCAAGGCGACGCCAGGTCGGCGAGTTGATCGACCGATGGCAGGCCCGCGGCTGACTCGAGTAGGTGCCTGATGGTGACGCGCTCGGGGTATCGATTCGTTAGTGATTCCAGTTCATCGGCGAAGATTATCGACTGTTCGTCACGATTGGCATAGATCAATGCGATCTCGCCCTTGCCCTCCGCAAGGACCGATTTCATGATGGACATCATCGGAGTGATGCCACTGCCGCCCGCAAACAGCAGAAAATCGTGGTCTAGAGATTTTGGTGTGAACCTGCCAGCTGGCGGCAGGGCATCGATCATCATTCCCGCACGTGCGTTATCGCACAGCCAATTGGAACCATAACCCTCGTGTACTCGTTTTACGGTGACCTTGAGCGGTCCATCCTCATGCGGGGCACTCGACAGCGAGTAACACCGGCCGACCGAACCTGTGCGCTCACTGGGCACTCGCAATGTCAGAAATTGACCGGGCAGGTATCGGAAGTGCTGGGCGAACTCGGGTGGTACGTCCAATTCGAGAGAGCAGGTGTCCTGCGTCTCGGCGATCGTGCGCGCCACCCGCAGCGGATGGAACGCGCTGTCAGGCAGTTCCGGTTCAACTGTGCGGCCGGTTTCGCTCATCAGGGCCTCCGTCCGGGTGCACTTCGAGCCGACTCCTGCGCATTCGTCGCCGCATGCCGCTCATGCATACGCAGGAAGGCTTAGACCCCAAGGGGGACATCCACGTTCTGTCGTGGCAAAGATACATCAATATGGCACATGTGTCAGTACGGCACTGTCGGCGAGTGTGGTGAGTGGTCGACGATACCGGGGGGTGCTCGGCGACAAATCGCTGTTGAGTTTGGCTAATCATGCTCGGTAGTGATTCGATCCGGTGCATACGGCACATGCTGTCGGCAGGCATCTATTTCGGGCGGTGGCAGCCAGGCGCTAACGGCACCAAAGAAAAGTCTCGTGCGGCCAAGTGGAATTCTCGCGGTCCGACCGAAGTATCCGCCACCTAGCCGCGGACCCAGATCGTCACTATCTCACCCCGCCGCGACCTAGTTGACCGGCACGCGACCGTCGGCAGACCGTACCCATGAGCCATAACACGCACTTCGAGCGGTTCCGTTGGGAGAGTTGCCGCTTCGTTGGGTCGGCCGCTTCGATCTCCGCCTGGCGAGCCTCGTCGCGAGCGTCCTCCGTCGTCGTCAGTCTGTTGGCCTCGGAAAGAAAGTCCGATGAATGAATAGGGTCGCCGCGGGGCACGACGCATATGCCGTATCGACATATGTGCCACCTCCAGGTAGGCTGCTGATGCTTGCACATTGATGCTCGGCGAGAGACCGGCAACGACGCTTGGGGCGAGGTAATTGGCATGGATGAGGACCTGTTTATCTTCGATGCAGTTGGCCACGGCTACGACTTCTCCGATGCCAACCGGGTCGAGTCCTTCGATCCGGCGATTTACAATAAGACCAGATTGTTCCTACAGATGGGCGGGCACTCGCCGTTCGAGTCTTTGGCGCCTGGTTGTCAGTTATCCGCCGATGAGCTTGCCACTCGTTGGAACGCCGAGGATCTAGCGCACGCCTTCTTCGTTGAGAGCGACGTGGACATGGTGGCCTACCACCATGTGGAGATGGCGGGGATCTGTAAAGGCGGGGTATCTCGTTGGGATACGGGGGTGGAACTCAAGCGCCTGGCTCCACATCGGGTCGTGCTGTATGCCGGAGTGGACGTTTTCAGCCAGGACCGTGCCCGGGTGTTCGAAGATATGGAACGCATGGTTGAAGAGGGTGCCGTGGGCTTCAAGTTCTATCCCTCGACGATGCTGCATCTGACGGGTCAGCTGGACAAATTACCTTTTATGCTTTATGACGATCCAGATCGCGCGTACCCGTTTTTCGAGAAAGCGCGCGAGCTAGGCATCCGGCACCTCGCATTCCACAAGACTCAACCGGTCGGACCCGGAACCATCGACGCGACGCGCGTAGGCGATGTTTCGAACGCTGCGATGGATTTCCCGGACATGACCTTTGAGATTGTGCACGATGGTTATGCATTCCTCGAGGAGTGTGCGCTCCAGCTGGGGCTACACCCGAATGTGTACGCGAATCTGGAGATAACAGCAAATATGGCGGTTCGTCAGCCGCGAAAGTTTGCGGAGATCATTGGGACGCTTCTGCAAAACGGCGGTCCTCAGCGTTTGCTATTTGCTACTGGCTGTTGCATCACGCACGTTGATCCGGTCTTGCAGGCATGGCGGGACTTCGAGATGCCGGCTGATCTGTGTGGGGGGTACGGAATTCCGCCACTGACGCCAGAGTTGAAGCGGATGATTATGGGTGAGAATATGGCGCAATTGCACGGGATCGACATCGCCGAGCGGCGCAAGCAAATAGCGGAGGACGAGTGGACCAAGCTGCGCGCCGAGGGTAAGCGAGAGCCGTGGGCGCACCGGCGGAAATGGATGGCAGAACACCCAGAGCAGGTGCAGACGGTGCAACCGTTGTGAACGGAACGGCATCGGGAGATCGTCCGCCAGAGACTGATTTTCGCAACGTCACCGAGGTGGTGGCCTGGGTGGTCGCGCGAGTCAACGATGTGCCGGACCCCTGTTCTGTAACACGCGGGGTGCCTATCGGTCTCGCGGACATGGGATTGGTGAACGGTATCGAGGTGCGGCGCGTCGAGGACCGGTGGCAAGTCGGGTTGCAGATCCGGTTCACCTCGCCAGCGTGCTTGTTCGGCCCCGAATTCGAGGAGCAGATTCGCGCCCGATTGGCAACGTCCGAGCACATTGAACTGATTGAGTTGCAATGGTCGCCGGACTTCAACTGGAGTCGCGACGATATCGCTCCGCAGGCTCGCGCGCGGCTGGATCGTCTCCGCAGCGATGCGACGCGTAGACGCGATGTCGCACTAGACGCTGGAGGGTAACGAAGGCCCACAGCTACGCCACTCTGTGCGAATGTGCGCCAGTCGGCGTGAGTGGAAATCTGCCCTAAGACAAGCGTCTTATTTGGGCACTATTGCCAGTTTAGCCAGCATTTGTGGCGCAACTGATTCTTCGAATAGGGAGAGAGCGCATGAGTGCGAATGGTGCGTATGACGTTGTCGTGATCGGGGCTGGCCATAACGGCCTGGTGGCCGGCTGCTACCTGACGCGAAGCGGTGCCGAGGTGCTCGTCCTGGAAGCCGGCAAGTCGGTGGGTGGTATGACCGCTACCGCCGCCTACCTGGCTGAAGCCCCAGAGCACCGCATCAATTCCTGCGCCCTCGACATCATCTTCATCCATGCGGCAGGCATCATCGAGGATCTAGAACTTGCTCGGTTCGGCTATCGAGAGATCGAGGTCGATCCCGTTAACGCCTGGCTCGGGCGCGATGGTGAATCGATCCTGATCTGGCGCGACGTCCGCCGCACGGCTGACGAAATCCGGAGATATTCCCGAGCCGATGGAGACGCCTACCTCGACTTCGTCCGGAGGCTCGACGCCGGGCTGAGTGTCGGGTTGCCAATGATGATGGTCAATCCCACTCGACCCACCATCGGGGCCATTGGAGCCATTGGCGGTTCGACCAGAGCCGCACTGCGGCACCGCAAGGACATCGCCAAAGTCCCGAGGATTTTTCTCTCGTCGGTGGCACAGGTGATCGATGAACACTTCCGCCACCCAGCCGGGCGAGACATGATCGCCGCCCAGTGCGGTGTCGTCGGGCCGATCACCAATGACGGTAGCGCACTCATGTTGTTGTTCTTTCCCTTCTACCACCGCTTCGGCGCGCACCGGGTCGCGGGCGGGACGGGAGGTCTCCCGGAGGCGTTGGCGGCCGCGTACCGGGGCGGAGGCGGCCACCTTCGCATCAACACCGTCGTCGATGAGGTCCTCGTCCGGGGCGGGAGAGCCACGGGTGTACGCCTCAACAGCGGCGAGGAGATCTCCGCCCGCCGCGGTGTGATCGCGACCTGCGATGTTCGCAATGCCCTGGGCGAGCTGCTCCCGGCGGGCACTCTCGAACCACGCGTGGAAGCGAAAGTGTGCCACATCCCGTCCTGGGGGGACGGCTGGGCGGACCTGAAAGTGGACGTCGCGCTGCGGGGACAGCTCCGCCTTGCCTCCAAATACCGCCGCGACGACGGCGTCGACCTACGCAAGCCGGCAATCTTCATCGGCGGATTCGACCAGGCGGTCGCGGCCTATCCGGAGGCCAGGGCGGGCGAGATCCCGTCCGACATCGGCATGTGGTCGGTCATCCCGACCGCCGCCGATCCCTCGCAGGGCCCACCCGGACAAGACACCCTCTATCTGTGGGTGAACCCGATGGCTCTTGAGCCCAGGGCAGGATGGGATGCCGCCACGAAAGCGGTCATTGCGAAGGCAGTCGAGTTCTACGACGGAATCGGGGAGCTGGAGATCGGGCGCTTGGTGGAGAACCCACACGATCGCGCGCGCCGCCTTAGGGTGACGAACGGATGCCTATACCACACCGACATGACGGTGTTCCGGATGGGCCCCCTTCGACCTGCGCTTGGACTCGCGGGCTACCGGACGCCGGTTACGGGCTATTACCTGGGCGGCGCCGGAACCCATCCAGCCGCCGCTGTCACGGGCATTCCCGGCCGTCTTGCGGTGAAAGAGCTTCTGCGCGACTCGAAGAAGGGGCGACTCAGGCGCACTCAATTCGACTGAAGCGAAAAAGCATTCATGGATGGCCTCCTGCCAGAGCGGTCGTCAACTTCATCGGAGATGCTCGCCGCCAAGGCTTTTCGAACCGCGCCATACCCATGCCGACGACGAACACTGTCCTATAGGTTGGTTCCTCGATGAAAAGACGGCAGCTCGAGCGGCCTGCCAGCGACGTGACGAATACGCCATCTTGACATAAATGCCGCATCCTCTAGGGTGGGCAGAAGCATAGATTTCCGCGCGGCCCCTTGCCGCTGCGCGCAGCCACGGACGAAGGAGCTAGCAGGGTGCCCAGTAGCTATGACGCGGTTATCATCGGCGGTGGCCATAACGGCTTAGTGGCTGGTTGCTACCTGGCGCGAGCCGGTTTGCGGCCTGTGGTCCTAGAGGCACGCTCAGCCGTGGGCGGAATGAGCAGCTCGGGGGCCAGCATCCCGGAGGCGCCGGACCACCTCATCAACTACTGCGCGCTTGACATGATTTTTCTTCAGGCATCTGGAATCGCCGTCGATTTGGAACTCGCAAAATTTGGATACCGAGAATTGGAAGTCGATCCGCCCAATATCTTTCTCCATGAAGACGGCGAGGCCTCGTTGGCCTTCTGGCGAGATCCGGCGCGAACGGCCGACGAAATGCGTCGGTTCTCGCGCTCTGACGCGGATAGTTTTCTCGAGCTGATGAGGACACTCGTTGCGGCAATTGACGTCGGCGTGCCGCTCATCAGTGCCAACCCCATGCGACCTGATGTGCGGTCAGTGGCCAAGGCTGGCAGAGCAGCGTTGAGCGCGCGTCGTTCTCTGCTCAAGGTTGGTTCGGTTATGACGGTGTCAGCCGCGCAGGTCATCGATGAACACTTCGAGCATCCAGTGGTGCGGGATGCGATTGCCACACAGATCGGCATCGCCACTCCTACCGACATAGATGGTGGAGGGTTAGGGCTGCTGCTGTTCCCATTTTTCCAGCGCTTTGGTGATCGCCGTCCGGTGGGTGGGACCCAGGCTTTGCCCAACGCTTTAGCAGCCGCTTTCCGCTCCCTCGGTGGAACGATACGCACCGACGCGGTGGTGGAGGAGATACTGATGTCCGGCGGTGAGGCCACCGGTGTTCGCCTAGAAGGAGGCGAACAGATTATGGGGACCAAGGGAGTCATCGCGACGTGTGATCCTCGATCGGCTTTGGATTCCTTGCTTCCGGATGACGTGCTCGATCCCAAAATGAAGGCACGTGTCAAGCACATACCCGGCTCAACAGATGGGTACCTCAAGGTCGATATGGCAATGTCGGGCCAGCTAAGAGTATTGGACAAACTTCGGCGTGACGGAGTAGACCCGAGAGTGCCTTCAATCTATCTCGGTGGATTTGACCAATCGATCAATGCTTATAAGGAGTCGAGGGCCGGCAGAATTCCGGCCGACTACAACCTCCAGATGTCGATACCAACAGCCGCAGAGCCGTCCCAAGCTCCTGAGGGACAAGACACCGTTTTCCTTTGGGCGCATCCGATGCCTCTTAAGCCGGAGGGCTCATGGAAATCGGTGGCTGACGAGGCCGCAAAGTCGGTCGTGTCCCGAGCGAGCGCCGTTTATGAAGGCATCGAAGAATTAGAAATCGGGCGTTATATCAAGACACCGGAGGTCATGGAGGAACAAATGAGAGTCTACGAGGGCTGCATTTACCACGTGGACTTCTCGCTCTTCCGCATGGGCCCGCTGCGGCCTGCTCCGGGACTAGCCGGATACCGGTCACCTGTTGATCGGCTCTACCTTGGCGGCGCGGGATCCCCACCGATGGGAGCTGTTTCCGGAATCCCAGGCCGAAACTCCGCCCGCGAGCTCATGCGCGACCAAGGCCGCCGCGGCAAAAAGGCGTCACGATCGAAAAAATAGCTCGAATACTCGAATGCGTTGGGCCCGCCCGGATTGTCATGCGCCGCGTGTTGATGTGTTCATCGACGTGAGTTCGTCGAGGCGGGCCTGCGCAGGCTTCCGCGTCGACACATCTATGCCATCGTGTCGTTTCGGCATGGGATGAAGGTGATGAGAATAGGCGGTCTCGCGCCCATCGAAACTGAAACTTCGACAGGTGGCATATATGCCACTATGGCGTTATTGATCTTTCGACGCTGTTGCCATAGTATGCCGGTGACATGAATATCGAAAGTGGGCCTGCGCTGTCATCAGGCTTCGCGTCAATGTCGGAGGTTGCCCCGCAGCATGCGAGCGCCACCACCGTTGATCCGCCACGCGGTCACGTCCCTGGTGAACCCGGTATCTGGGTACTGCTCTTCGGTGACATTGCGATGTTCACCGTGCTATTCACGGTTTACCTGCAGCGCCGGGGTGCGGACGAGACGCTATTCGCCGAGTCCCAGGCCACCCTCAACCGTACGTTTGGCGTCGTCAACACCCTGGTTCTACTTAGCAGCTCACTGCTGGTTGTCTTCGCTGTACGGGCGCTGCGGAGCGAGCGGTCGCATCATCTCGCCGCGCGGTTGTTGTTGGCGGGAGCAACGGTGGGCTCATGTTTCGTTGTGATCAAGGTCTTTGAGTACCACGAAAAAGTTGAGGCTGGAATCACGCCGAACACCAACGAATTCTTTCTTTATTATTTCGTGCTGACCGGAATCCACCTCGCGCACGTAGCCATCGGTTTGGGAGTACTGCTGGTGTTGTGGGGGTTGGCGCGGCGCCCCGAACGGACCCGCACTCACGTCGCCTTGGTTGAGGGTGGTGGCTGCTTTTGGCACTTGGTGGATCTGCTCTGGATCGTGCTTTTCCCGCTACTTTTCCTCGTGTGCTGACCATGGGTGTCTTGGTGCGGACGCACGCGACAGTGGTCTGGTTGGTGCTGTTCATTCTGACTTTGCTCTCGTGGGCGCTGGGCACCGCGCACGGGATGGGCGCCGGAAATCTCACGTCAGGCAGCCTGGTGATCATTGCCATCGCGGTGTTCAAGATGCGGCTGGTCGGGCTGTATTTCATGGAACTGCGCGCGGCGCCCCGGGCGTTGCGCTGTCTGTTCGAAGGCTACTGCGTTTTCCTCTACCTGCTGCTGACGGCCATGTACGTGTTGGCCTGACACGCTGAATACAGATAGGTGAGCACCGTGCCGTAACCGCACCAAAGTTGCCTTTGATTTTCTGTCGAGCGATGCAGGGGGCTGGCGCCTCCACCTCCGCTGCGCGGGCTACGCGAAACAGCCACACGGATCGCGACCGTTCAAATATTGATCCCGGAAAGGAACCCCTTGATGAATCGAACTGTTCACAAATTCTGCGCCTGGAGCGGTATTCCGATGATCGTTCTCATGGGAATCGGGTTCGTTCTGTTAGCGGGATTCATACCGGCCCCGTCTCCGGGGCAGAGCGTCGGGGAGACCGCCCAGCTGATCATCGGCGACAGGAGCTCGATCAGATGGGGAATGATCATCATGCTTGCCGGGGTACCGCTGCTGATGCCGCTTTTCACGGAGATAGCAATCCAGATGGCCCGTATCGAAGGCCGCTACCCGGCACTAGCGATGCTCGAGTTCAGTCTGGGCGCGTTGTTGCTACTCCTGTTCATTTTTCCGGTGATGTTCTGGCAGATCGCGGCCTACCGCGTCGATCGCCAACCCGAGCTGATTCAGCTACTTAATGATATGGCGTGGATTCCGTTCCTCGCGGCGACGTCGACGGTCGTGTTGCAGCTCACGTGCTATGGCATCGCGATACTGCTCGACAAGCGCGAACGCCCGATCTTTCCGCGCTGGCTCGGCTACTTCCAGATATGGGTGGCGATGATGTTCACTCCGGCTACGTTCGTTGTATTCTTCCTCGACGGCCCGTTGGCCTGGAACGGCATCTTCGCGTTCTACCTCCCGCTTGGGGTTTTCGGAGCCTGGCTCATCGTCAATTCGATCTACCTGTCGAAGGCAGTCGACACCATGAACGGGGACGAGTCCGTTCCGGCCGACATACGTGTCATTGCGTCGCGATGATTCCGTGCTGCCTTGGTGTCGATCGGGTGTTCGCGTCATCCGGCAGTTGACATTGTATGGGGCCAAGGCAGGAGATGCTATTTGAACTCCGTCGCCTTCGGCGTCAACAGTGGTCGGCGTTGCCAAGAGGCGGTCCCGAGGCCATTCAGCGACGCATCCTCCTCGGTGTCGACAAACGAGACCAAGCAAGTTCTCCAGTTAGCTGTGAGGAAAACATTGTGGTGATCGAGCTCGATCCAACTCTTCTGCGAAGACACGTGCATCTGCTTCGGGCCACCTTCGTTGAAGCCGCGGACTTCGACCAGATTCAACACGGTCGCTCGCGACGCCGCGTCTGGCGATCTCTTTCGCGTACACGCCGCCGAGGGGGCACCGAGCGCCGCTGGAAGGTAGCTTCAACATCGACATCTATGCCAAATTAGCATAAGAGCATGAGCTTCGAGTTCTTGCAGGCTGCACTCGTGTGCGAAGGTCGGCGCAAATCGCCCCCGTATCAGTGGCACTTTTCTGTGGTCGATGCTCCAGCTCCGCAGACAAGGCGCTGCGCGCCTCTTCGAGACCGCCCTCAATCGCGCGTTGGGCGCCGCCATTACGTTGGTCCCACTAACCTGCTCGAGGCTCATCGTCTTTGCTGTGTAGGCACTGCGGAGCAAATAGCGCGTCAACTGGCGGGCGCGGCTGGTGCTGGCGGAGGCCGCGGTGGGTCGTGCAACGTGGAGGGTGACGGTGTTCGAATTACGAAAGAAAAAGCTGCCGGCGTTCGCCTGTGGGCCTACGAACTCCTTACTCATTATTTCGCACACACCAGAATCCTCTCGCGCGTGTAGGCATCGGCCGGCCCCATTTGTTGAGCGCGATGGATGCTCCGTTATGCGGCTGGATCTGCTCTGGATTTTCCCTTCCGGCTACTGGCAGATGAGGCGTACTCAGCGTGCATTACTTCAGTCGCGGCGAAGCTGCTCGCATCGAAACCCGCCACGACGAATGGCCGGCCAGCTGTCGAGTTGTAGCACCTAACCGGTTACAAGCGCCGTCGCGCCGGGGACAAGCGGATCAGTCTTATCGATGTTGACTTCCGTGCCGTCAGACACGCCATCACCGTCGGTGTCAAGGAGTTTCGGGTCGGTGCCAACAAATGTGACCTCGTCGCCATCCGACAGGCCGTCCTGGTCCATGTCTGGATCGAGCGGATTGGTGTACTCGAACCAAGGTCTGGCTTCGATGTCGTCGAGGAGCCCGTCGCCGTCGGTGTCAGTGTTGATCGGGCTGGTGTGGAATTCGTAGTACTCCTCGTAGTCCGTTAGGCTGTCCGCGTCGGAGTTCACAGAATTCGGGTTCGATTTGAGGACGTCAACTTCGAGTGCGTCGTCGAGCCCGTCACCGTCGGAATCCTTATTGAATTCATCGGTTTTCGACACGTCCCGCTCGAACTGATCGCTTAGACCATCGCCGTCCGAATCGCCCGCATCGGCTGCGGCCGGTGCCGCAAACAGGACGGTTCCTGAGAACAGCAATCCGACGAAGAGCGTTCTGGCCAACCGTTGGCCGAGAGCGGGCGGGGAGGGCATGTTGTTTGCCATGGATGACCCTTCAACATGGTAAATGGTCCGACCGAATCGACTTTACTCGTGTGCATTGGCGTGAATCGACTGCCTTCCAAATTTCGGCCGATGCGGGACCACGAGCTCTCGTCGGTGCTCGGTCACGGCTAAGAAGCATCTATCCCAGAGTCGGCCAACGGCCGTAGTCGTAGGGCGGTAGGGCGACGTACAGGCGACAGGGCCCCGCCATTCGACGGACCGCGATTTAGGTGGCTCGGTCGCAACGACCCCGATGGATACGCCGTATTCCGTTCCTATGCGATTGCAGGCGCCGATGCCGAGTTTCAAGGAGGAGCTAGCGATGCGCTGGTCCGCCGAAACCGTCAACACGCGAAGATCCCGTGGCGTGAGTCGATTCAGGTTAGTGTGCGAGTTGGATCGATTGTAGCTATTTGCCAGGAGGCAATTGCGTTGATGACACTCAAGACGTTTATGGCAGGAGTGCTACTGGCTGCGTCGGGGTGCTTGGTCGTCGTACCGGTGGCGCACTCCGACCCGCTGATCCCGCCATCGCCGGGTGAACTTCAGTACCTCGATCAGGCGCGCCGCCTGCTTCCGGGCAGTGGCGATCCTGTCGCAGTAAACAGCGACGGGGAGCTCCTGGACTTAGGGCGGTATTCGTGCTTCCGGCGTGATTCCACGGGGCTCATTGGTTACGAGGCGACGTATGTATCACCCATCCTCACGCAGTTGGCGTTCATTTATCTGTGTCCGCAGTGAACCGCACCTGAGGGGCGCGGTCACGGGCTCGCAAGGAGGTTGTCCGAATGTTGGCGAAGTCGCGAAACCGCTGGGCGGTGCGAAAGGTGGCTGTGACGAGCTGTCCCTCCTACGGCATCACAGTTCGACCTCTCGGTCCTACACGTCAACCCCGGCGGGCAAACCTCGAGGAGGGCGACGGTGGACGCGGCGTGCTGCCGAGGATATCAACGCGCCGCGGCCGGTTCAGCGTTCTCATGGAGGTAATCGTTCTCATGGAGGTAATTCAGTCTCCGCGCCCGAGGGTGCCGCCACGGCACTTGCTGGCGCTGGTGGCGCAAAGGTTCTACAAGTGACACGACAGGTTCCCTTCCGTATGGCGGGACCTCGTACGGGGAGAAACGGGATGCGAAAATTCATTAAACAGGCTGGCTGCAGCATGATGATCATGATTTTTGCGCTGCTGGCGACTCCATTGGCGCAGGCGGATGAGGCCAGCTTTCTCGCCGGGGCCCGCGCGCTGGGGTTCGAGGAGGATGACAACCTTCTGATCAGGATGGCGCTGTCCGCATGCCGCTTCCTTCAACCTCACCTGAACAGGCACCCCGTCGAAGTGGAAGAGCACATCTCGCGGTACGCAAGCCTCGAACCAGCCTCTGTACCGGATCCGAGCCGCCCCCCCGAACCGGCGCCGGATCCACACCGATTCCTCGTCCTGTCCGTGACGGAATACTGCCCGGAGTTGGCCTATCGGGTCCTCCCATGAATGACCATAGGGCTGGGCCGCTGCTCTGGCTTTAATGAAAAGTTAGGGGTCGATCGTGGACCTTTGCCGGGGCGACGAGCAGCAACTTGATTACGCCAGCGGGCCAGATGCCCTGGGGCTGGGCGCGGGCAAGGACGCCGTGGGCGGGGGTGTCCGCAGCGGCGTGGGATTCGGACGCGCCGCTCGGCCTGCCAGATCCGACCCGCCGGCTGGACAGAATTTCATTCATGCCGCATTGACAGTTCCGCCACAAACCGGGTACTTTTCAACGCAGTCTCGGCCCGGACCTTCGGCCTCGCAGCATTTCGAAGTCGAGGCGAGATGGAAGGAGCGCAGTCCAGTCACTACCTCAATCCCGCCGCTGCAGCCCTCCGGGCGCAGTTCCCCTGTCCAACAGCAACTTCCGACGCGCCTTCGCGGTGCGTATGGACCATCGCGCATGCATCAGATCCCTGCGCGTACCAGCAGCGGCTAGGTTTCGGGAGATCGGGGTGGCGACTCATATCGACGGTGATCTGCAGACCTCACGGGTCCGGAGCAACGGCGTGCATAAGGCGCTGGCGCCCGCCCTACGAACGGCGGGACGGACGGCGTCGCGAGTCGGCTCGATGCCTGGCCAGGCCTCGGGCACGGTAGGTCGCGGCCTCCGTATGACGATTGACGTACTGCGCTATGCGGTCATAGATACTTTTACGTTGCGGCTGCCGGTTGGCGAATTCCTTTGGCAGGCATGGGTATTGCTCAAGGTGACGGCGACGCCCGCAGTCCTAATGGCCATCCCCTTCGGCGCGATGGTGACTGTCGTTACTTCAGGACTGGTCGCTCAAGTGGGCGCGACCGCGCTGCTCGGTGCAGCCAGCGGGGTGGGTGTCGTCCGGCAGGGCGCGCCGATCACGGCGGGCTTTTTGATGGGTGGCGCGGCGGCTTCGGCCATCGCCTCCGACTTCGGGGCGCGTCAAATGCGCGAGGAACTCGATGCGATGCGGGTGCTGGGCATCGATCCGGTTCGTCGACTGGTGGTGCCTCGATTCCTGGCACTGATCTTGATCGCTCCTATCCTGACCGCGATCATTATCGGAGCCGGTACGGGAGCCGCATTCATTTTGTCGGTTGCAATCAATGACGTGGCTCCTGGAAGTTTTTGGCAGTCATTTGGGACGTTTGCGAAGATGACTGACGTATGGTTCGCCGTGGGAAAAAGTGTGGTCTTTGCCGCGATTGTGGCGATAATCTCGTCGTTGCGTGGAATGGAGGCAAAGGGCGGCCCCCGCGGTGTCGCTGACGCCGTGAATGCAGCGGTGGTCGTCAATGTCGTATTTATCGTCTTCGCCAACCTCGCGATTACACAGATCCAGACGATGTTCTTTCCGATGGCGATCGCGTGATGGCCGCTCCTTCGGCGCTCCTGCACACCCGCATGGCATCGGCGCGCCTGATCCGCAGGCCGCTGCGCGAAATCGGGCAGTGGGCGCTGTTCATCGGCCAGACGTTTTGGTACCTGCCGCTGACAGTCCGGCGATACACGCGGGAAACACTGCGTGCGACGATCAACCTTGCCTGGGGCCGAGGCAATCTTATTGTGGACGGCGGCACGATCAGCGTGCTTGTAATCCTCGGCGTAGCCGTCGGCGCCTCGTTGGCCATTGAGGCGCTCTCGGTCTTGAAGGTCATTGGCTTTGAGGCGCTCGCAGGCCTCATCGGCGGGGTGGGTGCTGTTCGCGTAATTGGGCCGCTGGTGGCCGGTATCGCATTCACTGCTCAGGCGGGGACCAGAATGACCGCAGAAATCGGTGCCATGCGCATCGCGGACGAGATCGATGCAACCGAAACAATGGCGATCCGGCCGATACCGTTCGTGGTCGGTACTCGCTTGATCGGCGGGATGGTATGTGTCGTGCCGGGATACCTACTGACAATGCTGACGACCTTTTTCGTACTGGACACGGTGGTTACGGTGTTCAACGCTGAGCCTGCCGGCACTTATGACCACTACTTCATTCAGTTTCTGACGCCAACTGATCTCACATACTCCTTGATCAAGGCGACTGTCTATTGCATGGCGGCGACGTTGATCCATTGTTACTACGGCTACTTCGCCTCGGGCGGGCCCGTCGGCGTCGGCGCAGCCTCGGGCCGCGCGGTACGCGCAAGTCTGGTCACGATCATGGTTTTGGATCTCACTACGACGGTGATCCTTTGGGGTCTTCAACCTGTTTACGTGTTCAAGGGGTAGGGGCCGCAGCCGTGCTACGAGGATCAGAAGAGTCCCAGGATCGGGTGTTGACCACGATCGGCACCGCGGTGCTTGTCTGCGTGTTGCTCGCGGTTACGGCCGCCGTGGTCAACCCATTCGGTGGACGGCAACCTAAGCAGATGGGCGTCGCGATCGACACCCCGTACGTTGGCCAGGGTGTTGAGCCTGGCACGGCAGTGGTCCTCCACGGCGTGGAAGTGGGAAAGGTCACGAACGTGGCGCCGTCGGCAGGCGGTGGTGTCCGGCTTTTCACCAACCTCCAGAAGCGGCCGCTGGCGGGGTTGACCGATACGATGAACATCGATTTTCGGCCCATAAATTACTTCGGTGTGCCCGGTGTCAACATCATCCCCGGCCACGGTGGTCAAGCGCTTCGCGACGGCAGCGAGATCAGAGTGCTGCCGACAGGAAATTTCACTCTTTCGGAGCTGTTGTCGCAGCTCGCTGATGTGTCTGCCGCCGCTGTAACTCCGAAGTTGATCACGGTCGTCGATCGGGTTAGTCGATACACCGACGCCTTCAATCCGCTGTTCGAGACCATGTTGTTGGTAACTACAGCAGTCGCCGACGTGCAAAGAGTGCCCACAGCGCAACTCCTGGCCAATACGGCAGAGATCGGCGTGGCGCTCCCACCATTCTTCAACGTGCTGGCTAAAGGCGTCGCGCGTTATGCCGACTTCTCGTATTACCCAGAGTACGGCGATCCAACTGGCCAGCTCCCTACTGTTCCGGCGCCGATGTCGCCAGCCGCCTCCCCTAAAAGATTGATAAAGCCATACCTCGAGTACGTGTATGTGCGGAATTCATCTGAGGAATCCGAGGAGTATGTACAGAACGCGGAGAAGCGATTCTTCGAAATTGCGTCGGGCGGACTCTTTGCAGCCGTCGGAAGGCTACTGACAAGTCATGTCGATGATCTGCTGCCCCTAATTAACGGGATCAAGCCAATAACGGACACTGCGCGCCCGTTGTTAAGACCCGGCGACATCGCTCAGACGTTGGCGGAATTGCGTTCACGGTTTGAGAGACTGTATGCCGGCAACGGCGAACAGCGTGCTCTTCAGGTCCGCATCCTCCTGGACAGTCTTCCCGCTGTGGCGGCGCCACTCGGGGTGCAGGGGGCGCCCCCCGGGTTAGAGGGAAGCTCGCCCGGCGACGCGGTGCCCCCGGAAGTTCAGGGGAGCCCGCACGGTGCCGAGATGCCCGCTGAAACTGGGGGGAACCCGTGACGATGAAGGGTAGAGCGGCGCTGTGGCGCCTCGCGATCGGCATTGCTGTGGCGGTCGTGTTGCTAATTGCGCTCCGAAATATCATCACCAATCCGACGGGGACAGACAATCGCACTTACATCGCGGATTTTACCGACGCATCCGGATTGCAGGTAGACGGTGACGTGCGTGTCCGCGGGGTTCGCGTGGGCAAGGTCGAGTCCGTCGTACTCGCGCAACGCAATGAGCAGAACGTTGCTGAGGTGAAGTTCACGCTCGACAAGCGGTACGGAATCGTGTCTGTAACGAGGCTCGCTATCAAGTTCCAGGCCCTCACCGGCGTGCGCTATGTGGATGTGTCCAACTCGGTTGAGGGCTACTCGACTGCCGATCTGGTGACGCAAGTGCCCACGACAATGACGCAGCCCTCCTTTGATGTGACATCTCTATTCAACGGGCTGAAGCCAGTGCTCGCCACATTGAGTCCAGACGAGATAAACACCTTCACAACGAATGCCGCGTCTTTTTTGTCCGGCGACGAAACAGGTCTGGCGCCGTTGCTGGACAGCCTTCGTAAGCTAACCGAGTTCGTATCAAACCGCCAAGAGGTCATCGCGACTCTGATGCAGAATCTCACAAATGTCGCCGGAGCTCTGAATGGCAAATCGAAAGAAGTAATTCACATACTGGATTTGGTGGAAAAACCGATCGACGGTGCTCTCACGGTGCTCGACGAGTTTCGAAAGGACTTTTTGTACGGCAGGTTCTTAGACACGGCCGCACGATTGCTGCATAACGCTGGGTTACGAAATGGGAATGATCTTGATAAAGCATTTGACCGTGCGTTTAGTAACCTCGACAATTTCTTCGACGCGCTCAAACTGGTGCCGGTGATGAACGAAAATATCCCGGCGCCAGGTCAAGACTTAATAACACCGGCCCAATGTACTAGGGGCCCTGCTCAGTTGCCGGAGACGATGGATGTGCTGTTGAACGGCAGGCGGGTGGTACTGTGCAATTCTTGAAATCGCGCAATCTGCTGCGAAACCCGACTACATGGGGTGTGGGTGGCATCGCGTTTGCCGCAGTGGTGGCCCTTGTTCTCGCATATATCTATTGCAACCCCCCAGGGCGCGAAAAGTTGGTTACCTTTTACTCCGACGATGCAGTATCGATCTCCCCGGGAGACGATGTTCGGATGGCCGGTATTACGGTGGGTGAAGTCAAAGACATTGCACTCGAGACAGACCGGGTGCGGGTTCGGGCGCGCATCAAAGACGAAGTATTTGTCGGAGACCAGTCCCAAGTTGAAGTCCGCATGCTCACCGTGGTCGGCGGCTACTACGTGAGCATCAATTCCATGGGGGACAACCCACTGGGCGCGGAGGCTGTTCCATTGGAACGCGTAACCATGCCCTATAGCTTGATCCGTGCCCTGGACGATACAACGAAGATCACCCAAAATGTCTCGCCGAAGCCAGTCAGCGAATCGCTCAATGAGATACAGAAGGGTCTCACGGGTACAAATGTGGAGGCGTTGGCTGCGATAGTTGATGCGGGTAACTCGATTATGTCGACCGTAGATAAACAGCGAGGACAGGTAACCGAAATCTTGGCGGTGTCCGACGAGTATGTCCGGTCGTTTACTCAGTATCGCGGAGAATTGGCCCAACTAGTCCGCAAGATGTCGATTTTGATCCAAACTCTCACGCTCTATGGCAAGGGCCTTTACGAGATAATTCGCGGGCTGGGTGACGTGTTGATTGCGCTTAAACCGGTTGGAGATCTTTATGAGAACCATCGTGTTGAATTTTTTGAGAAGGTCCGCCAGTATATGTATAAAACGCGGTTGTTTGTGGAACGCAATGGCGTAACCGTGCGCGTCCTGCAGCGGGTGCAGAACCTGTTCGACCGAATCCTCAATGCGCAGAACGCGGATCCGGGATTGCTGGCCACCGACCTATGTATCCCCGTGGCGGGTAACACGTGCTGAGGGCCGCACTGCGCAGGGACCGAGGCCGACGGTTGGTTGCGGTTACAGTCGCCGCCGCGGCTGTGGTCGCACTCTGCGGTTCGTGTGCGCCACGGAGCCGGGAGCAACAGGCCGAGTACTGCGCGATCATGCCCGACGCCATCGGTCTATATGTCGACAATGCAGTCACCCAGATGGGTGTCCGGATCGGTTCAATTACCGCCATCACTCCCCAGGCGCATAACGCCAGGGTGGATTTCACGGTGAGCAAGCGTCTGCTCCCCGATGATGTCAAGGCAGTCATCAGGTCGGCGTCGATCCTGGCCGACCGGTCGCTGGAACTCGTTGGCAACTATCATGCGGGTCCCCAGCTGCCCGCCGAGGGGTGTATTCCGCTCACTCGCTCGTTCACCCCAAAGAGCTTGTCTGAGGTCATCGGGTCAGCGACCGATTTCATTGAGGCGATCAGCCCCAAGGGGTCGACGAATATCGGCGATGTCGTCAAGGGAATCGACCAATCGCTCGGCGGCCAGGGAGCGGGCATTAATGAGCTGCTGACCATGACCTCAGCACTGATTGATTCTCCAGATCAAGTAATCGGTGACATCGGATCCATCACCAAGAACCTTGCTGTGCTGACTTCAACTCTCCGAGCGGTCGAGCCGGCAACGAAGACGGTGCTGGTAGAAGGATTGAACGTCGCGCCAACTATAGAGGCCATCGCCTTTCACATCGTTGACGCATTCGAGGCGATCATCCAGGTCGTCGACGTGGTCGGAGATATCGAGAAAAATCTCGGGGGAGAACTCCAACAGACGCTAGATACGGTGTCAGTTCTTACCAGGAAGCTCGCCGGACGTGCACCGTTCTATGCCAGCCTGGCAAACGTGGCGCCGCGGGTCATTAACGGGTTGGCCAATGTGGTACAAAACCACACCTTCAGCATCAGATACCGTCCTCCGCTATATCGCATCCGCACGCCGGATGGAGCGCTCCAATGCGGGTACATGAACGCAGCGATGCCTGGCAGCTGCGCGAACGTTGCCGGAACGCCGTACGCCATCGACGTAGCCCTCCTGCAGTACGTTCTGACGGTGGCGGCGAACCGGTGAGGCGCCGAATGGGGCCGATGGCCATGATTGTTGCGAGCGCTCTCGCAGTCTCGTCATGTGCGTTGATCGACGTCAACTCGCTACCGCAGCCGGGCAAGTCCTATAGCGACGGATATGACATCGTCCTCGCATTCAACAACGTACTCAACCTGCCGATGAGGGCAAAAGTAGTTCTCGACGGTATAACCGTCGGAGTCGTCACCGATGTGGAGCTGACGCCCCGTCAAGTGGATGTCACTGCGCGCCTCGCTGCTGGCACGGTGGTGCCTTCGGACGCCGAGGCGTCGCTGCAGCAGGCGACCGTGCTCGGCGACATCTACATCGCCCTGGAGAAGCCGCAAACCGATGGTCCATCGGCGCCCGCGCTGAAGCCGGGCGGGAATATACCGCTTGCCCGAACAATTTCACCACCTCAGCTGGAAGACACAATCGCGAGCCTCGCGAATTTTGTATCGAGCGGCTCCATCCAGCGCATGCAAAACACCGTTATCCGCCTGAATCGACTGACACCTGCACCTACTGAGGTGCGCAGGCTAACTTCTCGGGTTGTCGACGACCTCACGGATCTATCCAACAACATCGATCAGGTCGACAAACTGCTTGACGGCGCGTCGCAATACGGCCAGGTCATGAGTGACCGAGTTCCGCAATTGCAGACAATACTTTCACCCGACGGCCAGCTGAGCCTTACCCGCAATTTCCTACCGCTGCCTTACATCGCCACTATCCTGCCCGGAGTCGGCAGCATAACCCTCGGTGGATGGTGGCTGTATCCGTTACTAAATTCGGTAGCGAGTTCTTTTGGGGCGCTTCAGCGTTCAAAAATCGCCTTTGAGGAAGAGATACCAAAATATCGGCGGTTATTCACAGAATTCTTCCTTCCGCAAGACAAGTATCCGGCGATCAACATTACCTCGATCGTGGGGCCTGACGGGCGGGAACTGTCGGGCAATGTGCAAGAGGTTTTGCGGATGCTCGGAGCTGTGCAATGAGGAGTGCCCTGAGAGTGCGGGATGTCGTATCGTTTGCCGCGTTCGGCGCCATCATCGTTTTCGTCCTCGGCTACTTCGGAACGCTCGGAATCCGAATCAACCCGCCCGCGGAGCGCATTAATCTGTCCATGAATGTGACCGATGTCAACGGAATCGTTGCCGGCTCGAAAGTCTTGTTGTGGGGGGTGCCGGTCGGCAAGGTCACCAACACCGGCACGACCCTCGAAACGTCTTTCATCGACTTCTACGTCGACGACCGATACCATATTCCGCTCGACAGCGAAATACGCCTCGACAATCTATCTGCGCTCGGTGAGTCCTACATCAACCTGATGCCCCGCAGCGACGGCGGGCCGATGTTGCAGGACGGTCAGCGTATCGCGGCGGATGCGGTCACGCAGCCGGCGTCGATCTCGGAGCTGGCGACGAGCGTCGTGCGAGTTCTCAACCAGCTAGAGCCCGGAGCACTGGAACGTGTCATCGATGAGGCGGACAGCGCACTGCCGGAGCCGGCCACGGTCCTGCCGAATATATCGCGCGCGAGCACGCTGCTCAGAAACACTATTGCGGATTTCAACGGCAGCGGGCGCGCTGTGTTCGATAACGTTCAGACACTCTTGGAGAACTCCGAGTATGTCGCACCCGCGCTATCTGGCCTGACCCCTAGAACCTACGAGACCATGGTTTACCTCCAAGATTTCGTCAAGCACATGACGATTTTCGGGCACCGCGATGAACCGAACTCATTAATAAACTTCAATAAGTTCATCAAACGAGTTCAGGATTTTGTAGATACTTCGGGTGGCGATCTCAAAGTGTTGGGCGAAGCTTTTCTGCCGAAGCTGAATGCCATCGCCGCGGCGCTGATGAATTTCGACACCAGTCAAATTTTGGACAACATGCTAGCGGCGGTACCGGCCGACGGAGTTATCACGCTGCGGGTTGTGCCTTAGGTGCGGATGATGGTTACTCGGGCGGGATCGATGCAATCGAGGAGAGGCCGATAATGGCGGATCACAACACCAGCACTCCGGAGCGACAGAATGTGGTTGACGAGGAGGCTGAGAATCCGGCTGGGCTCGAGGTTGAGGATATGACCGACGATGAGGCCGAAGAAGCGACCGAGGATAAGGCCAACGCAAAGGCGCCTAGTCGGCGCCGGTCGATCTCGTTCAGTGTCCGTAGCCTGGTTATTGCCGCGGTGATCGCCCTCCTGGTCGGCGCAGTGGGTACGTTGGCTTGGCTATACATCGGTGCACAAGGCCAACTCGACGCGCAGGCCAGCGAATCGGCCAATGATTCACGCGCTGAGAAGATGGCGCTCGACTATGCGGTTAACGCTGCGACGATGAACTTCAAAGACCTTCAGGCCTGGAAGGTCAAACTAGTAGCGGGGACCAACCAGGAACTCAATGACAAGTTGAGTGAAGCGGCGGGCTCCATGGAGCAAGTTCTAGTTCCTCTGGAATGGAGTTCGACAGCACAGCCTCTGGTGGCCAAGGTTCGGTCGAGAACTGGCGGAATTATTGTCGTTGATTGTTTTGTCAGCGTTCAAACCAAAACTGTGCAGGCCCCCGACGCACTGCAGTCGACGGCGACCTACAGCGTCACGATTGACAGTAATAATAATTGGCTTATCACCGATGTCGGCGGCGTCGGCTCGGTGGTCGAACCGAAGTAAGTCGGTGTCATGGTCGGAGAAACGAGGAAGTTGTGACTCTTCATGTTATTGCCGATCAAACGCCGGCATTCGGACAGGACCCAAAAGCTTCGCGAGTATGTCGAATGCTGTTTGCGCCGGCGGAGAATTCAACAAGGCGAAGCACCCTTCGCCGCGGCGGCATCGTTGCGACTGGCGTGGCGATTGCGCTTTCAACGGTGGCGTTCCTGATGGGGCCGACGTCAGGCGCTTACCCGCCGGACCCGCCTCAACCACCCCCTGGACCCTCTGACAGTTCTCTCATTAGGGACT
Source organism: Mycobacterium sp. (assembly GCA_044508395.1). Taxonomy (GTDB): domain Bacteria; phylum Actinomycetota; class Actinomycetes; order Mycobacteriales; family Mycobacteriaceae; genus Mycobacterium. The sequence goes on along the minus strand of JBIQHU010000060.1, from coordinate 3,050 downwards.
TGCCAGTGGTTATACCGACTTCCTCCGACTGGAGGCCGAAATTTCCGTTTCCGTACGACCAAACCAGAAACCGCGTCACCGAGGCGGATGTCACCGCGATGGGGGAAATGTGCCAGTGGTATAACGCCCAATATGCCACGCTGAGAGACCAAATCGATAGGGTGCAATTTAACCGTATTGGCCCCGACGGCAAGGACTTTGACTACAGCAGAGACAATATTCAACAGCAGGTTGATATCCTCACTGGCAATCTCGACAAGTCCTTGGCCTTCCTGGATCCGCGCGTCCATGCGTTGACCCAAGATCAAAACACTTTTGGCGACAACTTCTTCCCCGTGTATCAGGGAGAGCAGTTTTTCAAGCTCTTCGAGCAGTTATTCAATGTCAACAACGGAATCAAGGCGCATCAGCCAGACTGGTTCACAGGGCCGTCCGTACAGAAGGCCAAGCGTCACGGTAGCGACATATACCGGTCACACGTGTGCGGGTAAGGGGAATGCAACGATGGGTGTCGATACTCGGCAGACTCTTCTCGAGAAGAGTACCCGCTACCTGTTAGGCTACCGCGCAGGTCGCATTGTAACGAGAATAATGGTCGCGCCAATAGCTGCCGCGAGTGTTCTTATTGCGCCCCCAGCGGCCGCGGATTCGGCAGCCAGTCTGAGCGCCGCGGTGATGTCGGTGCGCTCAGGGTCCTGTGAACCGCTACGGTCTGACCCGATAGCGAAGCAGGCGGCCGAGGTCGTGAATCAATCGACCGACGATTGGCTTAATTTCACGGGACGTGCCGCGCCCGTAGAGGACCCCCTTCCAGTAATGAAGGATCTTGGCTATGGCGGCAACAAGGGCATTGTCCTACAGGGCGCAGGCCGCAGCGATGCTGATGCGATAAAAGGTCTGTTGATACAGGGCTATCTCGACATTCCGGATTGCTCGTACGCCGTTTATGGCGCGAGCGTGGTGCGGAATCGAATAACTAATTATTACTTGGCCGCGCTGGTGTTGGCCGCCTAGATGCTTTCGGTGCGAAAGGGGTTACTGTGAAACTAATGACTTCAAGTCGACAGATCCGTGCAGGGCCGATTCGGCCTCGGGGCGTTGCACTAACCATCACGCTTAATTCGCAGCGGTGCCGAGGGGCCCGATGAATCGAATCTTTGTCGCTATTGTCTCGATAATTGTTAGCGCTGCGGCGGCGGTGTTCGCCCCTGCCGCCCATGCTGGCGACAGCGTGACCTACGAGGTCTTTTCGGATTTCGTCCCTGTGGTGGCTGGCATCGAATACCGCGATGTCTCAGGCAAGAAATTGCTCCAAGGAGTGCCGCTGCCGTGGCAGATCACTGTACCTGTGGCCAGCGTTTTCAATCCGGAAGACGACGGCGCGGAACTGCGGGCCGATTGGCGTCCGAATTTTAGGACGGCGGCGACTGTCGGCCGGGTCCTGCAAGGCCAGCTGGTAACGGTGCGTATTTCGTTTCGTGGACAGGTGGTCTGCGAAACCACGCTCGACGTCGGGAACGCGACATGCTATGGGGACGTCATGCATAGCCCGCGGACTGACTCCTCGTATGACCGGAGTCCGCTGTTTCCCGAACCAGCCTCGGGACTACTGCCAGGTGAGGGCCCGGGGCGTGTCGACTAATGCTGCGAAGTAGGGATTGAATAGATGTGTCAGCGTATGGGGATTTTCGGATGGTTGGCGTCGGCGGTCTTACTGATTGTGATGGCTCTGGGCGCTATGCCCGTTGGACAGGCACAGCCCGAAGACGAAGGTGACGACCTCACCGGTGCTGCTGCAGCCTCTGCCGATCCACTGCCCTTTCCTGCCAACGAACTCGCTGGCAAGAAACCGGGCGCTGATACGCTTCCGCCCGCTAAGGCCACCCCGTATCCCGACGTGTCGCTTATTTTGAACTCCTACGACGCTCGGAGTGCCGACGAGTTCTTCACTGCCAGTAACGAGGGCGTGTGGTTCTCCACACCGCTCGGACTCAACTGCGGTATTTGGGACAGAGGAAGTTTCGGCTGTACGGGCGATATCCGGGGTGCACCGCCAGGGACCACCCACATCGGTTGGGTTAACGGGAACATCCGTACCCGTTACGACACCTACGACCCTCTACTCCCTTTTCAGTTTCCGTCCGGCCGGGCGGAGCGGACGCTGCCGCCGCGTACCTATGTCGACTACAACGGAACGAGATGTACCACGATGGCAGATACCAGCACCTACTGCGCGCGTGGTCCGTTCCGGTTCTACGTCACACCCACCAAGACTTTCCTTAGCCCGCCGTGACGGACGGGGAGCCTGCTCGTACGGAGAGGAAGGAAGCCCGCCACCGTCGTCGTCGGCCTGGGGCTCATATTGCGACCGCTGGGCGGCGGATAGTGCGGACCGGGAAAACGCAACATGCAAATGGGGCGCGCCATGCCGCGCTCCGTCAATCGCGTACGACAAAGTTCCCGGCAGCGGCTCAAGCTGTGGCGGCGACGTGCCGGCGGTTGTCCCAAATGTTCCCGACGGTCAGGACTCCTGAACTCGCAGGATCCGTGTTGGCCACCGATGTGCCGGCTTGGGAGGTGATGATCTTCGCGACGCGGACTACGGCTTTTGGTGCTGTCGTGATGGTTGGTTTGGCCCTCACCTGCATCGGCGCGGTGGCCGTTCCGTCCTATCTCGATCGTGCGCCCCTTCCGGCGCCTGAAGGAACGGCGGGCGATTCGGCACCTGCTGCATCTCCGTTCAGTAGAGCGCGACCGGGATCTGACGCAATGCCGGCGGCGGATATTAGTACGCCGCCCGATCTGAACATAGATCCTGATGTATTCGCAAAGCTTGAAATCGCACTCAACGAACTCGATCGAAACGCAAATCTCTCCGAACCATCGGCCTCCCCGCAAGCCCCGCCGGCACCGCGGTGCGCAACGTGCAGCGAGGGAGGCCCACCTGACGCGCTGCAGGACATTCACAGTCCACCGGACCTGCCGCAGGAGTTCAATCCGCTGCCGACTTCGGCAACGGCGGAACCATCGACTCCACCGTCGGCAGGGCA
>JBIQHU010000248.1:0-3806 GCA_044508395.1 Mycobacterium sp. | reverse complement strand
TCCGTGGCAGATTGGCATAAACAGTCCGACGCGCTGGCCGCCGCGTGGCGCGCCGACCGCATCAGCATCACCGCCACCTCGCCTGGCGAACTGCGCATCACTTTAATGCGGGCAGACGTGCTCGCTGAACCGATCGTCCTGCCCATGCCCGCCCCGGCAACCCCGGTGGACCTGGCGCTGGTGCGGGTCGGGATCACCGAAACGCGGCATTGGTGGCAAGTGCCGCTGCTCGGTCACCATGTGCTGATCGCCGGGGCAACCGGCGCAGGTAAAGGCTCAGTGCTGTGGTCGTTGATCGCCGGCATCGCCCCCGCGGTGAAGACCGGACTGGTGCGGTTATGTGTCATCGACCCCAAAGGTGGCATGGAACTCGGTGCCGGAGCACCCCTGTTCACCGTGTTCACCCACGACGCCACCGACACCACCCTGGAGTTGCTACGCCAGCTCGTCACGGTGATGCACGCCCGGGCGAATCGTCTGCGCGGCCACACCCGACTACACACTCCCACGACGTCGGAGCCGTTGTTCGTGGTAGTGATCGATGAAATCGCAGCACTGAGTGCGTATGTGACCGACCGCAAGGTCCGCACCGAAATCGAACAACTCCTGGGCCTCCTGCTCTCGCAAGGCCGCGCAGTCGGCATCAGCGTCGTCGCCGCGGTGCAAGACCCCGCCAAAGACACCCTGCCGTTAAGGCAGCTGTTCACGGTGCGGATCGGGTTGCGCCTGACTGAAGCCACCCAAACCACTATGGTCCTGGGACAGGGAGCACGCGATGCCGGCGCCGAATGTGACCGCATCCCCGACGCGACACCGGGTGTTGGCTACATGATGGTTGACGGCACCGCCTACGCCCAGCGGGTGCGGGCCTTCCACGTCACCGACCACGACATCACCGCGCTGGCCACTCGGTTCCGCCGACCCCCGAGCCGACCGAACAAGACCCACCATCCACACAACACCGATACCGGGCACACCGTGGGTGAGGGCAGCGGTGAATAGCTCCATGACATCGGCGCAGCTTGCCCTGCCGGGTGTTCCGGATACAGTTGATACCACCCGAGTGGTCGAGCAGATGGTGCGCCGGGCCGCGTCGATGGGATACCAATCCTGGTGGCGACGAGCAGAATCCGTCGGATTCTGCGCTCACCCCATCCAGCTGATCGGTACCGATGAGTACGGGCGTCAGCGGGTGGTGTGGACGCGGTGCAACAACCGTCGCGCCCACATTTGCCCGTCGTGTTCAGATCTCTACGCCCGCGACACCTGGCAACTCGTGCACGCCGACGCTGCGGGAGGCCACCACGGCATGCCCACCGCGGTGGGCGATCATCCGCAAGTTTTCCTCACCCTGACTGCCCCCAGCTTCGGGGCCGTCCACACCGCCACGACGTCGGGGGACAAGAAAGCGCAGGTATGCCGAGACCAGCACCGGATCGGCGGCTACCGCCGCTGCCCGCATGGAAAACAATTGTGGTGCAGCATGTCCCATGATCATGGCGACGAGCGGGTCGGTCAGCCGCTCTGTCCGGAGTGCTACGACTATGCCGGGCATGTCCTGTTCGCCTGGCATCTTCCCGAACTGTGGCGACGCTTCACCATCACCATGCGGCGCACCCTCCGCAAAGAACTGAAAGCCACCGGTGTGGATCCGGATGCGGTGCGGGTGAGCTTCATCAAAATCGTCGAACTGCAAGCCCGCGCCATCCCACACATCCACGCCCTGATCCGCCTGGACCCCCAAGACGACCCCGATCAGACCGATTGGGAATCACCCATCGGTGCAGTCGAACTCGCCACCATCATCCAACACGCCGCCCGCACCGTCACGCTCACCATCGACGATCCGACCGCTGATACCGATGCGCGGACGATGCGTTTCGGCACACAGATCGACACCCAACCCCTCGCCGCATCCGCAAAACCAGTGAAAAGTGCTCCACCAGAACCAGAACCAGAACCAGGGTCAGGCTCAGGACGGTCCATGTCTGGCCGGCTGGTGGCACGCTATCTCGCCAAGTATGTCACCAAATCCTTGGTAGACCTCGGAATCAGCGCGCGCCGCCTATCTACGGAAGCCATACCCGACCTGGACGTGTCAGAGCATGTGCGGACCATCCTGACCACCATCAGCGATCTCGCGGACAAAGGACTGTCCGGCATCGGGCGGTGGTTGCACACCCTCGGATTCCGCGGCCACATCACCAGCAAATCCCGCCGTTATTCCACTACCATGACCGTGCTGCGCGAACAGCGCGCCATTTGGACGCGTGAAGAACGCTTGAAAAGCACTGCATACCAATACGATCCCAACTGTGACTTCGCCGGTCGCGATGATCTGGTGGCGTGGGAGTTCGAACGTGCCGGCCTCGGCAGCCTCGGCGATCGCAGTCTCGTCTATTCCGCGGCCCTCCAACGCATCCACTCCCGCCTCATCGGACTGGTAGAAGCACGTCGCCAAGCCCACAACGAACAATGGGATCCGCTAGGGGCAAGCGATGGCTGAAAGATGCCCGACTACGACACATGCTCGCTCCGAGTGTGACGTTCGAGTCGATGCTCCGAACATGTCAGAGGGAGGTGTTGAAATTGACCTGCCGAACCGGTATCGGCTCCCGCGCGAGGCCAACCGCGCGCTGGTAAACGTCATACTGGCTATGCGGGACCGGACGCCTAGATCAGGGAGGGGAGTGGCATGAGCCTCAGGTTCGCCTTCTATGGCCGAGTGAGTACCGAGGACGCCCAAGATCCGGAGGCGAGCCGCAGCTGGCAGAAACGTCGTGCCATCGATCTGATCAGTCCGCATGGCGGCGTCCTCGCCGCCGACTACTTCGATATAGGCCAGAGCCGGTCGCTTCCCTGGAAACGCAGGCCGGAGGCTTCACGTCTGCTCGCAGATGTCACTTCTCGTGGCCGTGGCTTCGATGCCGTCGTGATCGGGGAACCTGCTCGCGCGTTCTACGGACCGCAATTTGCGCTCACCTTCCCGGTGCTCACGCACTACGGGGTCGGCCTATGGGTGCCTGAAGTTGGCGGAGCGGTTGATCCCGGATCCGAGGCACACGACCTCGTGATGACGCTCTTTGGCGGAATGAGCAAGGGAGAACGTGCGCGAATCCAGATGCGCGTGCGTACCGCGATGTCGGCACTCGCGCAGGACACAACCAGATACCTCGGCGGTCGCCCACCGTACGGGTATCGACTCGTCGATGCCGGCCCGCATCCCAACCCTGCCAAGGCAAGTCTTGGGCAGCGGCTCCATCGTCTCGAACCCGACCCCGCGACATGTTCGGTCGTCGAGCGGATCTACCGCATGTACGCCGATGGTGCTGGCTTGCGCTTCATCGCACAGCAGCTCACCGACGATGGAGTGCCATCACCGAGCCAATACGACCCGGCACGGAACCGGCATCGTGACCCACGTGGATGGTCCCATTCGGCGATCCGCGCCATTCTCGACAACCCTGCGTACCGCGGTATCCGTGTCTGGGGCAAGCAGGAGAAGTATGAGGTCCTTTTGAACCCCGATGATGTCGCCGCGGGATATGAGACTCGCATGCGGTGGCGCGATCGGGCCGACTGGATCGCACCCGATCGACGCACGCACGAAGAGCTGATCCCTGATGAGCTGGCGCAGGCTGTTCGTCTCCGGATGCAGGCGCGGCGTGGTCCCGGTCGCGTGTGCAGCAGAGAATCGACAGTGCCGTATGCGCTGCGTGGGCTGCTGTTCTGCGCCGCATGTGGACGGCGAATGCAGGGCGCCGCCCGGCCGGGGAAGCAAACAACGCGGATCCTCTACCGTTGTG
>JBIQHU010000247.1:0-3818 GCA_044508395.1 Mycobacterium sp. | reverse complement strand
ATCGACGGCTATTGGATGGGCCTGGCGAAACGGTCGATCGAGCTGGTGTGATGGAGACGTGATGGACACAATGATGGACTTTCTCGCCGAGGCGCGCGACGCGCACCGACGCAACGACTGGCGGGCCAGCTACGAGGCGTTCATGCGCGCCGACGCACTCGGACCCATCCCCGCCGACGACCTCGAGGCCTACGCGTCTGCCGCCTGGCGGCTCGGATACGGCCGCGAGGCGGTCCGGTTGGCCGAGCGCGCCTACGACAGGGCGGTGCGAAGCGACCCCACCGCGGCGGCGGCGACGGCCGCGGTCCTGGCGTTGCAGTGGCTTTCCCGTGGGCACCACGTTGTTTCGCGTCAGTGGGCCGATCGCGCACAGGCTCTCGCCGCAGGCGGTTCGGTCAGCGGTATCGACGGTTATCTGGCATATCTCGATGCCGCCGCCGCACTCGATGCCGACGACGCCGAAGCGCTGAGCCGGGCCGCTACCGCGCTGCGGCAGGTGGCGTCTGGCACTGCGGATGCGACGCTTGCACTGCTTGGTCGTGTGGTCGACGGCGTCGCCGCACTGCTGCAGGCCCGCGCCGCCGAGGGATATCGTCTGCTCGACGATGCGCTGCTGCCCATGCTCGACGAGCGGGTGACGCTCGAATGGGGCGGTGACGTCTATCGGCTGGTGCTGCGCTCGAATCGCCGGGTGGACGCCCAGCATCGCTCAGCGTGGACGGAGTCGCTGCAGCGCTGGGTGGTGACCACCGGCGTCGTCGTCGACACCGCCGACCGGCAATTCTGACCAACCCCTACCCGGCCCACGGCGAGGGTCCTACCGTTTGGTCTATGACGACAACAGAGGAATTCGCCGGACGCATCGCCGGCGCGATCGACAGCGCCAGCCTGGCCGTCCTGCTGTCGATCGGACACCAGACGAAACTACTCGACATAATGGCCGGTCTTCCGCCGTCCACCAGTGCGCAGATCGCCCAAGCGGCCGGCCTCAACGAACGCTATGTGCGCGAGTGGCTGGGCGGGGTGGTGTCGGGTCAGGTGGTCGACTTCGACTCTGCGACGCAGACGTACTCGTTGCCGAGCCACCGTGCGGCGGTGCTGACACGCGCGGCGGGCCCGGACAATCTGGCCCGCGTTGCGCAGTTCGTTTCGCTCATCGGTGAAGTGGAGCAGCCCATCCTCGGCTGCTTCAAGAACGGCGGCGGATTGCCTTACTCCGCGTATCCGCGCTTCCACAAGGTGATGGCCGAGATGAGCGGCGAGGTCTTCGACGCCGCACTCGTCGACGTCATCCTGCCGATGGCCGAGGGCCTACCCGAGTTGCTCCGCGCCGGTGCGGACGTCGCCGACATCGGTACGGGCAGTGGGCATGCCATCAACGTGATGGCAAAGGCGTTCCCAGCCAGTCGATTCACCGGTATCGACTTCTCAGACGAGGGTCTGGCCACCGCCCGCGCCGAGGCGGGGCAGCTGGGCCTGACCAACGCGACGTTCGTCGCCAAGGACGTCGCGGCGCTCGATGACAGCGAAACATACGATGTCATCACGGTTTTCGATGCGATTCACGACCAGGCGAAGCCCGCGAAGGTGCTCGAGAACATCTTCCGCGCGCTGCGGCCCGGCGGTGTGTTGTTGATGGTCGACATCAAGGCGTCGAGCAATCTTGAGGACAACGTCGACGTGCCGTTCGCGACGTACATGTACACGATCTCGACGGCGCACTGCATGAGCGTGTCGCTGGGCCTCGACGGCGACGGGTTGGGCACGTGCTGGGGGCGGCAGTTGGCGACGTCGATGCTCGCGGACGCCGGCTTCGGTGAGGTCACGGTCCGCGAGATCGAATCCGACGCGTTCAACTACTACTACATCGCGCGCAAGTAGACGGTGATCGGGCGCCGCATAGGCTGCATGCGTGGCAGCGCTGGACGCGATCGAAGACTGGCCGGCCCCGACTGTCGCGGCAGCGGTAGTCGGTCCGTCGGGAACACTGGCCGAGCACGGCGACGTCCGGCACCGATTCGGGTTGGCGTCGGTGACCAAGCCGCTGGTGGCTCGCGCCGCGCAGATCGCGATCGAAGAGGGCGTCGTCGAGCTCGACACCGAAGCCGGTCCGCCCGGCTCCACGGTGCGTCACCTGCTCGCCCACGCGTCCGGATACGCGATGCACTCGGCGGAGCTCATGGTCCAGCCCGGCAAACGCCGGGTGTACTCGAACTACGGGTTCGGGGTTCTCGCTGAGACGATCCAGCGGGCGTCGGGCATCGAGTTCGGGCAGTACCTGGCCGAGGCGGTGTGCGAGCCGCTCGGCATGGCGGACACGACGCTGCGGGGTGGGGCCGAGGCGGCCGGCTTCGGCGCGGCGTCGACCGTCGTGGATCTGGTCGCCTTCGCCGGTGACCTGCTGCGACCGACGACGGTATCGGAGCAGATGCACGCCGAGGCCACGTCGGTGCAGTTTCCGGGCCTGTCGGGAGTGCTGCCGGGATTCGGTACGCAGCGCCCCAACGACTGGGGGCTCGGCTTCGAGATCAGGGACGGCAAGTCGCCGCATTGGACCGGCTCGGCCAACTCGGGCGCCACGTACGGGCATTTTGGCCAGTCAGGGACGTTTTTGTGGGTCGATCCCGAGGCCGATCTGGCGCTCATCGTGCTCACGGATCGCGACTTCGGCGACTGGGCGTATTCACGCTGGCCCGCGCTCTCTGACGAAGTCCTGAGAGAATTCAGCGCACACTAGCGCAACAGGGGCCCCACAGGGCACAATAGACACGCACGACACAGCTGTAATTCGGAATCGCTAGGTCGCTTGGGGAAGACGTCCCTGGTGGAGCCGAAGGAGCAGCAAATGCGTGCATCGAACCAATTCGCCGACGCGGCGACGGGCGTGGTGTACATCCATGCTTCTCCCGCGGCGGTAGCACCGCATGTCGAATGGGCGCTGTCGTCGACCCTGTCGGCACGGGCAAACCTGAAATGGACCCCTCAACCGGCCATGCCGGGGCAACTGCGTGCCGTCACCAACTGGATCGGCCCGGTGGGGACCGGCGCCGCCTTGGCGAACGCGTTGCGGTCGTGGTCGGTGCTGCGCTTCGAGGTGACCGAGGATCCCAGTGCGGGTGTCGACGGGCATCGCTGGTGCCACACCCCGCAGCTCGGCATGTGGAGCGGTGCGATGAGCGCGAACGGCGACGTCATCGTGGGGGAGATGCGGCTGCGGGCGTTGATGGCGAAGGGCGGCGACGCCCTGGCCGCCGAGCTCGATTCGGTGCTGGGGACCGCGTGGGATGAGGCGCTGGAGCCCTATCGGGATGGCGGCGACACCGCCGAGGTGAGCTGGCTGGCGCGCGGAGTCGGGTAGCCCGCGAGCATGCGATCGCGAGTCGGGTGAGCTGGGCCCGCCCAGCGTGCGCTCACTGCGAAGATTCAGCGCGAAATTTTTCGCTGAAGTTGCACGCTCGGCGTCAGGGTCGCCGACACGACCGGACTCGATCCCGGCCAAGCCAACCAGTTCGTCGGGGTCGCGCTGGCGGTCTATTGCCCGTTGCGCTGAGTTGATCGCAACACCTTCAACGCGCCGGGCACAGCCGACACCTCGACCGGCAGCGGGCACATGTACTCGCCGTCGGCGTAGGCGTTGATGCCCGGTGAGTCGACGGTGATGGTCCGCGCGCGTTCGGTGCGCACCTCGTCGAGGTCGATGTGGGTGCCCTTGAACACCGTGGGGAACAAGCGGATCAACTTGGTACGCGACGTCGACGCCACCATCGTCACATCCAGCAGGCCGTCGGTCGGGTCCGCGTTCGGACAGATCAACATGC
>JBIQHU010000059.1:0-31306 GCA_044508395.1 Mycobacterium sp. | reverse complement strand
GGCGATCCGCAACGAGGTCGACATCCAGATCGCCTGCTCGCTGGGCATGCTGACCGCAGAACAGGTCGAGCGCCTCGCCGAGATGGGCGTACATCGCTACAACCACAACCTTGAAACCGCACAGTCGTTCTTCACCAACGTCGTCACCACGCACACCTGGGAGGAGCGCTGGGACACCCTTCAGATGGTCCGCGACGCAGGCATGGAGGTCTGCTGCGGCGGCATCCTCGGCATGGGTGAGACGCTCGAGCAGCGCGCGGAATTCGCCGCGAACCTCGCCGAGCTCGACCCACACGAGGTGCCGCTGAACTTCCTCAACCCGCGGCCCGGCACACCGTTCGGCGATCTGGAGGTACTGCCCGCGTCGGAGGCACTGAAGGCCGTCGCGGCGTTCCGGCTCGCGCTGCCGCGCACGATGCTGCGGTTCGCCGGCGGCCGGGAGATCACGCTCGGCGACCTGGGCGCCAAGAAGGGCATCCTCGGCGGCATCAACGCCGTGATCGTCGGCAACTACCTGACCACGTTGGGACGGCCCGCCGAAGCCGATCTCGAGCTGCTCGACGATCTGCAGATGCCCATCAAGGCACTCAACGCCAGCCTGTAGCACCATCAAGAGATGGCGTTCAACGTCTACACAGGCGAACCCGACGGCACGGCGCTGCCGACGGCGGCCCGCCTCGGCCTCGAACCGCCCCGGTTCTGCGTGGAATGCGGCCGCCGGATGATCGTGCAGGTACGTCCCGACGGCTGGTCGGCCAAGTGCTCACGGCACGGGATCACCGACTCGAAAGATTTTGAGCAACGATGACTGACCTAACGGCGAATAGTCCAGCGCCATCCCGTATTTCGCGCGGACGCGCAGCGGTGATCGTGATCGCAGCACTCACGCTCACCGGCGCGATCATCGGCGCGCTGTGGGCGTGGCTGGCGCCACCGGCTCATGGCGTGGTGGCGTTGACCAAGGACGGTGAGCGGGTCCGGGCGTACCTGGGCACCGAGGCCGATCACTTTTTCGTCGCGGCCTTCCTGGTGGTCGGCATGCTGTGTGTGGTGGCCGTCGTCGCGTCGGTGCTGGTGTGGCAGTGGCGTGCGCACCGCGGCCCGGTGATGGTCGCCGCGCTCAGCATCGGAGCCGCCGCGGCGGCCGGTGCGGCAGCGGGAGTCGGTGCCACACTGGTGCGTTGGCGGTACGGCACGATCGATGTCGGCAGCGCGCCGATTTCACCGGAGCGCCGTGTGCATTACGTGACCGAGGCGCCTGCGGTCTTCTTCGGGCATTCGCCGCTGCTGATCGCACTGACGATCCTTTTTCCCGCAGCGATCGCGGCCCTGGTCTACTCGCTGATCGCGGTGTCGATCGCACGTGACGACCTGGGTGGGTGGCCGCCTGCCGAACGTGACGAACTCGATCCCCTTACAGCGGGGAACGCTCCACCGTCCGGCCAGTGACCACCTTGGCGACGATCTTCGCCAGCCGCGCCATACCGACATAGGTCATCGGATTCAGCAGCGTCGGCCACTTGGTCCGAACCATGTGCTCCGACAAAGGCTTTCCGTTGAACCGATCGATCAACCAGCGCAATGCCATCGGTGCGGACAGCGGGTGTAGCAGCAAGTGCTCGCTGAACATGTCCCGGTGGTAGGTCACCGAGGCGCCGCCGGACTTATAGGTATCGGCCAGTTCATCGATGTCGTGGACGTCGATCAGCAGGTCGTGGACCGCCTGCACGATGAGCACCGGCGGGGTCGGTACTGTCGCGCCCAGCTTGATCTCGTCGAAGACCCGTTGCACCGCCGGGGTACTGAGAATCTGCTCCAAGGGTGCATCGAGCATGTCGCCCATGTCCCGCCTGAACAGCCGGACGACGGCCTCCGCGGTGGTCATGTTGTGCAGCCGCTCCAGGAGTGTCCTGCCCTCCGCGGTGACGTGCTCCTGGATGACCTCGTTCAGGTCGGGGTAGAGGTCCGCGAGCGCAGCGACGACGAGGGCGGGCAGGCCCGCCATGTGGCTTCCGTTGAGTCGGCGGAACGTGTGTCCGAGGTCGCCCACCGGGGATCCGAGCACGGCGCCGACGACGTTCAGTTCCGGCGCGTAGGTACCGCTCACCTCGGCCGCCCAGGCCGTCGCGAGTCCCCCGCCGGAGTAGCCCCAGAGGCCGATCGGCGCATCGGGCGACAACCCCAGCCGCTTGGAGGTGAGCGCGGCACGAAGCCCGTCGAGCACGTGGTAGCCGGGTTCGTACGGGGCGCCCCACATACCGAGACGGCCTTCGTGGTCAGGTACCGACACCGCCCAGCCCTCGGCCAGGCACGCGGCAACCAGTAGGAACTCGAACTGTGCGACCGAACCCGTCGCGTGCGCGTGGCGCCGCAGGGCATAGGACGGGAAGCAGCGCGATGTGACGGCGTCGATGGCGCACTGGTAGGAGATCACCGGCGTCACCGCCGTCGGCGTGCGCTCGGCGGGCACGATCACCGTGGTCGCGGCGGCGTCGGGCGCGCCGTGCATGTCGGTGGTGCGATACAGCAGCTGGGTGGCGCGAACACGCTGTGGGATCAGGCCCATGAACGCCAGCTCGACGTCACGGCTGCGTAGGACCGTTCCCGGGCTGGCGTGCTGGAAGCCGTCCGGAGGCTCGTAGAACGCGTCGTCACACGGCAGCTGGGGGCGGGTACCGCGGACCAGGTCCTCGTGCGGGACTTGCCCGATCCACTCTGCACCCGCTGCTGGTGCGACGCTGCCCAGATCCATCCGGCCATTCTTACTTAAGAAAGCGTTAAGAAGCTAGCCCGACTCACCCGGGCGGGCGCAATGCCGCGAATTCGTCGGTGACCCGATAGCGGGCGTCGGTGAACCGGTACAGCGCGGCCGGGCGGCCGCCGCTGCGGCCTGATCGCGCGGTGGTGCCGGTGCGGGTGATGACGTTACGCCGCTCGAGCACGCGTTGCAGATTGGTCGCGTCCACCGGGTGTCCGAGTGCGGCACTGTAGATATCCCGCAGCGAGGACACCGCGAATTCGGTTGGGGCCAAGGCAAACCCGATGTTGGTATAGGACAGTTTGGCGACGAGTCGGGCATGCGCGTGTTCGACCATCGTACCGTGATCGAATGCCATGGCTGGCAGGTCGCTGACTGGATGCCATCGGGTGTCCGAAGGCAGCTCAGGGGTCGCGGGCGACGGCACCAACCCGAGGAACGTCGACGCGATGGTGCGCGTGCCCGGCACCCTGTGCGGGTCCGAGAACACAGCGAGCTGTTCGAGGTGAGCAACTTCACGCAGATCGACTTTTTCCGCGAGTTGCCGTCGAACGGAGCTGGTCAGGTCCTCATCGTCGCGCAGCCGACCGCCCGGGAGTGCCCACTTTCCGGCCTCCGGTTCCAGGGCGCGCTGCCACAACAGCACGTGAAGTGCAGGTTTCGGAGAGTCGACAGCCCGTACTTGAAACACGGCGGCGAGGACCTCGTGCGCGGTGCTAGTATGAGCCATGTTTTCGATTATAAGTCGAAAACCTCGACGGAATGAAGGAGCCGGCTGTGACAGTTTTGGATCGCATGCCCGCTAACGATCTCGCGGACCGCATCACGTCCGGACCCACTGGATTTTCCGGCGTCGACGGCGATCAGGAATGGGCCGCCGAGGTGCGCCGCCTGGCCGATCTGCGCGGCGCGACGCTGCTGGCGCACAACTACCAGTTGCCGGCCATCCAGGACGTCGCCGACCATGTCGGCGATTCGCTCGCGCTGTCGCGCATCGCTGCTGAGGTGCCCGAGGACACGATCGTGTTCTGCGGCGTGCACTTCATGGCCGAGACGGCGAAGATTCTGTCCCCGGAGAAGACGGTGCTCATTCCCGACCAGCGGGCGGGATGCTCACTGGCCGACTCGATAACCGCCGACGAACTGCGCGCCTGGAAGGCCGAGCATCCCGGGGCGGTCGTCGTGTCCTACGTCAACACCACCGCAGCGGTGAAAGCCGAGACCGACATCTGCTGCACCTCGTCGAACGCGGTCGACGTGGTCGCGTCGATTCCGGCGGACCGCGAGGTGTTGTTCTGCCCTGACCAATTCCTTGGCGCTCACGTGCGGCGGGTCACCGGCCGCGAGAACCTCCACGTGTGGGCGGGCGAGTGCCATGTGCACGCAGGCATCAACGGCGACGAGCTGGCCGACCAGGCCCGCGCTCACCCGGACGCGGAACTGTACGTACATCCCGAATGCGGTTGTGCCACTTCGGCTCTGTATCTGGCCGGGGAAGGGGCTTTCCCTGAGGAGCGGGTCAAGATTCTGTCGACCGGTGGCATGCTCGACGCCGCCCGAGATACCCGCGCACGTCAGGTACTGGTGGCCACCGAGGTCGGAATGCTGCACCAGTTGCGCCGTGCCGCACCGGATGTCGACTTTCGCGCCGTCAACGACCGCGCGTCGTGCAAGTTCATGAAGATGATCACCCCCGCCGCGCTGCTGCGCTGCCTCGTGGAAGGTAAGGACGAGGTCCGCGTCGATCTGGAGACCGCCCGACTGGCACGCGCCAGTGTGCAGCGGATGATCGAGATCGGTCAGCCGGGCGGCGGCGAATGAGCGGCCAGGTGGCCTGCGGCGGGCGCGGCTACTGGCAGCAGCGCGCCGACGTCGTCGTGATCGGCACCGGTGTCGCGGGTCTGGTGGCGGCCCTAGCGGCGCACCGCCGTGGCCGGAAGGTGATGGTGCTCAGCAAGGCCGGCGCCACGGCCACGTTCTACGCGCAGGGTGGGATCGCGGTCGTGCTGCCCGATGCCCTACGCGAAGACGGAGATTCGGTGGACGCGCACGTCGCAGATACGTTGGCCGCCGGGGCCGGACTGTGCGATCCGGAGGCGGTGCGCTCCATCGTCGCCGACGGCTACCGCGCCGTGCGCGATCTGGTGGACGACGGTGCCCGCTTCGACGAAGCCGCCCCAGGACGGTGGTCTCTGACTCGCGAGGGCGGTCACTCGAGGCGGCGGATCATCCATGCCGGAGGCGACGCCACCGGTGCCGAGGTGCAACGCGCGCTCGACGTCGCCGCGGCTCGGCTCGACATTCGGCGCAACCACGTCGCGCTGGAGATCCTGCACGACGACGGTGCGGTGACCGGTGTCCTCACGCTCAACGACGACGGCCCGGGGATCGTCCACGCGCGATCGGTGATTCTGGCGACCGGTGGATTGGGGCATCTGTACTCGGCGACCACGAACCCGGAAGGGTCGACCGGCGACGGCGTCGCGCTGGCGATGTGGGCCGGGCTACCGGTAGCCGATCTCGAGTTCATCCAGTTCCACCCCACCATGCTGTTCGACGGCGACACCGGTGGCCGGCGACCGCTGATCACCGAGGCCGTGCGCGGCGAGGGTGCGGTTCTCGTTGATTCCCAAGGCCGTTCGGTCACCCACGGCATGCACCCGATGGGGGACCTGGCTCCACGCGACGTCGTCGCCGCCGCCATCGACGCACGGATGACTGCGACGGGTGACCCCTGCGTCTACCTCGACGCCCGGGGCATCAAGGGTTTCAAGAAACGGTTTCCGACCGTCACCGCGGCGTGTCGCGCCGCAGGCATCGATCCGACGCGGCAGCCAATCCCGGTCGTTCCCGGTGCGCATTACAGCTGCGGCGGCGTGGTCACCGATATGCACGGCCGTACCGAAATGGCAGGGCTTTTCGCCGCGGGCGAGGTAGCACGCACCGGACTGCACGGCGCGAACCGGTTGGCCTCCAACAGTCTGCTCGAGGGACTGGTGGTCGGCGGCCGCGCCGGAAGGGCCGCCGCGGCACATGCCGCGGACGCGGGACCATCGACTGCTCGGTTGCCGGAGGCCGGCGTGCGACGCGCGCTGCCCCGGTCTGGACTGCAGCGGGCGATGAGCCGCTACGCATCGGTGGTCCGTGATGACACCGGCCTGCGTGCGCTGTCGCATGCGTTGGAGGCCGCGACTGCGCGGAAGCTCAACTCGCGCAAGGATTTCGAAGACGTCGCACTGACGACGGTGGCGGGCGGTGTGATGGCTGCCGCGTTGGCGCGGACCGAAACGCGCGGCTGTCATCATCGCGCCGATTATCCGGACACCGATCCGGCGATGGCCCGAACCCTGGAACCAGCGGTGGCGTGCGTCTGATGGAACTGACCGCCGACGAACTGACCGAGGCGCGGCGCGTGATCGCTCGCGCCCTCGAGGAGGACCTGCGCTACGGACCCGACGTCACCACGTTGGCAACGGTGCGCGCGGATGCGACGACGACGGCGTCGATGATCGCGCGGCAGCCGGGCGTCATCGCGGGTGTCGACATCGCCTTGTTGGTGCTCGACGAGGTCTTGGGCTCAGGTGGTTACGTCGTCAAACACCGCATCGACGACGGCGAACGACTCGACGCCGGCGGACTGGTGCTCGCGGTCGAGGCGCCGACGCAAGGATTGCTGACCGCCGAGCGGACCATGCTTAACCTCGTGTGCCACCTGTCGGGGATCGCGACGACGACCGCGGCATGGGTGGCCGCCGTCGAGGGCACCAAGGCCAAGATCCGCGATACCCGCAAGACGCTCCCCGGCCTGCGGGCGCTGCAGAAATACGCGGTACGCGCCGGCGGTGGCGTGAACCACCGAATGGGCTTGGGCGACGCGGTATTGATCAAGGACAACCATGTCGCCGCTGCGGGTTCGGTGGTCGCCGCACTGCACGCCGTTCGGGCCGCCGCCCCGGACCTGCCGTGCGAAGTCGAGGTCGATTCGCTGGAGCAACTCGACGAGGTGCTCGGCGAGAACCTGGGGGATGAGGCGCTCATCCTGCTCGACAACTTCCCGGTTTGGCAGACGCAGATCGCGGTGCAGCGCCGCGATTCTCGTTCGCCGGCAACCAAATTGGAGTCATCCGGCGGACTGTCGCTCGACACTGCCGCTGAATACGCGGGTACAGGCGTGGACTACCTGGCCGTCGGAGCGCTCACCCATTCGGTGACCGTGCTCGACATCGGGCTGGATCTCTAGGGCCGCTCAACCAGCCTGCGTGCGCCGGCCTTGGCGGCGTTGAGCGCGGTGTCGTCGCCCGCGATGCGCGACAGGATCAACGCCCCTTCGAGGAGCGCGATCACGGCGAGTGCCGTCTGTTCGGCGTCGGCGTCGGCCCAGCCGTCGCGGCGCAATCGGTCCTCGATCGCCATGCGCCAGCCGCGAAATGCCCTTGCCGAGGCTTCGCGGACGACGGGGCTCGCGTTCACGGATTCGGTTGCGATCGGTTCGATGGGACAGCCGTCGCGCCGATCCGATGCCAGCCCAGCAGACATCAGGTCGATCCAGCCGTCGACGATGTCGGCGACCGCCAACTCACTGTCGAGGAACTGCCGAAGCCGCGCTTCGATATCGGCGCCGGCGCCTGCCACCACGGCCGCGGCCAACTGCTGCTTGCCGTCGGGGAAGTGGTGGTACAGCGACCCGGCCTTGACGTCTGCGGTCTCCAAGATCTGGTTCACGCCGGTCGCCGCATAGCCCTGCCTGCGAAAGAGCAGGGCGGCGGCGTCGACGAGCGCGGTGCGGCTGCGATCCGGACGAGGCATCCCTTGACTTTACTTGAAAGGTCACTCAAGAATAGTTGAACACTCACTAAAGAACGGAGCCGACAATGCGGCAGCTGGTGTTCGAGAAGCCCCACTCCTATGCCTGGCATGAGGTGGCGGATCCTGAGATCCAGGCACCTGAGCAGGCCATTGTCCGGCCGCTGCTGGTGGCGTGTTGCGACCTGGATGTGGCGGTCGCCCAGGGCAGGCTCCCGCTGCCACCCGGCCACGCCGTCGGTCACGAAGGCATCGGTGAGGTGGTCGCCGTGGGAGATGCCGTGCAGGGCGTGCGGCCCGGCGACCGGGTCGTGGTCCCGTTCCAGATCAGCTGCGGGCAATGCCGTGAGTGCCGGCGCGGGGTGACGGGGTCGTGCGCGGCGCTGCCGCTGATGGCCATGTACGGCATGGCCCCGCTCGCCGGGCTGGACGGCGGCGGGTTCATGGCCGACATGGTCCTGGTGCCGTATGCGGATGCGATGCTGGTGCCGATACCGCGCGGAGTCGACCTTGTCGGCATCGCGTCGCTGTCGGACAACATCGTCGACGCCTGGCGCGCCGTCGGGCCGTACCGAACGGAACTCGTCGCGCTCGACGAGCCCGACCGGCGGGTGCTTGTCGCCGGGCGGCAGTCGATCGGCCTGTACGCGGCCGGGCTGGCCGCGGCGCTCGGCTACGGTGTCGACTACGTCGATACTGACCCGCAACGCCTGGCCGCCGCCGAAAAGCTCGGCGCCACAGTGCATGACAGACCCAAACCGGACAAGTCGATGGGTCCCTATCCGGTCACCGTGCATACCTCTGCGGACCCCGCCGTGCTCGCGGCGACGTTACGGGTGACGTGGCCGGACGGAGTGTGTACGGACACCGGGATCTACTACCAAGGGGCGGTGGAGATGCCGCTGCTGCCGATGTATACCCGCGGGGTGAGGTTCGTGACGGGTCGGGTGAACGCACGCGCCGTTATTCCGGAAGTCGTCGAACTGCTCGAGGCCGGCTGCGATCTGACACCGGCCGTCGACCGCGTGGTGCGGTGGGACGACGCCGCGGACATCTGGCCGACGATGACGGGTAAGACCGTATTCACCCGGTAGCGCGTCAGGCCATGTCGGCGACGAAGATCGCCATCTTCTTGGCCTGAAGACGAGCCATGAACGGCAGGCCTTCGGCATCGCCTCCTGCTGGGATGATCCGCGGATTGGCGAGGTGGACCGTCCGCGAGCCGAAGAGTATGTCGGCTTCGTTGGCAGCGAGCACGTTCTTCACCCAGTCGGTCTTGCCGTGGCCGAGCGCGATCGCCAGGGTGTTGCCCTTGCGGAACGGGGTGACGACGGTTTCGTAGGTCTTGCCGGACTTGCGGCCGCGGTGCTGGATTTTGGCGACGCCGGGCATGAGCCGGGCGACCCGCTTGACGACGGGGTTCATGTACTTGATCTGCAGGCGCTCTAACGCGGGCGGATAGATCATCGGGACGCCTGGGGCGTTGTTGGGGTGATCCTTGGCGGACATGAATCTCAAGACTACGTGACGATGCCCGCCCCACAAGGGGACGGGCATCGCCATTTCTATTGCGGTGTCAGCCGTTTCGACGACTACGGACCACTACGGACCGCTACGGACCGCTACGGACCGCTGTTGCCGCCACCGCCGCCGTCGCTCCCGCTGTTCCCGCCGACCCTGCCGCCGGACCCGCCGGTGCCACCGGCCCCGCCGTTGTCGTCGTCGGCAGCACCACCGGTGGCATCGCCGCCGTCGCCGCCGTCGCCGCCGTTGGAGGCAAAGGTGCCGCCGTTACCGCCGTTGCCACCGCTGCCACCGCTGGTGGTGGTGGTCCCGTCATCGCCGGACGCATCGGCGTCGCCGCCGACACCACCATTGCGGCCGTTGCCGAACACGACGCCACCGTGCCCGCCGTTTCCGGCATTGCCACCGGTCGCGGAGCCGGTATCGGTATCCGCCTCGCCGCCGTTGCCGCCGTCGCCGCCGTCACCAACGAAGTCGGCATCGCCGCCGTCGCCGCCGTCGCCGCCGGTCGCAGCGCCGTCCGCGGTGTCGGCAGTGCCTCCACTGCCGCCCGTACCGCCACCGGTGCCACCGGTGCCGCCGCTACCGCCAGCACCGCCGTCAGCAGTGTCTGTTCCGGTGGCCGATGCGTCGCCGCCGTCGCCGCCGTCACCGCCGATCCCGACGAAGCCGCCCGAACCGCCGTCGCCACCCTCGCCTGCGTCCGCGTCGCCAGGGGTCAGGAGTCCGCCGCCAGGATTGTCGTCGTCGCCGCCGTCGCCGCCGGCGCCGCCGTTCCCGAAGTTGCCGGCATTGCCGCCGTGACCGCCGTCCTGCGCCGCGTTCAACCGTTCCCCTGCGAGGTACGTCGCATCGGCACCGTCGCCGCCACGGCCACCGTTTCCGCCCCAGAAGCCGGCGTTTCCGCCGTTGCCGGCCCGGATACCGAGCGCGGCTTCTTCTGAAGTCGGGCTGTAGCCGTCGCCGCCGCTGCCGAACAGGAACCCGCCGTTGAATCCATCGGGATGCAGCGCATTGCCGTCGGCACCGTTACCGATCATCCCGAAGGTGAATGCCATCGTGAGCGGGTTATCGAGGATCGGATCTGCCAGCGCCAGGAAAGGGCCCGGATCGAAAGCGCGACTGCTCGAACCGAAGTCGGCGCCACCGCCGATGAGCCCGGTCAAGCCCTCGATCGGGCAGAGCACTCCCTGGCAGTCGGTCTGTGCTTGCGCCGTGCCGGCGCCGCCGGCCGTGCCGAGCCCGATGAAGGCCACGGTCATCGCCCCTCCGAGCATGGCCCCGCCGACCGCGCGCCGCGCGACGGTACCTCGTGACGAGGCTGCGCGGTGTTTACCGGCGACTGTTGTCCTGGACATTTTTCTCCCCTTCTGTCGATCCGGATCTGGCGATCCAGTTACCCCGACGACTCCGACATCCGTTCGCGAAGGCTGTGGCCGAGTGGCTGGACCATGTGCTCGCTCTCGTAGTCAGCTAATCAGCAGATGCCGATCACAGACATATTGACACCTGGACTAGAGATTTCCTAGCAACTTCCTGAATTTACTGGCAGATTTCTATTGACTCCTGTGTTAATTGTGACTGATGCGTTAATTTCTGCGACCGAGACGCTTGCGAATGCAAGAAACAAACGCAGCCGCCGGTCGACCTTCAGCAACCCTGATATTGGACCTTGCCCGCATCTGAGAAGCAGCGATGAGGTGTGCTTAAGCACGGCATAACCTGCGGAAACAGATTCCATCAAGCTAATCTGTGGAAGCCCTCAATTCGGCGTTTTCACATGGCGCTAGGGCCGCTTCGTATGTTGGATATTAACTTCGCAGTAAATAGCAGAGGCGAGATTTACAGGCTAGTCAATTTTGCCTTACAGCTAACATCACATGATCATATAGTTGAGTAGGAAATAACCGCCAGAGCGAATTTGAACGAATTGATCTTGTCATCGACGGGCCGAATGACCGGATGAAGCGAAGTTAGCTGCGGCCAACGCGAGCAACCCGCTAGTATCTGCCGCATGTCTGAGACAACGCAGTCTTCACGGGGGTTCATTGTGTCGGTCCTGGCGCTCGTTGTGGCGCTGGTTGCGGTAGGCGTGGCGGTCTGGGCGCTGGTCAAAGAGCCCACGTCGCCGTCCGAGTCCGCTGGGCCGGCTTCGGTTTTCACAGGTAACACGACCGACGACCCCAAGGGCAGCATCTGCGAAGCGTTCAACCTGGTTCGCAACGGCGTGCAACTCAACACCAACATGCAGCCCCCAGGTGGGCCGGGTGACGTCACCGGTGCAATGGCGGTCGCGGCCAATGCGCGGTTGTCACTATCGGAGGGCGGGGCGTACCTGTTGGCTCGACTGCAGCCGGACGCGCCACAGGAACTCGCCGACGCCGTCCGCAAGTTCGCCAACCAGCTCTCCGACATCGGCGCCCGCTCGATCGCGGGCATTCCGAACTCCGATCCCGACCAGGCGGCACGCCTGCAGGAAGCGGACAAGTCCAACGCCGCGATCACCAATCTGTGCAAGTGAACGTGACCTGAAAACGCCTGCTGCTTGCCGCGGCGATATCGATTTGGCCTGTTCTGGGACAATGGGTGCGTGAGTGCACCGTCATCCCTCATCGCCCGCATCGATCTGCGGGGCACCGAGCTTTCGGCTGCCCAGCTGCGGTCGGCTCTGCCCCGCGGCGGTGTGGACGTCGACGCGGTCGTTCCGAAGGTCCGACCCATCGTCGACGCGGTGGCCGAGCGCGGCACGGAGGCCGCGCTGGAGTTCGGGGAATCGTTCGACGGTGTGCGGCCCGCACAGGTCCGAGTTCCCGAGGAGCGTCTGCAACAGGCTCTGGACGGGCTGCCTGACGACGTCCGGACTGCGCTCGAGGTAGCGATCGAACGCGCCCGCGCGGTGCACGCGGACCAGCGGCGTACCGATACCACGACAACGCTGGCCCCGGGTGCCACGGTGACGGAGCGCTGGGTGCCCGTCGAGCGCGTCGGGCTTTACGTGCCGGGCGGCAACGCCGTCTATCCGTCCAGCGTGGTGATGAACGTCGTGCCAGCGCAGACCGCCGGCGTCGACTCGTTGGTGATCGCCAGCCCGCCGCAACGCGACTTCGACGGCTTGCCGCACCCGACGATCCTGGCCGCGGCGCGGCTGTTGGGTGTCGACGAGGTGTGGGCGGTCGGCGGCGCGCAGGCGGTGGCGCTGCTGGCGTACGGGGGCACCGACACCGACGGTGCCGAGCTGACGCCGGTGGACATGATCACCGGCCCGGGGAACATCTACGTCACCGCGGCCAAGCGGATCTGCCGTTCGCAGGTGGGCATCGACGCGGAGGCGGGCCCGACGGAGATCGCGATTCTCGCCGATCACACCGCGGACCCGGCGCACGTTGCCGCCGATCTGATCAGCCAGGCCGAACACGACGAGATGGCCGCCAGTGTGCTCGTCACGCCGAGCGCCGACCTGGCCGACGCCACCGACAGGGAGCTCGCGATCCAGCTGGAGACCACCTTTCACAAGGACCGGATAACGGCGGCATTGCGCGGTAAGCAGTCCGCGACGGTGCTCGTCGATGACATCGATGCGGGTGTTCGCACTGTGAACGCCTACGCTGCCGAGCACCTCGAGATCCAGACCGTCGATGCCCGTGACGTGGCGGGCCGAATTCGTTCCGCGGGCGCGATATTCGTCGGCGCCTACTCGCCTGTGAGTCTCGGTGACTACTGCGCTGGGTCCAACCATGTGCTGCCCACCGCCGGCTGCGCCCGCCACTCCAGCGGACTGTCGGTACAAACGTTCCTGCGTGGCATCCACGTCATCGACTACGACGAGGCAGCTCTGAAGGACGTGTCCGGGTACGTGATCACGCTCGCCGAGGCCGAGAACCTGCCATCGCATGGCGAAGCGGTGCGGCGGAGGTTCGAACGGTGACGCCTGGCAAGAAGGTGACTCTCGCCGATCTGCCGCTGCGCGAAGACCTGCGCGGCAAGTCGCCCTACGGTGCGCCGCAGCTGCAGGTTCCGGTGCGGCTCAACACGAACGAGAACCCGCATCCGCCGACCAAGGCTCTCATCGAGGACGTGACGGCGTCGGTGCAAGCGGTCGCGGGCGAGCTGCACCGCTACCCGGACCGTGACGCGGTGGCGCTGCGTACCGATCTCGCCGCCTACCTCACGACGCAGACAGGTGTCGACCTCGGCGTCGAGAATGTCTGGGCGGCAAACGGTTCTAATGAGATTCTGCAACAGCTGCTGCAGGCGTTCGGCGGGCCGGGGCGAAGTGCCATCGGGTTCGTGCCGTCGTACTCGATGCATCCGATCATCTCCGACGGCACGCAGACGGAATGGCTGGTGGCCGACCGCGCCGACGACTTCAGTCTCGACGCAGACGTCGCGGTGCAGGCGATCAAGGACCGCAACCCGGACATCGTGTTCGTCGCAAGCCCTAATAACCCGTCTGGACAGAGTGTTTCACTCGACGACCTGCGCCTCCTGCTGGAAGCGATGACCACCGGCCTGCTGATCGTCGACGAGGCATACGGTGAGTTCTCCAGCCAGCCCAGCGCGGTCAACCTCCTCGACGAATACCCGACCAGGCTGGTCGTCACCCGAACGATGAGCAAGGCGTTCGCGTTCGCCGGCGGACGGCTGGGCTATCTCATCGCTGCCCCCGCCGTGATCGACGCGATGTTGCTGGTCCGGTTGCCGTACCACCTGTCGTCGATCACGCAGGCAGCCGCCAGGGCGGCGCTGCGTCATGCCGACGACACGCTCGGCAGTGTCTCGAAGCTCGTCGCCGAACGTGAGCGAGTGTCAGAAGCTCTGAGCGGCATGGGTTTTCGTGTTATCGAGAGTGACGCGAACTTCGTGCTCTACGGCGAATTCGCCGACGCGCCCGCCACGTGGCAGCGGTACCTGAACGCCGGTGTGCTCATCCGTGACGTCGGCATACCCGGATTCCTGCGCGCCACCATTGGCCTCCCCGAAGAGAACGATGCGCTGCTCGATGCGAGCGCAGCGCTAGCGGCCTCGCAACTAGCACCGAACTCGTATCCATAGGAGCATCGTGACCACGTCTCGTATCGCAAAGATCGAACGCAAGACCAAAGAGTCCGACATCGTCGTCGAGCTGGACCTCGACGGCACCGGCGTCGTCAGCGTCGAGACGGGCGTGCCGTTCTTCGACCACATGCTCACCGCCCTCGGGAGCCATGCGAGTTTCAATCTGCTTGTCCGCGCCAAGGGTGACGTCGAGATCGAAGGTCACCACACCATCGAGGACACCGCGATCGTGTTCGGCCAGGCACTGGGCCAGGCACTCGGCGACAAGACGGGCATCCGACGGTTCGGCGACGCCTGGATCCCGATGGACGAGTCGCTGGCGCACGCGGCGGTCGATGTCTCGGGCAGGCCGTACTGCGTGCATACCGGCGAACCGGATCACATGCTGCACTTCACAATCGCGGGATCCGAGGCGCCGTATCACACGGTGGTGAACCGGCACGTGTTCGAGACCATCGCGATGAACGCGCGCATCGCCCTGCACGTGCGGGTGCTGTATGGCCGCGATCCCCACCACATCACGGAGGCCGAGTACAAGGCCGTCGCCCGTGCGCTGCGCCAGGCCGTCGAGTTCGACGATCGTGTCACCGGTGTGCCGTCGACGAAAGGCACACTGTGACAGCGAGAGTCGTCATCCTCGATTACGGCTCGGGAAACCTTCGATCGGCTCAGCGCGCGCTGGAGCGCGTCGGTGCCGACGTCGAGGTGACCGCTGACGTCGACGCGGCGATGAACGCGGACGGTCTGGTGGTTCCGGGCGTCGGCGCTTTCGAGGCGTGCATGGTGGGCCTGCGGAAGATCGGCGGTGAGAAGATCATCGCCGATCGGGTCGCTGCGGGCCGTCCGGTGCTGGGCGTGTGCGTCGGCATGCAGATCCTGTTCGCGCGCGGTGTCGAGTTCGGTGTTGAGAGCTCCGGCTGCGGTCTTTGGCCGGGTTCGGTGATCCGGCTGGACGCTCCGGTGATCCCGCACATGGGGTGGAACGTCGTGGACGCACCCGCCAATACGCGGCTGTTCAAGGGACTGGACCCCGGCACCCGCTTCTACTTCGTGCACTCCTACGCCGCCCAGCAGTGGGAGGGCAACCCGGACGCGCTGCTGACGTGGTCCACCCACACCGTGCCGTTCCTGGCCGCGGTCGAAGACGGTCCGCTTTCGGCTACCCAATTCCACCCGGAGAAGAGCGGTGACGCCGGTGCATCGCTTTTGGGCAATTGGGTTGAGGGGCTCTAGGTTGACGGCTGTGAAATTGATACTCCTTCCCGCCGTCGACGTGGTGGAGGGTCGCGCTGTCCGGCTCATGCAGGGGAAGGCGGGCAGCGAGACCGAGTACGGTTCGGCGCTCGACGCCGCCATGAACTGGCAGCGCGACGGCGCGGAATGGATCCACCTGGTGGACCTCGACGCGGCGTTCGGCCGGGGCAACAACCGAGAACTCCTCGCGGATGTGGTCGGCAGGCTCGACGTCGCGGTGGAGCTGTCCGGCGGGATCCGCGATGACGACTCGTTGAAGGCGGCACTCGATACCGGATGTGCGCGCGTGAACCTCGGCACCGCGGCATTGGAGAATCCGCAGTGGTGCGCGAAGGTTGTCGCCGAGCACGGCGAGAAAGTCGCCGTCGGGCTGGACGTGAAGATCTCCGGGGACGATTACCGGTTGCGCGGCCGCGGGTGGGAAACCGATGGCGGTGACCTCTGGGAGGTGCTGGAACGCCTTGATCGCGAAGGCTGTTCGCGCTTCGTCGTCACCGACGTCACCAAGGACGGCACGCTCAACGGTCCGAATCTCGATCTGTTGAAGAAGGTCACCGACCGCACCGCGGCGCCGGTGATCGCTTCGGGCGGGGTGTCGAGTCTTGATGACCTGCAGGCGATCGCGACCCTCACCGACCGCGGCGTGGAAGGTGCGATCGTCGGAAAGGCGCTGTACGCGGGGCGGTTCACGCTTCCGCAGGCGCTGGCCGCGGTGGCGCAGTAGATGGCGCTCGACACGGCCGACCTGGATGCGCTGGTCGCCGTTGCCGCCGGCATCCTCGACGAGGCGGCCGAACCGTTCATCGAGGGTCATCGTGCCGATTCGGCGGTAAAGAAGAAGGGCAACGACTTCGCCACCGAAGTCGACCTTGCGATCGAACGACAGGTGGTCGAGGCGCTGACCCGCGAGACCGGCATCGAGGTGCACGGCGAGGAATTCGGCGGTGCCGACCTCGGGTCGCCGCTCGTGTGGGTCCTCGACCCGATCGACGGCACGTTCAACTATGCGGCCGGATCACCGATGGCAGCGATTCTGCTGGGCCTCGTGCGCAATGGCGAGCCGGTGGTGGGTCTGACGTGGATTCCGTTTACCGGCGAGCGGTTTACCGCCGTCGCCGGTAAGCCGTTGCGCAGCAACGGTATCGAGCAGCCACCGCTGCAGCCCGCGCAGTTGGCCGACTCCGTCGTGGGGGTCAGCACCTTCAATGTCGATTCCAGAGGAAAGGTGCCGGGACGGTACCGGCTTGCGGTGATCGAGAACCTGAGCCGCAAGTGCTCCAGGATGCGGATGCACGGCGCGACCGGAATCGACTTCGCCTACACCGCAGCCGGAATACTCGGGGGGACCATCAGTTTCGGTGCACATCTGTGGGATCACGCGGCAGGCGTCGCGTTGGTGCGCGCGGCCGGGGGCACAGTCACCAACTTGGACGGCAGCGACTGGACCATCGAGTCGCGCTCGGCCCTGGCCGGTTCACCCGGCGTGCACGCCGAGCTGCTCGAACTGCTGCAGTCCGTCGGCGCACCGGAGGACTTCTAGATGGATCTTGCGGTCCGGATCATCCCGTGCCTGGACGTCGACGACGGCCGGGTGGTCAAGGGTGTGAACTTCGAGAATCTGCGCGACGCCGGTGATCCCGTCGAACTGGCCGCCGCGTATGACGCCGAGGGTGCCGACGAGCTCACCTTCCTGGACGTCACCGCATCCTCGACGGGCCGGGCCACCATGCTCGAGGTCGTCAAACGCACCGCCGAGCAGGTGTTCATCCCGTTGACCGTCGGTGGTGGCGTGCGTTCGGTCGCCGACGTCGACGTGCTGTTGCGTGCGGGTGCGGACAAGGTCGCCGTGAATACCGCCGCCATCGCCAAGCCCGAACTGCTCGCCGAGTTGTCCCGCCAGTTCGGTTCGCAGTGC
Source organism: Mycobacterium sp. (assembly GCA_044508395.1). GTDB lineage: Bacteria > Actinomycetota > Actinomycetes > Mycobacteriales > Mycobacteriaceae > Mycobacterium. The sequence goes on along the minus strand of JBIQHU010000059.1, from coordinate 13,997 downwards.
ATCGTGCTTTCTGTCGATGCGCGCACGGTTCCGCAGGGCGAGCAGCCGACAGCATCGGGGTGGGAAGTGACGACGCACGGTGGACGGCAGGGTACCGGCATCGACGCCATCGAATGGGCCACTCGGGGCGCCGAACTCGGCGTCGGCGAGATCCTGCTCAACTCGATGGACTTCGACGGCACCAAGGCAGGATTCGACCTGCCGATGATCGCGGCGGTGCGTGGTGCGGTCAACGTCCCCGTGATCGCCAGCGGCGGTGCGGGAGCGATCGAACATTTCGCGCCCGCCGTCTTCGCCGGGGCTGACGCGGTGCTGGCCGCCAGTGTCTTCCATTTCCGTGAGCTCACAATCGGCCAGGTGAAGGCCGCCATGGCGGCAGAAGGGATCGTCGTCAGATGAGCGCGTTGGACCAGAGCATCGCCTCGAGGCTGAAGCGCGACGCCAACGGGCTGTTCACCGCGGTGGTGCAGGAACGCGGCACCGGCCAGGTGCTGATGGTCGCGTGGATGGACGACGATGCGCTGGCGCGGACGCTGGAAACCCGTGAGGCGACGTACTATTCACGTTCGCGCGGCGAGCAGTGGGTCAAGGGCGCGACGTCGGGCCACACGCAGCACGTGCATTCCGTGCGGTTGGACTGCGACGGGGACACCGTTCTGCTCGAGGTCGATCAGGTCGGCGCTGCATGCCACACCGGTGCTCACAGTTGCTTCGATGCCGACGTGTTATTGGCCCCGGAGACCTAAGCTGCGGGCGTGAAGAAAGCCCTCGCGATTGCGGCGGTGATGGCTGGCGCAGCGCTCGTGCGCCGCTACCTCGACGTGCGCGATGCCGTGGCGGCGGTGGCTCCGGACTTGCGGAGTCCCGTCTTGCCGCTCGTCGCGGTGCCGTTCACCCAGCGCAAACTGTGGTTCGGCAGGCGTCTGATGAGCATTCCCACGAAGCCCTGCCTTGGTGTCACGATGGCCAAACGCCACGTGGGGGATCCGTCGGTACCGATCCTCGTCTTCACCACCGATCACCGTGTCACGTCCGCGCCCGCGGTGCTGTGGCTACACGGCGGCGGCTACGTCGTCGGAACCCCGGAGTTCGAGGCGGCGGGTTCGGCGCGTCTCGCTCGAGACCTCGCTGCCGTCGTGGTGTCGCCCGACTACCGGTTGGCTCCCGAGCACCCGTTTCCCGCAGGGCTGGACGACTGCATGGCGGTGCTCAACTGGATGCGTGAGAGCGCCGACGAGTTGGGCATCGACGGGGCTCGAATTGCGGTGATGGGGGCCAGTGCCGGCGGTGGAATGGCGGCCGCGGTCGCCCAGCGCAGCCACGACGAAGGGATCGCTCTGCGGGCGCAGATCCTGGTTTATCCGATGCTCGACGACCGCAGCAGCCTGGTCGAGGACCATGCGGGCCGTGGCCGGTTCGCGTGGACGCCCGAATCGAACGTGTACGGATGGACGGCGTATCTGGGCCGTCCTCCGCGGATGTCCGACGCCCCCGAGTATGCCTCTCCGGGAAGACGATCCGACCTGTCCGGCCTACCGCCGGCCTGGATCGGCGTCGGCGAGCTCGACGTGTTTCACGACGAGGACGTCGCCTATGCCGAGCAACTGAAGTCCTGCGGAGTGCCCTGTGAGCTCGTCACCGTGCCCGGTATGTATCACGGTGCGGACTTCCTTCGGCCGAATGCACAGTCCATGAAGGACTTCCGCGCCGCGATGGTCGATTTCCTCAAGCGCTACCTATGATGCCCGTGGCCTTGGCGCGGGCGGTCCACCGGCCTTCGTCGTAGCCGACGACCACCGGGTGTGCGAATGCGGCGCTGACGGTGTCGGTGGTTACGGTCTCCGGGGCCGTTCCGACGGCGACCGTTCGCCCTTCCGCGATCAGCAGGGCGTGCGTGGTGGTGGTCGGCAGCTCTTCGAGATGGTGGGTGACGAGGATCGACGCCACGTCCGGATGTGTCTCGTCAAGCGAATCGATGGTTTGCAGGAGCTGTTCCCGCGCGGCGACATCGAGGCCCGTCGTCGGCTCGTCGAGCAGCAGCAGCCGCGGCTCGGACACCAACGCACGGGCGATGAGCGTCCGACCGCGCTCACCCTGCGACAGCGTCGGCCACACGTCAGTAACCTTGTGCGACAACCCAACTGCGTCGACCATCGCATCCACCCGGTCTAGCTGCTCGGCGCTCGGCGTCCAGCGCATCGGTGTGTCGATGGTCGCCGTGATACCCGTCAGCACCACCTCGCGCACGGTCAACGAATACTGCAGTCGATGACGGGGATTCACGTGACCGATGAATTGACGCAGCCGCGCGAGCTCCACACGGCCCATCTGCTCGCCGAGGATGTGCACGGTGCCCGACGTGGGGAATATGGCTGCCGCGCAGAACCCCAACAGCGTGCTCTTACCCGCGCCGTTCGGACCGAGCAACGCCCAATGCTCACCGGCATTGACGGTGAGCGAGATGCCGTCGATGATCTGCTTGCCGTCGCGACGAAACGTCACATCGGCGAGTTCGAGAACCGGCGTCACGCGGACTGCCGTTGGCGCAGCACCTCCAGCGCCTTGTCGGCGTGGGTGTCCATGCTGACCTCGCTCGCGATGACCTCGAGGACCGTGCGGTCGGTGTCGATCACGAACGTCGTCCGCTTGACCGGCATGAACTTGCCGAGCAGGCCGCGCTTGACGCCGAACTGCGTGGCGACGGTCCCGTCGGCGTCAGACAGCAGCGGGTAGTCGAAGTTCTGCTTGTCGGCGAACTTCGCCTGCTTCTCGACGGGATCGGTGCTGATGCCCACCCGGCTCGCACCGACCGCGGCGAATTCCGAGGCCAGATCGCGGAAGTGGCACGCCTCCTTGGTACATCCGGGTGTCATCGCGGCGGGGTAGAAGAACAACACGATGGGGCCACCTGCGAGCAACTCCGAAAGGCTTCGCACGGTGCCTGTCTGGTCCGGCAACTCGAACTCTGCAACCTGGTCACCACGTTTCATAGCTCCTCACGCTACGCCCACTCGAAAATCGTTGGCGCTGGTTGTCGTATCTATGAGAACGTGCCGAATGCTTGACAGCTTCATGTCCGACGGCTACGTCAAGGTCGAGCACGCCGTTCCACGCAGCGTCGCGGATGCGGCGCGCGCTGCGCTGTGGCACCAGCTGGGTCTGTCGCCCGGCGATCGTGACCAGTGGTCGGAACCCGTGCGGTGGGCGTCAGATCTGATGGGCCACGGGCCTTTCGGTGAACTCATCCGAAGTCCGGTGCTGGCCGCGGCGCTCGATTCGGTGTGCGGCCGCGGCGGTTGGGTGCCGCGAGGCTCGCTGGGCAACGTACCCGTCCGTTTCCCGGTGTCGCCGCCCAACGACGACCGCGGGTGGCATATCGACGCCAACACGCCGCAGGCCGACGGGACGTGGGCGGTGACCGGACGCCCGCACACCGTGTTGCTGCTGACTTTGTTGTCGGAGGTCGGCCCGGCCGATGCTGCGACGCGGATCCGGGTGGGCTCACACCGCGACGTCGCCCGGGTGCTGGGCCCGGACCCGGTCGAATTGGCCGAGATGGGCCGCCTGGTCGATGCGGCCAGCGCATGCCGGCCGGTGGTGCACGCGACCGGCGAGCCCGGGGATATGTACCTCCTGCACCCGTTCACCGCGCACGCGGCCGACGAACACCGGGGCAACACGCCGCGCTTCATGGCGCAGGCGCCGGTCGTGCTGACCAGTCCACTGACACCCACGTCGTCGTCGCCGTTGGCACGCGTCTGGGAGGATTGATGGGTGCAATCGACCGCCAACCACGCCGTCGGCTCCTCGCGCGCGCGCTCATCACAGCTGCTCACCACGTCACGCGAGGACTTCCGGGCGCTGGCCGCCGAGCACCGCGTGGTGCCGGTGACCCGCAAGGTGCTGGCCGACAGTGAGACACCGCTGTCGGCGTACCGCAAGCTGGCCGCCAACCGGCCCGGGACGTTCTTGCTGGAATCGGCCGAAAACGGCCGCACGTGGTCCCGCTGGTCGTTCATCGGGGCGGGTGCGCCGTCGGCGCTGACCGTTCGCGACGGAGAGGCGGTGTGGTTGGGCGCCACGCCGAAGGATGCGCCCAAGGAGGGCGATCCCATCCAGGCGCTGCGCGCGACCCTCGAGCTGCTCAAGACCGAGCCGGTGCCGGGTCTGCCGCCGCTGTCGTCGGGCCTCGTCGGGTTCTTCGCGTATGACATGGTGCGACGCCTGGAACGGCTGCCGTCGCTGGCTGTCGACGATCTGGGCCTGCCCGACATGCTGCTGCTGTTGGCCACGGACATCGCTGCCGTCGACCACCACGAGGGCACGATCACGCTGATTGCCAACGCCGTGAACTGGAACGGCACCGACGAGCGCGTCGACTGGGCCTACGACGACGCGGTAGCCCGGCTCGATGTGATGACCGCGGCACTCGGTGAGCCGTTGCCGTCGACGGTGGCGACGTTCAGCCGACCCGAGCCGTCGCCCAGGTCGCAGCGCACAGTCGAGGAGTACACGGCAATCGTCGAGAAGCTCGTCGGCGACATCGAGGCGGGCGAGGCCTTCCAGGTGGTGCCCTCGCAGCGCTTTGAGATCGATACCGACGCCGACCCGCTCGACGTCTATCGGATGCTGCGGGTGAGCAATCCCAGTCCTTACATGTACCTCCTCAATGTGCCGAATGATGCTGGCGGTCTGGACTTTTCGATCGTCGGGTCGAGCCCCGAAGCGTTGGTGACTGTGAAGGACGGCCGGGCGTCGACGCACCCCATCGCCGGCACGCGCTGGCGCGGGCAGACCGAGGAAGAAGACCTGCTGCTGGAGAAGGAGCTGCTGCACGACGAGAAGGAGCGTGCCGAACACCTGATGCTGGTCGATCTGGGTCGCAACGACCTCGGCCGCGTCTGCCGGCCCGGCACCGTTCGCGTCGAGGACTACAGCCACATCGAGCGGTACAGCCACGTCATGCACATTGTGTCGACGGTGCACGGTGAGCTCGCCGACGACAAGACCGCGTTGGACGCAGTGCTGGCCTGTTTTCCGGCAGGAACGCTGTCGGGTGCGCCGAAGGTACGCGCCATGGAGCTGATCGAAGAGGTCGAGAAGACCCGTCGTGGGCTGTACGGCGGCGTGCTGGGCTATTTGGATTTCGCGGGCAACGCAGACTTCGCGATCGCCATTCGTACGGCGCTGATGCGCGGAGGAACGGCGTACGTACAGGCAGGTGGGGGAGTCGTGGCCGATTCCAACGGTCCCTACGAGTACACCGAGGCGTCCAACAAGGCCCGTGCGGTGCTCAACGCGATCGCTGCGGCGGAAACCCTGACCGAACCATGATTCGGAGCGCGCAGATCGGGCTCGTCTTGGCGGCGGCGGCGTTGTGGATCGCGTCGCGGATGACATGGGTGGAGGTGACGTCGTTCGACGGGCTGGGTCAGCCCCGAACGACGGCGCTGTCCGGCGGTTCATGGTCGACGGCGCTGGTGCCGCTGGCTGTGTTGCTGCTGGCCACCGCCGTCGCTGCGCTGGCGGTGCGCGGCTGGCCGTTGCGGGTGCTTGCCCTTCTCGCAGCGATCACCAGCGCCGGCATGGCCTACCTGGCCATCACGCTATGGGTGATGCCCGATGTCGGCGTTCGGGCGTCAAACCTTGCCGAGGCGCCGGTGGCCGATCTCGTGGGCACTCAGCGGCACTACGGGGGCGCCGTGATCACGGTGGTGGCGGCGGCCGTCACCCTGCTGTGCGCCACGCTGCTGTTGCGATCGGCGACCAAGGACCGCTCCGCTGCGGCGCGCTACGGCCGCCGCACGGCTGCTCCACGGGACGAACAGGACAGCGGGATGTCGGAGCGACAGCTGTGGGATGCGCTCGACGACGGCGTGGATCCCACCCAAGACCAGACCCCAGACAACAAGGGCCGGTGACACCCAGTGGTGTGGCGACGGTTACCCTTCGTTGAAGATCGGTTGGCATCATCCGGGAGGATTCGGCACTCATGAGTTCGGCGACCGTGCTCGACACCATCATTGATGGTGTCCGCGCTGATGTCGCGGCTCGCGAAGCGGCTCTTCCGCTCGCCGACATCAAGGAGAAGGCGAAGGCGGCGCGACCGCCACTCGACGTGTTGGCGGCGCTGCGGCAACCGGGTATCGGTGTCATCGCAGAAGTGAAGCGCGCCAGCCCGTCGCGCGGAGAATTGGCCGACATCTCGGATCCCGCCGAGCTGGCCCATGCATACCAAGACGGTGGCGCACGCGTCATCAGCGTGCTCACCGAGGAACGGCGATTCAACGGTTCGCTGGCGGATCTTGACGCCGTCCGCGCGGCAGTGTCAATCCCGGTGCTGCGCAAGGACTTCATCATCGGGCCGTATCAGATTCACGAAGCCCGCGCGCACGGTGCGGACATGTTGTTGCTGATCGTTGCCGCGCTCACGCAGCAGGCGCTGGAGTCGATGCTCGATCGCACCGAATCGCTCGGCATGACCGCGCTCGTCGAGGTGCACACCGAGGAGGAAGCGGATCGCGCTCTGCAGGCCGGCGCCAAGGTGATCGGGGTCAACGCACGTGACCTCAAGACACTGGAAGTGGACCGCGACTGCTTCGCGCGCATCGCTCCCGGCCTACCGAGCGGCGTCATCCGCATCGCCGAGTCGGGTGTGCGCGGCACAGCCGATCTGCTCGCCTACGCAGGGGCCGGCGCCGATGCGGTGCTCGTCGGTGAGGGACTGGTCACCAGCGGTGACCCGCGCAGCGCCGTAGCCGATTTGGTCACCGCAGGTACGCACCCGTCCTGCCCGAAACCCTCACGCTGACAAGTGGCCGACCTCGCCGGTCCGGAGTTACCGCGCTCGAGCGCGGCCGTCGCCGAACCCACAGTCCACGATCCCGACGAACGCGGCCATTTCGGCGTATACGGAGGGCGGTACGTCCCCGAGGCGCTGATGGCGGTGATCGAAGAGGTCACCGCCGCTTACGAGAAGGCTCGCGGCGATCAGGAATTCCTCGACGAGTTGGATCGATTGCAGCGGCACTACAGCGGTCGGCCGTCGCCGCTGTACGAAGCCTCGAGGCTATCTGAGCACGCGGGTGGCGCACGACTCTTCTTGAAGCGAGAAGACCTCAACCACACCGGATCTCACAAAATCAACAATGTGCTCGGACAGGCGCTGCTGGCGCGGCAGATGGGCAAGACACGCGTGATCGCCGAGACGGGCGCGGGCCAGCACGGCGTGGCGACCGCGACGGCATGCGCGCTGTTGGGCCTGGAGTGCATCATCTACATGGGTGCGGTTGACACCGCGCGGCAGGCCCTTAACGTGGCGCGGATGCGTTTGCTGGGGGCGGAAGTGGTGTCCGTCGAGGCTGGTTCCAAGACGTTGAAGGACGCGATCAACGAAGCGTTCCGCGACTGGGTCACCAACGCGGACAACACCTATTACTGCTTCGGCACGGCGGCGGGGCCGCATCCGTTTCCCACGATGGTGCGCGATTTCCAGCGGGTGATCGGTCTGGAGGCGCGGGTGCAGATCCAGGCGCAGGCGGGCAGATTGCCCGATGCTGTGACGGCATGCGTCGGAGGCGGGTCGAATGCCATCGGGATCTTCCATGCGTTCATCGATGACCCTGGGACGCGCCTTGTCGGCTTCGAGGCAGCGGGCGATGGGGTCGAAACCGGCCGTCACGCAGCGACTTTCACCGGTGGCTCGCCCGGAGCGTTCCAGGGTTCGTTCTCGTATCTCCTTCAGGACGAAGACGGACAGACCATCGAATCGCATTCGATATCAGCAGGTTTGGACTATCCGGGGGTAGGCCCGGAGCACGCGTTCTTGAAGGACATCGGCCGTGCGGAGTACCGGCCGATCACCGACACGGAGGCGATGGACGCCTTCGCCCTGTTGTGCCGCACCGAGGGAATCATTCCGGCCATTGAATCGGCGCACGCCGTGGCGGGCGCGCTGAAACTGGGTCAGGAACTCGGCCGCGACGCGATCATCTTGGTCAACCTGTCGGGGCGGGGTGACAAGGACGTCGAGACTGCGGCGAAGTGGTTCGGTCTGATGGACGGTGAGTCGTGAGTCGGCTGGCGGGGATGTTCGACGCGTGCCGGGCGGAGGACCGTTCGGCACTTATCGGATATCTGCCAACAGGCTTCCCCGATGTGCCGACCTCGATCTCGGCGATGAAGGCGTTGGTCGAATCGGGCTGCGACCTGGTCGAGGTCGGTATTCCGTATTCGGATCCGGGTATGGACGGGCCGACGATCGCGGCGGCCACCGAAGTGGCCCTGCGGGGCGGCGTGCGGGTCCGTGACACGCTGACGGCCGTCGAAGCGATCAGTGACGCGGGCGGCCGGGCCGTGGTGATGACGTACTGGAATCTGGTGCTGCACTGGGGTGTCGACGCTTTCGCGCGTGACCTGGCTGCGGCCGGTGGGTTGGGGATGATCACGCCCGATCTGATTCCGGACGAGGCGGCGGAGTGGCTTGAGGTGTCGGAGATCCACGATCTGGACCGCATCTTCCTGGTGGCCCCGTCGTCGACTCCCGAGCGGCTGGCGGCGACGGTGAAGGCGTCACGCGGATTCGTCTACGCCGCGTCCACGATGGGCGTCACCGGCGCACGCGACGCGGTGTCCACGGCCGCACCCGAATTGGTCAGGCGGGTGAAGGCGGTGTCTGACATTCCGGTCGGCGTCGGCTTGGGCGTGCGATCCCGTGAGCAGGCGGCGCAGATTGGCGCATACGCCGACGGCGTCATTGTCGGGTCGGCGCTGGTGTCGGCGTTGCAGGACGGGGTGCCGGCGTTGCGGGCGCTGACCGCTGAGCTTGCCGACGGTGTGCGGCAGAGGATCACGGCGTGACGACGACAGTCCTGGCATCGATACCCAGTCCCTCGCAGGGTGTGTGGTACCTCGGTCCGGTCCCGATCCGCGCCTACGCGTTGTTCATCATCGTCGGGATCGTCGTGGCATTGGTCATCGGTGACCGGCGTTGGACGGCCAGGGGTGGTGAGCAGGGCGTCATCTATGACATCGCGCTGTGGGCGGTGCCGTTCGGTCTGCTCGGAGGCCGGCTGTACCACGTCATCACCGATTGGCCGAAGTACTTCGGGGAAGGCGGCGCCGGCCTACTGGGCGTTGTCCGGATCTGGGACGGTGGTCTCGGAATATGGGGTGCCGTCGCGCTTGGCGGTGTCGGGGCGTGGATCGCGTGCCGCCTGCGCGGCATCCCGTTGCCGGCGTTCGCTGATGCGATTGCGCCGGGAATCGTGCTGGCGCAGGCGATCGGCCGGTTGGGCAACTATTTCAACCAGGAGTTGTACGGCCGCCCGACGGATCTGCCGTGGGGACTGGAGATATACGAGCGGGTGGGCGCCAACGGTGTCGTCAGCCCGGACTTGGCGAACGGGGTCTCGACGGGTCAGTTGTATGCCATCGTGCATCCGACGTTCTTGTACGAGTTGCTCTGGAACGTTCTGGTTTTCGCGGTTCTGATCTGGGTCGACCGGCGCTTCAGAATCGGCCACGGTCGTTTGTTCGCGTTGTATGTTGCGGGTTACTGCGTCGGTCGGTTCTGGATCGAACTGCTGCGTAGCGACCCCGCCAGTCTGATTGCGGACATCAGGGTCAACTCGTTCACGTCGACCTTCGTGTTCATCGGTGCCGTGGTGTACATCATGGTGGCGCCCAAGGGTCGAGAGGATCCGGCGACGCTCAAGGGCAAGCCTCGTGACGGGTCGGTGATCGACGAGGTGGCCGACGAACTCGTCGCTGTCGCTGCAACGACGGGTGTGGTGGCGGCGGCCAAGGCGGCCGGTGCCGATGAGGACGAAGACGCCGCTGCCGAAGCGGATGAGCGTGCTGACACGTCGGAGGAGTCGGAGCCGGACGATGATTCGGTGACCGAGGCGCATACCGCGGTAGTCGAACTGCTCACAGCGGCCGCGGCAGCTGAGGATGAGGATTTCGACGGGGACGAGGAACTAATCGAGCCTGTCGGTGGTGTGGGCGCCGTCGAGGGTGAGGATGCCGTTGAGGCGCAGGAGGCCGCGCCTGAGGTGCATGAGGCCGCGGTCGAGGATGCTGCCGAGGCTGAAGAACTAGCAGCCGACGTCGCCGACGAGGCTGAGGGCTCGGATGAAGTCGGCGCCGATGACGTTGCGGTCGAGGACGAGGTTGAGAAAGATTCGGCCGTTGACGAGTCGGAGTCGGCCGAGTCCGCTGAATCCGAAGCTGTCGGCGGTGTGGGTGCCGTTGAGGGTGAGGACGCCGTTGAGGCGCAGGAGGCCGCGTCTGAGGTGCATGAGGCCGCGGTCGAGGATGCTGCCGAGGCTGAAGAACTAGCAGCGGAGGTCGCGGACGAAGCTGAGGAAGCCTCGGCGGACATTGAGGCCGAGCCGTCCGAGGCTGGCGCCGACAGCGCCGATGATGGCGAGGAAGAAGTAGCGGAAGCTGCTGACGAGGCTGAGGCCGAAGAATCTGCCGCTGAGGAATCGGAACCCGATGAGCTTGGCGACGTCGAGGCTGTGGCTGCGGACGAGGAGTCTGACGAGTCCACTGAGGTCGAGCCCGTCGAGGATGAAACTGCAGTCGACGACGATGCCGATGAGACGGACGAAGCTGAAGTCGGGGATTCGGGCGAGGTCGAGTCGGAACCCGACAAGCCCGGCGATGAGGACACTGCAGCTGACGACGTCGCAGACGCGGAGGACCAGGACGTCGGGGCCGAAATTGCTGAAGCAGCCGAGGATCTCGCGTCCGACGAGGAATCGGAAACCGAAGAGTCCGGTGACGATGTCGTCCACGATGAGGACGCCGACGCAGCGGAAGAGGCGGCCGAATCCGACGACACTCCAGCGGACGAGGCATCCGCCGAGGAACCAGCCTTTGAAGATGCCGCCACGCCGGTGACACCGCAACAGCCCGCAGAGCGCGGCGGACGCCTTCGTCGGCTGTTCCGGCGCCGCGGCTGATTTACGCGGTCCGGTCGTAACCGACCAACACTTGTCGGTGGGCCGAAGTAGGGTCGAATTATGTTCGATCTCGTGACCGTGGCCTCGGTTGATCCGCTCGCCGGCGAGGCTGACCTGATCGCGCGGATCGCCGAGTTGGAACAACTCAAGTCGGCAGCCGCGGCAGGGCAGGCTCGTGCCGCCGCCGCTTTGGACGAGCGCCGACGGGCAACGGAGGCGGCGGCCGGTGTGCCGTTGCGCAAACGGGGCAGGGGCCTGGCCAGCGAGGTGGCATTGGCGCGACGCGATTCTCCGAACCGCGGAAACCAGCATCTCGGATTCGCCAAAGCGCTGGTCCATGAGATGCCGCATACCCTTGCGGCTTTGGAGTCGGGTGCACTCTCGGAATGGCGCGCCACCCTGATCGTGCGCGAGTCCGCTTGTTTGGACGTCGAGCTCCGACGAACACTGGATGCCGAATTGTGCGCTGACGTAAGCAAGCTCGATGGGCTCGGCGACAAGAGGTTGACCACAGAGGCCAAGAACATTGCCTACCGGCTCGATCCGCAGGCGATCGTCGACCGGGCCACCAAGGCCGAGGCCGACCGGACAGTGACTATTCGTCCGGCACCAGACACCATGACATACGTGACCGCGCTGCTACCGGTTGCGCAGGGCGTCGGGGTGTACGCCGCGCTGAAGCGGTCTGCCGACACCACGTTCGACGGTCGGTCCCGCGGCCAGGTCATGACCGACACGTTGGTGGAGCGCGTGACGGGCCGGCCTGCTGATGTTCCGGAGCCGATTGCGGTCAATCTCGTGATCTCGGATGAGACGCTGTTCGGAGGAGACAACATCCCAGCGGTCATCGACGGCTACGGGCCGATTCCTCCCTCAGTTGCATGCCGACTGGTGGAATCGGCAACCCTCGATCAGCGGTCGAAGGCAACGTTGCGGCGTTTGTACCGAAACCCGAAGAGCGGATCGCTTGTGGCTATGGAGTCCCGGTCGCGCTGCTTCCCTAAGGGGCTCGCGATGTTCATCGGCCTTCGCGATCAAGGATGTCGAACGCCATATTGCGACGCGCCCATTCGGCACCGCGATCACGCCGTGCCGAGTAGCCGCGGCGGACCGACGAATTCACTCAACGGTGTCGGCATGTGCGCTCACTGCAACTTCGTCAAGGAGTCGCCGAACTGGCAGGTTTCTGCGTGCGAGGAGAACGGTGTCCACACAGCAGAATTCGTGACACCGACTGGTCATCATTACCGCTCGACCGCACCGCCCTTACTCGGGCAGCCGCTGATCACGGTCAGCGAAGTCGAGGTCAGAATCGGCATTGAGCTCGCAGAGCTACACGCCGCGTAAATGGTAACGCCGCTCCGGCCTGCCGGCGCCGTACTGGAGCCGCAATTCCAACACCTCGGTGCTGAGATAATGCTCGAGATAGCGGCGTGCGCTGACTCGTGAAATCCCGACCAGATCTGCACATTCCGCAGCGGACACTTCGCCTGCCTCGCGTACTGCGTCCAAAACCAACCGGCCCGTCTCGGCACCGAGACCCTTCGGCAGGACATGCGTAGTACCGCCCGGTCGCCCGAACAGCGAATCCACCAGTGACTGGTCGATTCCACCGGCCGACTCTAGGGCCTCTGCCCGTGCCGCGAATGCCTCCAGCTTTGCCTTGAACTGAGCGAACTCGAAGGGTTTGATCAAAAAGTCGGCCGCACCGCCGTCCAAAGCCCCTTTCACGGTGTCCAATTCGCGGGCCGCGGTGATCATGATGACGCCGACGAGGTTGCCATCCGACCGCAGCCGCTGCAGTACCTCCAGGCCCGTCATGTCCGGTAGGTATACATCCAGCAGCACCAAATCCGGCTGCAACTCCTGCGCCGCCGTAAGTGCCTCCGCGCCAGTGCGGGCGACCCCGCTCGCGCGGAAGCCGTCCACCTGCTCCACGAATCGCCGATGGATCTCGGCCACCATGAAATCGTCGTCGACGATCAGCACGTCACGCATGGGCGGCCTTCTCGGCCACGACGCTCGCGGGTAGGCGTACCACGAAAAGCGCACCTCCGCAGGGACTGTCGGCGACCTCCACCGTGCCGCCATGCTGCGCCGTAACCAGCCGCACCAACGCCAGACCGATACCCCGACCGCCGGGCACGTCGGGTTTGGAGGTGACCCCACGGGCGAAGATCGACTCCCGAAGGTTCTCGGGCACACCCGGTCCGGAATCTGCGACCGAGATCGTAAGGCCCGCGCGATCGTCGATGCCGACCTTCACGCGAGCCGCTGACGAGCCCACCGACACGTCGACCGCGTTGTCGATGAGATTGCCCAGCAGGGTGATCACGTCGGTCGCCAACGCAGGCGGCAACGCAGCGAGATGCGAATCCGGGGCCAGCTCGAGTGACACGCTGCTCTCGGCCGCCAGTGTCGTCTTCGCGATCAATAATGCTGCCACCGCGGGATCGGAAATGCGTTGTGTCACTGCGTCACTGATCTCCGCGAGGCGCCTCGTCAAAGTCCCCACCAGATCGCGCACCGAATCGTATTCGCCCAACTGGACAAGCCCCGAGATCGTGTGCAGCTGGTTGGCGAACTCGTGGGTCTGGGCCCGCAGCGTGTCCGTCACGCTCTTGTGTGACGACAGCTGGCCCTGCAGCGCCGCCAGCTCGGTGCTGTCACGCATCGTCGTGACCGTTCCGATCTGCTGGCCCTGGCTCGTCGCCGCCCGCCGGTTCAGGGCCAATACCCTTGTACGCGTCACGATCACGACATCGCGGCCGTCCTCACCTGAGAGCAGGAATTCGACCACCGCGGGATCTAGTCCGACACTGTCCACCGGCCGCCCCACGGCATCGGCGGCCACGCCCAGCAGCTCCTGTGCGCTGTCGTTCAGCACGGTGATGTCACCCTCGTTGTTCACTGCGACCACGCCCTCGCGGATGCTGTGCAACAACGCTTCCCGATGGTCGGCCAGGCTGGCGATCTCGGCGATCTCCAAACCGCGGGTATGCCGTTTGATCCGCCGTGACAGCAGCC
>JBIQHU010000246.1:0-3847 GCA_044508395.1 Mycobacterium sp. | reverse complement strand
CGAGCATCCCCCACCGCTGCATGAGCGCCAGCTCCGCGTTGGCGTGCCGCTGCTCCTCGGCATGGAAATACCGGTAGATGTCACCTAGAGCCTCGAACGGCGCTTTCGGCGCCATGGCGGCGAACGCGCGTGCACCGACGTGTTCTATCCACACCACGTCAGCCATGAACTGCTTCAGTTCGGGCCGCTGCTCATCAGTGATTTTATCGGCGCCCGGCGCATCCCAATCGATGTCGGCCAGCGCCCACTGCCGATTCTTGATCGTCTCGAGCATATCGCTGTATTTGAATGCCATTGGAGTCTCCTTTGTCTTTGTCTGGAATGACTTAGCGCGCGATTCGCTCAACCAAACCGAGCGCACGGGTATACGTGGCAGGCACTGCCCGCTTAAATAACCAGAGAATCTTCGCGTCGACTTGGGGTAGGACGTGCAACTGACCGCGATCGTTCGCGTCCAACGTTTTGCGCGCCACCGATTCCGCCGACACGCCGGTCCACTTCATCAAATTCGTTGCCAGCTTGGCGGCCGACTCCTCAATACCAGGGTTATCGACGATGTTGGTCTTGACAAATGTCGGGCACAGTACAGTCACCGCCACACCAGTACCACTCAGCTCGGCCGCCAAAGTCTCGGATAGCGAGAGCACGCCGGCCTTGCTGACGTTATAGGCACCCATCCGGGGCGCTGCTCCAAAACTTGCAGCCGATGCGACGTTGATAATTCCCCCGCTGCCCTTCGCACGAAGTCGCGGTACGAAGATCTCGCAGCCGTAAATCACTCCCCACAAGTTGACTGAAAGTGTCGCTTCCCAGTCCCGCTTGGGCGTCGCGCCGATGACATTGCCACCGATTCCGATGCCCGCGTTGTTGATCACCAGGCTGGCTGCCGCGCCGAACCACTTCTCGGCGCTGTCGGCGAGTTCGCGGACCTGCTCTTCGTCCGTGACATCGCATGCGATGTCGAGCCCCTCGCCGCCGGCTTGGACGACGAGCCCGACCGTCTCCTTGGCACGCACCGGGTCGATGTCGGCACACACCACTCGTCCACCTCTACGGGCGAGCTCCACCGCGAAGGCACGGCCAATTCCGCTGCCCGCTCCCGTTACGACCGCGTTGGCGCGGCGGCTCAGGCGAGGCGGTCTGTCCCACCTCAAGATATCCATCACTACTGAATCCTTTGCAGATTACGGCGACGCCTGACCTGTGAGACAAGCCGGCCTGCAGCCATCTGGTGGCGGCGAACACAATTGTGGTCGCCTGCCACCAGTTTGATGCGGCGCTCCTGCCTTTGTCAAGATGTATTCGTGCGGACAAAGGCAGCAAGGTGGGGCGGGCGTACTGGCGCCGAACGACGGGCTGACCGGCGGCGGCGCCTAGTGAACGCGGCGACGGAGATCTGGACGGAAAGCGGATGGGCTGCCGTGACAATGCGTGGGGTCTGCTCCAGAGCCGCGCTGAACGACCGATATTTCTACGAGGAGTTCAAGACGCGCGATGAGTTGCTCGTAGCAGCGTGGGACAACGTGCGGGACGAGATGCTCGGCGAGGTTTCGGCAACATTTGCCGAACGCGTCGGTCAACCACCGATCGAAACCATTCGCGCCGCAATCTCGATCGTTGTTCTCCGCATCGCGCAGGATGCCGGGCGAGCACAGATCCTGCTGACACAGCACGTCGGCAGTTCAACATTGCAAGATCGCCGAGCGGTGGCCTTGCAGGAAGCCACCCAGCTGGTCATGGCCGCCAGCAAGCCGCATCTGAAGCCTGACGCAGACGAAATGGCTTTGCGTATGGACACGTTTGTAGCGGTCGGCGGCTTCGTCGAACTGATCAGCGCTTGGCACGCAGGACTACTGGTCGATGTAAGTCAGGTCGACATCGTCGAACATACGAGTAGACTTGCTGAGACGCTGGCTCGCCGCTACGTGGTTGATACGTCTCGCTAGCTGGTACTCGGGATGCAGTTTCCCGGTGGCGGAGGCTGCATTGGCCGCAGGGGTCGTGACACACCGTTGACTTACCTTAGAAACGGTGGAAGGTCCGTCTCGTCGACCTGCCAAGCCGACGCTCCTGCTGTCGAATGGCGGCTTCACTCAGAGGCCAATCTGCTTGGCGATGATCTCCTTCATGATTTCGGTGGTGCCGCCCCCGATACCCAGGATGCGCGAATCGCGATAGTGCCTTTCGACCTCGGTCTCGCGTAGGTAGCCCATGCCACCGTATAGTTGGACGGCCGTGTCAACGGCGAGCGCGCAGGCCTCTACGGCTTGGTTCTTGGCCATCGAGACCATCCGCACGTCGGTGTCTCCGGCGACGATGCGGTCCACAGCGGCACGGGTGTACGTACGGGCGACGTCGACGGCCGTCGCGATATCGACGATCTTGTGCCGCACCACCTGTCGGGTGGATAGCGGTCGACCGAAGGTTTCGCGCTTCTTCACCCAATCCAGCGTCAGGTCGAGGCAGCGCTGGGCCGTGGCGTAGCACTGGACGGCGATGAAAGCACGTTCGACCTGGAACTGTTGCATGATCTGCAGGAATCCGCTGCCTTCGGGGCCAACCAGATTGACCACCGGCACGCGCACGTCGGTGAATCCGAGTTCGGCGGTATCGGAGCACAGCCAGCCCATCTTCTTCAGTGCCCGCGAGACCAAGAAACCCGTGGCGCCACGCTCCACCACGAGCAGAGAAATCCCCGACGGGCCCGGGCCGCCGGTACGCACGGCGGTGGTCACGAAATCGGCGCGGACACCCGAGGTGATGAACAGCTTCGCACCGTTGACCACGTAGTGGTCGCCGTCGCGCCGTGCGGTAGTGCGGATGCCGGCGACGTCAGAACCGGTGTCGGGTTCGGTGATACCGAGGCTGCCGATCTTCTCCCCGGCCAGGGTCGGCGCCACGAAGCTGCGGATCTGCTCGGGATCGCCCTGCGCGGCCATATGGGGCACTGCGATGTGATGCGTAAGTAGGCTGGCCAGTAAGCCCGACGAGCCGCCGGCCTCCATCATGGCCTCGGTGAGCAGCACCAGGTCGCGCAGGTCACCGCCGGAGCCACCGATCTCTTCGGCGAACCCGATGCCCAGCAACCCCGCTGCGGCTGCGCGGCGGTGGAGTTCTCTAGGGAGCTCTCCGGCGTCCTCCCAGTCTTGCAGGTGAGGAACGATCTCCTTCTGGGTGAACGACATCGCGAGGTTGCGCAACGAGATGCGCTCGGGCGTCATCCACGGGTCGGCTGCGGCCGCCTCCGCTTCCCGCTGATCCGGCTGTTTCATGTGAGTTGCTCCTGCTGTGATCACTCGGGGACGGCACGATTGCCACGTCGACCCCATTGTCGTCGAATGTTAATGACCGATAACGTAGCGTGTCAGGAGATCGACGTTGATGTCACCTGGAGGAAAGTTGATTGACGTCCTGCCCGACTGGGTCGACACCCGCGCGCCGGTATACCTCGAGAATCGCGAGGGACTCATCGCGCAGCTCCATGCGCTCGCCGAACAGCTGGCGCTGGCCAACGGTGGCGGCGGCGAGAAGTACGTCGCCCGGCACCGTAGCCGCGGCAAGATGCTGGCTCGGGAGCGCGTCGAGCTGCTCATCGACCCCGACACGGCCTTCCTGGAACTCTGTCCGTTCGCGGCGTGGGGCACGAAGTTTCCGGTGGGCGGCAGCGTTGTGGTCGGCATCGGCATCGTCGAAGGCGTCGAGTCGATGATCATCGCGCACGACCCGACCGTGCGCGGCGGAGCCTCGAACCCCTACACCTTCCGAAAAGTGTTCCGGGGCATGGCAGTCGCCCGCGAGAACCGGCTGCCCATCATCAACGTCGTCGAGTCGGGCGGGGCGGACCTGC
>JBIQHU010000058.1:0-31525 GCA_044508395.1 Mycobacterium sp. | reverse complement strand
CGATTAAGGAGCACCAATGATCGACTTCTCCGTTCCCGCCTCAGTCACGGCGCTGGCCGAGGAGATCCGGCAGTTCGTGACGGAGGAGATTATTCCGTTCGAAACCGATCCACGCCTCACCGCCCACGGTCCTTCCGACGAACTGCGCCAGGAGCTCGTGGAGTTGGCGCGCAAGCGCGGGCTTCTGACGTTCCAGGCACCGACCCGGCATGGAGGTCGGGAACCGTCGCATGTGGACCAGGCGGTGCTGTACGAAGCAGCAGGATGGTCCACCCTCGGACCCGTCGCCTTGAACTGCGCAGCCCCGGATGAGGGGAACATGTTCCTGCTCAACAAGATCGCCAATGACGAGCAGTCGGCGAAGTTCCTCGAGCCGGTGATCGCGGGCCACCAGCGATCGGTGTTCGCGATGACCGAGCCCGGCGGTGCGGGATCTGACCCGGGCCAGCTGAAGACCACCGCGACATTCGACGGAACCACCTACACGATCAATGGAACCAAGTGGTTGATCACCGGCGCCACGGGTGCGCAGGTCTGGATCATCATGGCTGATGTCCAGGAGAACGACCACGGGCCGTCCGGGGCGACGCTGTTCCTCTGCGAGGGCGACACGCCCGGAATCAGCATCGACCGCGTCATGTCCACCATGGACCGAAACTATGTCGAAGGCCACGGCGTGGTGACGTTCACGGACCTTCGGTTGCCGGCGTCGAGCTTGCTCGGTGAGGTCGGAAGCGCATTCCGATACGCTCAACTGCGGCTTGCACCCGCGCGACTGACGCATTGCATGCGGTGGCTGGGCGCTGCAGCTCGTGCTCAGTCCATCGCGGTCGAGTACGCGCAGACCCGCACTGCATTCGGAAAGCCGATCGGTGAGCATCAGGGAGTTGGCTTCATGCTCGCAGACAACGAAATTGCGCTGCAGCAATGCCGATTGGCGATCTGGTGGGCGTGTTGGACTTTGGATCAGGGGCAGCGCGGTCGCCATGAGAGCTCGATGGTGAAGGCGCTTGTCTCGGAGGAACTGTTCAAGGTGGCGGATCGCTGCGTGCAGGTTCTGGGCGGGATCGGCATCTCCGACGAGACGCCGATCGGCATGATCTTCAGCGATATTCGTGGTTTCCGTCTGTACGACGGACCTACCGAAGTGCACAAGTACGCCATCGCTCGCCAGATCCTGCGCACTGAACGGCAACGTTCGTGACCGGACCGCTGTCCGGGCTGAAGGTCGTCGAGTTCGCGGGAATTGGCCCTGCTCCGTTCGCCGCAATGCTGTTGGGCGACCTGGGCGCCGATGTCGTGAGAATTGATCGTCCCAGCGGGCACGCGGGTAACCCGGTCTCGCCGGACCGGGACTTCCTGAATCGCAACAGACGTTCCGTTGCCCTCAACCTGAAGACCGACGACGATATCGCTTTTGCGCTGGGCCTGATCCGCGACGCGGATGTGCTCATCGAAGGATATCGGCCGGGAGTCATGGAACGCCTGGGTGTCGGTCCCGACGTCAGCCTCGGCGTGAATCCGCGACTCGTGTATGCGCGGATGACCGGATGGGGGCAGGACGGACCTCTCGCAGACCGGGCGGGTCACGACATCGATTACATCGCCAGGGTGGGGGCCCTCTTTCCGATCGGCACACAGCAGTCCGATCCGGTCATCCCACTGAACATCGTCGGGGATTTCGGAGGTGGCGGAATGTTGCTTGCCTTCGGCATTCTCGCTGCCGTTCACCATGCCTCGCTGACCGGCACCGGACAGGTGGTCGACGCCGCCATCACCGACGGGACCGCACTGCTGACCACGATGCTGCACGTGTGGCGTTCGGCCGGACTGTGGTCGGATAGCCGCGCGTCCAACATGCTCGACGGTGGCGCGCACTTCTATCACGTCTATGAGACCGCAGACGGCCGCCATCTCGCCGTCGGGGCGATCGAACCGCAGTTCTATCGCGAATTCATCGGCGGTCTGGGATTCTCACCCGAGGACCCCACGTGGACTGCAGGACACCAGGACAGAGCGATGTGGCCGGCTCTCACACAGCAGGTCGCGCAACGGGTGCGAACCCGGACACTGGACGAATGGTCTGCGATCTTTGACGGCACCGACGCGTGTGTTGCGCCCGTGCTGTCCCCTGCGGAGGCACCCTTTGATCCGCACAACATCGCGCGCAACACGTTTCTCGACGTGGATGGGGTGACTCAGCCCGCACCCGCGCCCAGATTCAGCGGTACGCCGACGACCGCTCCCCGCAGCCATCCGATGCCGGGGCAGCATTCCGACGAGATCCGGGCCTCGGTTGCCGCGAGCGGCGGATGGCCGCACCGCGTGCGCAGCGAAGCGAACACGAACTGACCCTGGAACAACCGGGCGTCGGGGTCAGTCACCTTCGACGGCATCGCTGACAAGTTGATCCACGTGGCTCGCGAACGCCGAGCAGCCACAGCACCCGTTACAAGCGCGTTTGATCTGCAATGGAGAATCCCTATGACCGATGCACTCATCTTCGACGTCCTGCGTACACCTCGTGGCAAGGGGCGACCGTCCGGCGCTCTGCACACTGTCAAGCCGATCGATCTCGTCGTCGGTCTCATCGAGGCGATGCTGCAGCGCCAGCCGAACCTCGATCCCGATCTCATCGATGACATCGTCCTCGGAGTGGTGTCGCCGCTGGGGGAGCAGGGTTCGGTGCTGCCGCGGATCGCGGCGTTGGCTGCCGGATTGCCGGAAACTGCGGCCGGAGTGCAGGTGAATCGCTTCTGTGCCTCGGGATTGGAGGCGGTGAACATTGCGGCGCAGAAGGTTGTCTCCGGCTGGGACTCGATCGTCGTCGCAGGCGGAGTCGAGTCGATGTCCCGTGTACCCATGGGATCCGATCGTGGCGCGTGGTTCGATGATCCGGCTACCGCCTTCTCGACAAATTATGTGCCACAAGGTATTTCGGCTGACCTGATCGCCACGATAGAGGGGTTCGATCGCGGGGACGTGGATGCGTATGCGGTCAGCTCGCAGCAACGCGCCAAGGCCAGTTGGGACGAGGGACGATTCGCGAAATCGATTGTCCCGGTCCGCGATCAGAACGGCGCGCTACTACTTGATCGTGATGAGCATCTGCGTCCGTCCAGTACCGTGGAGTCGCTCGGTGAATTGAGTCCGGCGTTCGTACCGCTCGGAGAGGCGGGCTTCGATGCGGTCGCGCTGCAGCAGTACCCGAACGTAGAGGCGATCAATCACGTTCACCACGCCGGCAACTCATCCGGAATCGTCGATGGTGCAGCGTTGGTGCTCATCGGGTCGGAAGAGGCGGGCAAGCAGCTGAATCTCACGCCGCGTGCCCGGATCGTGGCGACGGCGACCTCCGGGGCAGACTCGACGATCATGCTGACCGGACCCACACCCGCGACTCGGAAGCTGTTGTCGCGGGAGGGACTCGACGTCGATGACATCGACCTTTTTGAGATCAACGAAGCATTCGCTTCCGTGGCGCTGAAGTACGCACGCGACCTGGATCTACCCATGGATCGTGTCAACGTCAACGGGGGCGCCATCGCCATGGGGCATCCCCTGGGTGCCACCGGTGCCAT
Organism: Mycobacterium sp.; assembly: GCA_044508395.1. Classification (GTDB taxonomy): domain Bacteria; phylum Actinomycetota; class Actinomycetes; order Mycobacteriales; family Mycobacteriaceae; genus Mycobacterium. Next base: position 27,944 of record JBIQHU010000058.1, on the reverse strand, counting down.
GTTGATCGGAACCGTCGTCGATGAACTCGAACGGCGCAACGCCCGTCGCGCGGTGGTGACCTTGTGTATCGGGGCGGGTATGGGCGTCGCAACACTCGTCGAGCGCATCTAAGTAGAGGAGACCAGAAGATGTTTACATGGAATCGAGACGATGCCGGCGTCGTAGTGGTGACTATCGACGACCCGTCGCAGGCCGTGAACACAGCCAACGAGAATTTTCGCCGCCAGTTTCCCGAGCTTCTCGATCAGCTCGAAAAGGACCGGGATTCGATCACCGGTGTCATTCTGACCTCGGCCAAGCGGACGTTCTTCGCCGGAGCTGACCTGGCATCCTTCGCAACGGCCGGACCCGAGGACGTCCCGGCCGTGCATGCCTTGCTCGACGATCTGAAAGCTGGATTTCGCCGACTCGAAACGCTGGGTGTACCCGTCGTGGCCGCCATCAACGGCGCTGCTCTCGGTGGTGGGTGCGAGCTCAGTCTGGCCTGCCACTACCGGGTCGCTGTCGATCGCCCGGACGTGTTGATCGGATTGCCCGAAGTCTCTCTGGGGCTGCTGCCCGGCGCGGGTGGAATCGTACGGACAGTGCGCATGTTCGGGTTGGCCAAGGCACTGGAACTGATCTTGATACCTGGCACACGGTTCAGTCCGGGGGGTGCGCTGGAGGTCGGTCTTGTCGACGAGTTGGTCGGCAGCGACGACGACCTGGTGCCGGCGGCCCGGCGGTGGCTTGCGGCCGGCCCGCTCTCGCGGAAACCCTGGGATGAACGCGGTTACCGGATTCCCGGTGGAAGCGCTCGCGACCCGGAGACCGCGTCGATGTTGGCTCTGCTGCCGGCAAAAGCCCGCAAGAAGACCCGCGGCGCCCCGTCGGATGCCGTCCAGGCGATCGTCTCCACGGCAGTGGAGAGCACCCTCGTCGACTTCGGCAATGCCCAAAGAATCGAGTCCCGGTACTGTGCCCAACTTGTCGGCGGTCAGGTGTCGTCGAACATCATCAAAGGGACATTCTTCGATGTGCGATCAGCGCGAGCGCGCTCACGGGCTCTGACGGACGGCTCAGGACTGCAGCACCGACGCGTACTCATCCTCGGTGACAATCCGATGGGACGAGGAATTGAGAAGTTGTGCCAAGACGCGGGTCTCGATACCGTTGTGGTCGACGGTGTCGATGACGCGATTACCGGTCACTTCGATGTCCTGATCGAAACGATGTTTTCTGACCTCGCCTCTCGCACCAAGGTTTTGAGCCAGGTGAGTGAACTTGTCGGCGCAGGGACAGCGGTCGCCACGAACTCGTCGTGGACGGCGCTCGCCGACCTCGCCGACCACGTCGCTGACCCGTCGGATCTAGTTGGTTTTCATCTGTTCGCCCCGGTCGACCGGATGGAGCTCGCCGAAATCGCCATCGCCGACACCACCAACGACCATGCCAAGTCCGTGGTGGTCGACCTCGCCCGGGCAATGAACAAGACGAGCATTGTTGTGGGCGGCGCGGCGGGCTTCTACGCCAACCGGGTACTGGCGGCCTTCCTCGGTGAGGCGTTGCGCCTACTCTCCGATGGAGTTTCGCCGGCCGCCATCGAGCAGGCCGCCTATCAGGCCGGTTTTCCCTCAGGTGTCCTTCGGCTTGCCGATGCAATTGGCCTGCCGGAACTTCGCGAACTGATCGATGCGGTGACAGACCACGCTGCCGACTCCGACGATTCGTCACCGCGCACAGTCCTCGACACCATGGTGGGAGAACTCGACCGGACCGGGCAGGTGTCCGGCAGGGGATTCTACGACTACCCGGAGGCCCGCCGAGGTCATCTGTGGCAGGGTCTGCAAGACCAGTTCGCACCTGCAACCCTCGAGGTCGGCCTCGTCGAAATTCAGGAACGCTTACTGTTTGCGGGAGCACTGGAGGCAGCGGCGTGCTTGGACCGCAAGATCCTGCACTCGGTGGCCGAGGGCAATGTCGGATCCATACTCGGAGTCGGCTATCCCATCTGGACAGGCGGCGCCGTCAACTACATCCAGCAGTACGCAGGAGGACCCGAAGGGTTCGCCGAACGCGCCCGAATCCTTGCGCAATCGTGGGGACGACGGTTTGATCCGGCTGTCCTGACCGCGCCGATCGGCAGTGTCGTGGGAGCCCAAAGCTAATGCGGCTGATCATGATCGGCGCGGGGCGGATGGGCTCGGCGCTCGTACAACGACTACACGGTGCCGGTCATACCTGTGTCGTCTACGACCAGAACCCAGCGGCGGCCGCGGAGTTGGAGCACTGCGGTGCCATCGTCGCGAACTCCCTTGCCGGCGCAGTCGACGCCGGCGGTCCGGGACCGCGGATCATCTGGTTGATGGTGCCTGCCGCGCTCACCGGAGCTGTCTTGGGCGACCTGGTTCCACTTCTGCTCAGCGGAGACGTTGTGGTAGACGGCGGCAACAGCTTCTACCGGGACGCCGTCTCGCGCGCCCAAAGTCTGGCCGAGAAGGGCATCGAATTCGTCGATGTCGGCACCAGCGGCGGCATTTATGGCCGGGATCGCGGCTTCTGCTTGATGGTCGGCGGGACTGCTGCCGCAGTCGAGCAACTGCGACCGATCTTCGAAACATTGTCTCCCGGTGTTCATTCCGCGCCACGAACGCAGAATCGTCCGGATGCCGTTACGACAGCCGAGCAGGGCTGGCTGCACTGTGGGCCCGCGGGTGCCGGTCATTTCGTCAAGATGGTGCACAACGGCATCGAATACGGTCAGATGGCAGCACTGGCCGAGGGGCTGGCAATACTGCGGAGCGCGGGTGCCGGCACCTCGGACCGCCGCGCCGACGCCGAGACCGCACCACTGGGTGACGCGCACTTCTACAACTATGACTTTCAGTTGGACGACGTCGCCGAGGTCTGGCGGCGCGGAAGCGTCATATCGTCCTGGTTGTTGGATCTCACCGCGGCGTCGTTGTCCCAGGATCCGGACCTCGAGAGGTTCTCCGGCCGCGTCGCCGATTCGGGTGAGGGGCGCTGGACCGTTCAGGCAGCCGTCGATCTCGGCGTCCCGGCCCACGTACTCACTGCGGCGCTCTATCAACGTTTCAGCTCCAGGGGTGAAGCGATCTATGCGGACAAGGCATTGTCCGCGATGAGGGAGGCGTTCGGTGGGCACCGGGAGGTCCACGTATAGGACGGCCGATGGGCATCGCTATCCCGGGGGAGGCACAAAGTTGCCGCTTCCGGGTTGGTGACCTCGCTCACAGGCCGTGATTGCATGGAGAAACTCTGGCGCTCCTGCCGGCGAACAAATGAAGGTCCGAATGCGCGGCGTCCGCGGTACGGCGCGACGCCCATGCTGTCGGGGATCTCGCGCTCCGGCTGCCGATAGTCGAAGAATCTTTCAGGAGGGTATATGACCACGGTCGAAACCACGCACCACCAGATGCGGATCGGTGGGCGCGATGTCGATACCGCGGGAAAAATCTCCATCATCGACCCCAGCGACGGATCCGTGGTGGCGACCGTGCCCGACGGAGATGCTTCCCACGTCGACGACGCCGTTGCCGCAGCCAAGGCAGCGTACGAAAGCGGAGTATGGTCGGCCAAGACGCCCCATGAGAGGGCTGCGATCATGCGCGCCATTGTCGGCGCGGCGCGCGAAGCGGCCGATGAGCTGATCGAGCTGGAACAAGCGGCCAACGGTGCAACCATTCGCCAGGCGACCGGCTTTCACATCGGTTATGCGCTGGCGCATTTCGAATATTTCGCCGGTCTGGCCGAGACCTACGAATGGGAACGTGCAGCACCCGTCTCGGATTTCCCGGCGCTCAGCCAGAGCGTGGTGCATCGCGAACCCATCGGGGTGGTCGGCGCGATATCTCCATTCAATTTCCCCCTGCTGCTGACGCTGTGGAAGGTTGGCCCCGCTCTGGCGGCGGGCAACAGTGTGGTTGTCAAGCCCGATGAGCGGACGCCGCTGTCGATGTTGGCATTCGCCAGGATCGCTGAACGCAATGGCCTACCCCCGGGCGTTCTGAATGTCGTCACCGGGCCCGGACGGGTCGCCGGCGCCCGCCTTGCCGAACATCCTCATGTCGGAAAGATCGGTTTCACCGGATCGACGTCGGTGGGCCGGGAAATCATGAGATTGGCCTCGGGAACGGTCAAACAAGTCACGCTGGAACTCGGTGGCAAGGGTCCGTCCATCGTGCTCGACGACGCTGATCTGGACATGGCTGTCGACGGCGTGCTGTTCGGGTGCTTCGTGTATTCGGGTCAGATCTGTGTATCCGGTACTCGCGCACTCGTTCCGAGACGGCTACACGACGAATTCGTGCGCCGGTTGGTCGAACGCGCCAAGACCATCGTCCTGGGCAACACGCGCGACTTCGATACCGACATGGGACCGGTGATCGATGGAAAGCAGCAGGCGCGGATCCTCGACCACATCCGGCGCGCCGAAGTCGATGGTGCCACCGTTGAACTCGGTGGCAGTCGACCTGGCGGTGAACAGTTCGAGCGCGGTTTCTGGGTGTCGCCGACCATCTTGTCCGGCGTTACCAACGACATGCCGATCGCCCGTGAGGAAGTGTTCGGCCCGGTACTGGTTGTCATCGCCTACGACGACGACGACGAAGCGGTCGCAATCGCCAATGACAGCGATTACGGTCTGGCGGCCAGCATCTGGTCCACCGACAATGGCCGGGCGCTGGCAATTGCGGATCGGATCCAGAGTGGCAGTGTGTGGATCAACGACGCACATCAAATCAACTGTCAGGTGCCTTTCGGCGGATACAAGCAGAGTGGCATCGGCCGTGAACTCGGGCCCGATGCGCTGGACGGTTATACCGAGGCGAAAACGGTGCAGGTGGATTTGTCCACCGGCCTGAAAGCGAAGCCGTTCGGCATCTTGCTCGGACATGCCGAGTGAAGCGACAAGCAGGCTCAGTCACGGGTAGCTGAGATCCGTTGTTCCGGAGGCGTCCATGACCCAGCGAACAGAGCGACTGTAATGCGGCATATGCGAAGCCGCCTGCGGAATGATTACCTAAGCTCGTTAACTATTCGGCCATCAATCGTTCGCAATTCATCTGATGCGCGTTGCGATCGTCGGGGCCGGGCCGGCAGGGTTCTATGCGGCAGGACACCTGCTGGATACGCGGGCGGCACATGGCTAAACGGCCGTCTTGTCGACCGTGTGGACCGGTCGATGGAAGTCGACATGTTCGAGCGTATGCCGACACCCTAGGGGTTGGTCCGACATGCCGTTGCACCAGATCATCCGGAGAAGAAGCTCGTCGCCGGTGTTTCGACGCGATTGCTGCGCGCGATGGCTTCCGGTTCTTCGGCGACGTCGGTATCGGTCGCGATCTGCTGCCAGCTGAACTCACGGGCTGGTACGACGCTGTCATCTATGCGGTCGGATGCCCGGACGACGCGAATCTGGACCCGCCAGGTAAGGAACTCACATGCCGCCTTTCGGCCCGCGAACTGGTCGGCTAGTACAGCGACCAACCGAAGTACGCCGATCTCGATGTCGACCTCTCTGGGCATCGAGCAGTGGTCATCGGTAACGGCAATGTCGCGCTGGATGTTGCCCGTGTTCTCACCACACCCATTCCGCATCTGGAATGAACGGATATTGCCGACGGCGCCTTGGAATGTCTGCGGGACAACAGTCTTCGCGAGGTTCGTGTCTTGGGGCGGCGCGACTATCGCCAGGCATCGTTTGGCGCAAGGGGATCTTCGGCACCAACAAGAAGTGCGCACGCGACACCGTCCGCGCGCTTCTCGACGACGTCCGCCTCGGTCGACTTTCTGATTCGACGGCGCTCGACCGGGACGAGGCGGGGGCGCGGATCGCGTCCCGGGTGCCCGATCGTGTGACCTACGAGGACTGGCGACGACTCGATCGCCACGAGCGTTCGGCAGGAGCATCGACCGGCAGGCCACGGGTCAAGATGAATCGGGTCGAGCAGATGCTGCAGCACCTGAAGACCTAGCGTCAGGCGCCTCGGCGCCACAGTGCAATTCGGCAGAAATTCGCCACGCGAAATCGGGCCGGGCCATACCGGCGGCATTTCGCAACGCACGGGGGACGTGGCGCGCCCAAACGGTGTCCGGTAATTCCGGGTGTTTGGCGGTCCATCGTCGTTCACCTGCCGTTACGTACCGAAATATCCCTATATGGGCAGTTAAGCGACCCGATGGAGTGTCGCGCATCACTGTTCCTGGTCGCAGACTTATTCCAGATGTACAAGCCCCGAGCCAGGGGATATGGCTGCAAACACTTTCACACAACGCAATTGAAGGAAAAGAGGCAACCATGACGGATACCCAGGTCGCTGATTCGGTCCTGATCCCCGACGAGATCGCTCGCCAGATCGTACTGCCGGAAGGACACGTCGATGAGGACGCTCTTTTCGCGGCATACCGATGGCTGCGCAACAATGCGCCGGTCGGACGCGTGGAGGTGGACGGTTACGACCCCCTGTGGCTGATCAGCAAGCACGCCGACATCATGGAAGTGGAACGCCAGCCGCAGACGTTCATCGCGGGCGGGACGAATCACTGCGTGCTGCAGACGCAGGCCGGAGACGAGTTCACCAAGCAGCTGTTGGGTGGCCACCTCCGTGTGATGGATGCGCTGCCTTACCTCGATCCGCCTCAGCACACCGAAGTGAAGAACATCGGTATCGACTGGTTCCGGCCGGCCAACCTGAAGCGGTGGGAGGACGAGATCCGGGCGAACGCGAAAGAGTCGGTCCGTCGCCTGATCGCTGAAGGCGATCGTGAGATCGATGTGGTCAATGACTTCGCGCTCGCGTATCCGCTGCACGTCATGATGACCCTGTTCGGTGTGCCTCCTGAGGATGAGCCGCGGATGATGGCGCTGACTCAGGACTTCTTCGGCACCAACGACCCCGATACCCAGCGCGAAGACGTCGAACCGCTGTCCCCCGAAGCCGCTGCCCAGCAGTGGACGGCCACGGTGGCCGATTTCAACGCGTACTTCGACGCACTCGTCGAAGACCGGCGGGCAAACCCGCGTGAGGATCTCGCCACCGTCATCGCTGCCGCGAAAACCCCGGACGGGGAGTACTTCCCGAAGAGCTACAGCTACGGCTGGTTCATCGCGATCGCCACGGCCGGCCACGACACCACGTCCACCTCCGTCGCCACCATCTTGCTGCAGTGCGCCAAGCAGCCCGAACTGCTCGACCGGGTGCGGGCCGACCTGTCGCTGGTGCCGGATCTGGTCAACGAAGGGGTGCGCTGGGCGTCCGCGGTGAAGCACTTCACGCGGCGTGCCGTCACCGACTACACGCTGCGCGGGCAGGAGATCAAGGCCGGCGAACGGCTGATGCTTCTGTTCCAATCGGGCAGCCGCGACGAGGACGTGATGGATCGACCCGAAGAGTTCATCATCGATCGCCGACCGAACAAGCACATCGCATTTGGGTACGGCCCGCACATGTGCATCGGCATGCACCTCGCGAAAATGGAAATGCGGGTCTTGCTCGAAGAACTGCTGCCGGTCGTGGAAAAAATCGAACTGACGGGTGAACCGAAGGTCGCACTCACGAACTTCGTCGGCGGACTTCGGCACGTGCCCGCTCGGTTTACCTTCGCCAAAGCCTAACTCAACCAGGGAAAAGTCAGATGCCTAAGGTCATTTATGAGCTGCCCGACGGGACCTCCGCCACTGTGGACGTTCCGGTAGGCACCTCAGTCATGGATGCGGCTGTCAACGAGAACCTGCCCGGCATCGATGCCGAATGTGGGGGGTCCTGCTCCTGTGGGACCTGCCACGTTCACATCGATGAGGCCTGGTATTCGGTACTGGGAGAGCCATCCGATGAGGAACGCGAGCTCTTGGAGTTCACGGCCGAATACTGTGAGCGGTCCCGCCTTTCCTGCCAACTCGTGGTGACCGGTGAGTGTGACGGCTTACGTCTGACGGTCCCCACCCGCGAGGGTTGACGGATAAATCAACTTCGTGAGCTGCCCGAGGTCAGTGCTCTCACACCGCGTCGGAGGTGGCACTCCGTCCGCGGTGGAGCATTGACACCGCCTCGGTTCGGGTGCTCGCCCCGGTTTTCCGAAGGATGCGTTTGACGTGAGATTTCACGGTGCCTTCACTCACGAAAAGGGTGGCAGCAATCTGCGCGTTGGTTCTGCCGGTGGCGAGTGCCTTGAGGACTTCTCTTTCGCGAGCGGTCAGGTCGGCAAGCGAGTCCGGCCCGGCGCGCCGACCGGTGTTGGGCGGCGAGATGAACTCGTCGGTGAGCATCGATTCGGCAACGGGCGTCGCGGGCCCGGCCAGGTCCAGTACGTCGACCGTGAAATCGTCCGCGAGCGCATTCGCTGTCTGCAGGTAGTCGCTGGCGGCCTGGCGCATCGACCGCAGGCGTTCGAGCAGCGAATTTCGCTCGAAGGCGGTCCCGAGTCCCTCGGCAAATGCGCCCAGCACATCTCGATCCAACTCGTGCACACCCTGGACGCCGGTGTGATGATCGGCGTGCAGCAACCCCACAGCGGAGCCCCAGCTGAACACCGGGGCGGCCACATAGCCGACGCTCCGGGTGACGTTGTTGAGCTCGGGGTACACCCGTGGGTCATCGACGGCGTTGAGCACGAGAATCGGGGTTCCCCGGCGCACCATCTCACACTCCGGCAACACATGGGTGAGCCGGCGTGGGTTCGACAATCCCGCTTCCACCATGGTGTTCGCCTGCTCGGCATCGTCCCCGACGAACGCCGAGTAGGCGTACCAGATGCCGTTCTCGAGGCGGGAGAACAACACCCGGGTGAATCCGATTTCGTACACCTCGCGGGGCGCCCGCTCGGTCAGCGCCTTCAGAGACCGCGTGTCACGGAGACGGTGAATCGCACGATGAGCGGCATTGATGCGGCTGCTACCGACGGTGAGAAGGGTGTCCTTGAGGGTCAGTTGCAGCTGGGCGGCCTGCAACTGAAGGGCCGAGGCCTGCAGCTTGCTCATCGCTTCTTCGCCGGCGGCGCAGCGTTCCCGCAGTTTCGCAGCGGCGTCCGAGAGCGCCGCATCTGCCGCATACAGATCCCATTTGCTGAAGCTTTGGTGGACCGAATCGCGATCGCCGAGAAATCCCGCAGTTCGACTGAGGATCTCGCGAGCTTGATCGATGTGCGATCCCACGTCGATCTGCGTGTCCGTCTCAGTCACCTTCAGTCACCGCACCTTCCTGCTGGTTCTTCACCCTCGTCCATCCATCCGGGGCAGGGGCCCGGCAATTATGTGATCGGCGCCACTGTTAATGCAAGCAGCAAACCTCCCACCAGCGTACGCCTCGGGACGTTTCCCCTCGTCAGGGGAAGTGAGGTAGCGAAACGGTGAGTGACTTTGCTCGCTTTGGCCCTGTCCGTCCAGTAGGTCCGACCGTAGCGTCCTTCACTGAGTCGGTGGGAGGCGTTGCCGTCCGCAAAGGGCGAACCTCATGTCGGCCAAGCGCCACGAGGCGACGACTAGGAGTATCTCGATGTATTTGACGCAAGGATTTCATCGGTCGTTGCAGCGCGACCCCGATGCGGTGATGACCGTGCACGGAGATCGCACCCGCACCTTCGGCGAGGTTGCTGACCGCGTTGCCCGGTTGGCCGCCGCAATTCGCCGACTCGGTGTCCGGTCGCATGACCGCGTGGGTGTACTCGCCCTCAACTCGGACCGCTACACCGAAGCGATCCTGGCGACGGCCTGGGCTGATGCGGTTCTGACCCCGGTGAACACCCGCTGGGTCGCCGGGGAGATCGCCTACTCGTTGGCCGACTGCGAGTGCAGTGTGTTGATCGTGGACGACGCGTTCGCGCCCCTCGGTCCTGCGCTCAAGAGTCTCTATCCCGGCCTGACGACCCTCATCCACTGTGGCGACGCTCCGTGTCCGGACGGGATGCTCAGCTACGAGGGTCTGATCGCCGAGCATGAACCCATAGCCGACGCGCGTCGGTCGGGCAGCGCTCTGGCGGGACTCTTCTACACCGGCGGCACCACCGGCTTCCCCAAAGGCGTCATGCTCAGTCACGCGAACATCGTCACCTCGGGCCTGGGCGCCGCCGGCCACGGTTTGTTCCGTGCCGGCGGCACATATCTGCACGTCGCCCCGATGTTTCACCTCGCCGATTTCACCGGGTGGATCGTCCAGACTCTGCTGGGTGGAAAGCATGTTTCGGTGCCGGCGTTCAATCCGGACACATTGCTCGATGTGATCGAACAACAGCAGGTGACCGGTATGACCCTGGTGCCAGCGATGATCCAGGCAATCGTCGACAATCCGGGGACCGCAGGTCGGGATCTGGGCTGTGTCGAGAGCATTCTCTACGGGGGCTCACCCATTGCTCAGGGTCTGTTGAAAAAGGCCATGGACGCATTTCCCCGCGCGGGTTTCACCCAGGCCTATGGAATGACCGAGCTGGCCGGTTTGGCGACGTTCCTGCTGCCGTCAGACCATCAACTCGGTCATTTGGAATCCGCCGGTCGAGCGCTGCTGCACACCGAAGTGCGCATCCAGAACGCCGACGGTGCAGTTCTGCCGGTCGGATCCGTCGGCGAGATCGCGGTGCGCGGCGGGAACATCATGCAGGGCTACTGGAACCGTCCCGATGACACCGCCGCCGCCATTGTCGACGGGTGGCTGCGAACGGGAGATGTGGGGCGCCTCGATGACCAGGGTTACCTCTATATCGTCGATCGGCTCAAAGACATGATCGTCACCGGTGGCGAGAATGTGTACTCCGTGGAGGTGGAGAACGCGCTTTCCGCACACCCTGCGGTGCGCGATTGTGCGGTGATCGGCCTACCGGACGATCGCTGGGGTGAACGGGTGCACGCTGTCGTGGTGCTGCGTGAGCAGGGCACCAGCCCCGACGACCTTCGTGTGTTCGTCAAATCGGCCATTGCCGGATACAAGACGCCCCGCACCTTCGAATTCGTCGAGTCTTTGCCGCGTACGCCGACGGGCAAGGTGCTCAAGCGAGACCTGAGAAGCGAGCGTCTCTCGACAACCGACGAGAAACCGGCGCCGGCCATCTGACCGTGGCCGGACCTGATAGCACTCTGGACATCGGCTGAGACCGATCGGCTGCGACCGTCAAACCACAATCGGAAGGACTTCAATCCAATGCAACAGCGGCAGTTGGGAAATCTCGGGCTGACCTCGTCGGCGATCGGCTACGGCTCGATGGGCATTTCCGTCGCGTACGGCGAGGGTGATGAACAAGGTGGAACCGCTGCTATCCAGCGCGCCTACGAACTGGGCATCACCCATATAGATACAGCCGAGATGTACGGGTGGGGCGACAACGAGCGAATCGTGGGTCGCGCAATCAAGGACTTCCGCGACGATGTCGTGCTCGCGACGAAGTTCGGCTTCACAGCTCCGGACCTCGGTGTCGACAGCCGTCCCGACCATATTCGCGAGGTTCTGCACAACAGCCTGCGCAATCTGGGCGTCGATCATGTCGACGTCTTCTATCAGCACCGCGTCGATCCGAATGTTCCGATCGAGGATGTTGCAGGTACTGTCCGGGAATTCATCGAGCAGGGGAAAGTCAAGTACTTCGGACTCAGCGAGGCAGGCGAACAGACCATTCGACGCGCACATGCGGTGCAGCCGGTATCGGTTCTGCAGACCGAATACTCGTTGTTCGAGCGCGACGTCGAGAGCCTGTTTCCGACCCTGCGCGAGCTCGGTATCGGCTTCGTGGCGTATTCGCCGCTCGGGCGAGGATTCCTGACCGGCACCGCGAAACCGGCAACTGAATACTCTGACGGCGATATCCGTCAATATGACCCGCGGTGGCAGGGCGAGAACTTCGACAAGAACACCCAGGCCATGCAACAGCTCGCCGGCCTCGCCGAATCACTGGGTGCTTCGCTGTCACAGTTCGCGCTGGCCTGGCTGCTTGCGCAGGGTGACGACATCGTGCCGATTCCCGGCAGCCGGAAGGCATCTCGGGTAGAGGAGAACGCCGCGGCCGCCGATATCGAGGTCTCGCCTGCTGTGCTGGAGCGAGTCGCGGAGATTCTGCCGGCGGGGGGCCACGGTGCCCGCTACATCGATGCGATGTTGCCCGAGTGGAACTGACGTAGGCAGATCGCGCGTTCCTGGGTCAGTCGGGCCCCGGCTTCTGCAACGACCTGGGCCTACGTAATCACCGGGGCGGTGCCACCGGGTCTCGAAGCGACGTGCTGGTTGCCGCAAAAGAACTCACCCCGCCGAAAGTGTCCTACAGAGGATCCACTCTCGGCGGGGTGAGTTCGGTTTTCGTTCACCAGGCCGCTGCGCGTGAAACCAGCAAGCGGCGAACCGTTGTCAGGGAGTCAAAACCACCTTGACGACATCGCCGCGGTGCTGGGCGGCGGTTGCTTCGTTGATCTCGCTCAGCGGCATCGTGGTGATCAGTTTGTCGAAGGGAAACTGGCCCTTGCTGTGCAGATCCGCGAGATATGGGATGAAGGTCTTGGGGTCGGAGTCGCCCTCGACGATGCCGCGAATAGTGATACCCAGCAGGGGTACCTGGAACAATCCGACATTGAAGCTCGCCTGCGGATCGGCGGGCACACCGAGCAAGCCGAGCACTCCCCGCACCCCGAGCGACGCTGCCAGCTGTTCGACCACGGCCGCCACCGCCGTGGTGTCCAGAGCGTAGTCGATTCCCGACGGCGCGATGGCCCGAATCTGGGCCGAGAGTTCGCCGTCTGCCGGATCGACCACGTGTGTTGCACCCAGGTCGGCAGCCAGTTCACGCCGGCTCCGGTGTGGTTCCACCACGATGATCGTCGTGGCGGACCGAACCACCGCTGCGAGCACCGCTGACAGCCCGACCGAGCCGGCGCCCGCGATCACAATTGTCGAATTTGGTTGGACATCCAGAGAATTCAGAACGGCGCCGGCTCCTGTTTGTACGCCACAACCGAGAGGTCCTGCGAGCTCGATCGGAAAATCTTCGGGCAGTCGGACCACATTGCGTTCGCGCGCGATCGCGTGCGTGGCGAACGATGATTGGCCGAAGTAGTTGGAGCCCAGAGAATTTCCTGCGGCCGCAAGAGTCGTCGATCCGTCTGCGCGTACGCCGCCGAAGTTGGCCTCCATGAACTTGTGGCAATAGGCAGGATCCTGCTTCGAGCATTCTCGGCATTCGCCACAACTGTTGAAGCTGATGGCAACCTTGTCGCCGACAGCGACCTCCGTCACATCGGAGCCGACCGCCAGCACGGTGCCGCTGCCCTCATGGCCGAGCACACCGGGCAGCGGGAACGGTAGGTGGCCATCCCGGATGGCGATGTCGGTGTGACAGATGCCGACACCGGCGATCTGAACGAGCACCTCATCCGCGGCTGGGGGCTGCAGCTCCGCCTCGGTCATGGCGAAAGGTGAGTCGACCTTGTGTACTACTGCGGCTGAAATTTGCATGGTGTGCCTTTCTATCGCGTTCTAGCGGTGATACCGGAGCCGGGACATTTGGAAATCATTGGCTCACAAAGCATTCTTTGAAGCCCACAGCAGGGTCTGAGAGCAAGCCCGGAACCGCGCGACTGCGATCGGCGATCGCCTTCTTGCCGGCCATGAAGGATTGCGGACTGTTCGACGTCTCCACGGCGACGACGGTGTCATTTTGATCGAGATGGAAGATCGCGAACTTTCCGGTATCCGGGTCGCCGCGCACCGCGGTGACTGTGTCCGCGCGGATCAATCCTGCGATCTTGAGCTGAAGGTCGAACTGGTCCGACCAGAACCACGGCACCTCCGGGCGCGGGATCGGGCTGCCGGTGATGGCTGCGGCTACCTGCTTGGCCTGCTCAACGGCGTTGGGGATGCTTTCCAACCGGATGGGTTCTGCGCTGTCGCCGAGGCTCCGTTGCGAAACGTCACCGATGGCGAAGATCGAGCGATCGCTGGAACGTGATTCCCCGTCGACGACGATTCCCTTGTCGCAGAGCAATCCAGCAGACCTTGCGAGCCCGTCACACGGGACAGCGCCCACGCCCACCAACACTGCGCCACAAGTGATTTCATCCCCATTGGACAGCCGAACCGCCGAGACTGCCCCGTTGCTGTCGCCGGAGAACCCGACTACGTCTGTCTCAGTGAGTATTTCGATGCCTCTACTGGCGTGCTGTCGGTGCATCAGATCCGAGAACGTCGGACTGGCCACCCGTGCCAAGATCCGATGCTCGCGCTCCAACACCGTCACCTTCGCCGCGCTACGGGCTGAAATTTCCGCGGCGACCTCCAGGCCGACGTATCCGCCTCCGACGATGACAACGTTGCCGGCAGTCGGCACGATCCTGCGCAGTTGCGCAGCGTCGTCGAGGTTGCGAAGAGTGAGGATCCGCTCCAGTGAGCCACCGGGAACGTCCAGCTTGCGCGCCGTTGCCCCGGTGGCCAATACCAGGTGCTCGTAGCCGATTTCGACACCGGATGCAGTAATGATGCGTCTGGCTGGTCGGTCGATGGCGGACACCGTCGTATTCACCCGGACGTCGATGTCTTGAGACGTGTAGAAGTCGTCGGGGCGAAGCCATTGCTCGTACTGACCCGAGAGGAACTTCTTCGACAGCGGCGGACGGTGGTAGGGCAGATGTGGCTCGGCGCCGACCAGGATGATCTGACCGCGGTATCCCTGTTGCCTCAACTGTGCAGCCAGCGTGCCACCCCCATGGCCTGCACCGACGACGACCGTCGCAGGGGAATCGGATTGTTCGAGAGCTGTCGTCATGGTTCTCCGATCTCACCGGCGGCTCGACGCTGCGGGCCGTGGCTTGTCTACAGCAGGCCACACACTTATCCATGAAGTGTCACGAAAGCACGCAGCCATTTCGCCTCCCGAAGGAGTGATTGCGCAGCCCAGAAGGGGGCAATCGGCTGGCACGCTTGGACTTGCGGCTTGTGCCGCTGAGGGGCAGGCGGCTTCCGTCCCGCATGCGTCCGGATCGGGTAGGCCGCGCATGCGCGCCGAGACGGCAAATATCGACCGAACGGGAGAGTGCGGCTACCCCAACGGGCGATGTGCGACCCGATGGAGCGCACGTAATCTGCATCACAGCAGTTATGTCAGAGATAGAACCAACACTTCCGCCGCGACGTAGTGTTGGGCCGCTGGGTCGAGGCTTATACCGCGACATTGCCTCAGTCAGTGGAGAGGCAAGGCGGATCGGTCACCAAAAGGGGCTGTGATGGTCAGCAACACCGAAGTGATTTTCTGCGAGGGCAACACGTCGAAGCGGTTGGCCTCGCGCTGTTCCCTCGGTCTTGCCGGCGGCCCATCGGTTGACTCCAGCGTCAATTTCGAGTCTGACGATAGTGCCTATGTGCCAGAGGTGCAACGTTCGAACAGTGGGTGAGGCTCGTTCGCCGGTGAGCGATGGGCCTCGGCGAATCACACGCACTTAGAAGATGAGGATATGACCACAAAACATGACCACTGGCTTCACCGCTCGGTCGAGCAGCCAGGCGCTTCACGTCGCGAGGCGCTATGACTAATTTCGCCCCCGCTTGTCCTGACGAGTCGTGTACTCGACGCGGTCGGGTGATCGCATGATGCTCGCCAGTGACACCCTCACGAAACCCATCCGTGCGGTGGGGAGCTTTTTCGGCATGACGCTGGACGTGCTGGTGGGTATTGCCACGACACCCTTGGCCTGGAGGGAGTTTCTGAGTCAGTCCTGGTTCGTGGCAAGGGTTTCGATGCTGCCCGCTGTTCTCATGATCATCCCCTACGCGGTGATCAACACCTTCATCTTCAACATTCTCCTGGGTGAGTTCGGCGCCGCCGATTTCTCAGGTGCCGGCGCTGCGTTTTTCATCGTCAATCAGATCGGGCCGATCGTCACTGTATTGGTGACGGCCGGCGCAAGTGCGACGGCGATGTGCGCCGACCTGGGTGCGCGAACGATCCGCGAGGAACTGGACGCTCAACGTGTCATGGGGATCGATCCGATCCAGGCTATGGTCATCCCTCGGGTGTTGGCCGCCACCACCGTGTCGGTGGCACTGATGGGCCTGGTCGTGCTTGTGGGAATGGTTGCGTCCTTTGTCTTTTGCGTCTTCGCCTTGAATGTGTCGGCCGGTGTCTTCGTCGCCGGGATGACGGTGGTGACCGGACTCGGTGACGTCGTCGTGTCGATCATCAAAGCCTTTCTGTTCGGGTTGGGCGCCGGCCTGATCGCCTGCTACAAGGGAATCTCGGTGGGCGGCGGACCAGCGGGTGTGGGCAATGCCGTGAACGAAACAGTCGTCTTCTCCTTCATGGTGCTCTTCACCGTCAACGTCATCGTCACCGCCATCGGTGTCCAATTCACACTGCAATGAGATGGGACAAAACGTGACCCAGCCGACAGCCAGATCCATAGCGTCAAAACGATTTCCACGCATGGCGCGTGCCCAGGCCACGGTAGTTGGCGGATGGGACCGTTTCGGGGCGCAGACCCGGTTCTATTTCATGACCCTGGTTCGGATTCCCGACGCGGCAATTAACTACCGCCCCGAGGTGCTGCGACTGATCGCCCAGATGGGTCTGGGTTCTGGGGCACTCGCTTCGATCGGCGGCACGATTGTCATCGTCGGCTTCATGACCATGACCACCGGTGCAATCGTTGCTGCCCAGGGCTATACCCAATTTCGGTCCATCGGGGTTGAAGCCTTCACAGGCTTCGCCGCCGCCTTCTTCATCCCCCGACTGATCATTCCTGGAACCGCCCAGGTCACCCTCACCGCAACCATCGGCGCAGGTGCCACCGCCCAGATCGGTGCAATGAAGATCAACGAGGAAGTCGACGCGCTGGAGGTCATCGGCATCCGGAGCGTGAGCTACCTGGCAGCAACGCGTGTGCTCGCCGGAACCATTGTGGTCATCCCGCTCTACGCCGTCGCTTTGATGGCGGGCTTCCTTGCCGCTCGTTACGGCACCGTTTTCGTGTACGGCCAAGCCGGAGGCGTCTATGACCACTATTTCAATACGTTCCTCAATACTCGTGACCTTGTCGTGTCCTTCGCGCAGACCATTGCGATGATCGTCGTGGTCATGCTGATCTGCACCTACTACGGCTACACCGCGGGCGGGGGCCCCGCAGGGGTGGGTGAAGCCGTGGGTCGCGCCGTGCGTGCGTCGATGGTCGTCGGCGCAATCGTGCTCATGGGAGTCACACTGGCCGTTTATGGACAGTCCGGCAATTTCCGACTGGCGGGTTGATCGTGAATTCTGCACCCGGGGAGCAACGCATCTCGAACCGATGGTGGCCCGTCTTTCTGATAGTGGCGGTGGTTGCCTTGGTCTTCATTGCCGCCACGTCGTTCTTGGGTACCTTCCGGTCGGTGATACCGGTGACGTTGTCATCGGATCGATCCGGTTTGGTGTTGGAAACCGGTGCCAAGGTGAAATTGCGCGGCGTCGACGTCGGTCGGGTCAGCGAGATATCGAGTGGCGGCCAAGGCGGCGCCCAGTTGAAGCTGGACATCGACCGCGACCAGATCCGCTACATTCCCGCCAACGTCGAGGCGAAAATCGCGGTGACCACGGTGTTCGGCGCGAAGTTCGTGCAGCTCACCGCGCCCGCAGATCCCAGTCCACAACGGTTGGCGGCCGGCGCCCACTTGCGGTCCACCAACGTGACCGCTGAGGTCAACACCGTTTTCGAGAATGTCGTGGATCTTCTCGAATTGATCGATCCGGTCAAGCTGAATTCGGTTCTGACCGCCGTCGCCGATGCGGTGCGCGGGCGTGGCGAGCGGATTGGGCGGGCGACCTCGGACCTCAACGTGGTTCTGACCGAACTCAACGCTCGCAACGATGTCTTCCGCGAAGATATCCGCTCGCTCAAGGATTTCGGCGACACCTACGATGTAGCGGCAGACGACATCGTGACCATCCTCGACACCTTGTCGACCACGAGTTCGACGCTCGTTGAGCAGAAGGACTCTCTTGATGGATTGCTGCTCAACGCCATCGGGCTCTCACAGAGCGGAACCAGCCTGCTCGCCTCGAGTCAGCACAACCTGATCGATGCCATCAACAGCCTGGAACCGACCACGCAACTGCTCAACATGTACAGCCCAAGCTATACCTGTTCGCTGCAGGGTGCGGACTGGCTGATCGAGAACGGCAAGGGAATCTGGGGCGGTGACGGACGAACCTTCGTGGTCGACGTGGCACTTCTGCCCGGCAACGACCCTTACTCCTACCCCGAACACCTGCCGGTCGTAGGCGCCAAGGGCGGTCCGGGTGGACGACCGGGGTGTGGGTCGCTGCCCGACGTCACCAAGAATTTCCCTGTCCGCCAGCTGATCACCAACACCGGGTGGGGTAGGGGGCTGGACATCCGGCCCAATCCCGGGATCGGAAGTCCCTGCTACGCGAACTATCTGCCGGTTACTCGCGGCGTACCGGAACCTCCGAGCATCCGACAGTGCTTGCCTGGCCCGGCGCCGGGTCCGGTGCCCTATCCCGGCGCGCCGCCGTACGGCGCCGCGCTCTATGGCCCCGGCGGAGTCCCGCTCTGGCCGGGAGTGCCGCCCGCCGCCCCGGCAGTTGTCCCGGCGGCGCCGGCGCCGCCGCCGGGGGCGGTACCTGCTCAGCCCGCTGCTACCCCCGTCACGTCCCAGGAAGGAGGAACACCGTGACCAAGGACCTCAAGCGCATCATTCTTCGCCTCAGCCTCTTCATGACCGTCTGCGCTCTGGCGCTTGCCGCGACTGTCGTGGTGTTCGGCGAGTTCCGGTTCGGAGGGGACTCCAACAAGTACAGCGCTCAGTTCACCAACGTGACCGGCCTGCGTGAGGGAGACATGGTCCGCGTCGCCGGAGTCGAGGTTGGCAAAGTCAGCCATATCGCGGTGAACCGGGACTCGACCGTCCGGGTGGATTTCACCGCCGGGCAGGAAGCGGTACTGACCAGGGGCACACGTGCCGAGATTCGCTACGACGACCTCATCGGCGGCCGCTATATGACGCTGCTCGACGGTGCGGGTGAGCCCGGCGTGCTGCGCCCGGGACAGACGATCCCGTTGGAACGGACCCAACCTGCGCTGGACTTGGATTCGGTCACCGGCGGCTTCCGGCCGTTGTTTCGGGCTCTGGATCCACAGCAGGTCAACGAATTGAGCGGTCAGTTGGTGCAGGCTCTTCAGGGCGAAGGCCCGACCATCGGGTCCTTCCTGAGTCAGGCCGCGGCAGTCACGAACACCTTGGCCGACCGTGATGTCCTGATCGGAGAGGTGGTCAACAATCTGAACGTCGTCCTGGGTTCGCTGGGCGGCCAGAGTGATCAGCTGGGCAAGGCCGTGACGAACCTGTCGGAACTGGTCCACGGGTTGGCCGAGCGCAAGACCGACATCTCGAACGCCGTCGCCTACACGAACGCCGCGACGAGCTCGATCGCCGACCTTCTCACCCAGACCCGTGAGCCGGTCCGCAAGATCGTCGCCGAAACCGACCGCGTCGCAGGCAATATCCTGCTCGACCACGAATACTTCGACAGGATCCTCAACGAGCTGCCCGACAAATATCGGATGCTGAATCGGCAGGGCATGTACGGCGACTATTTCAGTTTCTACTTCTGCGATGTCGTGCTGAAGCTCAACGGCAAGGGCGGCCAACCGGTCTTTGTCAAAGTTGCGGGTCAGACCACCGGGCGGTGTGCGCCGAAATGAGGATGACCAGACCCTTCTCCGAACGTAATCCGCTCGTCATCGGCGCCATCGGCCTGGTTGTGGTCGCGGCAGTCGTGGCGGGAGCACTCGGAAACCAGATGTTGCCGTTTGTCAATCAGAATGAGAAATACTCGGCCTATTTCGAGGATGCCGGCGGTCTCTTCACGGGTGCCACCGTGCAGGTGTCGGGTTATCCCGTTGGCAAAGTGACCGATATCGAACTCGAGGGCCCAGGCGTGCTGGTCACGTTTGACGTGCCCGGGGACATCCACATGGGTGAGCGGACCGAGGCTGCCATCGCAACCAAAGGGTTGTTGGGAACCAAGGAGCTCGATGTGGTCCCGAGTGGCGAGGAGCAACTGAGCGGACCGATTCCTCTGGATCGGACCACATCGCCTTACCAATTGCCGGACGCGCTGGGCGATCTGGCGGCGACCATCAGTGGCCTGGACACCAACCAGCTCTCTGACTCCCTGTCGACACTGGCAGAGACTTTCGCTGACACGCCGCCACAGTTGCGCGACGCTGTTCAGGGTGTCGCACGATTCGCCGACACCTTGAACAACCGCGACGAACAACTGCGCTCGTTGTTGGATAACGCGGCCAAGGCCACCGACGTACTGGCACAGCGCACCGACCGGATCGTCAGTCTCATCAAAGACACCGACGCGTTGCTCGTCCAATTGCGTTCTCAGAGTGCGGCCTTGGACCAGCTGTCCATGAACATCTCCGCGGTTTCCCAGCAGCTCAAAGCGTTCATCGCCGAGAACCGTCAAGAACTGAAGCCGGCGTTGGACAAGCTCAACGGGGTCCTCACCATTGTGGACAACAGGAAAGAGCGTATCCAGGAGGCAGTCAAGGGCCTCAGTACGTATGCGCTGTCGTTGGGCGAGACGGTGGCTTCAGGCCCGTTCTTCAAGGCCTACGTCGTCAATCTGTTGCCGGGACAGTTCGTTCAACCCTTCGTCGATGCAGCGTTCTCCGATCTGGGTCTCGACCCGAACGTGCTGCTTCCCTCGGAGCGCACCGACCCGCAGGTGGGTCAGCCCGGCACCCCCGCATTGCCGGTGCCGTATCCACGCACGGGTCAGGGCGGTGACCCCAAGTTGACTCTTCCCGATGCCATCACCGGCAACCCAGGGGATCCGGGGTGCGGGCCGCCTGGGATCCCGCTACCCGGTCCGACCGGTTGTTACCCGTACAGGGCCCCGCTGTCTGCCCCGCCGCCGGGAGGGCCGCCGCCCGGTCCACCTGCTCCAAACCCGTCGGGCGTGCAGTCCACGACCGAACCCACACCCTCGCCGGTGTTCGTGCCGGCTCCGGGTGAACCGCCGACAGGAGGCCAACCGTGAGTACGTGGATTCGCAACCCGCGGGTCGTGCTGGCCGCCGTGCTGGTCGCCGTGTTGGTCGCCGCAGGTTTCGTCGTGGTCAAGCTCGCCGACCATATCGGCAAGATGATGATCGTCGGCTACTTCGAGAACAGCACGGGTCTGTTCGAAGGTGACGACGTACGTATCCGGGGGGTCAACGTCGGCGAGATCGACAAGATCGAACCCGAGGCGGAGCGCACGAAGGTGACCTTCTGGGTCGACAGCAAGTACGAGGTACCGGCAGAGGCCAACGCGGTAGTCCTGTCCCCTCAACTGGTGACCGGCCGGGCCATCCAACTCACACCTCCGTACTCAGGCGGTGCCACGATGACCGGCGGCACCGTCATTCCGCTGGAACGCACTGCGGTGCCGGTGGAATGGGACGACGTCCGCGCACAACTGGAACGAATCACCGACATGCTGCAGCCGACGGAACCGGGCGGTGTGAGCACCCTGGGTTCCCTGATCAACACTGCAGCTGACAACTTGCGGGGACAAGGGCCCGAGATCCGCGACACCGTGATCAAGTTGTCGCAGACCGTGTCGGCGCTCGGTGACCACAGCAAGGACATCTTCGGCACCATCAAGAACCTTTCGACTCTGGTGACCGCCCTGAGCGACAGCGGAGATCTGCTGAGCCAGTTGAACGTCAACCTCGCGGAGGTGACCGGCCTGCTGGCCGATGACCCCAACGAGATCGGGCAGGCTGTGCAGGATCTCAATTCCGTCGTCGGTGACGTGCAGAGCTTCGTGGCTGAGAACCGCGAACCGATCGGCACCGCCTCGGATAAGTTGGCATCCATTTCGGCGGCCGTTACCGCGAGTCTTGATGACCTGGAGCAGGTCTTGCACATCCTGCCCACCGCCGCGTCGAACTTCAACAACATCTACGAACCGGCCAACGGTTCGTTGACCGGGGCGCTGATGGTCAACAACTTCGCCAACCCGATCTCATTCCTGTGCGGTGCGATTCAGGCGGCGTCCCGCATGGGTGCCGAGCAGGCCTCCAAACTGTGCGTGCAATACCTGGCCCCGATCGTGAAGAACCGGCAGTACAACTTCCCACCGTTGGGGGAGAACCTTCTGGTGGGCACACAGGCGCGACCCAACGAAATCACCTACAGCGAGGACTGGATGAGACCTGATTACGTTCCGCCGCTGCCGGATTCGCCGCAGCCGAACCAGGCCGTCTCGGTGCCGGGTGCCCCGCTGGCGGCCGAGGCTGCGCCTTCGACCTCGACCGACCCGACTGCCGGCCTTCCCGGAATGATGATTCCCGGCGGTGGCTCGTGACCACCGCATTCAAGCGTCGTGCCGTGGCAGTCCTGACCACGTTGGTGGTGTGCGTATCGATGTCGGGGTGCGGGTGGCGTGGCATCAACTCGCTGTCGCTACCCGGTACCGAAGGCAAGGGCGAGGGCTCCTATCTTGTGCAGGCACAGATGCCCGACGTCAGCAACATCGATCCGAATTCACGGGTACGCGTCGCCGATGTGACGGTCGGGCATGTGTCGAAGATTGAGCTACAAGGCCAACACGCCCTGGTTTCGATGCGCCTCAACGGTGACGTCGTCCTACCCGCAAATGCCACTGCCAAGATCGGGACGACAACCATATTCGGTTCGCTGCACATCGAATTGGGGCCGCCGACCGACGAGTCGGCGCAGGGGAGGCTTCGCGACGGAGCGCTGATCCCGCTGTCGCGGACCGGATCATTCCCGTCACCTGAGCAGACGCTGGCTTCGCTGTCGCTGGTGCTCAATGGAGGTGGCATCGGCCAGGTGGGGGACGTCACCGAGTCTCTGAGTACAGCGTTCCGCGGCCGTGAGGGGGATCTTCGGAGCCTGGTCGAGCAGTCGGCTACTTTTGCCGGCAATCTCAACGATCAGAGTTCGGACATCATCGCCGCGACGGACAGTCTGAACAACCTTGTCGGCAAGTTTGCCGCACAGCAACCGGTCCTCGATCGCGCAGTCGAGACGATCCCCGAGGCGTTGGCTGTGCTCAACAACCAGCGCGGCAACCTCACCGAGGCTGCTGACGCGTTGGGCGAGTTCAGTGCACTGACCACCGACACCATCAACCAGAGCAAGGAGAATCTCGTCAAGGAACTCCAGCACGTCGGACCTGTGCTGGAGTCGCTGGCCAACGCCGGGCCGAGCCTGACCAAATCCCTCGGCCTGATTCCGACCTATCCCTTCTCCAACGAGAACCTCGACAAGTTCCAACGAGGCGACAGCACCAACCTCACCGCCGTGGTCGATCTGACGCTCAGCCGGATCGATGCCGGCTTTTTCACCGGTACTCGGTGGGAGTGCGATCTGACGTGGCTGGAATTGCAGTGGGGGCGCACCATCGGCCAGTTCCCCAGTCCGTGCATGACCGCCGGACCCGGGGGAGTGAGCAATCCACTCACCGCTCCTTACCGCATGGATCAGGGGCGTTGAGATGCGATTGAACCGCCAAGCACGCATACAGTTGGCCATCTTCTCGGTCCTGGCGCTTGTCGCGCTGACCCTGATGAGCGTGAATTACATGAAGTTGCCGGCCAAACTGTTCGGCATCGGGCACTACACGGTGTCGATGGAACTGCCGACGACCGGTGGGCTGTACGAGGGTGGCAATGTCACCTACCGAGGTACCGAGATCGGCCGTGTGCAATCGGTACGCCTGGATGACTCAGGTGTGGTCGCCGACTTGACCCTGAGATCGGATGTCGCAGTACCCAGCGATCTCGTCGCCGAGGTCCACAGCCAATCGGCCATCGGCGAACAGTACGTGGAATTGTTGCCTCGCAACGGATCGGCACCGTCTTTGAAGAACGGCGATGTGATCGCGTTGAAGGACACCACGGTGCCCCGCGATATCAACAATGTTCTCGATGCCGTCGTCACGGGATTGAAGGCCGTCCCCCGGGAAAACCTCAAGACCGTCATCGACGAATCGTTCGAGGCCGTCGGGGGGCTCGGGCCAGAGCTGTCCAAGATCGTCGATGGCGCCACCGATCTGTCGATCGATGCCCGTGAGAACCTCGATTCCATGTTGTCCCTGATCGACAACGTGAAACCCGTGCTGGACTCGCAGACTGAGACGTCGGCGGCGATTCAGGGCTGGGCCTCGCATGTGGCGACGGTGACCCGGCAGCTTGCCGAGCACGACAACGACGTGCGGGGTGTCATCACCCAGGGCGGCCCGGCGCTGGGTGAAGCCCGCCAGCTCGTCGAGCGGCTGCAAGCTACGTTGCCGGTGCTGATGGCCAATCTGGTCAGCGTCGGACAGGTGGGGCTGGCCTACCACGACAACATCGAGCAGTTGCTGGTGTTGCTGCCGCAGTTGCTGGCCGTCGAACAGGGTTCGTACGCCGCCAATGTGCACACCAAGCAGGATTACAAGGGCCTGTACCTGAGCTTCAATCTGAATCTCAACCTGCCACCCCCGTGCACCACCGGCTACCTGCCCGCCCAGCAAGCTCGCACTGCCGCCATGCAGGACGCTCCCGAAAGAGCTCCCGGTGACCTCTACTGTCGAGTGCCACAGGATGCACCGTTCAACGTGCGTGGCGCACGCAACACACCGTGCGCGACGGTGCCCGGCAAGAGGGCGGCCACGGTCAAGGAGTGCGAAAGCGACCAGAACTTCGTGCCCCTCAACAATGGGTTCAACTGGAAGGGTGATCCGAACGCCACGCTGAGCGGGCAGGGCATTCCGCAATTGCGGCCCGGCGAAGAGCAGGGAGTGCCGCCACCACCGATAGCGGTCGCGTATTACGACCAAGCCACGGGTTCTTATATCGGACCGGACGGCCGTAGCTACACCCAAGCAGACCTTGCCCAAACCGCACCGAAGGAAAAAACATGGGAGACAATGCTTCTTCCCCCGACACCCTGACTGTGCCGGCTGATTCCGCGGATGATGTCGTCGTGAGCGAAGGGTCGGCATCCGCTGACTCTCACGTCGGCAGTGAAGACGGCGTATCGGCGACACCGCGTAGGCGACGATCGACGATCCTGTCGTTGCGGCGGCCGATCGTGATCGGACTGGCAGTTGTGGTCGCACTGTCGGGACTGTTGGGGTGGTGGGGGTTCCAGGCGTACCAGATTCGGAGCGCTCATCAAGACGCCATGCGATTCCTACAGGCCGCACGGCAAGCGGCTCTCAACCTCACCACCATCGACTGGCAACGAGCGGACGACGATGTCAAGAGAATCATGGAAACCGCCGGCGGCGAGTTTCACGATGAGTTCGCCCAGCGTGCTCAGCCTTTCGTCGAAGTAGTCAAACAAGCTCAGTCGGTGTCGGTAGGCACGATCACTGAAGCGGCGCTGGAATCGCAGGCACCGAACGAAGCCCAAGCGCTGATCGCCGTATCAGTGCAGACGACAAGTACAGCAGGCGCCGAGCCTGCTCCGCGTGCGTGGCGGATGCGCATCTCGGTTCAAGAGCTCGACGGTCAGATCAAAGTCTCGCGTGTGGAGTTCGTCCCGTGAAGTTTCGGAAGAGTTCAGGCCGCATCAGCGGAAGTGGCGATGCGGCAGACGATGCGAGTGTCGACGATGCGCCGGTTACCCCTCCCGATTCCGCCGAGGTTGTGATCGACGAACCTGGGTCGACAGAAGGCGTGTTGCGGGTTGTACCGGTCACGACGGCAGGACCTCTCGCGGACGGTGACCACCCGCACCGCAGACGGTCGGAGTGGCGAAGTAAGGCAACCTACGCAGGTGTCGGCGTACTGGCGGTAGCGCTGGCAGTCGGTGCAGGTGTCATCAAGTGGCAGAACGACACTGCTCACAGCGATCAGGTCGCCGCCACGGAGTCCGTTCGCGCTGCCACTGATGCAACCATCGCGCTCCTGTCATACCGTCCTGAGACCGTCGAGAAGGACCTCGACGCCGCTCGTGCTCATTTGACAGGCCAGTTCCTGGAAACCTATACCTCGCTCACCCGCGACGTCGTCATTCCCGGCGCGCAACAGAAGCAGATCGCAGCCGAAGCCACCATTCCGGCGGGAGCGTCCGTGTCTGCCTCTGATGATCGAGCAGTTGTGCTGCTCTTCGTGAATCAGGCTGTGACTGTGGGCAAGGACGCGCCGACGAGTACGTCGTCCAGCGTTCGCGTGTCACTGGCCAAGGTCGACAATCGTTGGCTTGTCGATCGATTCGATCCTGTGTAGGTGAGCAGACCATGAACCTGTCCCGCAGTGGGAGAACGATAATCGGGGTGCCCGCGATCTCGTCGAGAGTAGAGCGTCAGATGCAGCGTTGCCGATGGGCGACTACAGCCGTCGCCTTGTCTGCCGTGACGGTGATGGCGCTGTCGGCGCCGCCGGCCATGGCGGACGATAACAACACGCTGGTGCCGAACAACAAGCGTCTCAACGACAGTGTGGTGGCCAATGTGTTCACCGTGCAGCATCAGGCCGGTTGCACCAATGACGTCAAGATCAACCGCCAACTGCAACTGGCAGCCCAGTGGCACACCAACGATGTCTTGAACAACCGCGCGCTCGGTGGTGATCTCGGATCCGATGGCTCCACGCCGCAAAGCAGAGCGCTTGCCGCCGGCTATCACGGGTCGGTTTCTCAAACCGTGGCGATCAACCCCGCGCTTGCGATCAATGGTGTCGACATCATCAATCGGTGGTATCGCGACCCTGTCGCCATGGGGGTCATGGCTGATTGCGCGAATACCGAGATGGGAGTGTGGTCGGCCAACAGCCTGGACCGCAGCGTGGTGGTTGCGCTGTACGGTAAGCCCGAGTGAGTCGGTAGCGCCGGGGACAGCGGTCGCCTCGGCGGCGTGTCAGAATTCAGCGTTGGGTGGCCTCAGGCTGACGCCCGATCATTGGTCGTGGCGCCGCCTTCGCTGGTACGAATCAGTGTGTCGCTGAGCGGGTTGACGGCGGCCAGAACCGCGGACGACATGCGGCGCTCGAAGTTTCGTGGAGGCGCCGTGCCGTCCGAAAGGGAGTAGTAGGTGTGACGAGTCAGTCGGTAAAGCCACGCGCTGTCGTTGACGAGTTACCACGATGATGGAGCCGGGTGGTGTGAACGTGTCGGCGGACGCCGCCTCGGCCCGATTCGCCGCAGATGTGGGACCGTTTCTCGCGGCGCTGGCTCGTCATTCGCGACGACTGACGCGAACGCGTTGTGACGCAGAGGATCTTCTGCAGGAAACGTTGATGCATGCCTTCGTGGGGTTCCATACGTTCACGGAGGGGACCAACCTCAGCGCGTGGCTGTTCCGAATAATGCACAACCGATGGGCGAATTCGCATCGAAGAACCGCTCGACGGCCGATCGAGATCTCCGCCGAAGTACTGGGCGACTGGGATGCTCTGGAACTACCAATATGCGAGTCCGCAGAAACCGAAGCCCTCAAACGTGTCGGAGACGACGCTCTTCGAGAAGCGATGAGCTCCTTACCCGAGGGCGTGCGCGAGGCGGTCTACTACGCCAACGTCCTCGGCTATACATATGCCGAGACTGCAGCGATACTGAATATTCCTGCCGGAACTGTGATGTCGAGGTCCTGGCGTGCTCGGGAGCGGTTACGCGAGCTACTTGGTCCGGGCCACGAATGCCAAACGCGACGTGTGCTTGCCAGGGCCGCGACGTCGAACGCGTATCCCGATCGAGAGAGCAAAACAGTACTGATTGGGTCTGGCTTCGGCCGACAGTGACTGGTTCCATTGGTGAGAGTGACATCGACCACTAGGTGGTGAAAATGTGAGCCGGAACTCTGGAACTTGTCTGGCTGCAGCAGCTCTCGGCCGCCGGATGACTTACGGTGCCGTGACGTGCCTGGCAACGATAACGTGTCTGAGCGTCGCGGGCATCGCCCCTGCCGGCGCGGACACGGTCGCGTTGAGGTGAGCCCCTCGTAGTGGTCCAGTCGTTGTGCGACTCTGTTGCCCGGTC
>JBIQHU010000245.1:0-3876 GCA_044508395.1 Mycobacterium sp. | reverse complement strand
CCACACTGGCAGTGTGGGGGTCAGGGGTTCGAATCCCCTTAGCTCCACGTTTGAAAAACCCGCTCTGACTTCGGTCGGGGCGGGTTTATGCCATGTCGGCGACGTTCACGTGTTTGACCAAATGTCGTATTTGTCTTGGCTGATCGAGACCACATGCCGTATCCGCGCGTGTTGTCGGAGGTCGCACCTATCGTTGAAACGTGTCTACGACGATCGACGTGTACCCGGCGACCGATCTGATGCCCCTAGTCGAGCAAACGAGAGCGCGAACCCAGGAGTTGTTTCAAGAGCTCTTTGATCGACGTGGCATCGCATCGACGATCGAAGTCAAGGCATTTGACCCCAATGCTGAGCCTGGGTCGATCGATTATGTCGCTGCCGACCTGCGGTGGTGCAGTGGACTGGCCCTTGGCTTCGGCTACTGGATCAACAGCGAGTGGGACTCCAGCTCGTGGCCGAGTTGCTACGCGCGCGACGAAGACGATCTCATCACCGCCGAAGACCTGACGAGCGACGGCGACCCTGACGGATCGCCACCCGAGTTCCTTGGTGAGTGGTGGATCGCCCAGGAACTTGCCGATGTCGTCGCGTCGGACAAGCTCGCCAAGATTTTGCGTTCAGACCACTACTGGTCCGAATACCGCAACATGGGCGGACCTGAGATCGCTTCGACTGGCTACGGCCTCGCCGCTGCGGCCCTCGCCGAAGCTACCGACGGTGTCGTCGCGTCGTTCGACTGCGCATTCGACATTGAGCACAACGGCGAGACCGCTGGGCAGTTCCTCTCTTGGTGGGGTGACGCACAGATCGACTGGTACGGACCCGAGAGTTTCCTGGCTCGGACGGCGAGCTGAAACGTTGACTGGCGGACGACTTCGCAGATGTCGGGGACTCAGGTCAATGACGCCTTCGGGTAGTGGTTCGATGCCTGTCTTGGGCATTTCGCATCCCCAAAGGTCGGGCCGGTCGTGGATAGCGTCGGTTTGGGTTTAGTCACAAGTGGCGACAAAGCTGGGCCATCGTTGGTGCTCGCGACCGATCATTCTCCTGTCGCGCACAGGACGCATGCGCTGGCGGCTACGCGGCTTGAAGCTAAATGCCGTGGCCGGTACATCTGATATGTAGTGAAGTTTGTCAAGAGGCAAGGTGAGGCGCCGTCGGGGAGCTACCCCGACGGCGCCTCTTTGCTTCCCCGGCGAGTCTGTGGTGAGCGTGTCGGTTGGCGACGCGCGGTCAGACTGATATACGCGGATTGGGTACCGCAGGACGGGGTTTCGGCTGGATCGCATCCGCGTGTCTAGCATCGAGCATCGTCCGAAGGCTGCTCATAGGTGTGTCGCGGGTCGATCCACGCGCTGCCACCACTGGCCTCGATGAGGAAGCAGTTCAAGGGGCGGTCAGTCGTCCATGACCGCCAGCGACCAGCACCAACCGGCCAGCTCACGAGCAATCGCGACGTTGGCCACCACCGGTCGCTTGCGTCGTTCGAGGAAACCCACCCACCTGCCATGCAGTCGGCGGTTGCCCTCATCCCCACGAGCACGAGCAGCAGCGGAGGCTCGGTCCCACCGCGACCGCATCACCGCACCCACGTGATACCGGGCCCGGTGGTGCCACGCCGCCTCGACGAGCAACCGCCGGACATGGGCGTTCCCGGTCTTGGTGATCGGTCCCTGCGCCCGCGAGGAACCCGACGAGTACTCCGCAGGTACCAACCCGACGAACGAACCAATTGTGTTGCCGGTGAACCGGTTCCAATCACCGATCTCCACCGCCAACGCGAACCCGGTCAACGTGTTTACACCCCGCAGACACGACACCCGCCGCACGATCGGGGCGAACTCACCATCGGCAGCCATCTCCTCAATCGCCGAGTCCAGACGTCCCCGGCGCGCCTGCATCGTCAACACGTGGTCGTAGTCGGCATCGAAGGCCATCCGCGTTGCCGGTGCCGCCAACTGGGATGCTGCCACGGTGCGCAGCCACCGATCATGGGCACCGGTCCAAGCCGCACCTCCGTAGTAGACGATGCCGTGGCGCAGCAGCAGCTTGGACAGGCGATGCCGCGCCCGCATCAGGTCACCGCGGCAGTCTTCACGGGCCCGGACCAGATCACGGGCCGCTTCCTGGCTTACGGTCGGGATCGACACCGAGGTGATCTCATCCAGGCGCAGCAACCTCGACAGATGCAGCGCGTCACGGGCGTCGGTCTTGACTCTGTCCCCGGACGGTTTCTGCAGTTTCGACGGCGCGACGACCTCACACCGGATCCCCGCCTCCGTCAACGCCCGCTGCAGACCAAAACCAGTCGGACCAGCCTCATAAGCCACCGCCACCGGGCCCGGCAACTGCGATAACCACGACCGGATGTGCTCATAGGACGGCGTCAGGCGAGTCTGCTGCACCTCGCCGGTGACACTGTCGATTGCCGCTGCCGCGACCGAACGTGCGTGCACGTCCAGTCCAACACTCGTACGCTCTGTAAACACCGGGGCCTCCCACCACTGTCGGATAGACCGAGCAGGCGCTCCCTACTCGGTAACCCACGAACATGGGTGAGTGGGGCCCCGGCCCGCAACCCCCGACTTAACGCCGACGGTCACCCATACCGTCTAGCGGCCTCGAAACAACCTGGGGCCAAGGAATTTCCGGCTTCAGTTCGATCAGGTTCGGCCCGCCGGTTCCTGACGGAGACTACATCGTGTCGGCAATGACGAGGTGACCTTCGAAGCCGAGAGCCGATGCCTTCGATCGGTAGCGGTCGATCCCCAAGTCGTAGCCCATGAACGGCACGAACTCATTCCGCCCAATGGATGAGGACAGCATCTGAGCCGTCTTCATTCTTTAGAAATGCGACAGTGCCGCGATGGAAAATCGCCGGCCACCTCAACCAAATAGTTTGCTGCTGCCCACGCAGGAAATTTCCTGAGCTCAGCATTCGAACTTTGTGTGCACGCATCCGATCGCCCGATCAACGCTCCGCAAGCAACCTTGATCAGCTACGTACCATCTGATGACACGGACTGTAGCAAGTCCCCATTACTGGGCCAATAACGACTATTGAGGGCACCAACCCTCAGCACCTTGCCGAGCTAGCAAATTTGTTACACCTTACGCTTGACTCGCCACCGACTACACCACCCCGTCCTTCAGGCACATTGCCACACCTGGACCGTATATGTTGCTCGCGGTGGTGGTGCCCCGTAATCTGCATCGGTGGGAGTAGTTGAATCAGCGACCCGGCTGTTCGACCAGTTGTCAGCAGCAGGTGACGAGTTCACCCGGTACCTTCGTCCGGGCCTTTCGACAGAACGGATGGATGAACTGCTCGGTCAGGCCGGCCTCCCCCGGCCACCATCGGATGTTCGCGAGTTCTACCGGGCGTTCAACTTGGTGCCGGGATATCAGTACGAGCTCGACCAGCCGTCGTTCTACGGCATCTACTTCTTGTTGAGCTTCGAGGATGCGCTCGAACAGTGGGAGTACCGGCGATCGAATGAGTATGCGGATCCGCCGTGGCAGGACGCGTTTCCATTTCTTCAAGAGGACTGCAACGCCTACCTGGTGGAGACCCAAGCCGACGAGAACGGAAACCACAAGGTGATCAACGACTTCAAGGGCGAGATCCCCGAGGCAGAGTTCTCAAATCTGGCCGCGATGTTCGACACCTTCGCCGAATGGCTGTCCACTGGGGCCTTACCCGTTGGACATGGCCGAGTTCCAGGCTTTTACGAAGGCGCGCAGCAGCACGTGTACGAAGTCGCGGCCAGGCTGAACCCGGGCATCTCTTGGTGGGACGAGTAATCGTCTCAGCATCTCCAAGGTGGAGACGAATACCCCTGAGGCACAGCGCTTCCCAAACTGGCGCTGCCAGAT
>JBIQHU010000244.1:0-3899 GCA_044508395.1 Mycobacterium sp. | reverse complement strand
CAAGGTCAACAACGACGAATCGCGGCACTTGGCAGTGGGATTCCAGGTTCTGAACGACCTCGGCGCCAGCCCCATGCGCATTCATGCGACTCAGACGATGGGGGCGCTCATCGACCCGAGAATCCTTCTCGGCGGCGTCCTCTACGTGCCGTTGCTCACCAGGATGTTGACCAATCTCAACGCCATGGGATTGTCGGAGGAGAAGCTCTACAACGCGGTGATGCGGTACGAGAACGTCGGAGATCGTAGTGAGTTCACGCGCCGCGTTCCGGGCTACCACATCTTGAAGGCTCACATGTCCGCCAGCATCAAGCGTTCTCAGCCATTGCATTTCATTTCGCAGCGGCTGGGTACCGCGATCGACCACTTCCCCACCGAGGTGCTCGGTAAGTCACCGACGTGGACAGAAGAGCTGACCTACGAACCGGTGGCCAGATGAGCGACACCACGACCGTCTTGATCGTCGGTGCGGGTTTCGCCGGCCTGGGAACCGCAATCCGGTTGCTACAACAGGGTATCGACGATTTCGTTGTCCTTGAACGTGCCGACGAGGTGGGTGGTACCTGGCGGGACAACACCTATCCCGGCGCGGCGTGCGACATCCCGTCGCTGCTCTATTCCTACGGGTTCGAGCAAAATCCGGACTGGTCCCGCGCGTATTCGGGCAGCGCCGAGATCCTCGACTACATCAAGACGATGGTGGACAAATACTCGCTGTCGCGTTTCATCCGGTTCGGAGTGAACGTCACCGGTCTGGAGTTCGACGACGAAAGCGCACTGTGGACGGCGCAGACAGCTGACGGCTCGCAGTTCACGGCGCGCACCGCAGTGATGGCTAGTGGGCCGCTGGCGAATGCGAGCCTGCCGGACATCCGCGGACTGGACACCTTCCTTGGTCACAAGATCCACAGTGCGCGTTGGGATCACGACTACGACATGAGCGACAAACGTGTCGCCGTGATCGGCACCGGAGCCAGCGCTGTTCAGATCATTCCCGAACTGGTGAAGACTGCGCGGTCGGTCAAGGTCTTCCAACGCACCCCCGGCTGGGTCCTCCCTCGGCCCGACTTCTCCCATCCGCAGTGGGTGCGGACGGCGTTTCGTCGCTTGCCTCGCGTGCAGAACGTCGGACGGCAGGCGTGGTTTTGGGGCCACGAGCTCATGGCCGTCGGCATGGTTTGGGATACCCCGGTCACCACTGGCATCCAGCTACTGGCGACGGCGAATTTGCGGAGGCAGGTATCGGATACTTGGCTCAGGCGCCAGCTGACGCCGAACTTCCGTGCCGGCTGCAAACGGATGCTGATGAGCAGCGATTACTACCCCGCTCTTCAGCGCGACAACTGCAAGCTCGTCTCATGGCCGATCGCGACCCTGTCGCCGAATGGCATACGGACCGCAGATGGCATCGAACACGAACTGGACTGCATCGTCTTCGCCACCGGCTTCGATGTATGCAAGGCTGGCACACCTTTTCCCATCCGAGGCGCGCATGGTCGTGAGCTCTCCGACGAGTGGTCCCAGGGCGCCTATGCGTACCGGAGCGTCACTGTCGCAGGCTATCCCAATCTTTTCTTCACCTTCGGTCCCAATTCAGGGCCCGGCCATAACTCGGCCCTCGTGTACATGGAGGCCGAGATCAACTACATCGTCAAAGCCATCGGCGCGATCATCGCGAATGATCTCAGTACGCTCGAGGTCCGCGAAGATCGGCAAAATAATTACCATGGCGAGGTACAGCAGCGGTTGGGAAGTACGACTTGGAATTCGGGTTGCAAGAGCTGGTACCTCACGAATGACGGATACAACGGCACCATGTACCCCGGTTTCGCCACCCAGTTCAAGCGCGCACTGTCCAAGGTCGACATGGGTGATTATGTAACGACCCCGACAACCGCACGAACTGAGCACCACCCAACCGAACACGCCCAAAACGGCTCGAATGTGGCCAAGGTTGCCCAGGGCCGCAAGGCCAAGGTAGCCCAGGGCCGAAAAAGCGCAGGCGCCCTGCCAACGCGGTCTGACGTCAAAGCCGACATCCTGGACGTGGGCGTCGGGAAGGTACCGCCTAAGCGCGCAGCCTCGAGAGTGAGGAAAGACGCTTGAGTGTCCATGTTGCGGGCGACGAGAATGCCCCCACCTCCGGAGCCCCTACGTACGAGGTCCCCACCCACGAGATATTGGTCATCGGAGCTGGATTCTCCGGGATCGGGGTGGGCATCAAGCTGCTGAAGGAAGGTTTCTCGGACTTCCTCATCGTTGATGAGGCCCAAGGGGTGGGTGGAACCTGGTACTGGAATACCTACCCGGGGATTGCAGTAGACATTCCGTCATATAGTTACCAATTCTCCTTTGAGAAACGCCCGTCGTGGTCACGTACCTATGCGCCGGGGATCGAACTGAAGAACTACGCGAAGCATTGCGTGAAAAAATATGGCCTCGCGTCGCGCATCCGCTTCGGAGTCACGGTTGTGAGGGCTGAGTTCGACGAAGAATCGACATTGTGGCGTTTGTTTACCTCGACGGACGAGGAACTGACAGCGAGGTTCGTCATCAATGCCTCCGGGGTTCTCACGCGACCAAAATCGCCGGACATACCGGGGGTCGGGGACTTCGGCGGGGTCACGATGCACACGTCGCGCTGGGACCACCAGCAGACCCTCACCGGAAAGAGGGTCGCCGTCATCGGGACGGGCGCCTCGGCGGTGCAACTGATCCCCTCGATAGCCAAGGACGTGGACACACTCACCGTCTTTCAGCGCACCCCGATATGGTGTCTGCCGAAATTCGACTTCGCGGTGCCCCGCCCGCTGAGTGCTCTTCTCCGGCTCGCACCCGGAGCGCAGATCGCCGCGCGGGGAGCCAGCCAGGCCTTTGTCGAACTCACCTTTCCCGTCGCAGCGCACTTCCATACCGCCATACCGCTGGCGTCGGCGATCGAGCGTGCAGCGATCAGCTATATGCGTCGGCAGGTCACCGACCCGGTCGTTCGGGAGAAGCTGACGCCGCGTTACGCGCTGGGCTGCAAGCGACCAAGCTTTCACAACGAATATTTGAAGACGTTCAACCGCGAGAACGTCCTTCTTGAAACCAACCCCATCACCCGGGTGGATGAGACCGCGGTAATTACGGCCGATGGCGTCAGACACGAGATCGACGTGCTCGTCCTGGCAACGGGATTCAAGGTCATGGAATCGGACAGCATGCCCACCTACTCGCTCAGAGGTGTCGCCGGCCGAGACCAGGCACAGTGGTGGGACGAGAACCGACTCCAGGCATATGAGGGAGTCAGCGTGCCAGGATTCCCGAACCATTTCTCGGTGTTTGGCCCGTACGGATACAACGGGTCGTCCTACTTCGCACTCATCGAGGCACAGGCGGGTCACATTCTCCGTTGCCTCCGGCATGCCAGGACGGCCGACTCGAACTACGTCGAGGTACGCGAGGAGGCGAATCAACGCTTCTTCGCGGAGATGCTGGCACGGCGGCATACGCAGGTCTTCTGGCAGGACAGCTGCGCGGGCGCGAACAGCTATTACTTCGACAAGCATGGGGACGTGCCTCTGCGTCCCACGACGACGGTCGAGTCGATCTGGCGCAGTCGACGATTCGACTTGGCCGACTACCGTTTCGAACGGCGACCGGCGAAAAAGGCGGACACTGCCCCACAGAAGGTGGACACCGCCGAATGAGTTCACCTGCCAGGCCGAATCCGAGCATGGCGAGCCACCTGGTCGCGGCAACGGCGCGACGCGTTCTTCGACCTCTCACGCAGGTGATTCCGGCCAACGACCATGGCTTCGCGGTCATGGACCGCGTGCTACGGGGAACACTCGTGGTGTCGCGGTCAAGTCCAGGGACGTGGTGTACGACGTCGTCGTGTGATTCTTCGACTTCGT
>JBIQHU010000243.1:0-3920 GCA_044508395.1 Mycobacterium sp. | reverse complement strand
AGGCGAATTGTCTTGCTACCTCATAAGGTTCGTTGAAGGTCGAGTTGATGGTGCCGGTGAGGCCGAGCCGGTCGGTTACCGCGGCAAGCGCAGCCAGCACAGTGAAGGTATCGGGGCGTCCCACCACGTCGAGGTCATAGATCTGGCCGCCCTGTTCACGCAGTCGGAGCCCTTCGGCCAGGAACATGAAGTCGAACTTGCCTCGTTCGGCGGTCTGTGCGAACCGAACGAACGAGTCGAACTCGATGTGGCTGCCGGATTCGGGATCACTCCAGACCGTGGTGTTGTTGACCCCGGGAAAGTGCGCGGCCAGATGAATCTGCTTGAGGGGCTTGCTCATGCGCGTGTCCTGTCGATCTCAGACGGTCGTGTAGCGGTTGGCAGGGCGGGGTAGGCCCAGCAAGCCGCGAAGGGTTGATGCTTCATAGGACTGGCGGAACAGGCCACGGCGCTGCAGGTCGGGGACCAACACATCGGTGATCTGCTGTAGGTCGTGCGGGATTGAGGCCGGACGCAACCGAAAACCCGAGGCGCCTGCGGTATGCCAGGCTTCCAACAGGTCGGCGAGTTGTGCAGGCGTGCCGGCGAAAATCTCGGCGTCACTGCGGTACTGGGTTCCGGCGAGCTCGTCGAGGCGTCCGCGTCGGGCGCGTGCCGCATCGAGGGTGCCGTCAAGGAATACCACCAGGTCGGCGAACACCCGCACCGTAGGGGCATCGGCAGGCCGTGGTGCAGCGACCGTGTCGACCAGGGCGGTGACCTCCTCGGCGCTGTGCGGGGTGACAAATCCGACGTCGGCACTGCCCGCGATCAGCCGATAGGCGGGGTCGACGTGGCCGAGCGCGGCGACGATGGGCTGTCCCTGCGGCGGTCTCGGGGTGATCGAAGGGCCTTTGACGGAAAACGAGACGCCCTGGAAATCGATGTAGTGCAGCTTGTTCCGATCGATGAACCGTCCGGTGGCCACATCGCGAATCTCGGCGTCGTCCTCCCAGCTGTCCCACAACCTGCGCAGCACCTCGACGTATTCGTCCGCCTCGGCGAACAATTCAGCACTCACCGCAGTACGGTCCTCGGGTAGGTGACGACGACCGAAATGCGCTGCGGCATCACGACGCGAGGCGACCTGGACCCGCACCCCGGCGCGGCCGGTGCTGACGTAATCGAGGGTGGCGATCGCCTTGGACGCGTGGAACGGTTCGGTGTAGGTGGTGATGACGGTGGGCACCAGGCCGATGTGGTGGGTACGGGGTGCGACGCGGGACGCGATCAGCACGGCGTCGAGACGGCCGCGCACCCGGTCGGTGCGGTTATCGGCGCGGAACGGGTGATCGGACTGCAGGGTGAGCCCGTCCTCGATCGTGACGAAATCGAGGAGGCCTTGTTCGGCCTGGCCGACCAGGTCGATCCAGTACCGCGGGCTCAGTGTTTCGGCAGGGCGGGCCAGCGGCTCCCGCCAGGAGGCTGGGTGCCAGCCGGTGCCATCGAGTGCGACGGCGAGGTGCAGTGGAGTGCCCATCGACGGTTCTCACTTTCAGTCGCGGTCTCTGGCGACAACGCGAGCTCACACCCGGGTAATCCCGGGCGGGAGACGTCGCGAGTGTCCAACCCAGTCTGACCTGCCTGAAGAGATCGACGCAGGGTGATGCGAAAGTGAGCGAGCCGGTGGCTCACGCAGCGGTTCTGAAGGATTCGTCGAGCGGAACCCAGGCGGTCGGTCGCGGAATCCACCGCGGAACGTTGCGCCGGTATTCGTCGTATGGGGCGCCGAACCGCCGCCGCAGGTGAGGTTCCTCGAAGACTGGGATCGCGATCGCCGTCAGGGTGCAGAACAGCGCGAACCAGGCGTACAGCCAGGGAGATGCCGTGGCCACCGCGGTGCCGAGTTGGATGCAGAAGACCGCCGTCATCATGGGGTTGCGGACGTGTCGATATGGGCCCTCCATCACCAAGTTGACCGGGGAGCCGATGGCCAGGGCGCCCTTGCCGATGCGGTCGAACAAGATCACTGTCCACACCAGGAACCACAGCCCGAACGCGATCAGGGCAGCGCCGGCGATCGCCAGCAGCAGACCTGACGTGGTGGTGAGGTCAGGTCCTTTCGCGCCGGTCAGCCAGATGATCACAGCCGGAATGAAGATCGTCATCGTTGCCGGGGCGATCAACACCGAGATGGTGTGCCGCCACCAGAGTCGCCGTTGGGTCATGTCGAGCTCCTTTCTTCAACCTGTGTTGAAGAAAACGCTACGCCTGCGCTTCGGCATAGGTCAACGGTTGTTGAACTAAACTTCGGCCCATGTCAGAGACGGGGCGTAGCGGCCGATGGCGCACGGGCCAACAGAACAAGCAGCGGATCATCGACGCGGCCCGCGAGCACTTCATGCGTGACGGCTATGAGAAGGCAACCGTGCGCAGCATCGCCGCGGACGCCGGCGTCGACGTGGCGATGATCTACTACCACTTCGGCAACAAGGAGGGCTTGTTCACCGCGTCGGTGCTCGACACCCCGCAGCACCCACTGCATCAACTGGCGAACTTGCTCGAAGAAGGGCCCGGTGAGATCGGCGCTCGGCTGGTACGCGATGTCGTTCAGCGCTGGGACGCGGGAGCGTCTTTCGACCTCTTGCTGACGGTGTTCCGGTCCGCGGACATCCACCCTCTGGCGCGCAAGCTCTTACACGACACGCTGGCTGGTCCCGTGGCCCGGCAGATCGCGGATCAGTTCGGTGTCGACAATGCGGAGTTGCGCGTCGAGTTGGTGACCGTGCACCTGGTCGGTCTGGCGTTCGCGCGCTATCAACTCAAGATCGAACCGATGGCCTCGGCGAGCATCGATGACCTGGCCGCTTGGATCGGCCCGACGGTGCAGCGGTATCTGACCGATCCGAATCCCTAGTGGCTCAGGCGCGTAGCCGGTCCAACCACGGGTGGTCCGGGTAGAGGCCGGCCACCCAGCCGATGAGGCGTGTCCGCGCGTCGTCTGCGAGTCGCGGTGCGACGCGACGGAAATCGTCTTCGTCCTTGTCCGCCGTGCGATGTGCCTTGAAGAGCAGCGCCACCTCGGGGATCACGTACGGTATCCCGTCGCGAACTCGGATGAGTTCGTCGTAGGGCAGGGTGATCGCCGGGTCGCGCCGGCACACCCATTGGTCACCGCCGTGGGGTTCGCGGAACACGTCGAGGTGATATCGACCGGTGGCCGGGTCGCGGCACCAAGTCTGGTGCAGGGCGGGATGATCGCCGACGTCCGCGAACGGCCACAACCGGCCGTCACCGGCCACGTCCCACTCGAATCCGGCTAGCGCGTCGGCGATTTGGGAGAAGTCGTGGCGGGGGACGGCGATCTCGATGTCGGCGTGTGGCCGCGGTGGATCACCGAGGTACAGGTCGATCGCCCAGCCCGCGGCCACACACCACGGTGCGTCGACGCCGGCCAACCGCTCGGCCACCTCGGTTGGTGTCCATGGGGCCCAAAGGCGGTCGGCCTCGTCGGCGCTGATTGCCCGGCCGTGCGGGGGAAGACCGTCAGACATCGGCTTCCACTATCCTCGCCGGCTGCAGCCGTCCGCGCAGCACCGCCACGAATGGTCGTGGGTCGGCGCGACCGTCGCGCCGGAACGGCATTGAGTCCCGGGACGCGTCGATCCACTCCGAACGGGACATTCCATCGAGCACGAGCCGGCGTCCGGCCCGGCGGGCGAGTAGATGCAGCAGCAGGGTTCCGGTGCGTCCATTGCCTTCTCGGAACGGATGAATCTGGTTGTAGTCGGCATAGATCCGGGACAGACGGTAGGAGAGTGTGCCGTCGTAGATGTCGGCACCCTCGCCGGCGAGCCGGTCGATTTCGGCCTGTAACGCGGCCAGTGCCCGCGGAATATGTGAGCACGGCCCGAACGCGCTGTCGCCCTTGCGGA
The DNA here is from genome assembly GCA_044508395.1 of Mycobacterium sp. Classification (GTDB taxonomy): domain Bacteria; phylum Actinomycetota; class Actinomycetes; order Mycobacteriales; family Mycobacteriaceae; genus Mycobacterium. The sequence goes on along the minus strand of JBIQHU010000243.1, from coordinate 6 downwards.
GTTCGA
>JBIQHU010000057.1:0-32730 GCA_044508395.1 Mycobacterium sp. | reverse complement strand
GGTGGCCGAAGCCCATCAGCTTGACGTTGTCTTCCTTGTTCTTGACCTTCTTGACGAAGTCGTGAACGTCGCCCTCGGCCTGGCGGATCTTCTCGAGCATCTCGAGTACGGCCTGGTTGGCGCCGCCGTGCAGCGGCCCCCACAGCGCGTTGATGCCGCCGGAGATCGACGTGAACAAGTTGGCCTGCGAGGACCCAACCAGCCGCACCGTCGACGTCGAGCAGTTCTGCTCATGGTCGGCGTGCAGGATGAACAGCATGTCCAGCGCCCGGACGAGCTCGGGGTCGACCTCGTACGGCTCGGCCGGCAGACCGAACGTCATCCGCAGAAAGTTCTCGACGAGGCTCATCGAGTTGTCCGGGTACAGGAACGGCTGACCGACGGACTTCTTGTAGGCATAGGCCGCGATGGTCGGCATCTTGGCCAGCAATCGGATGGTGGACAGCTCGACCTGCTCGTCGTCGAACGGGTCCAGCGAGTCCTGGTAGTAGGCGCTCAGCGCATTGGCGGCACTGGACAGCACCGGCATCGGGTGCGCGTTGCGCGGGAAGCCGTCGAAGAACCGCTTGAGGTCTTCGTGCAGCAGGGTGTGCCGCTGGATCTGGGTGGTGAACGCCTCGAGCTGGTCGGCCGTCGGCAGCTCGCCGTAGATCAGCAGGTAGCTGACCTCGATGAAATTCGACTTCTCCGCCAACTGCTCGATCGGGTAGCCCCGGTAACGCAGGATCCCGGCGTCACCGTCGATGTACGTGATGGCGCTCTTGGTCGAGGCCGTGTTGACGAAGCCCTCGTCGTAGGTGGTGTAGCCGGACTTGGCCAATAGCGAACCCAGTGCGACGCCGTCGGCGCCTTCGGTCGCGTGGACGACGTCCAATTCAAGCTCGCCACCGGGGTAGCTGAGGGTGGCGTGCTCGTCTTTTTCGGCCACTGGGATCCCTTCTACGTTGCAAGGAATGCGGGGTTGCCCTTCAAAAGGTAGTCCCATTGGCGCACTCCCGCCCGCGGGGGGGTTGTGAGATGGTCACACTGCCTGTCGATTGCCTGCCGTGAGGCCGATGAACTCGGCGAATGTCTCGCCGAGACGCTCGATGACGTCGTCGATGGTCAGCTGCGATAGGTCCCTGTCCTCGGAGGCCAGATCGGTGAGCGCCGTCATGAGCAGTGAACCCCAGATGGCCGACACCAGTCTGGGGCGACGATCGCCAACACCTGCCCCCATTCGCTTGGCCAGCTCGATCTCGACGGAGTTGGCGCGATACTCCAACACCGCCTGTCGCAACGTCGGCGACGACAGGATGATCCGAACGATGCACATCACCCGGTCCGCCGTCAGCTCCCCGGCCGGGGCGACCTTGGCCGAATCGGCCACCGCAAGATGGGCTCTCAGCAATGCCTCGAATTCGTTGAGTTCGTCCGGTTGGCGGGTCAGCTCGACGGCTGTCTTGTCCAGCACCTCGTCGATCAGGGCCAGGGCGATGGCGTCCTTGGTGGCGAAGTACCGGCTGAACGTGCGGGGCGACACGTCGGCGATCGCGGCGATCTGGTCGACGGTGGTGCGGTCGAACCCCTGCCGCACGCACAGTTCGACGGCGGCATCGATGAGGGTTGCTCGTGTCCGTTGCTTCTTGCGTTCTCGCAGGCCGAGGGATGCCTCCCCCCTGATTTCAGACACGAGTCGGATGCTAGCCAGCCAAGCTAAGAGCCCACTGAGAAAGTGGCACCCTCCGACACTTGGCCTACCGCGTCAGACTTTGTCCGCCCATGTGACCGGGTAACCCGCCGCCGCACCTAGGGCTGCAGCCGCTCGACGCGGCTGTTGTGTACGGTCACCGGCAGCTCGGCATCGGTCACGATACGAATCCTGTTGTGCACCCGGTTCTCCCGGCCCTGCCAGAACTCGACGACTTCGGGCGCGATCAGGTATCCGCCCCAGTCCGGCGGCACGGGGACCTCGTCGAGGTCGGCGAATCGCGCTGTCACGTCGGCCAACTGCTGAAGCAGGGCGGCACGCGAGGCGATCGGCTGGGACTGGTGTGACGCCCACGCGCCCAGCTGCGAACCGCGTGGGCGTTTGGACCAGTAATCGGCGGTCTCTTCCGAGGACACCTTGGTGACAGGGCCGTGGACGTGGACTTGCCTGCCGAGCAGGTACCAGGGGAACGTCGCCGACGCATACGGCATGGCCGCCAGATCCCTTCCTTTGGCGGAGTCGTAGTTGGTGAAGAAGGTGATGCCGTGCTCGTCGACGCTCTTGCAGAGCACCGAACGGGTGGCCGGACGTCCACGCGCGTCGACGGTGCCCACGACCATCGCGTTGGGTTCGGCGACCCCTGCCCGCTCGGCGTCGGCTAACCAGTTGCGCAGCAGCGTAACCCAGCCGTCCGCGAGCCAATCGACATCTAGGTCGCGGCTGCCGTCTTTCTCCACCGAACCGTATTCCACCCGCATTCTTGCCAGGCGGTCGTCGTCGCGAGATACCACGCGATCACGCTACGCCCCGCCGGGTGGTCGCCGAGATAGGGCCGGGTGCGAGAATCTGCCCATGACTACGACGTCGTTGGTGCCCGAGGATTTCGTACCCGGACTGGAAGGCGTCGTCGCCTTCACCACCGAGATCGCAGAACCGGACAAGGACGGCGGCGCCCTGCGGTACCGCGGCGTGGACATCGAGGATCTGGTGAACCAACGCGTCACCTTCGGTGATGTCTGGGCGCTGCTGGTCGACGGCAAGTTCGGCCACGGGCTGCCCCCGGCGGAGCCGTTCCCCCTGCCCATCCACAGCGGCGACGTGCGCGTCGACGTGCAGGCCGGCCTGGCGATGCTGGCCCCCATCTGGGGCTACGCGCCGCTGCTGGACATCGACGACCAGACCGCGCGCGACCAGCTCGCCCGCGCGTCCGTGATGGCGCTGTCCTACGTCGCGCAGTCCGCACGTGGCATCTACCAGCCTGCGGTCCCCCAGCGTGTCGTCGACGAATGTTCCACCGTGACAGCACGTTTCATGACCCGCTGGCAGGGCGAGCCGGACCCGCGGCATATCGAGGCCATCGACGCCTACTGGGTGTCGGCCGCCGAGCACGGCATGAACGCGTCGACGTTCACCGCCCGCGTGATCGCGTCGACGGGCGCGGATGTGGCGGCGGCGATGTCGGGCGCGATCGGCGCGATGAGCGGCCCGCTGCACGGCGGCGCGCCGGCACGGGTGATCCCGATGATCGAGGAGGCCGAGAAGACCGGCGACGCGAGAGCGGTCGTCATAGGCATCCTGGATCGCAAGGAAAAGCTCATGGGGTTCGGGCACCGCGTCTACCGGGCCGAGGACCCGCGGGCACGCGTGCTGCGGGCCACTGCCAAGCGCCTCGACGCACCCCGGTACGAGGTGGCCGCCGCGCTGGAACAGGCCGCGCTCGCGGAGCTGCGCGAACGCCGCCCCGACCGCGCGATCGAGACCAACGTCGAGTTCTGGGCGGCGGTCATCCTGGACTTCGCGCAGGTGCCGACCAAGATGATGCCCGCGATGTTCACCTGCGGCCGGACGGCGGGCTGGTGCGCGCACATCCTCGAGCAGAAGCGGCTCGGCAAGCTGGTGCGTCCGGCGGCGATCTACGTGGGTCCGGAACCGCGCAGCCCGGAATCCGTCGAAGGTTGGGACCAAGTCAAGCGGTCGTGACGACGGCGACATACGTCTCGGCGGCAACGAGTTTCGCCGCATTGGTGCACGACATACCGGTCGAGGCATGGAGTCAACCCGGCCTCGGCGACTGGGATGTCCGCTCGTTGGTCGGACATACGTCGCGATCGCTGACCACGGTGCGCACCTACCTGCGAACCACTGCCGAGCGCGTCGACATCGCGACGCCGGAGGAGTACTACCTGCGCGTGACGCCGTCGGCGCTGGGCATCGATCCCGCCGGTGTCGCCGAACGCGGCAGGCAGGCCGGGATCGCCCTCGGCGATGATCCGGCCGCCGCGGTCGAAGAGCTGGTCGCCGGCGTGCTGGGCGACCTCGCGGCCGTCGACGACAATCCGTTGATCGAGGTGATCGGCGGGCTGGGTATTCGGCTGCACAGCTATTTGCCCACCCGGACTTTCGAACTGGCGGTGCACGGGATGGACATCGCTCGGGCTCTCGACCTGTCGTTCGAGCCGCCCGCCGCGGTGCTCGCCGAGGCCCTGGACGTGGCCGCCCGAACCGCGATGCTCACCGGGCATGGCCAGTCGGTGCTTCTAGCGCTGACGGGACGGTGCGCGCTGCCGCCGGACTTCTCCGTCGTGTGAAGTTGGTTACAACACGTGCGGCCCCCGAAATGAACCTAAACGCGGAGTCGTCCTTTTAAGGTGGGCGAGTGACCCAGATGGATCGCCGCAACATGATGATGATGGCGGGCCTTGGTTTTTTGGCCGCCACGATGCCCCTAGCCCCAGCTCAGGCCACCCCTTTGGATCGGGTGCCGAAACCGGAACAGCCGCCCAGCGGCGACCCGGGCGGCGGATACATCTTCCAAGACGAGTTCGACGGTCCGGCGGGGTCGGCTCCCGATCGCGCCAAGTGGATCGTGCAGACGTGGCAGGACGACGTCTATCCACCGGTCCAGGGCATCTACCGCGACGACCGCAGAAATGTGTTCCTCGATGGCAACTCCAACCTCGTGCTGCTCGCCACCCACGATATGGGCACCTATTACAGCGGCAAGCTGCGTGGCATCTGGCGGAGCATGATCAACCAGACTTGGGAAGCGCGGATCAAGCTCGATTGCCTGACCCCGGGCTGCTGGCCGGCGTTCTGGGCGGTCAACGAGGATCCGCTGCCCGACGGTGAGGTCGATGTCTTCGAGTGGTACGGCAACGGCAAGTGGCCGCCGGGGACGACGGTGCACGCCGCATCCAACGGCAAGACGTGGGAGGGCAAATCGATCCCTGGTCTCGTCGATAACGCCTGGCACACCTGGCGGATGCGTTGGGACGAGGACGGTTTCAAGTTCTGGCGCGATTACGTCGACGGCGCGGAGCCGTACTTCAGCGTGCCGCCGAAGCCGATTCAGGTGTCGGGCAGGCCCGATGACTGGCGCTGGCCGTTCAACAACCCCGGCTATTGGATGCAGCCGATGTTCACCCTCGCGGTCGGTGGACCCGGCGGCGGCGATCCGGCGCTGGGGGTGTTCCCCGCCGCGATGCTCGTGGACTACATCCGCGTCTGGTGAATCAGCGCGTCGCCCTGATGACCTGAACCAGGTTGAACTGCCAGCGCTCCTGTAGCCGGTAGCCGGTGTCGCGGATCACCGCAAACGCGGGGGTGCCGCCGAAGAGCGGGCCGGGCTCCATCAGTTCGCCCTGCTCGTGGGCGGGCCGTGACGGGTCGGCCTGGGTGATGATCCACAGGACGCGGCAGACGTTGAGTGGGCCCACCGACGCCTCCGGGATGAGGTTGGTGTCGAAGACGTCGTGACGATCAGTGGCCTTCTGCCACAGGCTGATATCGACCACTTTCTCGTAGGCATCGGGCCGCGCCGCCAGCAGCGGGCGCATCGGGGCCGGCATGAACGTCACGGTGTCGTTCACCAAGAGGCATTCACCCGGCTCGCCTTTGGCGTTCGCGGCGATCAGATCGGCCACCTGGCTGTAGTCCATTCCGTACTTGGCATACGGACTGCGTTGCACCAGTAGATAATTCGGTACTGCGGCCGCCACGAAGACGACCAGCACGGCGGCCGCGATCCACGGCCGAACCGCCAGCGCACCGACGCACACGCCCAGCACGAGTGCCATCGCCGGCGCGGTGAAACACAGGTAGCGGGGTGTATAGATCGGATGGACCAGCACCGAGTAGCCGAGGATCAACACGGTGGGAACGAGCAGCCACGCGATCGCCAACGTCAACAGCTGGCGATCCGGCGTGCTCAGTTGTGCAGATGTGAAGCGCCGCAAGACAACAGCCGTCACCACAACGCAGGCCGACACGATCAGAAACCACGGACTTCGTTCGAAGTACTGCTGGACGGCCACATCTTCGACCGTCCTGCCGCCCACCGGCGATATCCAGACGATCTGGTGCGCTTGACCGACGACCAACCACACAAACGGCGCCGCAGCGACGCATGTACCCGCCGCGGCGATGGCGAAGCGCGCGAGGACGGCGCGGCCGGGCCGATTGACGCACAGGTAAACCGCGTGGGCGCCGAGCATCAGCGCGAGGTAGATGTCGAGCAGGATCGACGTCACCATCGCGACGCTGTACCAGAGCCATATCCACTCGCTGTCGCGACGCACGGCGTACCTGAACAGCACGCACGTCCACGCGGCCGCCACCATCGTCAGTGCATAGGGTCGTGCTTCGATGCCCGCCCACGTCGCGCGGGGCAGAATCGCGCAGATGACTCCGGCGCTCAGCGCGACCGTACGCGATGAGAACTGTCTTCCCAGTACCACGACGCCTGCCGCGGCTCCCCCGACCGCGAGCGCGCTCGGCACGCGGGACCAGAACTCCGTAGGCGGGAAGACGCTGAACCAGGCGTGCATGAGCACGTAATAAAGGCCGTGGACGGCGTCGACGTTGCCCACCATCTGCCACAGCTGAGCCAGGGTGCGACTGTATGACGCCGAGATGGTCGCGGCCTCGTCGTACCAGAACGACGGGCGGCCGGCCCCGACGAGGCTGACGGCGGTGGCGAAGACCGCCACGATCAGGGGGTCGAGCGCGACCACCCGCGGTCTCGTCAGGACCTCCCGCCCAAGCACGCCGCTATGTTGCCAGACGCGCGGCGGCGGTTTCGGCGTGCTGGGTCACGCTCAGCGAGACCGTGCACGCCGAAACCGCAAAATGGCGTTGGTGCGATGAGTTTGGTCAGCCCGACGAGTCGTATTGGTAGCCCGCAAGGGAAAGCCACTATTCGAGGAGTCCCCTCATGACGATCGAAGTTCAGCCGTCCGTATCCCCCCACCTCACCGTCGACGACGCTGCCGCCGCCATTGACTTCTACGTCAAGGCGTTTGGCGCCGAGGAGTACGGCCGCGTTCCCGGGCCCGACGGCAAGCTCGTGCACGCCGCGCTGAACATCAACGGCTCGACGGTGATGCTCAACGACGACTTCCCCGAGATGAGCGAGGGCAAGTCGCTGACGCCCAAGGCGCTCGGCGGGACGCCGGTGACCATTCACCTGACCGTCACCGACGTCGACGCCAAGTTCCAGAAGGCCGTGGATGCCGGGGCGACGGTGGTCCACCCGCTGGAGGACGCCTTCTGGGGCGATCGATACGGCGTCGTGCGCGATCCGTTCGGCCACCAGTGGTCGATGGGCCAGCCGATGCGTGAGGTGTCGATGGAAGAGATCGAAGAGGCGATGAAACAGAGCCAGTAACGGCTAAGGGCTTCTACCGCAGTAGCCCGGCGAGCACCCGTTCGCGTATCGAGGGCGCGGGTGCGGCGGCGGCCGCGGCCAGCATGTCGGCGACGGTGGTGAACTTGTCGCGGGGCCGATGGTCGCCGCCGCGCTCGACCTCCGCGGCGTCGATCGCGCGCCATCCCGCAGCGTCGACCACCTCGGGCCGCCTGCGGCGCACGAGCTTGTCCAGTTCGGCCGGCTTGCCGACCGGATCCGCGAGCGCGCCCGCGTTGTAGTCGGCCACCAAGTGGTGCACGGTCTCTGCCGCGCACGACTTGTTGGTGCCGATGAAGCCGGTGGGGCCGCGTTTGATCCAGCCCGCGACGTAGCTGCCGCTGACGGCCTCGCAGGTTTCCGGATCGACGACCCGGCCGGCGACGTTCGGCACCACCGCGGTGTCGTCGTCGAACGGCAGATCGCGAATCGGCTTGCCGCGGTAGCCGATCGACGTCAACACCAGTCCGGCGTCGATCCGGCGAACCTCCTCGGTTCCGGTCACGGTGAACTCCACACCGTCGACACGATGCGCGCCCAGGACGCGCGTCGGGGTGAGCCGATAGGCCAGCCGAATGCGAGGTCGGGTGGCCGGCGCTGACGCGTCGCCGAGCCTCGACAGGATCTGCAGCTTGTTGCGGGTCAACGGATCGCCCTCGGCCTCGAGGTCGCGGACGACCAGCGCACGGTCGGCATCGTCGAGCACCACGTCGCACGTCGACGTCAGCCCGATCAGTTCGGGCAGCGTGAAGGCCGAGTAAGCGGGCCCCCGGCGGGCGGCGATGACGACCTCGGTGACCTTCGACCTGCGCAGCGCAGCGAGCGCGTGGTCGGCGATATCGGTGCGCGCCAGGGCGTCGGGATCGGTGGTCAATATGCGGGCGACATCCAGCGCGACGTTGCCGTTGCCGATGATCACCACCCGCCTGTGACTCAAATCGACTGGTGTAGATGTGAATTCGGGATGACCATTGAACCATGCCACCATTTCGGTCGCGGTGCCCGTGCCGGGCAGGTCCATCCCGTCGATGTCGAGCCGTCGATCGGTGGGCGCGCCGACGGCGTACAGCACGGCGTGGTGGTGGGCAAGCAGTTCGGCGTGCGTCAGGTCCGCACCCACCTCGACATTGAGATAGAACGTGAACCCGGGCAACCGCGTCACCTTGTCGAACAGCTTCGTCACCCGTTTGGTGCGCTGGTGATCGGGAGCGACCCCAGCGCGCACCAGCCCGTAGGGCGTGGGCAGCTTTTCGAAGACGTTGACGCGCACCCCGCGCTGAGTCAGCAGTTCATCGGCGGCGTACATCGCCGCCGGCCCGGACCCGACGATCGCCACCGTCAACGGCCCGCCGGGCCGCGGCCGGACCAGCGGCGCGTCGAGCACCGGCGCGAGTTTGGATGTCGGAGGCAGCTTTTCGTCCGGTGCTCGCTCCGGATAGAACGCCGCGTTCAGTTCGACGAACGGAAGTTGGCTGGGCTCCAGTCCAGTGTCCGGCGCGATGGCGCCGACGGGGCACGCCGACACACACGCGCCGCAGTCCACGCACGCGGCCGGGTCGATGTAGAGCATCTCCGCGGTGGCGAAGCCCGGCTCGTCCGGCGACGGGTGGATACAGTTCACCGGACAGGCGTAGACACAGGACCCGTCGCTGCAACACGACTGGGTGATCACATGGGGCATGAAAGCTCCACCTGTCCGTCGAGTTACGCCGCCGCAACCACGTGCTGGCGGGCAGGCTCGCTGCGGTAGCGGCTCGGGCGGCCGTCGATCTTGCAGATGCGCCAGATGAGCTTGGCGACCGGATTCATCAAACCGACGTCGCTGCAAAGCATTCGGACGTCACCGAACATGTCGCGCAGCATCTGCTTGGACTCCGGCGAACGGAAGAAGACCTCCTTGCGCACCGCGCGCGGAATGCCGAATTCCTTCCAGAAGGCCCGCGGGGGAACGATGATCGCCGAGCACAGGATCCGCATCGTCAGCGGAACATAGAGCGACAACCAGAACCGCTTGCGGCGCGGCAGGTGTGGAACGCGCTTGCGCAGATACTCGTGTGCGAACGAGATATGGCGGGCCTCCTCGGCGACGTGGATCGCCATGACGCGCTCCATGATCGGGTGCAGTGTCTTGCCCTCGCGCAGCACGTTCTTCTGCGTGTGGTCGATCGGTTCCTCGCCCGCGAGGATGCCGAACCAGAACGGAATGGGCAGCGGCCCTGCGACCAGCGGAATGACCGGCTGGATCCACTTCAGCAGCCGCGGCATGCCGGGCACGTCGGCGCCGATGCGGTTCACCATCTCCTGGAACATCATGGTGTGGTTGCACTCTTCGACGGCCTCGTGCAGGCAGTACCGGTACTCCGGTGAGCCGTTGGGCGTCCAGAAGGCGTACTCCATCAGGCCGCGGATCAGAATCGACTCGAAATGCAGGCCGACCTTCGCGACGTTGGCCTGACGCCACATCCCGATTTCGATCTGACGTTCCCGGGGCTGCGCCTGGTACCACGGGTGCCGGCCGAGCGGATCGGTCGCCGGAAGAATCCAGCGCTCGTCGTTCTCGACGACTTCGAACTCCGGGGAATCCCAATCGATGTCGGTGTACGGATTGAAGTTGCGCCGCACCGAACCCTCGGACAATGTGGTGAGCATGTCCACGTATGCCGTGTCGTCGCTGACATCCATGTTGCGGCGCCAGCGCCTGACGATGCGTGTCTTGGCTTCTTTGACAGCCATTCGGCGCTCCCTACGTGACGTTTACATTTACCCGGCTCGCGTACACAGTACCGCCGGTACTGGATAATGAACAGACCCGATCCCGGGATGTGGCCCAGCCCGGTGTTGCGGATTGGATGTGATGGAGCACACAGTGGTTGAGCTGAAGACGAGCGCCGAGATCGACGCGATGGCCGCGGCAGGAGCCGTCGTCGCGGAGGCGCTGCGCGCGGTCGCCGAATCCGCGAAACCCGGTATGACTGCTGCCGATCTAGATCGCATCGCCGCAGACGTGCTGACGCGCCACGGTGCGTCGTCGCCGTTCCTGAACTACCACCCACGCTGGGCGCCGACTCCCTTCCCGGCGGTGCTGTGCGTCAGCATCAACGACGCCGTCGTGCACGGCATCCCCAACGACTACGAGCTCACCGATGGCGACCTGGTCTCGATCGACTTCGGCGCCACCCTGCGCGGTTGGACCGGCGATGCGGCGCGCAGCTTCGTCGTCGGCAAGCCGCGTTCGGAGGACATCGCTCTGATCGAGGCCGCCGACGCCGCATTGGCCGCGGCCATCGCGGCTGCGCGGCCGGGCAACCGGCTCGGCGACGTCGGCCACGCGATCTCGTCGACCGTGCACGAGGCGGGCTTCGGACTGCTCGCCGACCACGGCGGCCACGGCATCGGACGCACCATGCACGAGGACCCGGATGTGCCCAACGAGGGCAGGCCCGGCAAGGGTATGAAGCTGCGTCCCGGCTTGGTGATCGCGATCGAACCGATGGTGATCGGCGACGGCACCGAGGAGTATCGGCACGACCCCGACGGGTGGACGCTGCGAACGCTGTCGGGGGCCCGTGCCGCGCACAGTGAGCACACCATCGCCGTCACCTCCGACGGCGCCCGCATCCTGACGAACTAGGTCTAACGCGTCCCGAAGTCGACCGCCGCGGTCATCCTGCCGCCGTTGCGCACCGCGGCGAATCCCGCTTCGGTCAACCCGCAGTTGGTGATGATCGCGCGGTGTCCCGGACTGTTCATCCACCAGTTGACGGCCGCGGCCGGATTACTGGCCAGCCCGGTTCCCCAGAAGACGACCTCGCCGAGATCGGCGTAGCCCCCGTAGCCGGCGTCCGTGACGCGCTGGGCCAGCGAGGAGCCGTCCGAACCGGTGTGGGCGGCCACGCCGGTGCGCAGCATGTCGTTTGCGTGTCGCGCTGCGGACGCGGTCAGCTGTGGGTTCGGCGCGACGGGTCCGCAGCCGTTCGCCGCGCGCGTGGCATTGATCTCGTTGAGCAGCTGGCCGCCGTCGTCGGCCTGAGCCGGCGCGACGGTGAGCATCGGCATCAGTGCCGTCACCGCCGCTGCGCACAGCGGCGCGAACGTGCAGGCCTTCCCAAGACTGATCATGTGCACCCCAAGGTCAGTCCCCGACAGATCACATTATGGATACAAAATGGTTCCATCGTGGGTCGTTTACCCATTTTTCCTGGAATTTGTGCTTGCCCTTCCCTGAGCCCTCCCGCGGCGCCTCCCGACAGAAGACGCATGAACCCGGTCACTAGGCTTGACTCCATGGCCGACTTCACCATCCCCGACGACCTCAAGCCGCGCGACGGCCGATTCGGATGCGGACCGTCCAAAGTGCGTCCGGAGCAGCTGCAGGCGCTTGCCGCCGCCGGCGATCTGTTCGGGACATCCCACCGGCAGGCGCCGGTCAAAAACCTGGTCGGCCGGGTTCGCGACGGACTGCGCCAACTGTTCTCGCTGCCCGACGGCTACGAGGTCATCCTCGGCAACGGCGGCGCGACCGCGTTCTGGGACGCCGCGGCGTTCGGGCTGATCGACAAGCGCTCACTGCACCTCACCTACGGGGAGTTCAGCAGCAAGTTCGCCTCTGCCGTGACCAAGAACCCGTTCGTCGGCGACCCGATCGTCGTCAAGGCCGATCCCGGCAGCGCGCCCAAGCCGCAGTCGGATCCGTCCGTCGACCTCATCGGGTGGGCGCACAACGAGACCTCCACGGGTGTCGCCGTACCCGTGCAGCGGCCCGAGGGGTCCGACGGCGCGTTGATCGCCATCGATGCCACCTCAGCAGCGGGCGGTCTGCCCGTCGACATCACCAATGCCGACGCCTACTACTTCGCTCCGCAGAAGAACTTCGCCAGCGACGGCGGCCTGTGGATCGCCGTCTTCTCCCCCGCGGCGCTCGCCCGGGTCGAGGCGATCGCCGGGTCGGGACGCTGGGTGCCCGAGTTCCTGTCGCTGCCGATCGCGATCGAGAACAGCCTCAAGAACCAGACCTACAACACGCCCGCGATCGGCACGCTGATCATGCTGGCCGACCAAATCGAATGGATCCTCGGCAACGGCGGTCTGGACTGGGCGGTCAAACGCACCGCGGACTCGTCGCAGCGGCTGTACGGCTGGGCGGAGGCAGCGCAGTTCGCCACCCCGTTCGTCGCCGATCCGGAACTGCGGTCGCAGGTAGTCGGCACCGTCGACTTCACCGACGAGATCGACGCGGCGGCGGTGGCCAAGACTCTCCGGGCCAACGGAATCGTCGACACCGAGCCCTACCGCAAACTCGGTCGCAACCAGTTGCGCGTCGGCATGTTCCCCGCCATCGAACCCGACGACGTCAGCGCACTGACCGCATGCATCGACTGGGTGGTGGAGCGGCTTTAGGCCGCGACAGACCGCAGTAGAACCCCTCTGACCTGCCCGCGTGTCTACCCGGTAACAGGCAGATAACGCAGTAGGGTCGCTCTGATCGGGCATCGTGGACGCCCGGAGGAGGTCGACATGCGGAAACTCAAAGTCGTTGGGCTCGACGTCGACGGCAAACAAATCATCTGCGAAGCCGACGACTCCGGCGAGAAGTTCCTCTTGCTGCCCGACGACCGGTTGCGGGCCGCCGCGCGCGGTGAGGCCGGCACTCCGCAGGACACTTCCAGGACGACCGACGAGGCGCCAAGCACGCTGCGCCCGAAAGAGATTCAGGCCAAGATCCGCGCGGGCGCATCGGTCGAGCAGGTCGCCGCGGCCTACGGGGCCGACGTGGCACGCGTCGAGAGGTTCGCACATCCGGTGCTGCTGGAGCGTTCGCGCGCAGCCGAGCTGGCAACCGCGGCGCATCCCGTGCTGGCCGACGGCCCCTCGGTGCTGACGCTGTTGGAGACGGTGACGACGTCGCTGATCGCCCGCGGGCTGGGCGCCGAGGCCACCAACTGGGACGCCTGGCGCAACGAGGACGGACGCTGGACCGTGCAGATGGCCTGGCAAGCCGGGAGGTCGGACCTCCAGGCGCACTTCCGGTTCACCCCCGGCGCGCACGGTGGCACGGTGACCGCGCTCGACGACGCGGCGGCCGAACTCATCGATCCGAACTTCGCGCGTCCGCTGCGTCCGGTTGCCGCTGTTCCGCAGCTGGAAGCCGAGCCGCAGCCAGATCCGCTCCCCGAACCGGAACTCGACCTCGAGCCCGAGCCGGCACCGGCTGCCGCGCCGAAGCCGCGGGCCCGCAAGGGTAAGCCCTCGGTGCCCGCCTGGGAGGACGTGCTGCTGGGCGTGCGGTCCGGCGGACAGCGCTGATCGAAGCCGGTTACTGTCCGATCGCGATGGCGAACACCGCGATCCATGCACAGACCACGCCGACGGCGGCGCCCAGCACGAACCACCGCCAGACCAGTCGCTTGCGCCATTCCCAAACGGTCGGGGCGAGGCCGCCGACGGCCACCAGGTTGAGGCCGATGGCCAGCAGCGGATGCACCTTCAACAGCCCCAGGCTCAGCACCACGATGGCTGCCGCGATGACCGCGGCGACGAAGGAGGCGACCGTCAGGCCCATTGCCCACGGGGTCGATTCGTCGGTCACCGGTTCAATCTAGCTTGCGAGCCGCGCCCGTTCGTAGAACGCGAGGGCCGCTGCGGTGGCGACGTTGAGCGAGTCGGTGCCCCGTGACATGGGAACGCGCACCCGCATGTCACTGGCGCGCATGGCACGTTCAGACAACCCCGGCCCTTCGGCGCCGACGAGTACCGCCAAGCGCTGGTCGACGACATCGGCCATCGCGTCGGCCAACGTGCGGGCAGCCGGATCCGGGGTCATCGCCAGCAGACGAAAGCCGTTGTCCCGCAGCATCTCCAAGTCTTGCGGCCAGTCCGGTGCCCACGCGTAGGGCACCAGCAGAGCGTGGCCCATCGACACGCGAACGGCGCGGCGGTACAACGGGTCCGCACATCCGCTGCCGAATACGATCGCATCGACGTTGAGGCCGGCTGCGTTGCGGAAGATCGAGCCGAGGTTCTCGTGATCGTTGACCCCTTCGAGGACGGCGATCGTGCGCGCGCCGTCGAGCACCTGCGGTACGGACAACTCGGGTGGGCGCGACGCCGACGCCAGCACACCGCGGTTGAGATGAAACCCCACGACGTCGGCCATCACCTCGGCGGTCACGCGATAGTACGGCGCCGCAACGCCATCCAGGTCGGCGGCCAACTCGGTCAAGCGCCGATCGGTGCCCAGCATCGCTCGCGGCGCAAACCGGGACGCCAGCATCCGCTGCACCACCAGGACCCCCTCGGCGATCACCAAGCCCTTGCCGGTGGGCAGGTCGGGCCTGCGGTCGACACTGTTGAGATCGCGGAAGTCGTCCAGCCGCGGGTCTGCGGGATCGGCGACGTCGATTACGTTGGCGCTCACGCGCTTTCGTCGACCATGGCTGTCATCAGGTCAGCAGCGGTCAACAGCGCCTCGCGTTGTTCGGAATCGAGTTTGGCCAGCCGCTGCGTCAACCACTCCTGGCTCGCGCGGCGCTCCGCCTCGATCAGCTCACTACCTGCCGGTGACAACGACACCAGGATCTGACGTCGGTCGACCGGATGTGCCGTGCGCGCAACAAGACCCAACTCGCACAGGGAGGCGATCACGCGGGTCATCGACGGCGGCCGAACCCGCTCCCGCTCGGCTAATGCACCCGGCGTCATCGCACCCTCCTTGGCGAGCGTGGAGAGCGCCGACAGTTGCGAAAGCGAAACGTGGGAATCCGGGCGCCGGAAGCGCAATTGACGAGCCAACCGGATGACGGCAAGCGAAAGATCGTTCGCCAGGCGGCCGTCGGGGTCTTTCACGAGGCAAAGAGTACCTAGTGGGCCTCTGGATATGGTCCGTAATGGACTACGTTCGAGGGCGATGACGCCACAACCCCCGCCCCTGCCGCCCGCGCTGCTCAAGCAGTGGCCGGTGATCAACGCGGTCACGGCGGGCTGGTTGATCGCCACGGTGCTGGCATTCACGGTGCCGGAATTTCATGAGTACCGGCCGTTCACAGTGGCCGGGCTTGGCGTCGGCGTGCTTGGCACATCGATCTTTCTGTGGCAGCGTCGGGCGGTGCGGCGCGGATCACGCGGCGCACAGACCGGACTCGACTGAATTCGCTTGAAACACCAAGGAGGTAGCGATGGCAGAGCCGCTGTTGCAAGCGCAGATCGAAATCAATGCCCCCGTCACAAAGGTCTGGTCGTTGATCTCCGATCTACGCCTGATGCCGCAGTGGAGCCCGCAATGCCGGTTCATGAAGGCACTGGGCGGTCCGTTGCGGCAAGGCAGCAGGACGCTGAATTTCAATCGCCGCAAGTTCCTGTTCTGGCCGACGACGAGCCGCATCACGGAGTTCATCCCCGAAAAGAAGCTGGCGTTTCGCGTCGACCAGAACGGGACGGTCTGGTCCTACGAACTGGAGCCGACCGAGAACGGCACCCGGGTCATCGAGAGCCGTCATGCCGAGAACGGGGTGTCGGCGTTCTCCAACCTGTCGGTCAACGCATTGATGGGCGGCGTGCCGAACTTCGAGCGCGAACTCGTCGACGGGATGAACGAATCGCTGTCGCGGATCAAGGCCGCGGCCGAAAGCTAGTCGACCGGTTCGGTCAGGTCGAGCACGCCGTCGTCATAGGGATCGAAGAGCGGAGACCCGCTGCCCTGTGGCTGCGGCGTATCGGAATGTGCGCCGCAGCCGTATTCGGAGTCGACCACATGACCGTCGGCGGACATCTCGTTCGCGCACACGCCGAACATCAGCCCCAGCGATCCCGACAGCGGGACATAGAAGCCGCAGTCCCGACACACGCGACGCGTCGACCGCGCCATCGCCGAACCGGGACCGAACTCGCCGTCGTGCCAGCGCTGGGCGGCGTCGGCGCGCCCCCACGGGCTGAGCACCTGCCTGCGGCCGAAGCCGACCTCCGCCGCGACCTCGTCGACCGCCGGGTCCCCGCTGGCCATGTAGCCGGGCACGAGCCGGGTGTCGTCGACGGTCGGCGCAAGCAGATCGCCGGGGCTCAGGTCGCCGGGCTTGACCCGGTTCTGCCAGGGCACCCACTTCGGGGCGAGCAATGCGGTCGGACCGGGGACGAGGACGACCTCGCTGATCGTGGCGTGATCAGCGCCGGGACACGCGGCCACGACGACGGCCCACTGCCAGCCGCGGTAGCCGGGCATGTCGGCGAGGAACCGGTGGGTGGCCGCGGTCGGATCTTCGAAGCCGGCGCCGAGGTACTCCCCGACGGTGTCCTCTCCGGTGAACTCGACGATGGCCGCGCGTGCCAGGTCGACGGCGCCCATCAGCACCGACTCCAGGTCCGGGCGAGTCGCCGGGTCCTCCGGAGACGCCGCGCCCTGCTCCGCTGATTCCGTCACGCTGTCCATTGCCCCCAATTTTGCCCCACGCACGGGGCGGCTAGCCACACCGGTCGCCTGCACGCACGCTGTCGCCCCGATAGGGGAGAATCTTCACTGTGACCGGACCGCGCCGAGACGACAGGGACCCGGCGGGTCGGCGTGACCCTCGCTACTACCCACCGCGCCCACCGTCCGACGCGCGCGAACATCCCGGAATGGCCAACTACCCGAGTGACCCCATCGACGGTGGCTACCGCCGGTCGCGCCGGTCCAATCCCACGCCGAGCGCCAACCGGTGGCTGCCGCCGCTGGACGAACCGACACGGCCGCACACGTCCGGGCCGCCGCCGCATTCGGTCGGAGCCGGGGCGGGCCAACGCGTCACCGTGACGCGCGCCGCCGCGCAGCGCAGCCGTGAGATGGGCTCCAAGATGTACGGCCTGGTGCACCGCGCCGCCACCGCCGACGGCGCCGACAAGTCCGGGCTGACCGCGCTGACGTGGCCCGTCGTCGCCAACTTCGCCGTCGACGCCGCCATGGCCATCGCGCTGGCCGACACCCTGTTCTTTGCCGCGGCCTCCGGCGAGAGCAAGGGCAAGGTGGCGCTGTATCTGCTCATCACCATCGCACCGTTCGCCGTCATCGCCCCGCTGATCGGCCCCGCGCTGGACCGGCTGCAACACGGCCGCCGCCTCGCACTTGCCACCTCGTTCATGCTGCGCACCGTGCTCGTGTTGGTGTTGATCGGCAACTTCGACGGTGCCACCGGGAGCTTCCCGTCGTGGGTGCTCTATCCCTGCGCCCTGGGAATGATGGTGCTGTCCAAGTCATTCAGCGTCCTGCGCAGCGCGATGACCCCGCGCGTGCTGCCGCCGACGATCGACCTGGTGCGGGTGAACTCCCGCCTGACGACGTTCGGCCTGCTCGGCGGGACCATGGTCGGCGGCGCCGTCGCCGCTGCCGCGCAGTACCTCTTCCGCGTGTTCGAGCTGCCGGGGGCGTTGTACGTCGTCGTCGCCGTCTCGGTGGTCGGTGCGGCGCTGTCGATGCGGATACCCAAGTGGGTCGAGGTCACCGAGGGCGAGGTGCCCGCGACGCTGAGCTACCACGGCCGCACCGGTGAGCTGCGCCGCCATCCCGAACCGCGCAGAGGTTCTTCGGCCGCACGACAACCCTTGGGCCGCAACATCATCACCGCGCTGTGGGGTAACTGCACCATCAAGGTGATGGTGGGTTTCCTCTTCCTCTATCCCGCTTTCGTGGCCAAAGCGCACGATGCCAGCGGCTGGGAACAGCTGCGCATCCTCGGCCTCATCGGTGCGGCCGCCGCGGTCGGCAACTTCGCGGGCAACTTCACCAGTGCGCGCATGAAGCTCGGCCACCCGGCGCAGATGGTTGTCCGCTGCACCATCGCGGTCACCGCGAGCGCGCTGGCCACCGCCGTCACCGGCAACCTTCTGGTGGCCGCGGTCGGCACCCTGATCACCTCCGGGGCCAGCGCCATCGCCAAGGCGTCGCTCGACGCGTCCTTGCAGGACGACCTGCCCGAACGATCACGCGCATCGGCCTTCGGCCGTTCGGAGTCGTTGCTGCAGCTGGCCTGGGTGGCCGGCGGCGCAATCGGCGTACTGATCTACACCCAGTTGTGGGTCGGATTCACCGGCGTCAGTGCGGTCTTGATCGTCGGGCTCGCGCAGACGGTGGTGAGCTACCGCGGCGATTCGTTGATACCGGGGCTCGGCGGCAACCGTCCGGTGCTCGCCGAGCAGGAGGGCGGGCGTCGCCCCGACGGTGCGGCGGTGACGCAGGAGTGAAACGCGTCGTGGCCGCGCTGGCGGCCGTGGTGATCGTCGCGTCCTCTGCGACCGGGGTGCTGATCTGGCGGCTCGCACAGCATCCGCCGCCGAAACACCCCGAGATCAGCGCCTACGCCGATGGTCAACTGGTGCGGGTCGGGCCCTATAGCTACTGCAACGTCGTCGACCTGAACGATTGCGAAAACCCGGCAACCGTAGGAGAACTCGTCGTAGACGGACGGCATCCGGTGCAGTTGTCGGTGCCGCCGGAGATATCCAAAGCACCCTGGCTACTGGGTCGCAAATACGAAGGGTCCGATGTGCTCGAGGAGTTCCCGCCGGACACCACACTGGCGGTGACCATTCCCACTGTCGATCCGCATCGCGGCAAGCTGACCGGTTTCGTCGTGCAGTTGCCCACCATCGTCGTCGACGAGGAGGGCAACGAACATCCGTCGTGGCACGCGGAGTGGTCGGTCCGAACGGTCTGGCCTCAGTCCGCGGAATGACCGGCGGGCACGCGCTCGCCCTCACGCGTCGGACCCGGCGGGGTGCCATCGCCAAACGGCCTGCCGCCCAACGCCTCCCGGCCATGCGGGGTGAGCCAGTTCGACAAGTCCGGACCCTTCGGCACGATCTGCGTCGGATTGATGTCGGAGTGCACGATGTAGTAGTGCTGTTTGATCTGCACGAAATCGATGGTGTCGCCGAAGCCCGGAGTCTGGAACAGGTCGCGGGCGTAGGCCCACAGCACCGGTGACTCGGAGAGCTTGTTCCGGTTGCACTTGAAGTGGCCGTGATAGACGGGGTCGAACCGGGCCAGCGTGGTGAACAACCGCACATCGGCCTCGGTGATGGTGTCGCCCACCAGGTATCGCTGGTTCTCCAGCCGCTCGGACAGCCAATCCAGCGCCGTGAACAGCCGGTCGTAGGCCTTTTCGTAGGCGGCCTGGGAACCGGCGAAGCCGCACCGATACACGCCGTTGTTGACCTCGGTGTAGATGCGCTGGGCGACGTCGTTGATCTCGTCGCGCAGCGGTTCGGGGTACAGCTGCGGCGCGCCTTCGCGGTGGAATTCGGCCCACTCGGTGGAGAAGTCCAGCGTCATCTGGGCGAAGTCGTTGGTTGCCACCTCACCGGTCGGCACGTCGACGATCGCGGGCACGGTGATGCCCTTCTCGTAGTTCGGGAACCGCTTGAGGTAGGCATCCTTCAGCCGCGGGATCTTCAGGACCGGGTCGACGCCGCCGGGGTCGAGGTCGAACGTCCAGCTGTCCTGGTCGTGCGTGGGACCGCAAAAGCCAATGGATAGAGCGTCTTCCAGGCCCAGCAGCCGACGCACGATGATCGTCCGGTTCGCCCAGGGGCAGGCCCGTGCGACCACCAGCCGGTACCTGCCGGACTCGACGGGATACCCGTCGCGGCCGTCGGCGGTGATTCGCGTGGTGATGTAGTTCGTGTCGCGGTTGAACTCGCCTCCGCTGGCGACATAGGTCATGGTTCCAGCATGCCCGGGACCGCCGAATCTGAACATGCGCAGAGATAGGCCGCAGAGATAGGGCCGTAGAGATAGGCCGAATCCGGCCGCAAAGTACCGGCCGTGGACGGTTGTTCAGCGGACGCGCGAAGCTCTGCAAGCGGCGGGCCGAATCTGAACTTGTGCAGCCCAAAGTGGCGAGTTTGCGTGCATGAGTTCAGTTTCGGCGGAGGCCGCGGATCAGGCGTCGAGTTCGCGTGCTACGGCGCGGACCACCTCGGACACCCGCCGCGCGACCTTGCGGTCGGGGTAGCGGCCCTTGCGCAGCTCGGGCTGCACTGCGCTCTCCAGCAGCGTGATCATGTCCTCGACCATGCCGTGCAGCTCGTCGGGCGTGTGCTTGTGCTCCGCGGCGGCGGCCTCCCGCCGGGTGCGCGTCAGGCTCGGCGGCGAGTCGATGATCTTCACGCTCAACGCCTGCGGTCCGCGACGGCCGGCGGCCATGCCGAACTCGACCTTCTGTCCGGCCTTCAGCCCCTCGACACCAGCAGGTAGCGCGGACGACCGGACGTAGACGTCCTCGCCATCTTCCTGCGACAGAAACCCGAAGCCCTTTTCGGCGTCGTACCACTTAACCCGGCCGGTCGGCACTGGTCCTCACCTGCTTGTCTTCTAGAAGCGCTGAACATAAGGAACGCGTCCCGTGCGCCGGGACGCGTCGGTCAGAATCTTACTCGGCCGTCCACCCTGCCTCACCCCCTTTACTCGGTACCCTGGAACCACCGCTGGAGGAAAGATGCGTCTGATCCTGAACGTCATATGGTTGCTCTTCGGCGGTCTCTGGCTGGCTCTGGGCTACCTGCTGGCGGCCCTGGTCTGCTTCGTCCTGATCATCACGATTCCGTTCGGATTCGCCGCCCTGCGAATAGCGTCCTACGCGTTGTGGCCGTTCGGCCGCACCGTCATCGACAAGCCCGGAACGCGTCCGGGTGCGCTGATCGGAAATGTCATCTGGGTCATCCTGTTCGGCATCTGGCTGGCCGTCGGCCACATCATCACGTCGGTGGCGATGGCGGTCACGATCATCGGCATCCCGCTGGCACTGGCCAACCTCAAGATGGTTCCCATCTCGTTGGTGCCGTTGGGCAAGGAGATCGTTCCCGTAGACGCAACGCGCACCGGAAACCGCCCCCTCGGGGCCGCCGCATGACGGTCATCGACCTGGGTGTGCCGTCGCTGCGCCCGGTGGTTCCCGCGCCCGCGGGCGGCCCGCTCGTCGACACGTTCGGCCGCATCGCGACCGACCTGCGGGTGTCGCTGACCGACCGCTGCAACCTGCGCTGCACCTATTGCATGCCCGCCGACGGTCTCGACTGGCTGCCCGGTGAGCAACTGCTGACACCGGACGAGTTGATCCGGCTTCTGCGCATCGCGGTGACCAGGCTGGGGATCACCAGCGTGCGCTTCACCGGCGGCGAGCCGCTGGTCGCCAAGAATCTGGAGGACATCGTCGCGGCCACCGCCGCGCTGCGGCCGCGGCCGGAAATCACCTTGACCACCAACGGAATCGGGCTCGCCAAACGTGCGGAGGCGTTGAAGCAGGCGGGGCTGGACCGGATCAACGTCTCGCTGGATACCGTCGACGCCGCGCGATTCAGCCGCATCACCCGCCGCGACCGCTTGCACGACGTCCTCGCCGGACTGGAAGCCGCCAAGGCCACCGGACTGAATCCGGTCAAGGTGAACGCGGTGCTCGATCCGGTCACCGGTCTCGATGACGCCGTCGAACTGCTGCGGTTCTGTGTCGACCACGGGTACCAGCTGCGAATCATCGAGCAGATGCCGCTCGACGCGGACCACCAGTGGCAGCGCGGCAAGGCGATTGCCGCCGACGACGTCCTCGCGGCGCTGCGCAGACACTTCGACCTGACGCCGGACTCGGCACCGCGGGGATCGGCGCCCGCCGAACTGTGGCGGGTCGACGGCGATCGCGGTTCGGTAGGCATCATCGCCTCGGTCTCGCACGCCTTCTGCTCGGCGTGCGACCGCACCCGCCTGACCGCCGACGGCCAGGTCCGCAACTGCCTGTTCGCCCGGCAGGAAACGGATCTGCGCCGGTTGATCCGTACCGGCGAGGATGACGACGCCCTAGAGGCAGCGTGGCGGGCCGCGATGTGGGCCAAGGCCCTCGGACACGGCATCAACGACCCGGGCTTCGTGCAGCCCGACCGCCCGATGAGTGCTATCGGCGGATAGAGACGAATAGGACGGGTAGGCATGACGACGACCACGACCACCGTTGAGGTGACCGTGCGGTTTTACGCTGCGGCCCGGGCGGCGGCGGGTAACGAAGTGGAGACGATCCGGATTCGGCCGGGAACGACGCTGGCCGAACTCGTCGGCCATTTCAGCGATCGCGACGCGAAACTCGCAAAAGTGTTGATGCGCTGCTCGTTTCTGTGCGACGGCGTAGCGGTCCGCGACACGGATGTGACGCTTGCCAACGCGCAGACGATCGATGTTCTTCCGCCATTCGCCGGCGGGTAATCGTGATATACGTCACATAACGGAATGGTCACAAACTGGCTACGGCGCGGTGGTGGGCCACAAGCACCTGCGAGAACAACGAAAACTCCTGCGGGTTTAGAGCTTCTTTAGGATTTGCCGTAGCCGGAAACGCCGTTATCGGCAAAAGATGACGCTCGCGGGCGCAGCCGTTACGGTCACCCCAAGCCCCTCGACCCCAATCGAGTGGCCCGCTGTGCACCGATCGCGCCGAGCTCCGTCCAGTCGGGACCCAGCCAACGACGAACAACTTTGGACGGAGGCGGGGGACCCACCGGTCCACCGAACGGAAGGACCTGGAGCCGTTTTCGGCTTCTTGGGGTGAAGCCGGCGTCGTCTCGACACCGCCGGCCGGGCAACCTCTCCAGCCCGAACCCGACAGCTGACCTCGCGGGCGCCGAAGAGAGGACATCAGCGCACC
This sequence comes from Mycobacterium sp., assembly GCA_044508395.1. Lineage (GTDB taxonomy): Bacteria > Actinomycetota > Actinomycetes > Mycobacteriales > Mycobacteriaceae > Mycobacterium. The sequence goes on along the minus strand of JBIQHU010000057.1, from coordinate 9,707 downwards.
TATGAGTGGACGGCATCGTAAGCCCACTGCATCAGCCGTAAACGTCGCGAAGGTCGCCTTCACCGGCGCGGTCATCGGCACTGGAAGCCTCGCCCTGGCAGGCCAGGCCAACGCCGCCACCGACGGCGAATGGGATCAGGTCGCCCGGTGTGAATCCGGCGGCAACTGGGCCATCAACACCGGCAACGGCTACCACGGTGGACTTCAGTTCTCCCCGAGCACCTGGAGCAGCAACGGCGGCGGCGAGTTCGCGCCCGCTGCGTATCTGGCCAGCAAGGAAGAACAGATTGTTGTCGCCGAGCGCGTGCTTGCGGGCCAGGGCAAGGGCGCCTGGCCGTCCTGTGGCGGTCCGCTTTCCGGGCCGACCCCGCGCAGTGTTGTCGACGATGCGCCCGAGGCCCTGAACAACGTCCCGCCGCCGCCGATCGACCCCTTCGCTCCGCCCCCACCGCCGCCGCCCGCGCCCTTCGACGCACTGGCTGCCCCCGTTCCGCCGCCCCCTGCGCCCGTCGATCCGCTGGCTCCGCCGCCGCCCCCGGCACCGATCGAGGCGCTAGCCGCCCCGGCTCCGCCGCCGCCCGCCCCGGTCGACCCGCTGGCTCCGCCGCCACCCCCGCCGCCCGCCGACGCGCTGGCCGCGCTCCCGCCGCCACTTCCGGCGCCGGCGCCACCTCCTCCGCCTGTCCAGTCGTTGGCCGCGGCCGCGATCAACGAGGTCGCCGCACCGCCGCTCGCTCCGCCGCCCCCGCCGCCGCCTCCCGCGGTGCCTCCGGTGGACGCGCTGGCCGCACCCTTGCCCGAAGCGCCACCGGCTCCGGCCCCGGCGCCCGAACCGGCTCCGCCGATCGATGCGCTGGCCGCACCTGTTCCGCCGCCGCCTCCTGTCGACGTGCAGACCATCGCGAACTGGGATGTCGCCGAGGGCACGGGCGAGCAGACACCGCTGTGGGCGTTGCACGCCGATGCGCCGCTTCAGCCGGCCCCGGCGCTGCCGCCCCTACCCCCGGCCGCTCCCCCGGCTCCCGACCCGCTGGCAGCGATCAACAACGTCGACGTCCCGCAGGCCGCGTTCGATGCGGCGAACCAGGCCGTGTCCGGTGAGCTCCCCGTGCCCGCCGAGGTCCCGCACCTGGCGAGCCCGGAGAACCTGAATCCGGGGACGACGACCGACCGCGCCGCGATCACCTCCGAAACGCCGAACGTCTCGTACCTCAAGGAGATCTGGCACGCGATCCAGACCCAGGAGATCACTGGCAAGGATGCCCTGCTGGCGCTGACGCAGCGGCCGCTCACGACTCCGGACCGCGCCGGTCAGGCACCGCTCGCGCCGGGCCAGCTCCCGGCGGATCCGGCTTCTGCACCGGCTCCGGGTCTGCCCGCCGTTCCGCCGCCCCCGGCGCCACTGCCGCCGGCCTGAGCTCAGGCGGAGCCGACCCACTCCTCGGCGCCGTCTGAGAAGAACTGGTGCTTCCACACCGGTAGCCGCGCCTTGACGGTGTCCACCAGCCTTTGGCAGGTCTCGAATGCCGCACCTCGATGGTCTGCGGACACGGCCGCCACGAGTGCGGCGTCGCCGATGGTCAACGCTCCGATGCGGTGGCTGACCGCAATGGCGCGCACTCCCTGACACTCGGCGGCGATCTCGGCGGCCACGTCGGCCAGCGTCTGCTGCGCCGTGGGATGCGCCGAATACTCGAGCCTCGTCACCCCGCGACCGCCGTCGTGGTCGCGGACGACGCCAGCGAAACCCACGACCGCCCCCGCGGCCTCGTTCGCGACGAGCGCCTCGTGCTCAACGAGCTCGATCGGATGCTCGGTGAGCTCGGCGCGCAGGACGACGGTCATCGTGGATGGTCCCCTCCGGCAAGCTGATCCAGCGCATGCTCGAGCACCTTGTCCAGCACCGCCAAACCGTCCTTGACGCCTCCTGGGGAGCCGGGCAGGTTGACGATCAGGGCCCGCCCGCTGACGCCGCACACGCCGCGGGAGAGCACCGACGTCGGCACCTTGTCCTCACCGGCTCGGCGGATGGCGTCGGCCAGGCCCGGGATCTGGTAGTCGATGATGTTCGCGGTCGCCTCGGCGGTCCTGTCGGTCGGGGATATCCCGGTGCCTCCGGACGTGATGACGACGTCAACCTTCTCACCGACCGCGGCGGCCAACGCCTCACCGACGTCGGCGCCGTCGGCCACAACCGACGGCGCAGGCGTGGCGATACCCCGCTGATTGAGCCAGTCCACGATGATCGGTCCGCACCGGTCCTCGTACACCCCCGCCGCGGCACGGGTGGACGCGATGACGACCCGGCCCGATCTCATCTCGACCATGTGCCGGTCTTACCGCCCTCTTTACGCAGCACCCGGATGTCGTCGATACGTGCGGCGGGGTCCACCGCCTTGATCATGTCGTAGAGCGTCAGTGCCGCGACGCTCACCGCGGTCAACGCCTCCATCTCGACGCCGGTGCGGTCGGTGGTCCGCACCGTCGCGGCGATGGTCACCCGAGCGCCGTCGACGATGAAGTCGATGTCGACTCCCGTCAGCGCCAGCTGGTGGCACAGCGGAATCAGATCGCTGGTGCGCTTGGCCGCCAGAATCCCGGCCACTCGCGCGGTGGCCAACGCGTCGCCCTTGGGCAGTCCGCCCGCCGCGATCATCTCGACCACCTCGGTCGTGGTGTGCACGGCACCTGCCGCGACGGCAATGCGCGTAGTGGGATCCTTGGCCGTGACGTCGACCATGTGCGCCGCGCCTGCCTCGTCGATATGCGAAAGCGCGGGCTTGGCGGGGCGCTGCGATGGTGCCCCAGCCGGATCGGTCACTACCTGTTGACGACCGTCACTGGGTGGACGTACGGAACGTCGTCGGCCGGCAGCGGGAATGTCAGCTCTCCGAACGGCGACAGCGCGCCGGTGCGGTCGGTGGCGAGCTCGCTGACGGCGTGGTCGTCCTCGCCGTCGGTCGCGGGCCACCCCGGGTCGACATATTGCTTCTTTTGCCGTTTGTTGTCAGCCACGCCTGACATTGTGGCAGGCACCGTGAACAGTGGCGACACCACTCAGCGCTTACCCTGGTCAGCAATGACCGAAAACGCCCCGGGCATCCCTCTGGGCGCCTGGCTGGCCGAACTCTCCGATGAGCGGCTGATCCGGCTGCTGGAGTTGCGGCCCGACTTGACTCAGCCCCCGCCCGGCAGCATCGCCGCGCTGGCCGCACGCGCCCAGGCCCGCCAATCGGTCAAGGCTGCCACCGATGACCTGGACTTTCGTCATCTCGCGGTGATTGATGCGCTGCTGGTCCTGCACGCGGACACCACCGCGGTCCCACTATCGAAGCTCTTGGAGCTGATCGGCGATCCCTCCGCCGAGGCGGCGGTCATCGCGGCCGTCGACGATCTGCGCGAGCGTGCGCTCGTGTGGGGCGACGCATCGGTGCGAGTCACCACCGAGGCCGCGGCGGGCCTGCCCTGGTATCCCGGTCAGGCCACCGTCGAGGACGCCGAGCCGACGGATATCGCCGAACGGCTCACCGGGCTCGACGAGGCGCAGTCCGACCTGCTGCAGAAGCTGCTGGAGGGCTCCCCCGTCGGGCGCACCCGCGATGCCGCTCCGGGCACTCCGCCGGACCGCCCTGTGCAGCGGCTGCTGGCGGTGGGGCTGCTGCGACAGGTGGACGACGAGACGGTGATCCTGCCGAGGCTGGTCGGGCAAGCGCTGCGCGGGGAACTCCCCGGGCCGGTCGGGCTGACACCGCCCGACCCCGTGGTGTCGACGACGACTGCCGCCGACGTGGACGCGGTAGCGGCCGGCGCGGTCATCGACCTGCTGCGCGAGGTCGAGGTCGTCCTCGAAACCCTGGGCACCACACCGGTTCCCGAGCTCCGCAGCGGCGGGCTGGGGGTGCGCGATGTCAAGCGGCTGACGAAGGTGACCGGGATCGACGAGAGCCGGCTCGGGCTGATTCTCGAGGTGGCCGCGGGGGCCGGGTTGATCGCGACGGGCATGCCGGAACCGGAACCGCAGGACGGCTCGGGGCCGTATTGGGCGCCGACGGTGGCCGCCGACCGATTCCTCGAATCCCCCACGGCGCACAAATGGCATCTGCTGGCGTCGACGTGGCTGGATCTACCGGGCCGGCCCAGCCTGGTCGGCAGCCGGGGGCCCGACGGCAAACCCTATGCGGCACTGTCGGATTCGCTGTATTCCACCGCCGCGCCGCTTGACCGCCGACTGCTGCTCGACATGCTCGCCGACCTCCCGCCCGGCGCGGGGGTGGACGCGACCCAGGCCTCGCGGGCGATGATCTGGCGGCGGCCCCGCTGGGCAATGCGGCTTCAGCCCGGCCCCGTGGGCGCGCTGCTGACGGAAGCGCATGCGATCGGTGTTGTCGGTCGCGGTGCAATCACCACCCCGGCGCGGGCCCTGCTCGCCGGCGCTACAGCCGACGACGTCGCCAAGGCGATGGACAAGGTGCTGCCGCAGCCGATCGACCACTTCCTGTTGCAGGCCGACCTGACCGTCGTCGTACCGGGCCCGCTGGAACGCGACCTGGCCGAGCAGCTGGGCGCCGTGGCGAGCGTCGAGTCGGCCGGTGCGGCGATGGTGTACCGCGTCAGCGAAGCGTCCATCCGCCGCGCCCTCGACACCGGGCGCACGGCGGGCGAGCTGCACGCCTTCTTTGCGCGGTACTCGAAAACGCCTGTGCCACAAGGACTCACCTATCTCATCGACGACGTGGCCCGTCGGCACGGACAGTTGCGCGTCGGCATGGCCGCCTCCTTCGTGCGTTGCGAGGACCCCGCATTGCTGGCCCAGGCGGTCGCCGCGCCCGCGATGGAACAGTGGGAGATGAGGTTGCTCGCCCCGACGGTCGCGGTGTCGCAGGCACCGATCTCCGAGGTGCTCGCCGCCCTGCGCGAGGCCGGCTTCGCACCCGCGGCCGAGGACTCGACGGGCACCATCGTCGATCTCCGCGCCCGCGGCGCCAGGGTGCCCGCCCTGCCGCGGCGCCGCGCTTACCGGACACAGAGCCCGACCAGCCAGACGCTCGGCGCGATCGTCGCGGTGCTGCGCAAGGTGGCGGCGGCGCCGTCCAGCGGTATGCGGCTGGACCCGACCGTCGCGATCACACAGCTCCAGGAGGCCGCTCACATGCAGGCGTCCGTCGTGATCGGCTACGTCGACCCGGCGGGTGTGGCGACCCAGCGCGTCGTCGCGCCGATCAACGTCCGCGGTGGACAGTTGACTGCCTACGATCCCGCCTCCGGCCGGGTACGCGAGTTCGCGATCCACCGGGTCACGTCGGTGGTGGCCGCGGACTCCGCCTGATATTCGGCCTGATACTTCGCGGCCGACGGTGCACACTTTGAGCGTGCAGATCCGTGGAGCCGTCGCCTTTGTCACCGGAGCCAACCGCGGCCTCGGACGCCAGTTCGCCGAACAACTGGTCGCCCGCGGCGCGGCCAAGGTGTACGCGGCGGCCCGCAGACCGGAGACCATCGACCAGCCGAACGTGGTGCCGGTGCGGATCGACATCACCGATCCGGCATCGGTGGCGGCCGCCGCCGAGGTCGCAACCGACACCACACTGCTGGTCAACAACGCGGGCATCGCGTCGTTCAACTCACTGCTCGACGCGCCGATGGAGGACATCCGCGCGCAGATGGAGTCCCACTTCTTCGGCACGCTGTCCGTCACCCGAGCGTTCGCCCCGCACCTCATCGCCAACGTGCCCGCCGCGGTGCTGAACGTGCTGTCGGTGCTGTCGTGGGTCCATCCGCCCAGCGCAGGTTCATATAGCGCGGCGAAGGCGGCCCTGTGGGCGCAGACGGATACCGTGCGCGACGAGCTGGCACCGCGCGGGGTAGCGGTGACCGCGCTGCACGTCGGCTATATGGATACCGACATGGTCGCCGACGTCGACGCCCCCAAGAGCGACCCCGCGACGGTGGCCGCGGCGGCGCTCGACGGTGTCGAAACCGGCCTGGTCGAGGTCCTCGCCGACGAGCTCACGCGCCAGGTCAAGGCCGGTCTGTCGGCCGACCGGGGATCGGTCGGCGTCCGCTGAAGCCGGCCGTGTCCGCGGCTTCTGGATAATGGACAAAATGACCGACGGCCCCCTGATCGTGCAGTCCGACAAGACCGTGCTGCTCGAAGTCGACCACCCGCGCGCCGGTGAGGCCCGGGCCGCGATCGCCCCGTTCGCCGAACTGGAGCGTGCGCCCGAGCACATCCACACCTACCGGATCACCCCGCTGGCGCTGTGGAACGCCCGGGCCGCAGGCCACGACGCCGAGCAGGTGGTCGACGCACTGGTGACGTTCTCGCGCTACGCGGTGCCGCAACCGCTGCTCGTCGACATCGTCGACACCATGGCGCGCTACGGGCGCCTACAACTGGTCAAACATCCGGCGCACGGTCTGACGCTGGTGAGCCTGGACCGCGCGGTGCTCGAGGAGGTGCTGCGCAACAAGAAGATCGCCCCCATGCTCGGTGCGCGCATCGACGACGACACGGTGATCGTGCACAACAGCGAGCGCGGCCGGGTCAAGCAGATGCTGCTCAAGATCGGTTGGCCCGCAGAGGATCTCGCTGGGTATGTCGACGGCGAGGCGCATCCGATCAGCCTCGCGCAGGACGATTGGCACCTGCGCGACTACCAGGAGATGGCCACCGAGTCGTTCTGGGAGGGCGGATCCGGTGTCGTGGTGTTGCCGTGCGGTGCGGGCAAGACACTCGTCGGGGCCGCGGCGATGGCCAAGGCATCCGCGACCACGCTGATCCTGGTGACGAACACGGTCGCGGGCAGGCAATGGAAACGCGAGCTGATCAACCGCACCTCGTTGACCGAGGACGAGATCGGCGAGTACTCGGGCGAAAAGAAGGAGATCCGCCCGGTCACAATCGCCACCTATCAGGTCATCACCCGCCGTACCAAGGGCGAATACAAACACCTCGAACTGTTCGACAGCCGCGACTGGGGGCTGATCATCTACGACGAGGTGCATCTGCTGCCCGCTCCCGTGTTCCGGATGACCGCCGACCTGCAGTCGCGGCGACGGCTCGGCCTGACCGCCACGTTGATCCGCGAGGACGGGCGCGAGGGTGACGTGTTCTCGCTGATCGGGCCGAAGCGATATGACGCCCCGTGGAAGGACATCGAGGCCCAGGGCTGGATCGCGCCCGCCGAGTGCGTCGAGGTGCGGGTCACGATGACCGACAACGAGCGGATGCTCTACGCCGTCGCCGAACCCGACGAACGATACAAGCTGTGCTCCACGGTGCACTCCAAGATCGCGGTGGTGAAGTCGATCCTGGACAAGCACCCGGGCGATCAGACCCTGGTGATCGGCGCATACCTCGACCAGCTCGACGAGTTGGGAACCGCACTCAACGCTCCGGTGATCCAGGGGTCGACCAAGACCGCCGAACGCGAGGCGCTGTTCGATCAGTTCCGACGCGGCGAGATCCCAACGCTGGTGGTGTCCAAGGTCGCCAACTTCTCCATCGACCTACCGGAAGCCAATGTGGCCGTGCAGGTTTCGGGCACCTTCGGGTCCCGCCAGGAAGAGGCGCAGCGGCTGGGCAGGCTGCTGAGGCCCAAGGCCGACGGCGGCGGGGCGATCTTCTATTCGGTGGTCTCGCGGGACAGCCTCGACGCGGAGTACGCGGCACACCGTCAGCGGTTCCTGGCCGAGCAGGGGTACGGCTACATCATCAAGGACGCCGACGATCTGCTTGGCCCGGCGATCTAGGTATGCGGCCCAACCGGTTTCGACACGGTCAGTAGCACCACCGAATCTTCGATCGCACTCAGTCCGTGGCGTTCGCGGGGCAGGATGATGTGGTCACCGGGTGTACCGTCCCATCCCGACGACGAGTTGGTCACCCGGATCCTGCCCTGCAAGACCTGCAGCGTGGCCTCACCCGGGCTCTCGTGGTCGTCGAGCTTGCTGCCGGCCGTCAATGCCATCAGGGTCTGGCGCAACGAATGCTCGTGGCCGCCGTACACCGTGTGCGCGCTGCGGCCGCTGCTGGCCGCTCGAGCGGTTTCCAGATGCTCACGAGCGAGTGCGGTCAGTGAGATCTTCTCCATCGTCGACGCACCTTTCAGGCGATCGGATATGTAGTAGAGCTTGGCCGCCGTGATTCGGGCTGGTGAATATGCGGCAACAACCAATGCATCCTCCACCATTGTCGTCATCGACGGCACCGGCAAGACCGAGACCAACCCTTCCGAGTCCTTCCGGTCCTCCGGAAATCGCCCTGACCCCGCGCGAGCCGCGCAAACGCGTTAGCCTCATTCCCGGGTCGGCACCAGCCCTCGCGGGCTTCGAGCAGGAAGCGCACACGGCACACATGAGCGGATACACCTCCTCACTTCGGCGGGTCGCCGGGATCGCGGCCACCGCTGCCGCCATCGGGATGGGCGCCCTCGTCGCGGCCACCCAGGCCGGCGCGCAGCCGGCCGCACCGCCCGTGCCAGGGCAAACGCCGGCGCCGGGTCAGCCCGTCATGGAAGTTCCCGGGGCCGAGCCGGTGGCTGCCCCCGCACCGCCACCGGTCGGGGCGCCGCCCGTCCCGCAGATCCCCAACCCGCAGTACGGGAACGGCAACACCGACGGACCGCTGGGCTTTCTGCGCGATGCCTGGCATATGGCCCAGGACCCGTACGGCTTCACGTCCACCATGCAGCCGGGCGAGCTGGGATCGGCCGCGCCGCCACCGGGAGCCGGTCCGGCCCCGCAGCTGCCTCCTGGCTACCAGTCACTGACCGACCCTGCGTCCAGCGGGCCGGTGTCGACGAAGGTCTACGAAGGTGGCCCGCCGCTGCCGGAGGGGTACTACCCGCTCACCGGTCCACCACCGCCCGGGTACTTCGACGCGCCGCCCGACCCGAACGTGCAACAGCCCGTCGACCCGAACGCGCTACCGGCCAACGGGCCCATCGCACCGCGACCCTGAGGCGCTGACTAGCTCAGCGCGGGGATGACCTCGCGCTCGAACATCTCGATGCCGGAGCGGTCATACGCGGCCTCCGGGAAGTAGAGGATCGCGTACTCACAACCGAGGTCGCGCATGCGCTTCAGCTTCTCGACGACCTGCTCCGTTGTGCCACTTGCGGAGTCGGGCGACTTCACATTGTCGAGCATCGCGTCGACCGCCTTCTCGTTGGCCTTCGTGACCTGCCGGGCGCGCAGCCGGGCGATGCGTTCGTCGACATCGCTTTCCGACGTGCCGATCACGGCGTTGAAGTTGGCCGACCGGACGATCCCGTCGAAGTCGGTGCCGACGTCGCGGCAATGGTCGGCGAGTACCTGCGACTTGTGCGCGAAACCCTCGGGCTCCGAGGTGAAGTTCGTGTACTGCGCATACTTCGCCGCGATTTTCAGCGTGACCCTTTCCCCGCCACCCGCGATCCACATCGGCAATCCGCCCTCCTGCAACGGCTTCGGGGCGACGATCGCACCGTCGACCTGATAGTGCTTGCCGTGGAAGGTGACTCGGCCGTCGCGCCAGGCGTCGCGCATGATCTGCACACCCTCGTCGAGCATCTTCAACCGCGTACCGGCGGAGGGGAATCCGTAGCCGTACGCCTCCCACTCGTGCTGATACCAGCCGCCGCCGATACCCATCTGCACCCGGCCGCCGGAGACGATGTCCGCGGTGGCGGCCACCTTCGCCAGATAGACCGGGTTGCGATAGCCCA
>JBIQHU010000242.1:0-3997 GCA_044508395.1 Mycobacterium sp. | reverse complement strand
CACGCAAGGAGGCAGCCGTCTCCAATCCGATGTAACCGCCTCCGATGATCACGGCTCGACGCCCCGGTCTGGTGGCGTCTCGGATCATCTCGACGTCCGCCGCGGTGCGTAGGTAGAAGACTCCGGCCAGGTCGGCGCCTGGGGTGGCGAGCCGACGGGGGCGCGCGCCCGTGCACAGCGCGAGCCTGTCGTAGGGCAGCACCTCGCCGGTGCTCAGCGAGAGGTGACCCGCTGCGCGATCGATTGCCTCCACCGTCGCATCCAGAACTTCGATTCGCAGCTTTGTGTAAAACTCGGCGCTGCGGATCGCGAGCTTGTCGACTGTGCAGTTCCCGGCCAGATATGCCTTCGACAGCGGAGGGCGTTGGTAGGGCGCTGCCGATTCATTGCCGACGAGGACGATCTCGCCGTCCCATCCTTCTTGACGAAGGCTGGCCGCCAGTTGGGCGCCCGCGTGGCTGGCGCCCACGATGACCGCTCGATGCAAAGTCATGCGCCGGCTTTCGGGGTGAGGCGGACCATCAGCTTGCTGATTCCCCTGACGAAGTTGGACTGCACGTATTCGGGCTCACCAATGACCTCGATCTTCTCGAAACGAGGAAGCAGCTCCTCCCACAAAATCCGCAACTGCATCTCGGCCAACCGGTTGCCCATACAGCGGTGGACGCCGAACCCGAAAGAGATGTGGTTGCGGGCGTTGTCCCGGTCGATGATGAAGTCGTCGGGCCGATCGAATACGCGCTCATCGCGGTTTCCCGATGCGTACCACATCACGACCTTGTCACCCTTGCGAATGAACTGACCATTCAGCATGGTGTCGGCCTTGGCGATCCGGCGCATGTAGGCGAGTGGCGTCTGCCATCGGATAATCTCGGAGTTCATGTTGGGGATCAGGTCGGGATTTGCTTTCAGCTTCTCGAACTGGTCCGGGTAGCGGTTCAACGCGAGAACGCCGCCGCTCATTGAGTTCCGGGTCGTGTCGTTGCCTCCGACGATCAGCAGCAGAAGGTTGCCCAAGAACTCCATCGGCCGGTCGATCAGGTCTTTGGTGCTTTCATTGCTCTGCAGCATGGTGATCAGATCGAACCCAGGCTCTTCTCCGGCACCGGTCCGGGCCGCCTTGTCGTGCCAGTGCCGGCTGAGATCTCGGGCCATGGCGCGCATGCCGACGAACGTCTCGTCAAGGTCCGAGGGACCGCCGTTGGTTTGCTCCATCGAGGTTGCCAGATCCGACCACTCGACAAGCTTGCGACGCTGCTCGTACGGAAAGTCCAGCAGGGTCGCAAGCATTCGAGCGGTCAGCTCGATCGAGACGTCGTGAACCCAGTCGAACGGCTGATCCACGGGGAGGTTATCCAGCACCTCCCTCACGCGCGAGCGAATCAGACCCTCCATTTCCCGTAGGTTCTTGGGTGCGACCACCCCTTGGACAGCCGCCCGCTGCAGGTCGTGGCGTGGTGGATCCATCGCGATGAACATCTTGATATCCAGAAAGCGGGGCGGCACCCCGATGACGATCAATGGCTCAGCGGAGAAGACCTCATGATTCTTGTCGACGGCCACGATGTCGGCATGCCGGGTGACGGACCAAAACGGGCCGAAGGCACTGTGCCGCTGATAATGGACCGGAGCTTCGTTACGCAGACGCTCGTAGTATGACTGCCAGCGCCCCTGGCGATAGAGAAAAGGATTACTGAGATCGATGTCGGCGAGTTCGACCTCCTCGGCCGGCGGAATAGGACGCTCAACAAAGAGTTTCTTCCCGTTCGTACCGGTCACCCAACGCCGAGTTTTGTCGTAGGCGTGTGCACCTTGAATCTGCAGGTCGATCGGGATGGTCGCCTGAACTTTCTCGGCGACCTTTTCAGAGATTTTTACCATGTTTGACCACTTCCCTTCGTCGTCACATCTGGAACTCCGGCAGATGGACGATCAAGCCGTCCCATGCCTCGGAGGCCGTCATCTGGCAGGACAGCCGAGAGGTCGGCTGACGCTCGGGGTTCATCGCGAGCATCTCCTCTTCGCCGACGCCGGAGGAGCCGACCTGATCGGACCACTGCGGATCGACGACGACGTGGCAGGTACCGCACGCCGCTTCGCCTCCGCAGTCGCCGTCGATGCCAGGCACTGCATTGTTGGTCGCAACCTGCATGAGTGACTGGCCTTCATCGAGAGGCACCTGGTGCTTGTCGCCGTCGTGGGAGACAAAAGTGACAACGGCCATTACCGACTCCTCTTAAGTTGCCCTGAATGTGAATACTTGTTAACAGGATTGTCCAATCCGAGCGCTTCCGCTATGTTTGCGCGGATCAGGAACTTGTGGATTGGGCTCAGGGGGCACGATCGGTGAAGTTCAGCAACGCCGGTGTGCCTCCGGTCGCGTTCGTGCAAATGCTGGAGAGCCAGGCACTCGACCCGGACGCCGTCGCGCGGCTTCGCACCATCATGGCGCGCGAGGGAACCGACGAGGCGACGCTGATGCAGCACGATGTCCAGGCGCCACTGCGGTGGTTTCGCGATCTGTACCCCGATCTGGACGTCGACCGGGCAACCCTGCTCGGCTTCTCGTTTGCAGGACAGGCACAGTTGACATCTTTCGGCCCGTTGAGCGTCCCGCTGGTCAGCGCAGGCTCGGTAGCCGAGATCGTCGAGCTGCTCACCTATCTACCGTTGATCACCACGGCGATCAATGCACAATTCCGTCCAAATGACCAAGGTCTCACCGTCGGGCTCTGGGGGCACACAGGCGATCGGGCCCTGGACTGCTTAGCAGTCACATATACCGGCTCGGCGTTGTTACGACTGCTGGACATGCTCGTCAGTGACGCGCTGACCGTCACGCTCCACTTGAGTTGGTCAGCGCCGGTCTCCCTGAACAAACTCGCGGCAGAGATGGTACTAGCCGGGCGCCTGTTCTTTGACGCACCGATGTCCTTACTTCATGTTCCCGTCAACGCGCTCAATGATGTGTGCCGGTTCTCCGATCCCCTTGCGTATCGACTCGCCGTCGCCGAGCTGAGGCGGACCCTCGACGAGCAGAGCGGAGCCACGTCCTTCTCCAAGAAGGTGAGACGGTTGTTGGACGAGGATCCCGGACAGCGAAGTTGCCAGCGGGTCGCAGACGAACTCTCGGTATCCACCAGCACACTCAAACGCCGGCTCGCCGAAGAGGGCACCACCTTTCGCGAGTTGCGCCAGTCGTGTCTGCGGGAGAGCGCGATGATGCTGTTAATCACCCGATCAATGTCGGCAAGCCAGATCGCGACCGAGCTCGGATACGGCGATCTTGCTAACTTCTCACACGCCTTCAAGCGATGGACCGGCCGCTCTCCGAGCGAGTACCGACGCTCACAACGCTGAGGATGTCCCCGCACGCCCGGAGATAGCCGGTCATGGGTAGCTTCTTCTTCTGAAAAGAAGTAACCGGTGCTTAAGAATCAGCCACGACGTCACCGAACGGCCGTGGAGGCCGCTGACCGAAGTCGAGTGAGTCATCAGTAGCAGGCCAAACCGTGCCCGACACGGCGACTGAACGGCAGAGCCGGGCGCTGGTGTGAATAGTCATTCGCTATTGTCGATACATGCCAGCGAAGACAGTCCGCACCGAACTCACCTCGGGCGCCATCGAAGGATTCACGCGGGACGGCGTCAATCGCTGGCGTTCCATTCCCTACGCCAAGCCACCAGTCGGCGCGCTGCGGTTCAAGGCTCCCCAGCCGGTCGAAGCGTGGGACGGCGTCCGACCCTGCCACCGATTCCGCTACTGCGCTCCACAGCCCCGCCGATACACCATCGTCGGTCCGGGCAAGTTCCAGCCCATGAGCGAGGACTGCCTCACCCTCAATGTCGTTGCACCCGACGGCGGCTCGGACCGACCTCTGCCCGTGATGTTCTTCATTCACGGCGGGGCGTACTTCCTGGGCAGTTCCGCGACACCGATCTAGGGTCTGCTGCACGAATAGGTGACATCTGAGTTGGCTTGCCCAGCATGGGCGGG
>JBIQHU010000241.1:0-4028 GCA_044508395.1 Mycobacterium sp. | reverse complement strand
CTCGAGCGCCTTGATCTTGGTGCTGCCGACGACGATGGTGTCGTCGCCCTCGAGGGTGATGTCCTCGGGGAAGCGGCCCAGGATCGAGTCGAACTTCAAGAGGTGCGCCAGCGTCGCGTTGTCCGTGAGATCGTTGACGGCGATGATCTCGATGTCGGTGCTCTTGCCCTCGGCCTTCTGCGCCGCGAGGGCCCGGTAGAAGTTGCGTCCGATGCGGCCGAAGCCGTTAACGCCAACCCGGATGGTCACGTGTTTCTCCCTTTTTTGCCTTGATGCTCACAGGCCAGCCTAATGCTGTGACAGTCGACACGTGCGGGCTGGTCAGTGCACGGCCAGACTCTGATCCGTATAGGGGTTGCCCAGCCACTTTCCGCGGATCCGCTGCAGTGTGCCGTCGTCTTCCAATTCGGCCTGGGCGACGGTGATGCGGCTCAGCATCGCCTGGTCATGCAGGGGGACGGCGATCGCGATGTGCTCGACGGAGATGCCGCGCTGCACCACCTCGACGCCCGGGATCGGCTTGACGAGCTCGGTCAGCACCGGTGCGAGTTTCATGAATGCGTCGCATGCGCCGGTGGTCAGGTCGGTGAGCGCGGTGCGGATGGTCCCGTAGTCGTAGACGCGGACCTCTTTGGCCTTGCCGTCGGCGACGAGTTTGTCGGCGATCGGCTGGCTGGTGTTGCCCTGTTGTACGCCGATGGTCAGGCCTTCGAGGTCGTCGATGGAGGTGACGTTCGGCAGGCGCCTGGTGTCGACGGCCAGCGACTGTCCGGAGATGAGGTAGGGCGGAACGAACCGTGCCTTTTTCTCGCGTTCGGGTGTCACGGTGGTGCCGGCAGCGACGCAGTCGTAGTCCGGTCCGAGCCCGTCGAAGATGCCGTTGAAGTCGGGCCCGTCATAGGCGATGAAATCGACTGTTGCACTGAGCTTCTCGGCGATCGCTTCCATCAGGTCGATGTCGAGGCCGCCGTCGTTCGGCATACCGTTGAACGGAGGATCGGGAAAGGCGGCACCGACTCGCAATGTCTCCATATCCTCACCATATCCCCACCGTAGTTGGTTCGAGTTCGGCTCGCGCACGGTTGATTTCGCCGCGGGTGCGTCAACTGCGTCCGGTGGCAGAGTCCGCGTGGCGGTGCAGCATGGCCTGCGTCCTAGCGAACGCCTCGTTGACGCGCTTGCGATCGCCGGTGGCGAGAAGATCGAGGAGCAATCCGTTGATGGTGGCGTTGGCGATGGTCGCTGAAATTTCGTCGACGGCGGCCAGGGGCTCGTCGAGCCAGTCCTGCACCACATGCTGGAGGAACTCCTGGTACCGCTCAGGGGTGCGCAGAGCGAGCGCGTATGTCTCGAAGAACAGTCGGATGATGTCGAACTGCTCAGGGTCGCTAGCCCATTCCCAAACGGCGTTGAGGCCGGCCCGCGTCTGACCGGCCTCCGCATCGCGGCCGAGGGAACGCACCCGGTCACGAGTCGAGTTGACGATCTGGGCGAGTAGTTGCTCCTTCGACCCGAAATGGTGCTGGAGAACTGGCGCTTGGGTTCCCAGCGCCGTCGCCAACGGCCGAAGCGAGAGGCTGGCAATCCCGTTGGCGGCGGCGTAGTCCACCACGTCATCGAGGAGTTGCCGCTTGCGTTCGTGATCAGTGGGGCGGGCCATGTGAGGACTCCATTGACATGAAGAGTTACTCTTACGACTGTAATAGTAACTCAATGAGCAAGGAGCACCATGGACATCGACCATGCAGGCGTGACCCACGCCGAGGCCGGCCGGATCGTTGCCGCATACGAGCGAGACCCTTCCGCCAGAGTGCCCTGGTCCGATCGTTGGACGGTCGGGACCGTTGCCCGGCATGTCGCGGGAACCCATCGGGTGGTAGGCGATGTTGTGCGGGGCCGTCCGACGTCGGATTTCGGTTTGTTCGCAACCCTGAACCCGCCGGAGAAGGACGCTCCGGGCTTCTCCGCCTGGTTCGCCGACGGGACTGCTCACATGCTCGAGCAGCTTGCGTCCGCGCCGAGCGACGACCGGTGTTGGACGTGGTATCGATCCGATCAGTCGGTCGGTTTCTGGCAGAGAAGGATGGCCCACGAGACACTCATCCACCGTTGGGACGTCCAATCGGCCATCGGCGAGGAGGTCGATCCGATCGACTCCGTCGTCGCGGCCGACGGCATCGACGAGTACCTCGACGTCTTCGTGTCGTCGTCGCGGGCCGGTGCGGGAGCGCCGGCCGGACCTACCATCGGAATCGAGTGCACCGACGTCGATGCCGCGTGGACGCTTCACCTACCCGAACCAGGCAAGAGCAGCATGCTGCGGAGGCTCGCATCGGCCGATGTCACTCTGCGCGCAAACGCTGCCGAGCTTCTGCTGTTTGTGTGGGGTCGCCTTGCCGTGTCGGAAGTTGGCGAGATCGTCGAGGGCAGTGCAGAATTGGCCGACGCGTGGACGACGCTCATACCGCCGACGTAGTTGACGCGAGCGTTTGGAATTTCCGGTCGTAGACCGCGCGACTGATTGAGTACCGCCGATATCGGGCAGACTCTTCACCATGGACGAACCATCGACCTGCGGCCAGGGCTTGGCCAGCCGATCCAGTCTCCCCGCCAAGCTCGGTGAGTTGTTCGCTGCGCAAGCAAGGATTCTCGAAACCCACGCCAGGGCGCTCGACCCCGAAGACCTTCAGGCCAGGCATGAGCTCGACGCGTATGCGGCGCTGGTGGTTGCGCACCGTGACGTCGCGGACCGATTGACGGCCATCGCCGAGCACATGGCCGGCTACCGAGATCTACCCATGGCACCGCATGACGAAGCCGCCATGTCAGATGCGGTGGCTGTCAAGGCGTTTGACAGCTTCACCCAAACAGAGCTCGAGCTCGCCACGCTCTTGCAGCAGCTATCGCAGGGCGATCAGGAAATGCTGAAGCAGATGGCGGACTGACCTCCTCGAGTGCGCGCTTGTTTTCGTGGCTACTCGATGAGTGTGTATAACAAGCGTGCAGTCGACGCTAGGCGTCTTCGAGCAGATCCGGCGTGACAGCCGACTCTGTATCGGGAATGCCTTCCTGTTTGGCCTTGCGATCGGCCATGGACAGCAACCGTCGGATACGGCCCGCCACAGCATCTTTCGTCATCGGCGGGTCGGCAAGACGACCCAGCTCTTCCAGCGACGCCTGTCGGTGCTCGACGCGCAGCTTGCCCGCCGCGGCCAGATGGTCGGGCACCGTATCGCCGAGAATCTCGAGTGCCCGCTCCACTCGCGCGGCGGCGGCCACCGCGGCCCGCGCCGACCGCCGCAGGTTGGCGTCGTCGAAGTTGGCCAGCCGATTCGCGGTCGCGCGCACCTCGCGGCGCATCCGCCGCTCCTCCCACGTCAACCTGGTGTCCTGGGCGCCCATCCGCGTCAGCAACGCACCGATGGCCTCACCGTCGCGCACCACCACCCGGTCCGCGCCACGGACTTCGCGAGCCTTCGCGCTGACCCCCAACCGTCGGGCCGCACCGACGAGCGCCAGCGCCGCCTCCGGCCCCGGACAACTGACCTCCAACGCCGACGACCGGCCCGGCTCGGTGAGTGAACCGTGCGCCAAAAATGCACCGCGCCAGGCGGCTTCGGCGTCGGCGACGCTGCCGCCGACCACCTGCGCGGGCAGACCCCGCACCGGCCGGCCGCGCAGATCCAGCAGTCCGGTCTGCCTCGCCAACGCTTCGCCGTCCTTGGCGACCCGCAGCACGTAGCGGGTGTTCTTACGGATCCCGCTGGCCGACAGCACATGCACCACCGCGTTGTAGCCATAGAGGTCGTAGATGTCCTTGCGCAGGCGCCTCGCGATGATGCCCAAATCGACCTCGGCCTCGACGACCACCCGACCCGACACGATGTGCAGGCCACCGGCGAAACGCAGCAGTGAGGCCACCTCGGCACGACGAGCGCTCACCGAATTGACCACCAGGCGGCTGAGCTCGTCTTTGACCTCGGCTGTCATCGCCACGGGTCGTCACCTCTCGGTCCGTTCGCTGTCGG
>JBIQHU010000240.1:0-4041 GCA_044508395.1 Mycobacterium sp. | reverse complement strand
GAGGTCTTCGTCGGCACCTCGAGGGTGGTGTCGCGGCCGTCGTTGATCCAGAGACGGCGGCCGCCGTCGAGCAGTCGCACGTCGGGGTGGCCGAACAGGGTGAACACCCACAGCGCATAAGCCGCCCACCAGTTGCTCTTGTCGCCGTAGATCACGACGGTGTCATCGCGGCCGATGCCCTTGCGGTTCATCAGCTCGGCAAACTGTTCGCCGTTTATGTAGTCGCGGACGTGGGGGTCGTTGAGGTCGGTGTGCCAGTCGATCTTCACGGCACCCGGGATGTGGCCCGTGTCGTAAAGCAGCACGTCCTCGTCGGATTCGACGATGGCCAAGCCGGGGCGGCCGAGGTTGCCCGACAACCAGTCGGGGGTGACCAGGCGTTCCGGGTGGGCGTAATCGGCCAGGGCGGGGGAGGGATCGGCAGGCAGCGACACAACTGAAAGCCTACTCAGCCGGCACAAGCGTCTTTCCGCGAGTCGCGCGGATCACCGAATGTGCGCACACCGCGAAAAGCAGACCGGCGGATTCATTCGGTCAAGACAACATCCATTGTTTTGGGGAGGTTGTCATGCCGAGTGGTTATCCGCACTCGAGGTCAACACGGCGGGAGCTGTTTGACCGGGTGTGTCAGGGGACGCCGTTAAGACGTGCCGCTGGGGAGATGGGTGTGTCGACGACCGCAGCGGGGTTGTGGTGGCGTGACGCTGGGGCGATGAAACTTCTCAGGGGTAAAGGCGATCTTGGGCTGGCAGATCCCGGTGATCTCGACCGCCCCGGCGGCCGAGGTCGCCGTGTCAGCTTCGCCGAACGCGTAGAGATCATGCGTGGTCGTGACCGTGGCGACAGTCAGGCCGAAATCGCCCGCCAGCTCGGTCGCAGTCCATCGGTGATCAGCCGTGCGATTAGGCGCAACTCCAACTCTGACGGGGACTACCACACACGACTGGCCCACGCGCGGGCAACGGCGAAAGCTAAGCGGCCCAAAGGTTTCAAACTCGATGATCCTGAGTTGTGCGCCGCGATCGCCGCCTGGATGGACGATGGGTGGAGCCCAAAACTGATCGCTGAGGTGTTGGCCCGCGATCACCCTGATGACAAGCTCATGCAGGTGAGCCACGAAACCATCTACACCAGCCTCTACGTGCAGACCCGTGGCCAGCTGCGCGCCGACCTGTATACGTGTCTGTCGACCAAACGTGCCGCACGCAAGGCCCGCGGCCGCACCGAACGCCGCGGAAAGTTCAACGACGTGATCGCCATCAGCAAGCGTCCCGCTGAGGCCGCCGACCGCGCCGTTCCCGGGCACTGGGAGGGAGATTTGATCCTGGGCACCCGCGGCACCAGTGCGATCGGCACGTTGGTCGAGCGCAGCACCCGGTTCACCATCCTGCTGTACCTGCCCACCGATCACACCGCCGAATCGGTGGCCGCCGCAATGATCGACGCAATGAGTGAGTTGCCGGCCCATCTGCGCCGCACGATCACCTGGGACCGGGGTTCTGAGATGGCCCACTGGGTCGACATCGCACTGCAGCTGCAGGCCCCGGTGTACTTCTGCGATCCGCATTCACCGTGGCAGCGGGGCAGCAACGAGAACACCAATCGGCTGCTGCGGTTCTGGTTCGAAAAAGGCACCGACCTCCGCGTCCACACCGCCGCAGACCTCAAACGAATCCAGGACACCCTCAACAAAAGACCCCGACCCACACTCGACCTGGACACACCCGCCGACCGACTCAACGCCTTAATCGCCCAAGCCGCCGCCTAAGCCCTTGCACTAACCACTTGACTTCGAGGACCGGAATTTCGCAGCGGACGCACGCTCGGCGCGGACTAGGTGAGTGGATTCGCGGACCAGAGGTCGGCGATCGACATGCCTTTCCCGCCGAGCAGTCGTCGGATCAGTGGCAGCCCGATGCCGATCACCGACGACGGATCGCCGTCGACAGCGTCGATGAACCATCCGCCCAGGCCGTCGAGGGTGAACCCGCCTGCCACCGCCAAGGGCTCGCCACTGCTGACGTACGCGTCGAGATCGGCGGGAGAGGGGTGTCCGAAGGTCACGGTGGTGACGGTGGCATCGGCGGCACGCCACGTTATGGCGTTGTCCTGCAAGCGAATCACGCTGTGCCCGGTGAAGAGCTCACCCGAGGTGCCTGCCATCTCCTGCCACGCCAGCCGGGCCTCGTCGGCGGTAGCCGGCTTGCCCCGCAGTTGACCGTCGCGGTACAGCATCGAATCGCAGCCGATGACAACACAATCCGCGGCGACCGCGGCATCGAGAAGTCCGACGACGGCCTCGGCCTTGGCCAACGCAAGAGCGGTGGTGACCTCAGTTGGCGTGGCCGACGGATTCAGGGTCGCCATGACGGCGTCCTCGTCGACATTGGACACGATGACCAATGGATCGATTCCGGCCTGGCGCAACACCTTACGACGACCGGGTGACGCTGACGCTAGAACGACCCGCGTCATCGATGACGCATGTGAGTCCGTTGCATCAGCGTCACCTTCTGCCAGCTGAAGACCGAATAGCGCAGCCGGTCCACCGGATGGCCCCACAGGTTCTCTTCCTGCTCCCGCGGCTCGGCCGGGGCGCTCGACGCGGCGGCGAGCACGGCTATCACCGCGGCGAGCTCCTCCTCCGTCGGATGGCCGCTGACGACCTGGATGTGCGGCTCGTGCGCGTGGGGATCAACGGCCACGGTGTCATCCCCGCTCACAGGCGTTGAATCGTTCGCGCCGCTCACAGTGGAATATTCCCGTGCTTCTTCGGCGGCACCTGCGTCACCTTCCGTTCCAGCAGACGCAGCGCGGTCGCCACGTAGCCGCGGGTATGCGACGGCGGGATCACGGCGTCGACATAGCCCCGTTCGGCGGCGACGTACGGGTTGACGAGGGTGTCCTCGTAGTCCTGTTGCAGCTGCAGGCGCAGCGCACCGACGTCCTCGCCCTTCTTGGCGGCCTCGTTGAGCTGCTGCCGGTAGACGAACCCGACCGCGCCCGCGGCGCCCATCACGGCGATCTGAGCGCTCGGCCAAGCCACGTTCACGTCGGCGCCCATCTCCTTGGAGCCCATGACGCAGTAGGCACCGCCGTACGCCTTGCGGGTGATGACGGTGATCTTGGCGACCGTCGCCTCTCCGTATGCGTAGAGCAGCTTGGCCCCGCGTCGGATGATGCCGTTGTATTCCTGGTCGGTGCCCGGCAGGAAGCCCGGAACGTCGACCAGCATCACGATCGGCACGTTGAAGCAGTCGCAAGTGCGGATGAAGCGGGCCGCCTTCTCGGAGGCGTTGATGTCCAGGCAGCCGGCGAACTGGGTCGGCTGGTTGGCCACAATGCCCACCGGGCGGCCCTCGATGCGGCCGAAGCCGACCACGATGTTCTGCGCGTAACCCTGCTGCACCTCGAGGAACTCGTCGTCGTCGAGGATGCGCGTGATGACCTCGTGCATGTCATACGGCTGGTTCGGCGAATCGGGGATCAACGTGTCCAGCTCGAGGTCCTCTTCGGTGAGATCGTCCTCGATCGCGCCCTCGGGAACCACTGCTGAATAGCGCGGCGGGTCGGAGTAGTTGTTGCTCGGCAGGTACGACAGCAATTCGCGGACGTAGTCGAACGCGTCCTGCTCGCCCGTCGCCACGTAGTGCGCGGTGCCGGACTTGGCCATATGGGTGTGCGCGCCGCCGAGTTCCTCCATCGTGACGTCCTCACCGGTGACCGTCTTGATGACGTCCGGTCCGGTGATGAACATCTGGCTGGTCTGGTCGACCATGATCACGAAGTCGGTGAGCGCGGGGGAGTAGACGTGCCCACCCGCCGCGGCGCCCATGATCAGCGAGATCTGCGGGATCACACCGGAAGCCAGGATGTTGTTATGGAAGATGTTGCTGTACAAGCCGAGTGAGACGACACCCTCTTGAATACGTGCACCGGCACCGTCGTTGATGCCGATCAGCGGTCGTCCGGTCTTGATCGCGAGTTCCTGGACCTTGACGATCTTCTCGCCGTAGACCTCGCCGAGGCTGCCGCCGAAGA